>CALWVT010000053.1 GCA_944385055.1 uncultured Clostridia bacterium | reverse complement strand
CTCTTTGGCCAGTCTTTGCCTACTTTCTGCTGGCCAGAAAGTAGGGGCCCCCGCGCGGCCTGAGCGCGTCGAAGGGATAAATTAGAAATTTAAGAGAAGGTAAAAAGGATAAAAAGAAAGTCTCGAGCGCGTCGAAGGGAAAAATTATAATTTTAATAGGCGTAAAGAAGATCAAAAAAGCCCCTCCGCTTCGAAGAAAAAACTTAAAATTTTCAAACAGCGTAAAAAGAATAAAAAAACCTAAAAATCTTCCAAACAGCACCCAAGGGCCGCATAGGCCCAAAATCCTCTCTATATCTATATATCCATCAAAATAAAAAAACAGAAAATCCAGAAGAACACGTTAGGAGGTCTTCTATGCAACTGCGTGCGCGGCTGCGGCGCCTCAAGCCGCTGCTCCTCTTTTTCGGCCTTTATACGGGCCTATTCCTGCTGCTCTATGCAACCTTTTCGTATACGCTGCCGTTTTTGGCGGGGCTTTTGCTCGCGCTCCTGACGCAGCCGCTGTGCCGGTGGCTGCGCAAAAGGCTCCGTCTGCCGGCGTCGGGGGCGGCGGTCCTCGCGACGCTATTGGTGTACGCGGTCCTGTTCGGGCTCTTGGCGCTGTTGGGCGCGGCGGTGTTCCGTGAAGGGCAAAAACTCGTCGGATGGATCGGCGAACTCTCCCCCGAATCGATCGACCAGCTATTGGCGCCGCTGTACGCGGCATTGGAGCGCGCGGGGGCATTCTGGCAGACCGTCTCGCCGGGGTTTGCCGAACAGGCGCAGCAGGCATTGTCCGCGCTTGCGGAGAGCGTGCTGGCCTTCCTGGGCGACCTTGTGCGGCAGCTGCTTTCGTGGCTGACGAGCCTGCCGATGGTCGTGATGCTGTGCGTCGTTTCGGTCCTTGCGACGTATTTTTTCGCGCGGGATTTGGAGAAACTCAAGGCGCACGCGGCGCGCATCTTTGCCGGCAGCAGCCAAAAACTGCGCGCGCTCTCGAAAAACGGCAAGACGATGGGCGGGCGGTTCCTGCTTTCGTACCTTTTGATTTACGGGCTGACGTTTTTGGAATCGCTCGTCGTGTTCGCCGTCCTCGGGGTCCCGTATCCGTTCGTGTTCGCGCTACTCAGCGGCATCGCGGACATTCTGCCGATTCTCGGGCCGGGGACCGTTTATGTGCCGATGGCGGTGGTCTATTTATGCCTGGGCGACTGGGGCAAGGCGCTGCTGCTTTTGATCTGCTGGGTGGCCGTGTCGGCGGTGCGGCAGGTAGTCGAACCGAAAATCATCGCAAAATCCCTGTCAATTCACCCGCTGGCGATGGTGGCGGCGGTCTATTTCGCGCTGGTAGCGGGCAGCTTCGCGGTGCTTTTATATTTTGTGGGGCTTTTGTTCTGCTATGGCGTGCTTGTGCAGGATGGCCTGCTGCCGGCGCTCAGCGAGGCGCTCGAGGCCCCCGCGGAACCGTCCGCATAAAAATTTGCCGCCGGCGGCCGTTTCTAGGAAAACGGTCTGCCGGCGGCTGCTTTCTGCGGGGCATTCTTCCATAGAGTCCCTCAGCTTTTAGTATTCAATTCCCCGGCGAGCGGGGATACCGCGCGCAAACGGATGCTTTTCAGCGCGCATTTCGGTTACGTAATCTGCCATTTCCAAAAGCCATTCGGGTGCGCCGCGGCCCGTACACACGACTTCGAGCCCGCTCCCGCGCGCCTCCAAAAACGCACGCACGGGTTCCGGTTCGAGCGCGCCGAGCGCGAGCGCACAGCAGAGCTCGTCGAGCACGAGCAGCCCCTGCCGCGGTGCAGCTTTCACGGCCTGCGCAAAGCCGCGGCGCTGTTCTTCCCGGCAGCGGGCCTGTTCGGCGGGCGTCATGCGGCTGTAAAACGCGGGTGTGCTTTTGCAGCGCACCACGCGCACGCCGAGCGATGCGAGCGGCTGCAATTCCGAAGTGGCACTGCCCTTTAAAAACTGCGCGAACACAACCGCGAGCCCGGCCCCGCGCGCACGCACGCAAAGCCCGACGGCCGCAGTTGTCTTGCCTTTTCCACTGCCCGTATACACGTGTAAAAGCCCCTGCATGAAAGCCTCTTTTCGTTTTATCGTCTCAATTACTTAAATAACAACCGCTTCCGAAATTCATCGAACAATTCGTCTACGATCTTTTGCTTTTCCTCGGACATCTCATAATACATTTCAAGAATGACCTCGATGATATCCGAAAAAGCGTTCTCCGTATGGACCACACGCAGGACCGCCTCGCTGAGCCGGTCGAGCGTTCTGGGCTTTTGCCGGTACATTTCCCCCTGACCGGTCTCAAGCCACTCTTCACTGACATTAAACTGCTTGCAGACTTCCAGGATAAAGCGCCTGGACGGGGGCCGCGTCTTGTTTTTTACCTGCGAATAGGCCGATCCCGTCAGATTGACTGTCTTCGCGAATTCCGACCCATTTAAGTCCTGTTCTTTCCTGACAAGTTCCAATCTGTCCACAATATCCATTGTCTTTTATCCTCCTCCCTGTTTGGTTTTTTGCACCCGTTCACTCGCCTTTTTATAGTCTTGCATATGTTTTCCTGCCGCATTTGCGAAAAAAGGCCCTTGCGGAGGTATTCCGCAGGGGCCTTTTTTGCTCCACACCACTTTGTGAGCGCGGCAACGCATCCATCCCCTATACATTACAACAGAGGAAAGGATCCGTCTTCTGCAACGTATGGTGGACGTTATAGGACTCGAACCTATGACCTTCCGCACGTCAAGCGGATGCTCTAGCCAGCTGAGCTAAACGTCCATGTCAAAACTTTCCACGCGCTTACTACGGTTTTTATTGATTTTTTACACCGTCTCTCGAGTGCTCTATTATTATATCGCATCTTTCGGGGAAATGCAAGCCCTTTTTGAAAATTTTTTTGATTGGCGGATTGACAGGCTTTTTTCGCGGTGGTATACTGATTTTTGGAAATGCAAAGCATTTGCAAATAGGCTTTTGGGGCTCTTTTTATTCTTTTTATGTTTTCTTAAATTTTTGATTTTTCCCTTCGACGCGCTCGGGCGTTTGATTTGCAGGCTGCGCTTGCGGGGCTTTCTTTATCCTCTTTGCCTTTTCTTAAATTTTTTGATTTATTCCTTCGACGCGGGAGTGGGGCTTTTTATTTACCCTCTTTACGCTTTCTTAAATTTTTGATTTTTCCCTTCGACGCGCTCAGGCCGCGCCGGGCCCCTACTTTCTGGCCAGCAGAAAGTAGGCAAAGA
>CALWVT010000052.1 GCA_944385055.1 uncultured Clostridia bacterium | reverse complement strand
TTTGGCCAGTCTTTGCCTACTTTCTGCTGGCCAGAAAGTAGGGGCCCCCGCGCGGCCTGAGCGCGTCGAAGGGAAAAGTAAAAATTTTAAGAAAAGGCAAAGAGGGTAAATAAAGCCTCAAAAAAAAGGGGGGAAAGGGGGCGCCTCTAAGCCCCCCAAAAAAACCCCCCTCCCCGCCGTTCAAAAACTATTCACCACTCGCATCCCAAAATTGCGTATAATACAAAAGGAACCCACCTTCCCCCGACGCCTTTTGGCGCCGCGCCTTTCAATTTTTAAGATTATGAGGAGGATCTCCCGCATGCTGGATAAAATTATGGTCGTCGACGACGACCCCAATATCTGTGAATTGCTGCGGCTATATCTCGAAAAGGAAAATTTCGACGTCGTCATCGCGAGCGACGGCCGCCAGGCCCTGAAAAAATTCGATATGGAGGCCCCCGACCTCATCCTGCTCGATATCATGCTCCCCGAACTCGACGGCTGGCAGGTCTGCCGCGAAATCCGCAAAAAAAGCCAGTGCCCCATCATCATGATTACCGCCAAAGGCGAGGTCTTCGATAAGGTCCTCGGCCTCGAACTCGGCGCCGACGACTACATCGTCAAACCCTTCGAAACAAAGGAAGTCGTCGCCCGCATCAAAGCCGTTTTGCGCCGCCTCGGCAAAAATGGAAACGGCGTCGTCAAGGAAGTCCATTACGATAAATTGTCGATCAATTTGACGAATTATGAACTGAAAGTCAACGGAAAAATCATCGATACACCGCCGAAGGAAATGGAGTTAATCTACCACCTCGCGAGCAACCCAAACCGCGTCTTTACGCGCGACCAATTGCTCGACGAAGTCTGGGGTTTCGACTATTACGGCGACAGCCGCACCGTCGACGTTCACGTCAAACGCCTGCGCGAAAAACTCGAGGGCGTTTCCGACCAATGGTGCCTGAAAACCGTGTGGGGCGTCGGCTATAAATTCGAGGTAAAAGACGACGATGACGACGACCTCGGCGTCGCCGCTTCCGCCGCCGCGCACCTGCGCGAAAAAGCCGCCGAAACGCCCGATTCCGCCCCCAAAACCAATGCGCCGGAATCCGACGATTTCGCCCCCGTGCCCGCTTTGCCGGAAGCCGAAAAAAAGCCAAAACGCACCTTAAAACTTTCTCGGAAAAAAGCCGAAAAAAGCCCCTCTTCCTCGAAATAACGCCGCCGCGTTTTGCGCGCGTTTCCGGAAGGGTTTTGATTCCCGTTTTGCCCGTTTTATAAAGGAAATGGAGCAGCAACAAAAGGAAGCGGATACATGCTTATGAAAAAAACGCTCTTTACCAAATACCTCGGCATGACGTGCCTGATTCTCGCCGGGAGCTTTTGCATTCTGGGCCTTCTGATGGTCACGCTTTCGAGCAACGACTGGCGCGACAGCCAGAAATCCAACCTGACGCGCCTGGCCCGCTCCGTCTCGACGATCGTCTCCAACGGCATGACCGAAAGCGACGGCACCCTCGCGCTCGATACCGCGCGCCTGGAAATGCTCCTGCCGTCCTTGAGTAAAAATAACGAGTGCGACCTGCTCTTGACCGACACGTGCGGCCGCATCCTCGCCATGTCCCGCGGCTCCAACGTCGCGCTCAAAAAAGACACCGTGCCCTCTTCCCCGCTCACCCAGGCGCTTTCGGGCACGTTTTACGACCAGCGCTCCACGCTCGACGGCCTGTACGGGGAACCGTGCTTCGTCGTCGGCGTCCCGGTTAGCGTCACGCTCGCGCAAACCGGCCAGGAAACGCCGGTCGCCGCCGTGTTCGCGTGCATCGCGACGCACAAGCAGACCGAATTCCGCACCGATACGCTCAAGCTCTTCCTATTGGCGGCGCTCGCTGCCTTTTTAATCACGTTCTGTGCGGTCTGGGCCTTTACGTATAATTTGACAAACCCGCTCCACCGCATGGCCAGCGCCGCGCGCGCGTTCGGCGAGGGCGACTTCAGCGTCCGCGTGCCCGTCCACAGCCGCGACGAGATCGGCGAACTCGCCCAGGCGTTCAATTCGATGGCCGATTCCCTCGCCATCAGCGAGAACGCGCGCCGCAGCTTTATCGCGAATATTTCCCATGAATTGAAGACGCCGATGACGACGATTGCCGGGTTTATCGACGGCATTTTGGACGGCACGATTCCGCCGAATCAGCAGCGCCATTATTTACAGATTGTTTCCAAAGAGGTCAAGCGCCTGTCGCGCCTCGTGCGCACAATGCTCGACCTGTCGCGCATCGACAACGGCGAACTCGTGCTGCACCCGTCGCGGTTCGATTTGACGCAGACCGTCCTCTCGACGATGCTCACGTTCGAGCAGCCCATCGAGAAAAAGCACATCGAGGTGCGCGGCCTCGAGGATTCCCAGCCGCTGTTCGTCGACGGCGACCCGGATATGATTCACCAGGTCGTCTATAATTTGGTGGAAAATGCCGTGAAATTCACGAACGAAGGCGGCTATATCGCCGTTTCGATGCAGGAAACCCCCGACCGCACGACCGTCACGATTGAAAACAGCGGCGACGGCCTCGCGCCCGAGGAGCTCGCGCAGATTTTCGACCGCTTCTATAAGACCGACAAGTCGCGCTCGAAGGATAAATCCGGCATGGGCCTGGGGCTGTACATCGTCAAGACGATCCTGAATCTGCACGGCGGCGAAATCACCGCGCGCTCGAAAGAGGGCGAATCGTGCGTGTTCACGTTCTGGCTGCCGCGCAAGCACAAGCAGGTGGTTCCCACCGTAACGGCAAAAGTCGTTTCTGCACCCAAAAAATAAGGCCGGCCGGCGCATCCGTTCCTGGAAATCGATTCCCTTTCCAGGGGTCGTTTGCGGCCGGCCGTTTTTTGTCCGGGAAATCCGGCGGTATCCGCTGAGATTTTCCCGGCGATTATATATGGAAAGAGGCGTTTTATGGAACACGAACCGGTCGGGCTTTATCTGCATATCCCGTTTTGCGAATCGAAGTGCCCGTACTGCGATTTTTTCTCGATGCGCACAAACGAGGAAACGCTCGATGCCTACACGGACGCGCTGTGTGAAAAGCTGCGTTTGCTGCAAGAAACGGCCCCGAATCTTTCGGCGGATACGCTGTATTTCGGCGGCGGGACGCCGGCACTCCTCGGCGCGAAACGGCTGTGCCGGCTCCTCGATTCCGCGGCGCCTTATTTGACGGAAAACGCCGAAATCACGCTCGAGGCAAATCCCGGAAAACCATTGTACGATTTATTCGCCGCCGTGCACGAAAAAGGGGTCAACCGCGTGTCGCTGGGGCTGCAAAGTGCGTCGGAAAAGGAGCTTTCGTTTCTCGGGAGAAACCACACGAAAGCGGACGCCGCGCGCGCCGTTTCCGACGCGCACAAGGCCGGCATTTCGAACGTCTCACTAGACCTGATGCTGGCCCTGCCCGGGCAGACGGAGGCGTCTATAAAAACGAGCGTTTCGTTTTGCAGGGAGGTGGGCGCAAGCCACGTTTCGGCGTATTTGTTGCAGATTGAGCCGCACACGCGCTTTTGGCAGATGCGCGGCACGCTCTCCCTGCCCGACGCCGACGAGGCCGCAGATCTCTATCTATTTACGTGCGAAGCGCTCGAAGAAAGCGGCTTTCTTCAATATGAAATCAGTAATTTTGCACAGGAAAACCGGCAGAGCCGCCACAATCTCAAATATTGGGACCTGCGCCCGTACGTAGGACTCGGCCCGTCGGCGCACTCGTTTTACGACGGGAAACGGTTTTTCTACCCGCGCTCGCTGCGGCAGTTTTTATCCGGCGCCGCGCCGTCTCCCGAGGAGGACCCGCAGTGCCCGGCCGGGTCGTTTTTCGAGTACGCGATGCTGCGGCTGCGGCTGTGCGAGGGGCTGACGGAAGCCGGCTGCAACGCGCGGTTCGGGCACGGAATCCCCGCGCTCCTGCGCCGGCGCGCCGCGCGGTACGCGCCTGCCGGGCTTTTAAAACGCGACGAAACCCGCCTTTTCCTGACGCGCCTTGGGTTCCTCGTTTCGAACACGTTGCTCGAGGAACTTTTGGAGCCGTTTTTCTTATAAACGCGCGTTTTTGCGCGCAAAAAAAGCCCGCCGTTTTTGGGGGATTTCCCTTCCAAACGGCGGGCCGTTTTTTATGATTTTTCCCGTTTTTATGCCTGCTTAAACGCGGTCCAAATGCGCTCGTATTCGTTCGCGACGTCGCCGACATCTTTGATGAATTCGACGTTTTGGAGTTTCTCTTCCGGCAGCGAAAGCGTCTCGCGGAAGTCCGCGGGGAGGTATTCGACGCTCGCCTGATTCGGGCACAAATAGAGGATTTCGCTCGAAATTTTCGCGCCGATTTCCGGGTCTAAACAGTAGTCGATAAACGAATAGGCATTGTCCGCGTGGGGCGCGTTTTCGGGCACGACGATGCAGTCGATGCCAAAGCCCAAACCCTCTTTCGGGTACACGACTTTTAAGTTGGGATTCGCCTCCAAAGCCTTCGCGACCTGGGACGTATACATGAACCCGACGCTCGCCTCGCCGCTCGTCAGCACCGTGTCGAGGTCATTGACGGCCATCGTGCGGACATTTGGCTTCAATTCGAGCAATTTTTTCTCCGCCTCGCCGAGCACTTCGGGATCGGTTTCGTTCATCGATTTGCCCATCGTCTTGAGCGTGATGCCGACCATGATGCGCGAGGAATCCATCACGACGAGGCTGTCCGCGAGTTCCGGGTTCCACAAGTCGGCGTAGCCCTCGATCTCGACGGGGCACGTTTCGGGGTTATAGACGATCAGCGGCACGCCGGGCGCGTAGGGGATCGTGTACTGGTTGTCGGGGTCATAGAACTGGCTCTGGTAAGCCGGGTCGATATTCCCGTAATTGGAGAGCTTTGAGGTATCCAATTCGCGGATCAGCCCGCCCTCCTGGCGCATCAGGTCGATCATATAGTCGGAGCAGATGATGATATCGTAGTCGCCGCCGTCGGCCGCCTGGAGTTTCGCGAGCATTTCCTCGTTGGACTCGAAGTTCGTATAATTGACATGGACGCCGGTCTGCTCGGTATAGCCGTCGAGGACGTCCTGGGGGACGTAGCCGTCGTAGGTAAAGAGGTTGAGGGTTTTCTCGTCGTCGGCGGAACCGTTTTGGGTGCCGCTGCACCCGGCGAAGGTCATAGCGGCGAGGGCCGCAGCCAATGTTATAGCGGCGAGTTTTAAAATCTTTTTCTTTTTGTTTTTCACAGCGATGGGCCTCCTTTTTTGAAAAGACAGATTCTTTTCGGAATTTCGGTTTTTTATTTTTTACGTTTATTTGGATGCTTTTTTACGCTTCTTTAAAATTTTTATTTTTCCCTTCAACGCGGCGCGGGGCTTTTTATTGATCCTCTTTACCTTCTTTTAAATTTTTAGTTTTTCCCTTCGACGCGCTCAGGCCGCGCCGGGCCCCTACTTTCTGGCCAGCAGAAAGTAGGCAAAGACTGGCCAAAGAGGGCTGCGCCCCCTTTGGGATTCCCCCCTGCGGTCGCGCTAGAGTGGCCTGCGGCCACAACCGCGCGAGGGGAGTGACGGAACTCCTAGCCGCTTACGCGGCAGGAGCTTCCGCGAGATTTGCGGAGGCGTTGCCGCA
>CALWVT010000051.1 GCA_944385055.1 uncultured Clostridia bacterium | reverse complement strand
TCGACTTGCATGTGTTAGGCACGCCGCCAGCGTTCGTCCTGAGCCAGGATCAAACTCTCTAAAAATGGTATCTAAATAAGCTTACGCTCATTCAAATCAAATCTAGAAGCTTTTCTAAGCTCATCTTTCGATACGCTTGCGTATCGTCTCGCCATTTTTTCACGAGTTGGCTTCTCGTCAATTTCTTGGAGTTTCCTCAAGAAATCTTCCGGGTCCTTTCGTCTCTCGTTGTTTAATTTTCAAGGTCCTGTGCCGTCGTCAAAACAAACAAGAAATCTTTCATGCTTCTCTTACTTTCTAAGAGGTTTCTCTGATTTTCTTGCCCTCTCTCGTGACGGCTTAATTATAATACCACACCGAATTCTGTTTGTCAACGCTTTTTTCGAAAAAATTTTAAGTTTTTTTCGATTCCCGCGACAGCATCCAAATCTTGCCCCTTTTTTTCTACAAACCACAACATACAGGTTTATCCAAGCGCCTGGCGCAGCGCATACAGGAGTTTCTTTTCACGGCGTGAGACCTGTACCTGGCTGAGCCCGAGCACGCTGCCGGTTTCCGCCTGGGTTTTGCGGCGGACATAGCGCAGGTAAAGCAGCGCCTGGTCTTCTTTGGGCAGCTGCGCGATCGCCTGCTGCAGGCCGATGCGGTCCGTTAAGGATGGGCCGGCGGGCTTTTCCGGCACATCGAGCAGCGCGCCGTCCTCCGGGGAAGTCAGCGAAAGCGGCGCCTGGGAAGCGCCGATCGCCTGGGCGGCCTCTTCGGGCGAAACGCCGAGCTGCCCGGCGAGCTCGTGCAGCGTGGGAGACTTGCCGGTCCGCTGTGTCCATGCCGCGGAAACCTGTGCGGCGCGGCGCGACAGGCTCTGCAGGCTGCGGCTGACCTTCACGGCGCCGCCCTCGCGGAAAAGCCGCCGCACTTCCCCGAGGATGACCGGCACGGCATACGTCGAGAAGCGCAGTCCGCGGCTTTCCTCAAAGCGGTCGGCGGCCTCCAGAAGGCCGAGGCATGCGGCCTGGTATAGGTCGTCGTACTCGACGCCGCGGCCCAGAAAGCGTGCGGCGCAGGCGCGGGCCAGCCCTAAATTTTCACGGACACGCTGTTCCCTATCCATTCGTATGTACGCGCGGCGAAAACGTCTTTTCGAGCACAACGGTTGTCCCCTGGCCAGGGCGGCTCTGTACGCGCAGCTTGTCCATAAAGCTCTGCATGACGGCAAAGCCGAGGCCCGCGCGCTCGCCGCCGGCGGAGGAATACAAGGGCTCCATCGCCTGCTTCAGATTTTCGATGCCGCAGCCGCGGTCGCGGACGCGGATGACGACGCGGCCGTTTTCATATAAGGCGCAGTCGATATAGATCGTGCCAATCGTGTCGCGGTAGCCGTGGACAATGCAGTTTGTGACCGCTTCGGAGACGGCCGTTTTCGTGTCGCACAGCTCGTCGAGCGTCGGGTCGAGCTGGGCGACGAACGTGGAGACGGCCGCGCGCGCAAAGGCTTCGTTGGCGCTCACGCTTGGGAAGCGCAGGTGCATTTCATTGATCGGTTTCATGGCGGGGTCCTCCTTCCTCGACGTCACACAAGGTCTGCAGGCCCGAAAGTGAGACGATGCGTTCCAATTTCGGCGGGACATGGCGCACGATGACGCGACCGTTCCAGGCGGCAAGCAATTTGCAGCGGCCCATAATCAGGCCGATGCCGGAGCTGTCCATAAACTGGACGGCGGAAAAGTCGAGGATGAGGCGTTCGGGCCGCACGCGGGAGGCGGCTTCGTCGACGGCCTCGCGGATTTTGCGGGCGGTGTGGTGGTCGATTTCCCCACACAGCCAGGCGGTCAGCGTATTTTCTTTGAGCCGCAGCTGCACGGGGCAGGCGGTGTTCTGCACGGGGTCTTCCAAAGGGATCTCTCCTTTCCAATTTTTCTGTTGGGCTTTGACCCATGATTTCTTTCTATTATAAGGAGAGGCCCCCGTGAAAATTTATCCAACGGTGTCGAGGGGCTATGTCGCACAGATTTCAAATAAATAAAGCTGCGTATCCGAAAGATAGAGAAGCAGCAGGAGCGACTCGCCTTGCTCGTACATCGTCCATCGATAGGTGTCCGGCAGGTCGATCGCACGCGCAGAAAGGCCAACCGTTTGCAGGGCACGGCTGATCAGGGCTTCCAGGGAGGCATCCTTCCCGGTGTGCATCGCAGAAAGGAATCGCTCTGTTTTCGCATCTCTTTCCTCCAGCATCAAAAGCCGTATGGACGCCGTTTCGTTCCACCAATTTTCTGACAGGCGGTAAACGGCTTGCTCTTTGAGGGAAGGCGGCAGCCAATAGGTTTCCTTGTGCCACATGGCCTGGTTCGTCAAGCGATAAACCGCGTTCTGCTGGGAAAGACAGAACCGCCACCCCACCAAAAAGAGGATGAACATAGAAATTGCAAGTAGAATCCCGATTCCGATGCGCTTTTTCCTCATTCGATTCCACGCCTTCCATCCAATTTCTTTTACTCTTTCTGTATCATATTTTTTACTTTTTGTCAATCTATTTTAAATATTTTTTACAATTGCATTGCCACGCACAGGAAATCACAAAAAGACGGCGGCGAAAGCCCGCTGAAATGGGTCTTCGCCGCCGTTTTTATATCTATATAAATCAGATCAAATGAAAGAAGTGTTACGCTTCGACCATCAAGTCGCACACCGCGTTGCTGAACGCGACCGGGTCCTCCACGGGGACGCCTTCGATTAACAGCGCCTGCGTGTACAAAAGCTTTGCGTACTTCTTGAGCTTCTCCTGGTCGTCCGTGTAGAGGGCACGCAGGCGCTCGAAGATCGGGTGGTTTGCGTTGATTTCGAGCACACGCTGCGCCTTGACGGGCTGGTCCTTCTCCGCGCCGGGCATCGAATTGAGGATCTTCTCCATCTCAAGCGACAGCGGGCCGCCGGCCGACAGGCACACGGGGTGGCTCTTTAATTTCGTCGAGAGGATGACCTGCTGGACCCCTCCGTCGAGCGCGTCCTTCAGGAAGTTGAGAAGATCTTTGTTCTCCTCGACCTTTTTCTTCATCTCTTCCTTTTCCTCGTCGGTTTCGAGGCCGAGGTCCTCGCTCGTGACGGACTTAAACGCCTTCTCGTCGTAGTTCATCATCACGCGCAGCGCGAATTCGTCGACTTCGTCGGTCAGATACAGGATCTCGTAGCCGCGGTCCTTGAGCGCCTCGGTCTGCGGGAGCAGGTCGATCTTCGACGTCGATTCGCCGCTCGCGTAGTAGATATACTTCTGCCCTTCCGGCATGCGCGAGACGTATTCCTTGAGCGTGACGAGCTTCTTCTCCTTGCTCGAATAGAACAAGAGCAAATCCTGCAGAAGCTCCTTGTGCATGCCGTAGTCGCTGTAAACGCCGTACTTTAACTGCAGGCCGAACGCTTGAAAGAACTGCTCGTACTTCTCGCGGTCATTGCGCAGCATCGACTCGAGTTCGGACTTAATCTTCTTCTCCAAGCGGCCGGCGATTACATGCAGCTGGCGGTCGTGCTGGAGCATTTCGCGCGAAATATTCAGGCTCAAATCCTGGCTGTCGACGAGGCCGCGCACGAAGCTGAAATAATCGGGCAGAAGGTCCGCACATTTGTCCATAATCAGCACGCCGTTCGAGTACAGCTGCAGCCCTTTTTCAAAATTCTTCGTATAATAGTCAAACGGCGCATGCGCGGGGATAAACAGCAGCGCATTGTACGTCGCGACGCCCTCGGCGTTGCTGTGGATCACGCGCAGCGGGTCCTCGTAGTCGCCGAACTTGCTCTTATAGAAATCGTTATACTCTTCGGGCTTGATTTCGTTTTTATTCTTGCGCCAGAGCGGGACCATCGAGTTGAGCGTCTCGACCTCGGTGTAGTCCTCATATTCGGGCTTATAGTCGTCGGGCGCATTCTCGGGCTTCGGCTTCTGGCGGCTCTTGTGCATTTCCATGCGGATTGGGTAGCGGATGTAGTCGCTGTACTTCTTGACAAGGGATTTCAAGCGGTACTGGTCCAGGAAATCGTCGTAATTCTCGTCGTCGGTGTTGTCCTTTAAATCGAGCGTGATGCGCGTGCCGCGGGTTTCCTTCTCGCACGGCTCGACCGTATAGCCCTCGGCGCCGCTGCTCTCCCAGCGGTACGCCTGGCTGCTGCCATAGGCGAGGCTTTCGACCGTGACGTGCTTTGCGACCATGAACGCGGCATAGAAGCCGACGCCGAACTGGCCGATAATCTCCACGCCGTCCTTCTGTTCGTTCGTCTGTTTAAAGTCCAAGGAGCCCGACTTCGCGATCGTGCCGAGGTTTTCCTCGAGTTCCTGGTCGGTCATGCCGCAGCCGTTGTCTTCGATCACAAGGCGGCGGTTCTCCTTGTCGGCCGTGAGCTGGATGAAGAAGTCGTCGCGGTTTAGGCCCGTATCGCCGTCCTGCAGCGTCTGGTAATAGAGCTTATCGATTGCGTCGCTTGCGTTGCTGATGAGCTCACGCAGGAAGATTTCCTTATGCGTATAGATAGAATTGATCATCAAATCCAGCAAGCGTTTGGATTCTGCCTGGAATTGTTTCATATGGGATGCCTCGATTTTCTGAGAATTTAGCACTCTCGTGCTTTAAGTGCTAAAGCTATTTTAACGCATCTGGCGGGAAAATTCAATGAATTTTTTATGAACATCTGGGGGAAGGGGGTGGAGGGGCGCTGCGCTGCCCGGAGGCTTTCTTTTGATTCTCTTTACCCTTATTTAAAATTTTACTTTTTCCCTTCGACGCAGAGAGGGCTTCTTTTTTATCCTCTTTACGTTTTCTTGAAAATTTTATCTTTTCCCTTCGACGCGCTCGGGCCGCGCGGGGGCCCCTACTTTCTGCTCCTGCAGAAAGTAGG
>CALWVT010000050.1 GCA_944385055.1 uncultured Clostridia bacterium | reverse complement strand
GCAAGGGGGTGAAACTCCCTTGCGCCTGTCTTTGCCTACTTTCTGCAGGAGCAGAAAGTAGGGGCCCCCGCGCGGCCTGCGAAGTGCCCCGAAGGGGTAAGCGCGTCGAAGGAAAAACTTAAAATTTTCAAAAAACATAAAAGGGATCAATAAAGTTCCCGAGCAAAAAAGCCATCGCCTGCAGCCTGCAAAGTGCCCCGCAAGCGCAGCCTGCAAATAACCCCCCAGCCTTGGGGCAGTCAGCCCCAAAAAATAAAACAAAAATGCGGTCCCCCTGCAAAAAACAGGGGACCGCATTTTTCATCAATCTAAACTCCCAATCGGCCGGAACACCGCCGGCGGTGCGGACAGCGGCCGCAACCGCCGCTCCAAAATCGCCAAATCCCGCCACGCGCCGAGCTTGTAGCCGACCGCCTTCTCTACCGCCACGAGCGAAAAACCCATCCGCTCATGAAACCCGATGCTCTCCGGGTTCGGCACCGCGACGAGCACGTATGCCGCCGCGCACCCCATCCGCGTGCATAAACGCCCGAGCTCCTCATACAGCGCCCGCCCGCCGCCGCGGCCGCGGAACCCTTCGTCGAGGTAAATGCTCCACTCGCACGACCACCGGAACGCCGCGCGCTCGCCGTACCGGTGCGCGTAGGCATACCCCTGCAGTTTCCCGTCTTCTTCCAAAATAAGCCACGGGTATTCGCGCGTGACGTCTCGAATGCGCCGGCGCATCTCGTCCGCGTCCGGCGGCGTGTATTCAAACGAAACCGGCGTCTTCTCGACGTACGGCGCGTAGATTTCCGCGACCCGCCCCGCGTCTTCCGGCTTTGCAAACCGGATCTTCCTGGCGCTCATTCCGCGCGGCGCCACTTGACGCCCTGCGGGGTATCCTCGAGCACGATCCCGCGCGCCTTCAGTTCATCGCGGATGCGGTCGGCCTCGGCCCAGTTCTTCTCCTTGCGGGCCTTCGTGCGCGCCGCAACGAGCGCCTCAATCTCCGCGTCCTCCTCCGCGTCGCCGGCTTTCCCCGGCAGCGGATGGCTGTACAATAGCCCCAGCACGTCCGCCAGGCCGATGAACAGGCCGTAAAGCGCCTGCAGCGCGTCGTGGCCGGCCCCGTCCGCGACCGCAACGTTCGCGACGCGCGCGAGGTCAAACAGCGCCGCCAGCGCGTTCGCCGTGTTCAGGTCGTCGTTCATCGCGTCCTCAAACGCCTGCCGGCAGCCCTGCGCCTTCTCGAGCGCCGCCGCGTCGCCCGGCATCTCGCCGCGCTGCGCGTTTTCGAGCGCAAAGAACAGGTTATCCCGGCAATTGTACAGCCGCTCGAGCGACGCCTTGCACTGCAGGATGACATCGACGCTGTAATTGATCGGCATGCGGTAATGCGAGCTGACCATCAAATACCGCACCGGCTCATAGCCGTATGCGTCGGCGACTTCCCGCACCGTGAAGAAATTGTGCAGGGATTTGCTCATCTTTTTATTATCGACATTGATATACCCGTTGTGCATCCAATAGTGCGCGAACGGCACGCCGTTGCAGCATTCGCTCTGCGCGATTTCATTTTCATGGTGCGGGAAAATCAGGTCCTGGCCGCCGCAATGGATGTCGATCGTCTTGCCCAAATACCGGCGCACCATCGCGGAGCACTCGATGTGCCAGCCGGGCCGGCCCTGTCCCCACGGGGAATCCCACGACGGCTCGCCGGGCTTTGCGGCCTTCCAGAGCGCGAAATCCATCGCGTCGCGCTTGTGTTCGCCGGGAGCGATGCGCGCGCCGGCGACGAGGTCCTCCATCGGCTGGTGGCTCAATTTCCCGTAGCCGGGGTCCTTTTTCGTCGCGAAATAGACGTCGCCGTTGTCGGCGGGGTACGCGAAGCCCTTGTCGATGAGGTCCTGGATCATCTCTTGGATGATGTCGATATTTTCGGTCGCTTTCGGGTGGATATCGGCCGGGCGGACATTGAGGCCCGCGGCGTCTTTTTTGTATTCCTCGATATACCGGCGGCTGACGGTCAGGTAATCGGAGCCTTCCTCGTTGGCTTTGTTGATGATTTTGTCGTCGATATCGGTGAAATTCTGGACGTAGGTGACCTCATAGCCCAGGTACTGGAACCACCGGCGCAGCACGTCGAACGTGCAGATGGGGCGGGCGTTGCCGATATGGATATAGTTATAGACGGTTGGCCCGCAGGCGTAGATTTTGACTTTTCCCGGTTCGATGGGGGTGAATTCCTCTTTTTCCCTTGTTAATGTATTATAGAGTTTCATAGCAGGCTCCTTTGATAAATTTTGATTTTCAAAAGACAGACTCTTTTGGGGTATTTCTTTTTATATTTTTACGTTTTTTGATTGTTTTCGCATTTCTTGAGAATTTTTTCTTTTCCCTTCGATACACTTTATCCTCTTTACGTTTTCTTAAAATTTTTTCTTTCCCCTTGACGCGGGGGCGGGATTTTTTTATTTATCCTCTTTATGTTTTTTGAAAATTTTCAATTTCCCTTCGACGCGCTCAGGCCGCGCCGGGCCCCTACTTTCTGCCCCTGCAGAAAGTAGGCAAAGACAGGCGCAAG
>CALWVT010000049.1 GCA_944385055.1 uncultured Clostridia bacterium | reverse complement strand
CGGTGCCGTTGGGGAAAGCGCGAGCGCGTGCGCGCTCGCCACGGCCGCCGCACCTCCACCGCTTCGGGGTGGGGGCTGCGCCCCCTTGCCCCCAAGGTTCCCAAACGGAGACGTCTGCCGGTCATGCGCGAATGCGCATGGTACCGCGTTCGAAACGGCCTTTGCGGCAACGCTCCCGCAAATCTCCCGGAAGCTCCTGCCGCGCAGCGGCTAGGAGTTCCGTCACTCCCCTCGCGCGGTTGTGCCGAAGGCACTCTAGCGCGACCGCAGAGGGGGAATCCCAAAGGGGGCGCAGCCCTCTTTGGCCAGTCTTTGCCTACTTTCTGCTGGCCAGAAAGTAGGGGCCCGGCGCGGCCTGAGCGCGTCAAGGGGAAAATTAGAAATTTAAGAAGACATAAAAGGGATAACAAAAGGCTCCCAGAAAGAAAACCGGCGCTTGCGGCCTGCGAAGTGCCCCGCAGGGGTAAGCGCGTCAAGGGAAAAATTAAAAATTTTAAGCAAACGCAAAGAGGATAGAAAAGCCAAGAAAAACTCCTTTTAGGACAAAAATCTTAAAAAATCCATGTACATCCGCGCAGCGGGCTTGTATAATAAAAAACGGCGCAGGCCCCGGCCCGCCCGAAATCCAGACAGAAGAGGAAGGAAACGCGCTATGATTACGCTTGATAAAATCTATCACGCGGCGTACGTGCTCAAAGACGTCGCCCGCCGCACAGACCTTTTGCCGGCGCCGCATTTGGGCAGCGACTGCGAAACGTATTTAAAGACCGAGAATTTGCAGGTCACCGGCTCGTTTAAGCTGCGCGGCGCATATTATAAGATCAGCCAGCTTTCGGAAGAGGAGAAGCAAAAGGGCGTCATCGCGTGTTCGGCGGGCAACCACGCGCAGGGCGTCGCGCTGGCCGCGTCGCGCAACGGCATCGATTCCTTGATCTGCATCCCGGCGACGGCGCCGATCAGCAAGGTCGAGGCGACGAAGCGGTTCGGCGCGCAGGTGTGCCTCGTGCCGGGCGTGTATGACGACGCGCACGAAAAGGCCGTTGCGCTGCAGAAGGAGACGGGCCGCACGTTTATCCATCCGTTCGATGACCCGGACGTCATCGCGGGGCAGGGGACGATTGGCTTGGAAATTCTGGACCAGCTGCCGGACGTCGACGCGGTGCTCGTGCCGATTGGCGGCGGCGGTTTAATTTCCGGCGTCGCGTTTACGATCAAATCCCTGCGCCCGCAGTGCAAGGTCTACGGCGTGCAGGCGGCCGGCGCGCCGAGCATGGAGAAATCCCTGGCCGATGGCAAGCCGGAAGAGCTGCCGGAGGTGCACACGTTTGCCGACGGCATCGCGGTCAAGTGCCCGGGCGATTTGACGTATGAGATGTGCAGCCGCTTTGTCGACGGCGTCGTGAGCGTTTCGGAAGATGAGATCGCGGCGGCGGTGCTCGCGTTAATCGAGCAGCACAAGCTGATTACGGAGGGCGCGGGCGCCGTGAGCGTGGCGGCGTTGATGGCCGGGAAATTTGACCTGAAAGGCAAGAAGGTCGTGTGTCTGCTGTCCGGCGGCAACATCGACGTGACGATTTTGAGCAAGGTCATCAGCCGCGGCCTCGTGCAGGCGGGCCGCTCGAGTGAATTGACGATTGAGCTGCACGACCGGCCCGGTGAACTCAAGGAGATTACGGCGATTATCGCGGATCTCGGCGCCAATGTGGTCAGCGTATTCCATGACCGTTCGGCGAACAGCACGGACGTGGCCGGGTGCTATTTGCGCGTGCGCATGGAGACGCGCAACTGGGAGCATGTGCGGCAGATTCGTTCCGCTATTTTGGATGCGGGGTATACGATTCTTTGAGTGTTTGGGGGAGATTCCCCAACCCCCTTTTTGCGGCGGGGCTTCTTTTGCGGGAGCCCCGCCGCCTTTTTGAATTTGGGGGCTCTAAGCCGCCCCCTTGGCTTTTTTGGGGCTTGGCCGCCCCGGGGCGTTTTTCTGCGAACTGCGCTTTTTTACCCCCCTTTACGCCTATTAAACTTATGATTAGTTCCTTCGACGCGCTTACCCCTTCGGGGCACTTCGCGGGCCGCAGGCACCGTTTTTCTTGCTGGGGCGCTTTTGTTATCCCTTTTATGTTTTTTGAAAATTTTCAATTTCCCTTCGACGCGCTCGGGCCGCGCGGGGCCCCTACTTTCTGCTCCTGCAGAAAGTAGGCAAAGACAGGCGCAAGGGAGTTTCACCCCCTTGCGAATCCCCGGACCAAAGTGGGGTGCTGGACGCCCCCCTTTGGAAACCCCCAAGTCTCGCTGCGCTATCCGGATTGGCCGAACTCCTCGCCGCTTGCGCGGCTGGAGCTTCGGTGCCGTTGGGGAAAGCCGCGAGCGCATGCGCGCTCGCCACGGCCGCCGCACCTCCACCGCTTCGGTTTTGGGGGCTTCGCCCCCTGGCCCCCCAAGGTTCCCAAACGGGGACGTTTGCCGATCATGCGCGAACGCGCATGGTACCGCGTCCGAAACGGCTTTTGCGGCAACGCCTTCGCAAATCTGCGCGGAAGCTCCAGCCGCAAAGCGGCGAGGAGTTCCGCCGTCCCCTCGCGCGGTTGTGCCGAAGGCACTCTAGCGCGACCGCAGAGGGGGATTCCAAAGGGGGAACGCCTTTGGACTGCTCTTTTGCTTACTTTTCTGCAGGAGCAGAAAAGTAAGGGCCCCGGCGCGGCCAGAGCGCGTCGAAGGGATAAGATAAAATTTTCAAAAAACATAAAAGGGATCACAAAAGGCTCCCAGCAAAAAACAATGCCTGCGAAGTGCCCCGGAGGGGCTCCCGTGTCGAAGGGAAAAGTAAAAATTTAAAAGAAGGGAAAGAGAATCAAGA
>CALWVT010000048.1 GCA_944385055.1 uncultured Clostridia bacterium | reverse complement strand
TCCTCCTTAGCTCAGCCGGTAGAGCATGCGGCTGTTAACCGCAGGGTCGTTGGTTCGAGTCCAACAGGGGGAGCCAATTGGATAAGATAAAAAGGTAAGGTAGGTTTCTATCTTGCCTTTTTATCGTAAATGGGGAAAATTTCCCGCTGCGGGCCGCGGCGCCCGCTATTTTTAGAAAAGGTGGTCATTTCCTATGGCAAAACAGACGGTCCTGACGAAGGAAGGCCTGCAGAAACTGCAGAATGAACTCGACGAGCTCAAAGGCGTCAAGCGCAAAGAGGTCGCGGAAAAGATCAAAGTGGCGCTCGGCTATGGCGACCTTTCCGAAAACAGCGAATACGATGAGGCGAAGAACGAGCAGGCGATTTTGGAGGCGCGCATTGCGGACCTCGAAGCGATGCTCAAGAACGTCAAGGTTATCGACGAGAGTGCTTTGACGAACGAGCAGATCCACATCGGCTCGACGGTCATGGTGTCGATTGACGGCGGCAAGGCGATGAAATTGAAGATCGTCGGTTCGAGCGAAGCGGACCCGATCATGGGCTGCATCAGCGACGAGAGCGCGGTCGGCGCGGGGCTTCTGGGCCATTCCGTCGGCGACGTCGTGGCGATCGACGTGCCGGCCGGGACGAAGCACTACGAAGTCCTCGAAATCAGCAAGTAAGGATTTGCACGAAAGGAAATAGAAGGGAGTTCCCAATTTATGAGCGAACAGCAGGGGCAGAACGCGCAGCCGCTCAGCGAGCTGCTGCAGATTCGCCGCGACAAGCTCTCCGCGCTGCAGGCGGCGGGCGAGAACCCGTATGAAATCACGCGGTTTGCGCGCGACCACATGGCGCAGGAGATCCGCGACCATTTTGACGAGCTCGAAGGGCAGGAAGTCACGATTGCGGGGCGCATGATGAGCCGCCGCATTATGGGCAAGGCGAGTTTCGCGGACGTCGCGGACGGGTCCGGGCGCATCCAGGTATATCTGCGCATCGATGAGATGGGCGAAGAGGCGTATAAGGCGACGAAGACGAGCTGGGATGTCGGCGACATCGTCGGCATTACGGGCCATGTGTTCCGCACGAAGCGCGGGGAAATCAGCGTCAAGGCGACGGCGGGGAAACTTTTGAGCAAGAGCCTGCGGCCGCTGCCGGAGAAATTCCACGGCCTGCAGAGCACGGACCTGCGCTACCGCCAGCGGTATCTCGACTTAATCATGAACCCGGACGTGCGGCGCACGTTCGTGCTGCGGTCGCAGTTTATCAAATATGTGCGCAAGTTCCTCGATGACCGCGGGTACATCGAAGTCGAGACGCCGGTGCTCAACACGATTTCGGGCGGTGCGACGGCGCGGCCGTTCGTGACGCATCACAATACGCTCGATATCGACATGTATCTGCGCATCGCGACGGAACTGCCGCTAAAGCGCCTGATTGTCGGCGGCATGGAGCGCGTGTATGAGATCGGCCGCATTTTCCGCAACGAGGGCATGGACCCGAAGCACAACCCGGAATTCACGAGCGTGGAACTTTATCAGGCGTACGCGGATTTTAACGACATGATGGACCTGTTTGAGGCGATGCTGTCGGGCGCGGCGAAGGAGCTTTTGGGCACGTACGAGGTCGACTGGCAGGGCGAGCACATCGACCTGACACCCGGCTGGCCGCGCATGACGATGGCCGAGGCGGTGAAAAAATATGTCGGCATCGATTTCATGGCGATTTCGGACGACGCCGAAGCGGTCGCGGCGGCCGAGGCGGCGGGCGTCGATATGAAGGGCAAGGAGCCGACGTGGGGCCACGCGCTGTATGAATCGTTTGACCAGAAGGTGGAAAGCTGCTTAGTGCAGCCGACGTTTATCACGATGCACCCGGTGGACGTGTCGCCGCTCGCGAAGCGGTCGCCGAAGGACCCGCGGCTGACCGAGCGCTTTGAGCTGTTTATCTGCCGCAGCGAGATGGGCAACGCGTTCTCGGAGCTCAACGACCCGATCGACCAGCGCGGCCGCTTCCAGAAGGAAGTCGAGGCGCGCGCGCACGGCGACGACGAGGCCGGCATGATGGACGAGGATTTCCTGACGGCGCTCGAGTACGGCATGCCGCCGACGGGCGGTTTGGGCATCGGCATCGACCGGTGCGTGATGCTCCTGACGGGCAGCGACTCGATTCGCGACGTGATTTTGTTCCCGACGATGAAGCCCTTGAATGGTGCAAAGGACGAAAATGGTGTAAACAAAACCGAGTCCGAAGCGCCAAAAACCGAGCCGGAAAAGATAGATTTCTCAAAAGTAGAGATTGAGCCTTTGTTCCAGGAATTCGTGGATTTTGATACGTTCTCGAAGTCCGATTTCCGCGCGGTGAAGGTGCTCGCGTGCGAGGCCGTGCCGAAGTCGAAGAAGCTGTTAAAATTCACGCTGGACGATGGGACGGGCGAAGACCGGACGATTTTGAGCGGGATTCACGCCTATTACGAGCCGGAGGAGCTCGTCGGCAAGACGTGCATTGCGATTGTGAACCTGCCGCCCAGAAAGATGATGGGCATTGACTCCTGCGGGATGCTGATTTCGGCCGTGCATCAAGAGGAAGGCGAAGAGAAGCTGCATCTTTTGATGGTGGATGACCATATCCCTGCCGGGGCGAAGTTATATTGATGATTTTTCCCCGCAAGGGGGGCAAAAAGAGGCATGGAGACATGCCTCTTTTTTTATTTCTTCTTCTTTAATCTTTTTTATGTTTTTTGAAAATTTTATTTTTCCCTTCGATGCGCTTATCCATTTTACCTTTTCTTTCATTTTTAAGTTTCCCCTTCGACGCGCTCGGGCCGCGCGGGGGCCCCTACTTTCTGCTCCTGCAGAAAGTAGGCAAAGACAGGCGCA
>CALWVT010000047.1 GCA_944385055.1 uncultured Clostridia bacterium | reverse complement strand
GGGGGAATCCCAAAGGGGGCGCAGCCCTCTTTGGCCAGTCTTTGCCTACTTTCTGCTGGCCAGAAAGTAGGGGCCCCGGCGCGGCCTGAGCGCGTCGAAGGGAGAAATGAAAAGTTTAATAGACGTAAAAGGGGTCACAAAAGCCAACGGGCCAAAAAGCCCTGAGGCGGCTCGAGCCCTAAAAGTAAAAAGCGCGCCGGGCGCCGCCGCGCCCCCAATCCCCCGCTGCCTTGCGGAATTTGACAGATTCTGTTATACTGAATGCCGGGAGAGAACAACCGGAAACAGGGTGGCTGCCTCTTTCATCTGCGGATGAAAGGAGGTGACGCGAATGATGGATCTGTACCACACGCTAAACCTCGTGTTGGCGCTTTGCAGCGTCATCATTTCGCTGCTTTCTTTTCTCTTTACATTTTTTGTAAAGAAATAAGAAAAGCCTACCCTGCGGCTCAGACAGGGTAGGCAGGGCTGTATAGCCCAACTGCTCATTTGAGGCAACCACTTTTGTGGCGGTTGTTCTCTTCCTCTTTATTATAGCAAACCCGCGGCGCATTTGCAAGCGCCGCTTTTTTCTTGCCATCCCTGCGCGAATGCGCATGGGACAACGTCCGTTACGGCTTTGCGGCAACGCCTTCGCAAATCTGCGCGGAAGCTCCTGCCGCGTAAGCGGCTAGGAGTTCCGTCACTTCCCTCGCGCGAATTGCGGCCGAAGGCCGCGCCAGCGCGACCGCAGAGGGGGAATCCCAAAGGGGGCGCAGCCCTCTTTGGCCAGTCTTTGCCTACTTTCTGCTGGCCAGAAAGTAGGGGCCCCGCGCGGCCCGAGCGCGTCGAAGGGAAAAATCGAAAATTTAAAAAAAGGTAAGGGGATAACGAAAGTTCTCGGCAAAATAAAAAAAGCCTACCCTGCGGCTCAGACAGGGTAGGCAGGGCTGTATAGCCCAACTGCTCATTTGAGGCAACCACTTTTGTGGCGGTTGTTCTCTTCCTCTTTATTATAGCAAATTCACGGTGCAAATGCAAGCGCCAGAAAAGCGCCAACGCGCCGCCTTGCGCAAAAAACAGATTTATGGTATACTAATACCTCAAAGACCGGCGAGGGCAGCGCTTTTTTCATGAAATTTCCCTGAAGATTTACCGGAATTTTCAAAAGCACCGCTGCCCTGCCGCCGAAATTCCGCAGGGGAGTGACACGATGGCGCGGGAAGGATATCTATGGCATCAGGGCGAGGAGACCATCCACAGCGAAAAGCTCGCCCGGCCGCCGAAGACCGGGAAAGAAAAACGGCAGAATTTCTGGTATTATCATAAATGGCACGTGCTCATCGCGGCGGTGGTAATCTTGGCCGCGATCTTTTTGGTGCGCGATTTCCTGACGCGGGACAACCCGGACTATAAAATCGGGGTGGTGACGTCGCGCGCGATTTCCGAGGAGGGCGTCGAGGCGATGGAGGCCCAGCTCGAGCTGTACGGCGAGGACGTAAACGGCGACGGCGTCGTGGAAGTGGCGGTGGATAATTATTCACTCGACGCGACGAATTCCGACGCGGTCATGGCGAATATCACGCGGCTGATCGGCGATTTCCAGACCGGCGAAACGATGCTGTATTTCTGCGATGAGACGGGCTACAACTACATCGATGAACAGGAAGGCTGGGACGCCGAACACAAGCAGATGGAAGTGCCGGACGCGTTCCAGGGCGATTTGGAGTTGACCGCGGACATGCGCTTTATGACCGACGAGACGTGGCAGGATGAAGACGACGCCGCGCGCTGGAATGCGGCGTACACGTTATATGAAAACCTTGCCGCGGGGAACGCGGTCACGCCGGAGGAAGAGACGGCGCACGGCGCCGCGGCGCTCGCGCAGGCATCGGAGGGTGCATAAAAAAAGAAGCCTTTTCGGGGGACGGGCAGGTTCCCCGGAAGGGCTTTTATTTTTCTATTTTTATTTGGCGGCGGGGCCGGCGGGGGATTTGGCGTCATGTTTGGCCTCGACAAGGAACGCCGCGAGGACGGCCAAAAGCAGGGCGCAGCACACGAGCACGGCGGGCTGGCCGAACTGCCGGCTGCAAAGGCCGCCGGTGACGGCGCCGAGCAGGAACACGCCGATTACCTCGACGTAGCGCCGAGCGGCGTGGCGGGCCGGTTTGTCGTGGTCGTAAAGGCAGCGGGCGAGCTGCATGCCGGTGCTGCGCAGGTTGCCGGTGCAGAAGGTGGTGGCGAAAGGCCGGCCGTGCGTTTTCTGGAAGCTGTCGTATTGGATGGAACAGACGAACGAGACGGCCAAGGTGGTGGCGAAATCGGGCAGGGAAGCCGGGAACCAGGCGACGCAAAACAGCAGCGCGCATTCGCCGCACACGGCGATGCAGTGCCACTGGAAGAGGCCCCTGCGCGCGGGCAGGCGTTTGAGCCGTTCGGTCAAGAGGATGCCGAGGAAGAACGCGGCGATGGGGGCGGCGGCCTCGAGGGCGGCGGCCCACTGGGCCTGGGTCAGGCGCAGCGCGAACAGCACGAGGTTGCCGGTCTGGGCGTTGGCGAAGACGCCGCCTTTGAGGGTATAGGTATAGGCTTCCAAAAACCCGCCGACGGCGGCCAGGCACAGGCCGGTGCGCATGCGTTCATAGGGCGGATAGGCGGGGGAATTGGCGGACATGGCGGGACCTCCTTTTTTGTCGTTTGCAAGTGTTTAGTATAGCAGATCCCGCAGGGAAAAGCAATTTGCCGATAGCGGGGGGAGGGGGCGTTTCTTTGCGGAAGAAACGCCAAAAAGAAAGGCTTTTCAACGGGGGTTGGAAATGGTATACTGAAGGGTAGATTTTAAAGTATAAAGGCTCGAGCTGCCTGCGGGGCTTTTTTCTATCCTCTTTACGTTTTTTGAAAATTTCACTTTTCCCTTCGACGCGCTTACCCCTGCGGGGCACTTCGCAGGCCGCTACTTTTCTGACCCTTTTTTCTTTTCTTATAATTTTTACTTATTCCTTCGACGCGCTCGGGCCGCGCGGGGGCCCCTACTTTCTGCTCCTGCAGAAAGTAGGCAAAGACAGGCGCA
>CALWVT010000046.1 GCA_944385055.1 uncultured Clostridia bacterium | reverse complement strand
CGGGAGGAGCTGGCCCTCATTCTGGCCCGCTGAAAAATTTTTTAGACTTTTTTAGCATTTACTCTTGACAAACGGCCCGCCCAGCAGCGCGCGCACCCTCGCAATCGCCTGCTGCAAATAGACTTCCAGCGGCGCCTCCTGCGTGCCCGCAACGTAGACGCTGCATTTCGTCGAGGGGATCAGCACCTTCACGCCCTCCGCGCCGGACACCGCCGCCGCCATCGCGGGCGTAATCTCCCCGAGCATGCCGTTCGCGAGCACGATGCCGATGGGCCCCAGAATGCATCCGGCGCGCGGGGCGTTATAAAGCACGGGATTTTCGCCGGTCGCGCACTTCTTGGCGCCGGCCTTGCGCATCGCGTTCGTCGCGAGTGCGTTTGTCCCTACGGCGATCAGTTCGCAGCCGTCCGGAAGCACCGGCAGCAGCGCCGCAATCAGCCGGCTGCCGATGCCGCCGCCCTGGCCGTCAATGACTAAAATTCGCAAAAGAAAACCCTCTTTTCCATTCATAAATTTTCTCATAAATTTTCCGCGGAATCCCGTCACGTTCCGGCGCGGAATTCCGTGTTTTCAGTATACCAGAATCCGGCGGGAAATGCGAAGAATTTCCGCAAAATCCCGTGTAAAAATTCGAAAAAATCCGACCGATTTGCATCAGAATCGAAACAGAAATTACAGTTTCGTCAACCTTCCGAAAAGCCATTGCTTTTGCGCAGCGGGGATGATAGAATGAAATCCCAAGGTACTAAAACGGGCCGCAAAATGCGTATGTTTTCGAATGAAGAGGCAGGACGGAACAAGCGGATTTTCAGCCCTGAGATCAGACGAAAGGTGGGCGGTTTTATGGGAAATCGCACGAATCGTTACCGGCGTGCGCGCGGCCGCACGGCCTTGACGGTCGCCGTGACGGCGGTCGTCGTGTGCGCGCTGAGTTTTGGCGCCTATACGTTGGCGCCGCGCCTTTTGGGCCATTTTCAAAACGTTGTGGACGCGGGGAATCAGCCGGATTCCGCGCCGTCCGCGCCGCCCGCGTCTTCGATGCCGGGGCCTTCCGCGCCCGCGGCTTCCGCGCCGGCTCTTTCCGCGCCGGCCGTTTCCGCGCCCGTGCCGCCCGCTTCCAACCCCGCGCCGTCGGGCGGCGCCATGCCGGCCTGGATTGACCCCGCCTCGCTTTCGGGCTATGCGGCGTCGCACCCGTCGCTTTACGCGAAAGGCCCGGTCGGCGATTTCGTCGAGGCGCCCAAGGGCACGGTCTATTTGACGTTTGACGACGGCCCGAGCGCCTTGACCGCGCCGCTTTTGCAGGTGCTCGACCAGTACGGCGCGAAGGCGACGTTTTTCCTGTGCGACCAGTCCGGCATGGACGGATATATGCCCGAGATCCGCAAGATTTACGAGCAGGGCAGCACGTGCGCCGTCCATTCCTACAGCCATGAATATAAAAAGATTTACGCTTCCGTCGACGCGTTTTTGGATGATTTCCAGAAGATGTACGACAAGATCAACGCCGAAACGGACGGCCACTGCGCGCGCGTGTTCCGCTTCCCCGGCGGCAGCAACGCGACGCCCAACGAGAAAATCCGCGAGGACCTTTTGACCGAGATGCTGCGCCGCGGGTTCGTCTATTACGATTGGGACGGCGACAGCCGCGACGCGTCCGACGCGGCGAACAGCAGTGCCGCCATCTACCAGAACGTCGTCAGCGCGATTCAAAACGGCAGCCAGGTCATCCTGCTGCACAACACCGGCGCCAAGCAGGCCACGCTCGACGCGATGCCGAAGATTTTGCAGTGGGGGAAAGAGAACGGCTACACGTTCGCGGCGATGCCCGAAAACCTCGACCCGTTTTACTATTCGTTTACGAATAAGCTGATGATTCCCGCGATGCAGAAGACGCCGTATTTTACGCCAAGCGAAGCGATGCAAAAGAAATATCCGCAGTATTTTTAACCGTTTTCCGCGCTGCGGTGGAAAACGCGCCCCGTTCCCGGGCCTTTTGGGCCATCGGGACGGGGCATTTTTATTTTTGATTATCCGCGCCCGCCGGCGAGGTAGAGGAGCGCGTTGCAGATGGCGGCGGCGACGGTGCTGCCGCCCTTGCGCCCGCGCGCCACGATATACGGCACGGGGAGTGCCGTCAAGCGCTCCTTGCTCTCGGCCGCATTGACGAATCCGACCGGCACGCCCACGACGAGCGCGGGGGAGAGGCCGGCCTCGATCTCCTCGCACAGCGTCAAAAGCGCCGTCGGCGCGTTGCCGAGCGCGTAGAGGACGGGCCCCGAAAGCGTTCGCGCCTTTTCCATGCTGACGGCCGCGCGCGTACACTGCCGCCGTTTGGCTTCCGCCGCGACGGCGGGGTCCGCCATGTAGCACACGGCGCGGCAGGACAGCCGGGCAAGCGCCGCGGCGTTGAGGCCGGCTTTCGCCATCTGCGTGTCCGTGACGATTGTGCAGCCCGCTTTCATGGCCGCGACGCCCGCCTCCACGGCCCCGTCCGAGAAGCAGAGGCTGTCGGCAAACGAGAAGTCGGCGGTTGTATGGATGACGCGCTTGACGATATCGCCGATGCCCGGCGGGAACGT
This sequence comes from uncultured Clostridia bacterium, assembly GCA_944385055.1. Classification (GTDB taxonomy): domain Bacteria; phylum Bacillota; class Clostridia; order Oscillospirales; family Acutalibacteraceae; genus Caproicibacterium. Next base: position 486 of record CALWVT010000046.1, on the reverse strand, counting down.
ACGCGGGGATAATTCTTTTTCGATGATGGCGAAGCTCTGTTTTTCGATGTCTTCCGGTTTCATAGGGGACCTCCTTTTTTGTGGGGGCTCTTGCCGCCCCCGGGCGTTGGGGATTTGAAGGCTTTGCCACTTTCGAGGGGGTTTTTCCCCGAAAACTTTTGTTTACCCTCTTTACGTTTCTTTAAAATTGTAATTTATCCCTTCGAAGCGCTTACCCTTTTGGGGCACTTCGCAGGCCGCAGGCACTGGTTTTTGCTTGGGAACTTTCTTTATCCCTTTTATGTTTTCTTATCATTTTTACTTTTCCCTTCGACGCGCTTACCCCTTCGGGGCACTTCGCAGGCCGCGCCGGGCCCCTACTTTCTGCCCCTGCAGAAAGTAGGCAAAGACAGGCGCAAGGGAGTTTCACCCCCCTTGCGGATCCCCGGACCAAAGTGGGGTGCTGGACGCCCCCCTTTGGAAACCCCCAAGTCTCGCTGCGCTATC
>CALWVT010000045.1 GCA_944385055.1 uncultured Clostridia bacterium | reverse complement strand
GGGAGTGACGGAACTCCTAGCCGCTTACGCGGCAGGAGCTTCCGGGAGATTTGCGAAGGCGTTGCCGCAAAAGCCGTTTCGGACGCGGTCCCATGCGCTGGCGCGCATGAGCGGCAGACTTTTCCCTTTGGGGAACGTGGGGGCAAGGGGGCGTGGAGCCCCCGACAGGCGCGCATGACCGGCGAGCTTTCCCCAACGGGGAACGCAGGGGGCCAGGGGGCGAAGCCCCCAACAGGCGCGCATGACCGGCGAGCTTTCCCCAACGGGGAACGTAGGGGGCCAGGGGGCGAAGCCCCCAAAACCGAAGCGGTGGAGGTGCGGCAGCGGAGGCGAGCGCGCAGGCGCTCGCGGCCTTCCCCAACGGCACCGAAGCTCCAGCCGCGCAAGCGGCGAGGAGTTCGGCCAAATTTACCGCGCCAGCGAGGACTTGGGGGTTTCCAAAGGGGGGCGTCCAGCACCCCACTTTGGTCCGGGGATTCGCAAGGGGGTGAAACTCCCTTGCGCCTGTCTTTGCCTACTTTCTGCAGGAGCAGAAAGTAGGGGCCCGGCGCGGCCTGAGCGCGTCGAAGGAATAAATTAGAAATTTAAGAAAACGTAAAGAGGATCAAAAAAGTAGCCCCCTCTCGCGTCGAAGGGAAAAGTAAAATTTTCAAGAAAACATAAAAGGGATAACACAAAGCTCCCAGCAAGAAAAAAGTGCCTGCGGCCTGCAAAGTGCCCCGCATGGGCAAACGCATCGAAGAGAAAAAACAAAAGAAAGCCCCGGGCTGGCACAGCCCAAAAGAATGCCCCGCCTTCGACGGGAAACACCGCATTTCCCGCGGCGGGTCTGCTATCGTAAAAAGAAAAACAGAAGGGGGCACGTTTGTGCGCACATTGTATGTCGGCGGGCCGATTTACCCGGCCTGCGAGAAGGAAAGCCGCGTCGAGGCCGTCGTCGTCGAGGACGGGCGCATCGCGTTCTGCGGGCCGTACGAAAAAGCAAAGGAATGGGGCGGCGCGCGCCGCGTCGATTTGGAGGGGCGCTGTATGCTGCCGGCGTTTCTCGACGCGCACGGTCATTTTTTGGCGTCGGCGCAGTACACGGTGATGGCCGACCTTTCCGGCTGCCGCAGCTTTGAAGACGTCGTGCGCGTCCTGCGGGAATTTGCGCGTCGGCGCGGCGGGGCGGCCGTGTGGGGGTTCGGGCTCGATGAGACGCTCCTGCGCGAGGGCTGCCTGCCCGGGCGGGAGGTGATAGACCGCGCGTGCCCGTCGGTGCCGGCGCTTGTGCTGCACGTGTCGAACCACTCGGCGGTCGCGAACAGCCTGCTTTTGAAGGAAGCCGGCGTCGGGCCGGACACGCCGGACCCGCCCGGCGGGCAGTTTGTGCGCGAACCGGACGGCAGGACGCCGGCGGGGATCGCCGAGGAACTCCCCGCGCTGCGCCCGCTGTACGAGGCGATGGGGAAACGCTTCTCGATCGATTACCGGGACGCGCTGCCCGCAATGGAGCGGCTGTATCTCTCACACGGCATCGTGACGGTGCAGGACGGCGCGTCGACGCGCGAAGGGGTCGAGATGCTCGCGGCACTCGCCGAAGAAGGGCGGCTCAAGCTCGATGTCGTGAGTTATGTGATGGCCGAAGAAGCACCGGAAATTTTCGAAAAATATGCAAACGATTGCGGCGCGTACCGCGGGCATTACCGCATCGGCGGGGTGAAGCTGCTGCTCGACGGTTCGCCGCAGCGGCGAACGGCGTGGATGACCCGGCCGTATGCGGGGACGGAAGACTGCGGCGTGCAGGCGCATACGGACGCGGCGGTGTATGCGGCGGCGCGGTGGGCCATCGACCGCGGCGTGCAGCTTTTGGCGCACTGCAACGGCGACGCGGCGGCCGACCAGTTTCTGCGGTGTTACCGGCGGGCGCTGTGCGATTCGCCGTTTGCGGGGAAGGCGGGGCTGCGGCCGGTGATGATCCACTGCCAGTGCGTGCGGCCGGACCAGCTCGCGCAGATGATGCCGCTTAAGATGGTGCCGTCGTTTTTCGCGGCGCACATCCGGCGGTGGGGGGACGTGCATCTGAAAAATCTTGGGCCGGCGCGCGGCGGTGCGATCTGCCCGATGGGCACGGCGCGGCGGCTCGGGTTGCCGTTTACAATCCACACGGACACGCCGGTTTTGCCGCCGGATCTTCTGGAAAGCGTTGCGTGCGCGGTCAACCGCACGACGCGCAGCGGGAAACGCCTTTCGAAGGATGAGCGCGTGCCGGTGGAGGCGGCGCTGCAGGCGGTGACGAGCCATGCGGCGTACGCGTATTTTGAGGAGCGGGAGAAGGGGCGGCTTTTTCCCGGCGCGCGGGCGGATTTTGTGTTTTTGGATGGGGACCCGTTTGCGGTCCCGCCGGCGGCGCTTTCGCAGCTTTCCGTTCTCCGCACGGTGGGGGGAGGGGAGGTGTTGTACGCCTCCCCTTTGGACCCTACTGACTGATTTGCTTCTCTTTACGCCTATTAAATTTTTTCTTTATCCCTTCGACGCGGTGGCGGGGGCCTTTTTCTATCCTCTTTACGTTTTTTTAAATTTCTGATTTTTCCCTTCGACGCGCTCAGGCCGCGCCGGGCCCCTACTTTCTGCCCCTGCAGAAAGTAGGCAAAGACAGGCGCAAGGGAGTTTCACCCCCTTGCGAATCCCCGGACCAAAGTGGGGTGCTGGACGCCCCCCTTTGGAAACCCCCAAGTCTTCGCTGGCGCGGTAAATTTGGCCGAACTCCTCGCCGCTTGCGCGGCTGGAGCTTCGGTGCCGTTGGGGAAAGCCGCGAGCGCCTGCGCGCTCGCCACGGCTGCCGCACCTCTACCGCTTCGGGGTGGGGGCTGCGCCCCCTTGCCCCCTGCGTTCCCCGTTAGGAAAAGCCTGCCGGTCATGCGCGCCTGTTGGGGGCTGCGCCCCTTTGCCCCCAAGGTTCCCCAAAGGGGAAAGTCTGCCGGTCATGCGCGCCAGCGCATGGGACCGCGTCCGAAACGGCTTTTGCGGGCAACGCCTTCGCAAATCTCCCGGAAGCTCCTGCCGCGTAAGCGGCTAGGAGTTCCGTCACTCCCCTCGCGCGGTTGTGGCGAAGCCACTCTAGCGCGACCGCCAGTGGGGGAATC
>CALWVT010000044.1 GCA_944385055.1 uncultured Clostridia bacterium | reverse complement strand
GTGACGGAACTCCTAGCCGCTTACGCGGCAGGAGCTTCCGCGAGATTTGCGGAGGCGTTGCCGCAAAAGCCGTTTCGGACGCGGTCCCATGCGCTGGCGCGCATGATCGGCAGACGTTCCCCTTTGGGGAACGCGGGGGCAAGGGGGCGAAGCTCCCAAACGCGCATGACAAGCAAACTTTTCCCTTTGGGGAACGCGGGGGCAAGGGGGCGCCAGCCCCCACCCCGAAGCGGTGGAGGTGCGGCAATCGTGGCGAGCGCGCACGCGCTCGCGCCTTCCCCAACGGCACCGAAGCTCCAGCCGCGAAGCGGCGAGGAGTTCGGCTAAATTTACCGCGCCAGCGAGGACTTGGGGGTTTCCAAAGGGGGGCGTCCAGCACCCCACTTTGGTCCGGGGATTCGCAAGGGGGTGAAACTCCCTTGCGCCTGTCTTTGCCTACTTTCTGCAGGGGCAGAAAGTAGGGGCCCGGCGCGGCCTGAGCGCGTCGAAGGGGAAAGATAAAAATTTAATATGCGTAAAGAGGATAAATAAGAAAGCCCCGCGCCGCGTCGAAGGGAAAAGAAAAAATTTAAGAGAAGGTAAAAAAGATAACAAAAAAGCCCCGGGGCGCCTTGCGCCCCAAAAAAGCCCATCGAAGGCGCAGCCTTCAGAAAAAAATCACTTTTTAGCCTCCAAAGCATCCAACCGCTCATGAATGCGCTCCAAATCCTGCTCCACCGGGTCCGTCACGTGAATCTGGTCGAGCGAGTCCGGCCGCACCCCGTTAATCCGCACAATCCGCGCCGGGACCCCGACCGCCGTCGCGTTCGCCGGCACCTCCTCGAGCACCACCGCGCCCGCCGCAATCCGCGCGTTGTCGCCAATCTTCATCGGCCCGAGCACCTTCGCCCCCGCGCCGACGAGCACATTGTTCCCCAGCGTCGGGTGGCGCTTCCCCTTATCCTTGCCCGTGCCGCCGAGCGTCACGCCCTGGTACAGCGTGCAGTTGTCGCCGATCTCCGTCGTCTCGCCAATCACCACACCCATGCCGTGGTCAATGAATAAGCCCTTCCCAATCTTCGCGCCGGGATGGATTTCAATGCCCGTCTTGTGCCGCGCGCGCTGGCTGATCCACCGCGCCAAAAACGGATGCCCCTTCTCCAAAAGCCGGTGCGCGCGCCGGTAACTGCGCACCGCCTTAAAGCCGCTGTATAGGAAATAGACCTCCAGCCGGCTGCGCGCCGCCGGGTCGCGCTCCATAATGGAGTCTAAATCCGCCTTGAGTTCCTCAAACATCGAATGCCCCCTTATCTTCATCAAACCCTCACGATTCCTTTCGAAAAAAGAAAGAAGCCGCCCCCGTCTGCCTTTTTCAACAGACGGAGGCGGCTTTTTGGCAACGCAAACAAAGGCCGCGGTCCCACTCCGATTTCTCGCTTGGTTTCGGGGATAACGGCCCCTCCCGTGCAGGGATTTCCCCCTGCCTGCTCCCGGGCGCATGCTTCGCCGGGCCCTGTGGAAAGCGCTTTCAGCGCACGCACGCTTTCTCTCTGCCGCAGGGGGGCCGGCTACTTTTCCCGTTCCCAGCATTTGTGAGTCTTCCTTTTCTTATTTTTATTATATGCACGCGCAAAGAGGGTGTCAATCTTTTTTTCGCGCCCCGATTGCACGGCAGGCGGCATTTCAAAAAATAGCCCGCATTTTTCATCAAAATACGCGCAATTTCATTCGATTTGTGGTAAAATAAAAAGAAAACCCACGCGATGGGTTCGAAAGGAGAATTCCTTTGGATATTCGTTTCCAAAATGCACGCATCCTGACGATGGAGGAGCCGCTCCAGCTCCTGCCCGGCGAATTGTGGGTCCGCGACGGGAAAATCGAGTACGCCGGTCCCGCGAAGACGCCCGACAAGCCGTTTGACCGCACGATCGACGCGGCGGGCGACATCCTGATGCCCGGCTTTAAAAACGCGCACACGCATTCGCCGATGACCTTTTTGCGGTCTTTGGCCGACGACCTGCCGCTCGACAAATGGCTCAATGAACAGGTTTTCCCGATGGAGGCGAAGCTCACGCCCGCGGACATCGGGCCGCTGACGCGCCTGGCGATTCTCGAATACCTCACGAGCGGCATCACGGCGGCATTTGACATGTACATGTTCCCGAAAGAGGTGGCCGAGACGTGCGCCGAGGCGGGGTTCCGCGTCGTGCTGTGCGGCAGTGTGAATGATTTTTCGAGCAGCCCCGAGGAGCTCGGCCGCGACCATGAGACGTATAACCATTTCGGCCCGCTCGTCTCGCACCAGCTCGGGTTCCACGCGGAATACACGACGAGCGAAGGCCGCCTGCGGGAAATTGCGGCGCTGTCGCAGAAATTCGGCGCGCCGGTCTATACGCACAACGCGGAGACGAAGTCGGAGGTCGAGGGATGCCTCGAGCGCCACGGCATGACGCCGACGCAGTATTTCGAGAAACTCCATTTGCTCGATTTCGGCGGCGGCTTTTTCCACGGCGTGTACCTGACGCCCGACGACATCGAGCTGTGCGCAAAGCGGCACATTGCGGTGGTGGCAAACCCCGCGTCGAACGCGAAACTCGCGAGCGGCATCGCGCCGCTGACGGAGATGCTCGCATCCGGCGTGACGCTCGGGCTCGGCACGGACGGCCCGGCGAGCAACAACTGCCTCGACATGTTCCGGGAGATGTTCCTCGCGACGGCGCTGCAGAAGCTGCGCCTGTCGGACGCGGCGGCGCTCGACGCGCTCGACGTGCTGCGCATGGCGACGGTTGGGTCCGCGCAGGCGATGGGGCTTTCCGATTGCGCGCGGCTGACGCCCGGCAGTGAGGCGGACGTGGTGCGGTTATCGATGCACGCGCCGAACATGCAGCCGGAAAATCATATTTTAAAGAATATTGTATACAGCGGCAGCAAGCTGAATGTGCGCATGACGATGGTACGCGGGAAGATTCTTTACGAAGACGGGGAATTTTTCATTGGCGCGGACCCGGAGGAGGTTTATGCGCAGGCGAACGCGATTGTTGCGCAAAAACGCAGCTGATCGGTGGAGGGAGACGCAGCTCTCCCTCCACTCTTTTTTTGTTTTTTGGGGGACAAGCCGCCCCGGGGCTTTTCTGTTTTGTCGGGGACTTTAATTTATCCTCTTTACCTTCTCTTAAATTTCTAATTTATCCCTTCGACGCGCTCGGGCCGCGCCGGGCCCCTACTTTCTGGCCAGCAGAAAGTAGGCAAAGACTGGCGCAAGGGAGTTTCACCCCCTTGCGG
>CALWVT010000043.1 GCA_944385055.1 uncultured Clostridia bacterium | reverse complement strand
CCTACTTTCTGCAGGAGCAGAAAGTAGGGGCCCGGCGCGGCCTGAGCGCGTCGAAGGAATAAATTAGAAATTTAAAAGAAGGGTAAGGGGATCAAACACATCGAAGGGATAAACCAGAAATTTTCAAAAAGCATAAAAAGAATCAATAACCCCCCTGGGGCGGCAAGCCCCAAAGGAAAAGATCAAAGGGAAACCCTCCGTTTCCCTTTATACCGCGCCAATCCCCCGGCGGCCACAACAATCAAAAATGTAACCAGCAAAATCACCGTGCATAACGCATTAACCTCCGGCTTCACGCCGACTTTCACCTGCGAATACACCTTAATCGGCAGCGTATTGAGCTCCGCGCCCGTCAAAAACGAGCTAATCACCACATCGTCCAAACTCATCGCAAACGCCAGAAGCGTCCCCGACAGAATCGCCGGCGCAATCAGCGGAATCGTCACGTCCCACAACACCTGCCGCTCATTCGCGCCCAGGTCGAGCGCCGCCTCCCTAAGCGCCGGGTCCAGCCCCGAAAGCCGCCCCCTGACCACAATGAAAATGTACGGCACGCAAAACGATACGTGCGCGAGCACGAGCGCCCCGAAGCCGAGCCGCAGCCCAAGCCCCGAAAAATACGCGAGAAACGCCATGCCCATGATAATCTCCGGAATCATCATCGGCAGAATCGCGACGTTCGACAAAGCCCCCTTCGCGCGAAACCGCGCGTGCGCGAGCCCAATCGCCCCGAGCGTCCCAATCACCGCCGAAATCGCGCAGCTGACAAGCCCCAGCAAAAGGCTCGTCCCCAGCGCGTCCATCAGCGCCGTGTCCTCCAGCATCCGCCGGTACCAGACCAGCGAAAACCCTTCCCACCGCACGTCGGAATCCCCCGCGTTAAACGAGTAGAGCACCATCAGCACGACCGGAATGTATAAAAATACCAGAACCAGCGCCAAAAAGACGCTCGAGCCCCGCATTTTACGCTTCTTCATGCCAATCCCTCCAGCTCCTGCGCGTGCGTGACTTTGCGGTATAACAGCAGAATCAGCATCGTCATGACCATCATCACGACGGCCAGCGCCGCCGCAAACGGCAGGTCGCGCGCGTTGAGCATCTCATTGCGAATCAAATTCCCGACGAGCATGATCTTCGCGCCGCCTAAAATGTCCGACAAAAAGAACAGCCCGATGCTCGGCACAAACACGAGCACAACACCCGACAACAGCCCCGGCAGCGTGCGCGGCAGCGTCACGGTCAGAAACGCCCGCGCGCGGGACGCGCCCAGGTCGCGCGCCGCCTCCACGAGCGACCAGTCCATTTTCTGAACGCTGTTATACACCGGCAAAATCATAAACGGCAATAAGGAATAGACCATGCCGACGAGCACCGCGCCGTATGTATATAACAATTTCAGCGGTTCGTCGATTACGCCGAGCCCCTGCAGCACCGTGTTCACGACGCCGTCCGCGCGCAGGAAAATTTTCCATCCATAGATGCGCACGAGCGCGTTCGTCCAGAACGGGATCATCACGGCCATGAGCACGAGCCCGCCCTTTTTCGGCGGCAGCTTCGCCATCAGATACCCGAACGGGTACCCGGCCGCAATCGTGATGGCCGTCGTCGCGAACGCGAGCACGAGCGAATCGAGAAACGTGCGCAGGTACGTCGGGTCTAAAAGCATCGCGTAATTTTCGAGCGTTACGGGCCCTTCGGCGCCGAGCATCCCGTCATTTTTCAGAAAGCTCACGCCCAATACATAGAAAAGCGGCAGCACGACGAGCACGAGCGTGCACGCATACAACGGGATTGCGAGCATCCACAGCGAATTCTTGACGTGCTTCGTCTTGGGCGGCGGCGCCTTTCGTTTGGAAACGGCAGAAGCGTTCATGCGCGCGCCCCCTTTCGCGGAATTTCCGGGGCGCCGTCCGGGCGGTCCAAAAATACGGCGTTTTTGGGGTCCCAAAAGACCCACACGCGGCCGCCGGCCGACAGCACCGACCCGTCCGGGCGGTTCGCGCACAGGATTTCGCGCCCGTCGGACAGCGCGAGCACGATGCGCAGCATGCCGCCCAAATAGGAATAATCCCGCACGGTCGCCGCGATGGAGAAGCCGGGCACGGGGGTTTCGGAAATCTTGATATGTTCGCTGCGAACACAGAACGAGACCTGCTCGCACGCATGCAGTTCGTGCGCGCCGTCGTGCGCGAGCGCCTCGCCGACGCCGCCGTCGAGGGCCAGGCGGACGACGCCGTCCTCAAAGGCGCCGGCCTCTTCGGCCGAAAACAGGTTCGCCTGGCCGATAAAGCCCGCGACGAAGCGCGTCTTCGGCCGGTCGTAGATCTCCTGCGGCGTGCCGAGCTGTTCTAAGCGCCCCTCGTGCAGCACGGCGATGCGGTCGGACATGTTGATGGCTTCTTCCTGGTCGTGGGTGATGTACAAAAATGTCCGGCCCAGCCGTTTTTGCAGGGCTTTCAATTCGCGCTGCATTTGGCGGCGCAGCTGCAGGTCGAGCGCGCCGAGCGGTTCATCGAGCAGCAAAACGTCGCCGCCGGCCGCGAGGGCGCGGGCAATCGCGACGCGCTGCCGCTGTCCGCCGGAGAGCTCGTCGGGGCGTCTCCCGCCGAACCCCGAAAGCTGCACGAGGTCCAAAAGGTCCGCGACGCAGGCCTGGATGTCCGGCTTTTTCCGATGCTGCAATTTTAAAGGATACGCGATGTTCGCGGCCACGTTCATGTGCGGGAACAGCGCATAATTCTGGAAAATCGTATTCACGTTCCGTTTATTCGGCGGCAGGTCCGTGACATCCGCGCCGTTGAGCAGGACCCGCCCCGTGTCGGGGGCTTCGAGCCCGGCGATGATGCGCAGGGTTGTGGTTTTCCCGCAGCCGGAGGGGCCCAAAAAGGTCAAGAACTCGCCTTTCCGGACGTCGAGGTCGATGCCTTTGAGGACTTCCACGCCGTCGAACTGTTTGCGGATTCCGCAAAGGGAGAGGATGGTTTCCAAGGTAGATTGTTCGCCTACTTTCTGGTTTCCTGATTTTTGCAAGTCACGTTTAGGATACCCGGTTTTCGCGCGGCTGTCAAGGCGATGGGGGGATTTTTGCAGGACGGCGGCGGCCTTCCTGCACATTTTGCTTTTTTGGGGGCTTTGGCCCCCTTGCCCCCTTTTTCTTTTTTCATGCTTCTTTGTTGATTCTCTTTACCTTTCTTTCAATTTTTACTTTTTTCCTTCGACGCGGTGGCGGGGCTTTTGTTATCCTCTTTCCTTTTCTTAAATTTTTGATTTATCCCTTCGACGCGCTCAGGCCGCGCCGGGCCCCTACTTTCTGGCCAGCAGAAAGTAGGCAAAGACTGGCCAA
>CALWVT010000042.1 GCA_944385055.1 uncultured Clostridia bacterium | reverse complement strand
CCCTCTTTGGCCAGTCTTTGCCTACTTTCTGCTGGCCAGAAAGTAGGGGCCCGGCGCGGCCTGAGCGCGTCGAAGGGGAAAAGAAAAAATTATAAGAAAGCGTAAAAGAGATCAAAAAAGAAAAGCCCCGCAGGTGCCACCTGCAAATCCCCCCCACAGAGTGCGCAAAAGCCTTTCAAAATCCTCTCCCATACGTTATAATAAAAAGATACCCCCGCCCCGCACAGCGGGAAAGCGGTGAACCCTTTTGCAAAAGGAGGATTGGATTTGGAATCCAAAAAGATGTCTATAGACCCCGCCCGCGGCCTTTCCCAGGAAGAAGTCCGCGCGCGGAAAGAGGCCGGCCTGTGCAATACCGCGCAGGAGAAAATCTCGAAAACCACCGGCCAGATTCTAAAAGAAAATATCTGTACGCTGTTTAACCTGTTTAATGTCCTGATCGCCATCGCGCTCGCGTGCGTCGGCGCGTGGACGAATATGGTGTTCATCCTGATCATCGCCTTAAATACGTTGATCGGCATCATCCAGGAGCTGCGCGCGAAAAAGCTCGTCGAGGAGCTCTCCCTGCTCTCCACCCCGAGCGCCACCGTCGTGCGCGACGGGAAAATCCAAAAAATCCCCGTCGAGGAACTCGTGCGCGACGACGTCGTCGTGCTCGACGCCGGCAGCCAGATCTGCGCCGACGCCGTGCTGTTGGACGGCGAGATCGAGGCCAATGAGTCGCTTTTGACCGGCGAGTCCGATCCCGTCAACAAGGCCCGCGGCGACCACGTGCTGTCCGGCTCCTTCGTCATCAGCGGCAAATGCCGCGTCCAGGTCGAACACGTCGGCGAGGAAAACTACGCGACAAAACTCGCCCACGAGGTCAAAAAATTAAAGCAGGCCAATTCCGAACTTTTGCACTCGATGAAGCGCGTCACGCGCTTTACGGGTTTCTTGATTGTGCCGCTCGGTGTTTTGCTTTTCTTAGAGGCATTTTTCCTGCGCCAGGGCGATTTGTACACGTCCGTCGTCACAACGGCCGCCGGCCTGCTGGGGATGCTGCCCAAAGGGCTCGTGCTGTTAATCAGCATCAGCCTCGCCGTCGGCGTGGCGCGCCTCGCCAAACAGAAAATCCTCGTCCAGGACCTCTATTCCCTCGAAATGCTCGCCCATGTCGATACGCTTTGCCTCGATAAAACCGGCACGATTACGGAAGGAAAGATGCGCGTCGTCGCGACGCGGCCGCTCGGGAATGGCCCCGTGCCCGTCGAGGAATGGATGGGTTCCTTTTTGCACTATTCGGACGATAACAACGCGACGTTCCAGGCCATGGCCGCCTATTTCCCGCAGAATACCCGCTTTGCGCCCGCAAAGAAGGTCCCGTTTTCGTCTCAGCGCAAGTGGAGTGCGATGACATTCCCGGAAATCGGTTCGCTCGTCGTCGGCGCGCCGGAGCGGCTGTGCCCGCATGCGCTGCCGGAAGATCTCGAAAAGGCCGTCGCCGCCGGCACGCGCGTGCTGCTCGTCGCGTATGCACCGGAAACCGTTTCCCAGCAGGAACCGCTGCCGGCGCTCACACCGCTGCTCGCGATTTCGCTCGAGGACCCCATCCGCGAAAACGCGGCCGAAACGCTCGCCTATTTCCAGAAAGAGGGCGTCCATCTCAAGGTTATCTCCGGCGATAACCCCGCCGCCGTCTCCGCCATCGCCCAGAAGGCCGGTTTGCCGCACGCCGAACGTTACATCGACATGAGCAGCGTCCGGACCCCCGAAGCGCTCGCGGAAGCCGCGAACGAATACACCGTGTTCGGCCGCGTCTCGCCCGACCAGAAAAAGGACCTCGTCAAGGCCATGCAGGCCAAGGGCCACAGCGTCGCGATGACCGGCGACGGCGTCAACGACATTTTGGCGCTGCGCGAGGCCGACTGCAGCATCGCGATCGCCGAAGGCAGCGACGCGGCCCGCCAGGTGTCGCAGCTCGTGCTGCTCAATTCCGATTTCTCAAAATTGCCGCACGTTTTGGCCGAGGGCCGGCGCGTCGTCAACAACATCACGCGCGTCGCGGGCATCTTCTTCGTCAAGACGATCTATTCGGTGCTGCTGTCGATTCTGTGCGTGGTGCTGAATCTCCCGTTCCCGTTTATGCCGATCCAGATCACGCTGATTGACCTCGTCATTGAGGGCTATTCGTCGTTTTTCCTGTCGTTCGAGCCGAACGGCCAAAAGGTGCGCGGGTCGTTTCTGCGAAGTGTCTTGCGCCGCGCGTCGCCGAACGCCATTGCGACGGCCGTGCTCGTGCTGCTCGTGCTGTTAAACGGCGCCGCGATGGGGGTGACGGCGGACCAGACGCAGGTGGTCGCGTATCTGCTCGTCGGCGTTTTGGGCATCGAGGCGCTGTTCAAGGCGTGCTGGCCGTTTAATAAGCTGCGCGCGTTCTTGTTCTGCACGACGTTTGTCGGCTTCTTCGCGGCGGTATTTTTATTCCATAGCATTTTGATGCTGCCGCTGCCGGCAAAAGCGAGCCTGCCCGCGTTCTTCGCCCTGGCCGCAGTGGGGCTTGTGATCGAGCGCGTGTGCGCGTTCCTCGCGAACCGCTTCGTGCGCGATACCGCCCCGCGCAAGAGAGGGCGGCGGTAAAGCCGTGCTCTTTTTTACCCCCGCGTCGCGTCTGCCGGAAGGCTGCGCCGGCGTGCCGATTTTCAGCGCCGCGCATCTTCGGTGGCTTTTCCCGGTGCTCGCGCTGTGCGTCGTTGCGATGATTCTATTTTCCCGCGCAAAGCCGCCCGCGCGCCGGCGCGTCCTGCACGGCATGGCGGCCGCGCTGCCGGCCCTCCTTTTCGGGCGGATCGCGCTGCTGCTCTTGACCGGCGGCTTTACGCCGCAGTGGTATTTGCCGCTGCATCTGTGCGACGTGATGGCCGTCGTCGAGAGCATCGCGGTCCTGCGCGGCGGTGCGCTTTTGCGGGAACTCTCGTTTTGCTGCGGGATGCCCGCGGCGTTTTGCGCGCTGCTCACGCCCGGAGAGACGGTTTACCCGTTTTGCAATCTCTTTTACTGGATTTTTATCGCGCTGCATACGCTGTTGTTTTTAACGCCGGTGCTGCTGCTTTTCGACGGCCTGCGCCCGCGGTTTTCCCGCACGCCGAAATGCTTTTTGTTCCTGTTGATTCTGGCGGCGGCCGACGGGATTTGCAACCGGGTTTTCCAGAGCAATTACCTCTTTTTGCGGGAAGGCCCCGCGGGGTCGATCCTCGCGGTGCTCCAGCAGGCGGCCGGGCCGTTTTATATTTTGGCGCTTGCCGCTTTGGTCTGGTGCGTCTGGGGCATTTTATACGGCGGGGCTGCGGTGGTTTCGCTTTTGCAGCGCCGCCGGCGGTGAAGATTTTTTGGGGGAAGGGCCCCCGTGCCCTTTGTTTTTTGATTTGATGCGTTTGCGGCCTCCGGCTTTTTCGCCGGGGGCTTTGCTTTTTTCTTTTTCCTTTTTTTGAAAATTCTCAATTTCCCCTTCGACGCGCTTACCCCTTCGGGGCACTTCGCAGGCACTGTTTTTCTTGTTGAGAGCCTTTTGTGATCCCTTTTCTGTTTTTTTGAAAATTTTAAGTTTCCCCTTCGACGCGCTCTGGCCGCGCGGGGGCCCCTACTTTCTGCCCCTGCAGAAAGTAGGCAAAGACAGGCGCAAGGGAGTTTCACCCCCTTGC
>CALWVT010000041.1 GCA_944385055.1 uncultured Clostridia bacterium | reverse complement strand
TGGCCAGTCTTTGCCTACTTTCTGCTGGCCAGAAAGTAGGGGCCCGGCGCGGCCTGAGCGCGTCGAAGGGAAAAACTTAAATTTTCAGTAAAAGTAAAATGAATCAGAAAAGCCAATCAATCAAATAAAAAAGCCCATCGAAGGCGCAGCCTTCAGAATCAATAAAGGGGGTGGGGCAAATGCAGTTGACCGCCGCAAAACCGCGCCGGCATCGCCTAACGGCACTTTCCTTCGACGATGCCTCCTGCGTCAGCGTCGATACCGAAACGTTCCTGCTTGCGGGCTGGAAACCCGGCAGGGAAGTCTCCGAAGAGGAACTTTCCGACCTCATCGACGCGAGCAACCGCCGCCGCGCACAGGAAAAAGCACTGTATCTGCTCGAATACCGCGGCCATTCCAAGCGCGAGCTCGAAGAGAAAATCGCCCGTACCCTCCCCCGCGAGGCCGCAAAAGCCGCCGCCGACCGCATGGAGGAATTAGGGCTTTTAGACGACGCGGCCTTCGGGAAAGATTATGCGAAAGCGCTCTACCGCAAAGGCTATGCGCGCCGGCACGTCGTGTTCGCCTTAAAGCAGAAGGGCATCGGCGAAGCCCTCGCGGCGGAAATCGCCGAGGACGCGGCGCCCGACCCCGTGGAAACCGCGTGCGGCATCCTGCGGAAAAAATACCCGCAGATTTCCGAAGAAAAAACGCGCCGCCGTGCCTTTTCGGCGCTGCAGCGCATGGGTTATGACATCGAAGAGATCCGCGCGGCCATCGGGCGCGTACTCGAGGATTTGGAGGAGGGGTAAACCCCATGGCACATACGGTTGGAATCGTCAGCCTCGGCTGTTCGAAAAATCAGATCGACGGCGAACAGATGCTCGCGCGCCTCGAGGCGGCCGGCTGGACCGTCAAGGACGACGCCGCGCTGTGCGACGTCGCGATCGTCAACACCTGCGGCTTTATCCAGGCGGCCAAGCAGGAGTCGATTGAGGAAATTTTAGAGCTCGCAAAGCTCAAGGCGGAAGGGCAGATTCAGGCCATCGTCGTGACGGGCTGTCTTTCCGAGCGGTACCGCGAGGAAATCCGCCGCGAATTGCCCGAAGCGAACGCGGTGGTCGGCATCGGCGCGAACGCCGAGATCGTCAAAGTCTGCGAGGACGTGCTGGCGGGCGGCCATCCCGAAATTTTCCCGCCGAAAGAATGCCTGCCGTTAAATGGCCCGCGGCACCTTTTGACGCCGAGCTATTTTGCATATGTGAAAATCGCCGAAGGATGCAAAAACCGCTGCGCATACTGCGCCATCCCGTTAATTCGCGGGGCGTACCGCAGCCGTCCGATCGAGGAGATCGAGGACGAGGCGAGGACGCTGATCCAAAACGGCGCGAAGGAACTCGTGCTCGTCGCGCAGGATACGACGCGCTACGGCGAGGACCTCTATAAAGCGCACGAATTGCCACGGCTTTTAAAGCGCCTGTGCGCGCTCGACGGCGACTTCTATATCCGGGTGCTCTACTGCTACCCCGATTTCCTGACGGAGGAACTGCTCGACACGATGGCAAGCGAGCCGAAGATTTTAAAGTACCTCGATTTGCCATTGCAGCACTGCAGCGGGCGGATCCTGCGCGCGATGCACCGCTGGGGCGACCGCGGGAAATTGGAGGCGCTGCTTTCCCACGTGCGCGAGAAGGTGCCCGGCGTGACGCTGCGCACGACGCTGATGGTCGGGTTCCCGGGCGAGACGGAGGAGGATTTCGAAGAACTGTGCGAATTTGCGAAGCGCGTGCGGTTTGACCACATGGGATGCTTCGCGTATTCGGCCGAAGAGGGCACCGAGGCGGCAGCGCTGCCCGATCAAATCGACGAGGACGTCAAATCCCACCGCGTCGAGGTGCTCATGGAACAGCAGATGGCGCTCGAGCAGGCGGCCGGCGAGGCGCTCGTCGGGAAGACCGTGCGCGTTTTGGTGGAAGGCTGGGACCGCTGGGCGGAATGCTGGTTTGCGCGCGCGGCGAGCCAGGCGCCCGACGACATCGACGGCAAGGTCTATTTCCATGTGCCAAAAGACGCGAAGCGCCGGCCCGTTTTGGGGCAGTTTGCCGAAGTGGAGATTGCGGACTGCTTAGACGGCGACCTCGTCGGCACGTATCAGGAAAGCGGGGCGCAGGGCGGATGCTGAATCTTCCGAATAAGCTCTCGATTTTACGGATTGTGCTCGTGCCATTTTTCGTGGCCTTTTTGGTGTATGATTTCGTGCCGTACCACACGCTGTGGGCGCTGCTGCTGTTTTTAGTCGCGTCGTATACGGACCATCTCGACGGGAAACTCGCGCGGGCGCGCAATGAAATCACGTCGTTCGGGAAATTTTTAGACCCGCTGGCGGACAAGATCCTGATTCTTTCGGCGCTCGTGTGCTTTGCGCAGCTGCGGCTGTGCAGCGTGTGGGTGCCGCTGATCGTGCTGCTGCGGGAATTCGCGGTGACGAGCCTGCGGCTGGTGGCGGTCGAGAACGGGCGCGTGATTGCGGCGAACCTATGGGGCAAGGCGAAGACCGTGACGCAGATGGTCGCGTCGATTTACATGCTGTTGATTCAGACGCTCGCGTCGTTCGGCGTGCCGGCGGGGGCGGCGTACATCGACTGGCTTTCGGCGTCGCCGGGGGTGTACGCGGGGCTTCTGCTGTTTGGCAACATGCTGTTGTGGCTGAGCTGTGTGATGACGATTGTAAGCGGGATTGTGTATATTCGCGACAATTTTGATGTGCTGCGGCACTCCTGAGCCGGGCAAGGATTCCAAATCCAATTCAAAAGCGGCGCTTGCAATTGCGCCGCAGGGATGGTATCATAAAAAAGACAAGAGGCCAGCCGCTCCACAAAAGTGGCTGCCTTGGAATAGTTTTGATCAGGGCCTAACGGCCCCGCCTACTCTGCCGGCATGCAGGGTAGGCATTTCTTTTATCTCTTTCGGATAGAATAGAGAAAAGAAATGAGGGAAAGCATAACACTGGCAAACTCCAGCGTTAAATGGATTGCTTGGGATCAATCCATTGCACCTCACCCCCTTTCATCGAAAGAGGAAAGAGGCAGTTGTCGATTCCTGCAACCGGTGTACCGCAAGGTGCACCGGCTTTTGTTTTTTGGGGCTATGCGCCCCGGGGCTTTCTTGTCCTTTTGTATTTTTTCTTTGAAATTTTCACTTTTTCCTTCGAGGCGGGGGCGGGGTTTCTTCTTCTATCCTCTTTACCTTCTCTTAAATTTTTCATTTATTCCTTCGACGCGCTCAGGCCGCGCCGGGCCCCTACTTTCTGGCCAGCAGAAAGTAGGCAAAGACTGGCCAAAGAGGGCTGCGCCCCCTTTGGGATTCCCCCTCTGCGGTCGCGCTGGCGCGGCCTTCGGCCGCAATTCGCGCGAGGGGAGTGACGGAACTCCTGGCCGCTTCGCGGCAGGAGCTTCCGGGAGATTTGCGGGGGCGTTGCTGCAAAAGCCGTTTCGGACGCGGTACCATGCGCTGGCGCGCATGAGCGGCAAACGTTCCCTAACGGGGAACGCAGGGGGCAGGGGGCGTGGAGCCCCCAACAGGCGCGTGACCGGCGGACGTTCCCCAACGGGGAACGCGGGGGGCAAGGGGGCGCAGCCCCCAAACGAAGCGGTGGAGGTGCGGCAATCGTGGCGAGCGCGCACGCGCTCGCGGCCTTCCCCAACGGCACCG
>CALWVT010000040.1 GCA_944385055.1 uncultured Clostridia bacterium | reverse complement strand
GTTTAGCGCTTGCTGAACTGCGGAGCGCGACGGGCAGCCTTGAGGCCGTACTTCTTGCGTTCCTTCATTCTCGGGTCACGCGTGAGGAACCCGGCCTTCTTCAGTGCGGGGCGCAGGTTCTCGCTGTCATACTGGAGCAGCGCACGGGCAATGCCGTGGCGGATGGCGCCGGCCTGGCCGGTCACGCCGCCGCCGGAAACGCGGCAGACAACGTCAAATTTCTCGGCCGTATCGGTCAGCGTCAGCGGCTGACGGACGATGAGCTTGAGCGTCTCCAGGCCGAAATAGTCGTCGATCGGGCGGTCGTTGATCGTGACCTTGCCGGTGCCCTGGTACAGGCGCACACGGGCAACGGAGCTCTTGCGGCGGCCGGTGCCGTAAAAGTACGGGGTTTTATCATACATAGTGGTTGTCCTCCTCCCTTAAAGTTCCCAGACAGTGGGCTGCTGGGCGGCGTGATTGTGCTCGGCGCCTTCCACGACGCGCAGGCGGGTCAATGCGGCACGGCCCAGCGTATTGCTCGGCAGCATGCCCTTGACGGCCTTCTTCATCGCGGCGCAGGGGTTCTCGCGCATCAGGGTGTCGTAACGGACAGAGCGCAGATGGCCGACATAGCCGGTATGATGGTGCCAATACTTCTCCTGGAGCTTCTTGCCGGTCAGGACAGCCTTGGCGCAGTTGATGATGATGACATGGTCGCCGCAGTCCGCATGCGGGGCAAACGTGGTCTTTTCCTTGCCGCGCAGCAGAACAGCAGCCTGGGCGGCGACGCGGCCCAGCGGCTTGCCGGCGGCGTCGAGGATATACCACTTGCGCGCGGCCGGATTGGCTTTGGGCATATAAGTGGTGGACATATATGGGACCTCCTACAATCAAAAAATCACAATCTCTTCTCCCCGCCGCCCTCGCATGACAAACGGGCAGCGGGGAATTGCGTATATGATACTACCACACCGGCGGGAATCTGTCAAGCAAATTTTTCGATTTTTTGCATTTATCCTTTGAAACCTCTGCTTTTCGCTGGATTTCTAGCTTGGAAGGCGGTTTTTCTCGCGCGCCATTTCATTTTTTGCGGGGATACCCGCTCCTTTTCCTTTATAGAAAGGAAGCATTCGCTTGCTTTCAAAAGGCGCCGGCAAATAATTTATGAACAAATTGTAAATATTAGCACTCTACTCTTGACAGTGCTAAAAACGCGATGTATACTATAGGCGTACACAGGGAAAGGGGCCAACGGAAGGCCCCCGGAAGGTACAAAGAAACATTCGAAATGGAGGAATGAAAGATGTTACCGACTGTGTGGAGTGAGAATTTGTTCGACGATTTGTTTGATTTGGATAAAGCGTTTTTTGGTACGCGCAACCCGCTGTACGGCAAGCATGGCAAGGACATTATGAAGACGGATGTGCAGGAATCCGACACGTCTTATACCGTAGACATTGACCTGCCGGGCTTTAAGAAGGACGAGGTCAATGTGGAGCTGAAGGACGGCTATCTGACCGTCAGCGCCGCGAAGGGCCTTGATAAGGACGAAAAGGACCAGCAGGGCCGTTATATCCGCCAGGAGCGCTACACCGGCGCGTGCAGCCGCAGCTTCTACGTGGGCGACGTGCAGCCCGAAGATGTCAAGGCGAAGTTTGAAGACGGCGTCTTGAAGCTGACCGTCCCGAAGAAGGATGTGCCGGCGCTCGAAGCCAAGAACCAGATTACGATTGAATAAATCCGAAAAAGCCCTCCCGGGTATGCCGTTTGGCGCCCGGGAGGGCTTTTTTCCTCTGCATTCCTTTTCGTGCTGCGCGGGATATGGTATAATGGGGGCACATAAAGTCTGCGCGTTCCGGCAGGGAGCGCGAAAAGGGGGCTTTCGCGATGAAAGCAGTGGAAACGAAACGCCTGGCGCTGTGCGGCGTATGTGCGGCATTGACCTGTGTGCTCGCGCCGTTCTCGATCCCGATCGGGCAGGTGCCCATAAGCCTTGCGACCTTTTCCGTCATGCTCGCGGCGGCATTGCTGGGCGGGCGCCTGGGGGCGCTGAGCCAGGGGATTTACCTGCTGCTCGGATGCCTGGGCGTTCCGGTATTCGCGGGATTTGCCGGCGGGCCGGGCGTGCTGCTCGGGCCGACGGGCGGCTACCTGGTGGGCTATCTGCCGCTGGCGCTCTTGACGGGCGGCGTTTCCCGCGCGCTCGGCCGCGGCGGGCGGCTGCAGCGGGCCGCCGCGCTCGTTTTGGGCATGGTTTTGGGAACGGCGGCCCTGTACGCGTTCGGCACGGCGTGGTATGTCGTTTCGGCGGGGGTACCGCTTTCGGCCGCACTGCTGACGTGCGTTGTCCCATTCCTGCCCGGTGATGCGGCAAAAATCGCAGCGGTCGCGCTTGTGGCGCCGCAGCTCGAACGCGCGCTGTCGCACTTCGGCCTGCTGCCAAAAGCCGCCGTCTGACCCGGTCCCGGCTGCGCCGGTTTTCCAAACCACAAACGCAAAAGAGGAGGCATTAACGCCTCCTCTTTTTTATTCGATTGATTTCGATTTCATCTTATACGGTCCTGCCGACGGCGGCCGCCACCGCGCTGACCGCTTTCGTAAATTGTTCATACTCCGCAAGGGTCAGCTGCTGCGCCGCATCGCTCTTCGCGTTCTGCGGGTCCGGATGCACCTCCACGATCAGGCCGTCCGCTCCGGCCGCAACCCCCGCCAGCGCCAGCGGCTGCACGAGGCTGCGCTTGCCCGCCGCGTGGGACGGGTCGACAATGACCGGCAGGCTGCTGTTCTCTTTGACCACCGGCACCGCCGAAACGTCCAGCGTGTTGCGCGTCGCCGTCTCAAACGTGCGGATGCCGCGCTCACACAGCACGACATTCGGGTTCCCTTCGCTTAAAATGTATTCCGCCGCATCGAGCCATTCCTCCACCGTGCTCGCAATGCCGTTCTTTAAAAGCACCGGGATGCCGGTCTTGCCGATTGCGCGCAAAAGCCGGAAATTCTGCATATTCCGCGCGCCCACTTGGATCATGTCGCAGTACTGCCCCGCAACTTCCAAATCCGCGTGGTCTACCACTTCACTGACACACAATAGGCCGTAAGCGTCCGCCGCCTTGCGCAGAAGCCGGTAGCCCTCATCCTCCAGCCCCTGGAATGCATACGGGCTCGTGCGCGGCTTATACGCGCCGCCGCGCAGGATCTGCGCGCCCGCCTTTTTGACGCCCTCGGCTGCCTGCATGATCTGCGCCTCGCTCTCGACCGCGCACGGGCCCGCGATCATCACGAGTTTCTCGCCGCCGAACTCGACATCCCCAACCTTCACACGCCGTCCTTCCGGCACCATCTCGCGGCTCGCGAGCTTATACGAGTGCGTAATCGGCACGCAGCGGTCCACGCCGTCCATCCGCTCCAGATTCTCCACCGAAAGGCGCGTCTTGTCGCCAAGCACGCCGATGACCGTCGATTCATGGCCGACACTCAAATTGGTGCCTAAGCCCTTTTCCTCGACCGCCGCAATCACGTGGTCGACCTGTTCCTTTGTACAGCCGTTCTTCATTACGATAATCATTGGGGATGTCCCGCCTTTCCTGCGCATGGGCGCGCTTTTACGATTTGATGCTTTTTAGTGTCAAAGTGAACGTGGTAAAAAAACAACCACCCTATCGGGTGGCTGCTTTGATGTTGGCACCTACCTAGTCTCCCGGGCCGTCACCAGCCAAGTACCTTCGGCACGAGCGAGCTTAACTTCTGTGTTCGGAATGGGAACAGGTGGACCCTCGCCGTCATCAGCACCAACTTTGTTTTTCGCCGTCGTTCCTGACGACTTTGATATCATACCACACTTTTTCGAGGAATGCAAGGGGTTTTCGAAATTTTTTCAAAAAATTTTTCAAAAAAACTTTTTGGAAGGGAACGCAAGCCGCCCCAGGACTTTTTTGTGAAATGAGCGCTTTGTTTATCCTCTTTATGCTTTTTGTAAATTTTAAGTTTTTCCTTCGACGCGCTTACCCCTTCGGGGCACTTCGCGGGCCGCGCGGGGGCCCCTACTTTTCTGCCCCTGCAGAAAGTAGGCAAAGACAGGCGCAAGGGAGTTTCACCCCCTTGCGGATCCCCGGACCAAAGTGG
>CALWVT010000039.1 GCA_944385055.1 uncultured Clostridia bacterium | reverse complement strand
GCTGGAGCTTCGGTGCCGTTGGGGAAGGCCGCGAGCGCCTGCGCGCTCGCCACGATTGCCGCACCTCCACCGCTTCGGGGTGGGGGCTGCGCCCCCTGGCCCCCTGCGTTCCCCAAAGGGAAAAGCCCGCCGATCATGCGCGCCAGCGCATGGGACCGCGTCCGAAACGGCTTTTGCGGCAACGCCCCCGCAAATCTCCCGGAAGCTCCTGCCGCGCAAGCGGCTAGGAGTTCCGTCACTTTCCTCGCGCGGTTGTGCCGAAGGCACTCTAGCGCGACCGCAGAGGGGGAATCCCAAAGGGGGCGCAGCCCTCTTTGGCCAGTCTTTGCCTACTTTCTGCAGGGGCAGAAAGTAGGGGCCCGGCGCGGCCCGAGCGCGTCGAAGGAAGAAACTATAATTTTAAAGAAAGGGAAAGGGGATCAATAAAGTTCCCGGTAGAAAAGCCCTTGGGGCGGCTTTGAGCCCCAAAAAGAACGCCGCCCCGCAGGTGCCGCCTGCAAATCAGGCACCGCGCACATCGAAAAATAAAAAAGGAAGGCGCACCTCCCACCGTGCGCCTTCCTTTTTTATCCCACATCCTGTGCGGCAAACCGCCGCGCGCCAGCGCATAAAACCGCCGCCCCCGCCGCGAAGGCGAGCACAGCCGCAGCCGGCGGAAAGCCCGGCAGGCCGCGCCAAAACGCTTCCCCGCCGGCCCCCGAAAACGGCGGCAGGTACAGCGCCGCGTCCGGCAGAAACCGCCCCAAAAGCGCGCACGCCGCCGGCACCGCCGCGTTTAGAAGCATCAGCGCCGTCTCGTTTTCCACGAGCGCGCCGCAAAACACCCCGAGCCCCGAGAAAAAGCCCACGCTCCCGACGGCCGGCAGCACGCAGCTTTTTAGCATCGCCTTCATCGGCAAAAGGCTGCCGTCCGCCACGCGCACGGGGTAATCCGCCGCGCCGAATCCAAAAAGGGCCCCGCAAAACAGCGCGACGATCAGGAAAACGAGAATCACCGCCGCCAAAGCGGAAACCAGCACGCAGCCCCCAAACGTCCACACGATCTTCTGCCGCCCCACCGGCCGCTGCAGCAAAAACCGCATGCCGCGCCGCTGGGTGCCCCACAGAAACGCCGCCAAAAGCATCGGCACCAAGGCGCACACGAGGGGCCCCGCGCCGCGCGCGAGTTCACACAGCACATTTCGCGCATCGCATGCGTTTTCCGGCTCCTTTGGCTGAAGGTTATGCGCGTATAAATATTCATCCCATTCCCGCTGTGACAAAACCGCGCCGTTTTCCAGGTCCTCGCCGCGCAGCGCGTTCCAATCGATTTGTAAGGATTCCCATTCGATTTTTAAACGCAGTTCCTCCCGCCGGTCGCCGCTGCGGCGGGCCATCGCCATATCCGAAAGCGTCTGCGCCTGCTTTTCGGCATTTTCCGAAATTTCCCTCTGCACGCCGTCCGAAAGCCCCGCATGGGCCGCAAAATACGCCTGCGTCTGCCGCATGACGTCATCGCGCATCGAAAAATATTGAGAAATCGCCTGCGCGTCGTAGTCCATCCCCGCCTGCTGCGCGCCGCGGGTTCCGTAAAACGCGCACAGCGCCCCAGCCGCGGCGGCAAAAACGAGGACCCACGCGAAAACCTGCGTGCGCAGCGTGTCCCAAAATAGTCTCATGGCTTACACCTCTTTTTTCGAAAAGAGGCCGCCCGCCGCCGCAGCGCATACGGCCGCAAAGCCGAGCAGCAGCACCACCGCAAAGATCCCCGCAAACGGGCTTTCGATCGTCTTCGTCTGGACCTCGAACGCAAACGAATTCTCGCCCGTCACCGTAAACGAGAAACTGCCGGCCGCCGCAAGGAAAGGGTCCGACGCGGCAAACGGCGTAAATTGCAACGGCCCCCCGAGCGCATCGCGCACATTCTGGCGGCAGAAAAAGACCGCGCCGAGCCCCAAAACGGCCGAAACGAGGAGTGCTGCCGCCCCGCGGCGGAACAGCACGCTGAGCAGAATCCCCAGCGCCGTGTAAAACAGCACCGCCGCCGCGCCGACCGCGAGCGCGCGCAGCAAAAGCTGCCACGCGGGCAGGTACAGCACGTCCCCCAGCGCGAAAAACGAGCCCTGGGCCTCCATCGGATAGCGGAAATCCCCCGCGCCCGAAAACAGCGCCCCGCCTGCAAAAGACGCAGGTATGGACACGAGCATGCATAAAATTCCAAAAAGAGCGTTTATGATGTACTTTTTCCATACAATTGAAAACCGCCGCTGCGGGGTCTGGAGTAAAAATTTCATCCCGCCGCCGCGAAATTCGCCCGCGATGCTGTCCGCGCACAAAAGCAGCGTCACGCCCGGCAGAAGGTACACCTGGATGTATGTCAAAAACCAGAAAATCGACCCCACCCCGTCGTGCGGCTCCAAAAACGGGTCGCGCGGCTCAATATTCTGCGAAAGCAAGATCGTGTTGCGCTCGAGATTGTCGCGCGCCTCCTCGAGCGTTTCGGCGTGGTTTTGGAAGCGGATGCCCGCCTGCGCCTGCGCGAGTACGGCCTCGTCCTGCCGGACTTTCGCCTCCAAGCACGCGCGCGTGTCCCCGCTCTCGAACGCATCCCAAAGGTCCTGCGCCGCCTCATAATAGGCGCGGCTCGCCTCGTCGAGATCGCCCATCGAGAGGTTCTGCGCCGCGATCTGCGCGTTTTGCTGCAGCTGCATCTCCCAAAGGCTGCGCTGCCTCTGTGCCAAGCCGGCCGCCTGATAGGACGTGTACGCGGAGAGCACCAGCGGCAGGAGGATCGAAACGAGAAGCAGCACCATCGCCTTCCGGTTCCAGGCTTTTTTCCATTCGATGCGCCACAAGGCGCGGGAAATCCGGGTCATGCGCCCACCCCGCTTTCGTCCTGTCCATTTTCCTTTCCGGATGCGGGAAATAGCTCGCGGTAGCGCCGCTCGAGGGCATCCGCGTCGCCGGAGCGGAATTCGCCGGCGATCTCACCCTTTCGGATAAACACGATGCGCGTCGTGACCTTTTGGAGCTCGTCGAGCAGATGCGACGAAAGCAGCACGCCGGCCCCCGCCGCCGCGGCCTTTTCGATGCGCCCGCGCAAAAGGAAGATGCCGTCGGGGTCTAAGCCGTTGAGCGGCTCGTCGAGCACGAGCAGGTCCGGCCGCGAGACCCAGCACAGCGCAAGCCCCAGGCGCTGTTTCATGCCGACCGAATACGTCCGCGTGCGCGCGGAAAGCTGGTTTTGGAAATTTAAGAAATCCGCGACCTCGCCGATCACCGCTTCCGGCACGCCGCGCGCCGCGCAGAACATCTCTAAATGCCGCCTGCCGCTTATATTCGGGTAAAGCCCCGGCGCCTCGATTAAACACGCCATGTGCCGCGCGGCGTTCTCGTGGTCACGCGCGGTGTCGAAGCCGCACACGGTGATTTTGCCGCTTGACGGGAACTGGAAGCCAGCGATCTGTTTTAGAAGCGTCGTTTTCCCGGCGCCGTTCGGCCCCACGAGGCCGACGATCTCGCCGCTTTCAACCGAGAGGCTGATGCCTTTTAAAATCTCTTTTTTGCCGAAACGTTTGGATACCGTTTGGACATTCAACACGGTCATTTTTCTTCACTCCTTTATTTGCAGGCGGCGCCTGCAGAGCTTTTTGGGGCTTGCCGCCCCAGGGGCTTTTTTCTATCCTCTTTCCCTTTCTTTAAAAATTTCACTTTCTCCTTTCGACGCGCTTACTCCTGCGGGGCACTCCGCAGGCCGCAGGCACTGATTTTTTTGCCGAAGGCTTGAAGGCTTTTTACCCTCTTTACCTTCTTCTTTGAGATTTTTACTTTTTCCCTTCGACGCGCTCAGGCCGCGCCGGGCCCCTACTTTCTGGCCAGCAGAAAGTAGGCAAAGACTGGCCAAAGAGGGCTGCGCCCCCTTTGGGATTCCCCCTCTGCGGTCGCGCTAGAGTGCCTGCGGCACAACCGCGCGAGGGGAGTGACGGAACTCCTAGCCGCTGCGCGGCAGGAGCTTCCGCGAGATTTGCGAAGGCGTTGCTGCAAAAGCCGTTTCGAACGTTGTCCCATGCGCATTCGCGCATGATCGGCGGGCTTTTCCCGTTTGGGAACGCGGGGGCAAGGGGGCGAAGCCCCCACCCCGAAGCGGTGGAGGTGCGGCGGCCGTGGCGAGCGCGCACGCGCTCGCGCTTTCCCCAACGGCACCG
>CALWVT010000038.1 GCA_944385055.1 uncultured Clostridia bacterium | reverse complement strand
GCCCTCTTTGGCCAGTCTTTGCCTACTTTCTGCTGGCCAGAAAGTAGGGGCCCGGCGCGGCCCGAGCGCGTCGAAGGAATAAATTAGAAATTTAAAAAAGGGTAAAGAGGATAACAAAAGCCCCGCAAGCGCAGCCTGCAAAGAGACTACCGAGCGCATCAAAGGAAAAAGTAAAAATTCAAGAAAACGTAAAAGTGATAAACAAAAAATGTTCTCCTGCAAACTTGCAAAAAAAGTTTGCAGGAGAACATCAGCGCCGCAAAGGCTGACAACAATACCCCCCGCCGGGGACCGGCACAATCCGCACCGAAAACGTGCGCTGCAAAACGCCGCTCTCCAAAACCCGCTGCGGCGTGTCCGAGAAAAGCAGGCGGCCGGCATCGAAAACGGCGAGCCGGTCCGCCGTCTCCAGCGCCTGGGGCAGGTCGTGGAGCACCATAAGGATCGTCTTGCCCTGCTTTCGCAGCGCGCGGACCGTGTCGAGAATCTCAAACTGCCGGCCGATATCCAGATACGTCGTCGGCTCATCGAGCAGAAGCACCGGCGTATCCTGCGCGACGGCCATCGCGATGTACGCCTTCTGCCGCTCGCCGCCGGACAGCGCCGTGACCGGCTTTTCACGCAGCGGGAAAATGCCCGCCAGTTCCATCGCGCGGCGCACAATGGCGCAGTCGCGCGGCGTGGGCTTCCTCGATAACCCGAGATATGGGAAACGGCCGTGCATGACGAGCGTCTCGACCGAAATCGGCAGCGCTTCCCGCCCCTGCGGCAGCACGGAAAGCGTCTTCGCGAATTCCCGGCGGCCGTACGCCGAAAGGGGCTTCCCGCCGCAGGTGATCTCCCCGCCCGCCAACGGCAGCAGGCGCGCGGCGGCCTTTAACAGCGTCGTCTTGCCGCAGCCGTTCGGGCCGGCAAATACGGTCACTTTCCCACGCGGGATGGAAAGCGTGACATCTTCGACCGCGGTATAGGCGCCGTAGCGGACGGTCACGTGCGAAAATTCAATCATAAATGCGCCCCCGTTTCTTCTGCAGGAGCAGCACAAGGAAAAACGGCGCGCCCAAAAACGCGAGCAGGATGCCGACGGGCAATTCATACGGCGCCGCGATGACCCGCGCGAGCGTGTCGCATACGGCGACAAACCCCGCGCCGGAAAGCGCACAGGCGGGCAAAAGTGCCTTCGCCCCGATGCCGAAAAACCGGCGCATCCCATGCGGCACCAAAAGCCCCACAAAGCCCAAAAGCCCCGCAAAGCTCACGGCCGCGCCCGCAAGCAGGCTCGCCGTCAAAAGCAGCACAAAGCGCATGGCCGGCACGTGCAGGCCGAGGCTCTTCGCGCTGTCTTCGCCCAAAGCGAGCAAATCGAGCGCGGGGCCGAAGATGCACGCGAGCACAATCCCCACGGCAATGAGGGCCCCCGCCGGCGCGAGATTTCCAAGCGTCACGCCCGAAAGGCCGCCGACCAAAAATGTATTTGAGCCGACCACGACGTCCGGGAACACGGTCTGCAGCGTGTCGATGCCCGCGGAAAAGAGGTTGCTGACCGCGATGCCCGCGAGGACGATTGTCATGCGCGACGCGCCGGTCTTCGCGGCGATGCCGTAAATTAATAAGCTCGCGCACAATGCCCCCAAAAACGCGGCGGCCGGCAGAAGCTGCGGCAGCCCCGGCAGAAACGCCGCGGCCAATAGCGTAAACAGCCCCGCCCCGCCATTGACGCCGATGATGTTCGGCCCAGCCAATGCGTTATTTAAGACGCCCTGGATTAAGGCCCCCGCAACGCCCAGCGCCGCGCCGGAGAGCAGCGCCGCGAGCGTGCGCGGCAGGCGCACGTACAAAAGGATACGCACCTGCGGGTTCTGCGGGTCCGAAAGCGACGAGAGCGCTTCTTTGAAATCGAGCGCCGTCGAGCCGACGCAGACGCTTACGGCCGCCGCGGCGAGCACAAACAGCAAAAGCCCCAGATACGCCGGCGCCTTAGGACGCGAAGACGTCCGGGTAGAGGATTTCGGCAAGTTTTTCATAGCTCTCCCCCCAGCGCGCGTTGGGCTTATAATGGAACAGGTCCTTCTCAAGCACGACGACGCGGTCATTCTGCACGGCCGAAAGGCCGGCCCACGCGGGATTTGCCTCGAACGTTTCCTGCAGCGTATCGAGCGCTTTCTGCGTATCCTCCCCCATCGTCGTCACAAAGATGAAGTCGGGGTCCTCCGCGACAATCGATTCGAGGGAAAGGTCTTCGAGCAGCTCGCTGTGGCGCGAAGCGATGTTGTCCGCGCCGAGGTCGCGCAGCATCGCGCCCGCGACGTTGTCGTCATTTTTGGCCTTGACGCCCGTCGAGTACGCGCGCAGAAGGAGGACCGTGGGCGCCTTCTCTTCGGGGACCTTCGCTAAAATCTCTTCGATCTGCCGCCCGACGCGGCCGGCGTTTTGTTCATAGAGATCGGGCCGGCCGGTCAAAGTTGTAAAGCCCTTCATCATATCGAGATATTCCGTATATTCCTTGCAGGAAAAATAGGCATGGGGAATGCCGGCGGCGGTGAGGGTTTCGTCGAGGCCGGCCTGCGCGCTGACCTCCGACGAAAGGATCACGAAATCGGGGTTGAGCGCGAGGACGCTTTCGAGGTTTGGCTCCATCGTAGTGCCGACAATCTCGACCGTATCGGGCAATTCCATGCCGCGCTCGGAGACGGCGTCCTCGGTTGTCCCGGCGAGCGTGCCGCCGGCTAGGGTCCACGCCTCGGCGAAGCTGCCGTACAGCGCGGCGACGCGCGAGGGCGCTGCCTTGATCGTGACGGAGCGGCCCAAAGCGTCTTGAAAGCTCCAGTCTGCGGGCGCGGCGGCATTTTCCGAAGCGGACACCTCCGAGGCGGCGCTTTCGGAAGCCGTCGTTTCCGGGGCGGCGCTTTCGGCGGGCGGCGCGCAGGCAAACAGGCTGACGGAAAGTGCCGCGGCCAAGATGGCCGCGAAAACGGATGTAAAAAGTTTCTGATGGGACTGCATGTACGCATGCACCGTCCTTTCCTTTAAAAATCGTAAGAAATCCGGGGGAAGACAACGAAGCGCCCGGCGTCTGTTTCAGAAAGCGCCGGGCGCCGAATGTTCAGCAGAATTTACGGGCGGGCCTTGACGGGGGCGGCCAGGATCTCGTCCTTGCGGGAAAGGAGCGCGTCGCCCTTTAAGTCTTCGAGCAGCTTCTCCTCGCCTAAGCGGTCGATGGCCGCGCCGAGGCGCTCCTTCGCGTAGGCGTTGTCTTTAAACCAGAGCATGACCTTTTCGAGCATCGGGAAAATTTCGTCGCGGGAGACCATCTCGGGCAGCGCGGTCGCCATGCGCGTATGCTTGCCCCAGGTGCCGCCGACATAGATCTGGTAGCGCACGGGGGATTCCTTCGCGACGGCGCCGAACGGGCATTTGCCGGTGCAGACGCCGCAGGTCTTGCACAGGGTTTTGTCGATGTGCATCTTGCCGTTTTCGACGTGGGCGGCGTGGACGGGGCAATTTTTCTCGACCTGGCAGACCTTGCAGCCGCGGCACTGTTCGATGTCATAGACCGGCGCGCGGTGGCCCTCGACGCCGAAGTCATTGAGGCTCGGCTTCATGCAGCTGTTCGGGCAGCCGCCGACGCAGATTTTAAACTTATGCGGCAGGTTTGCGCTGCGCCAGCCGATGTAGTAGCGGTCGTACAGTTCCCGGGCAAGCTGCTGGGTGTCGTAGTTGCCGTAGATGCAGGTAGTGCCCTTGCACGCGGTGACGGGGCGGATGCGGCTGCCGGTGCCGCCGAAGTGCAGGCCATGGGCTTCGGCAAACGCGACGGCATCGTCGATGGATTCGTACGGGATGCCGGTAATCTCCACGCACAGGCGCACGGTGGCGAGCACGTGGCCGTCGCCGAATTTCTCCGCAATCTCGGTGACCGTTTTGAGGTCTTCGGCCGAAAAGACGCAGCCGCGCGGCACGATGCGGCCTGAAAAATTCTGGGTTCCGCGGTTGAGCAAAAAGCCCATACCCTTTACGCGGGCGATGTCTTCTTTGGTAGGTGCTTTCATTTTATAAATTCCTCCTCGCTTAGATTGGGGTTTCTCTGCTATGTTTTTGAAGGTTTCGTTTTGGGGCGCTGTTTTTTGATCCCCTTACCTTACTTAAATTTTTGATTTATCCCTTCGACGCGCTTACCCCTGCGGGGCACTTCGCAGGCCGCAGGCGCTGGCTTTTTTGCTTGAGAACTTTCTTTATCCCTTTTATGTTTTCTTATCATTTTTTCTTTTTCCTTCGACGCGCTCAGGCCGCGCGGGGGCCCCTACTTTCTGCTCCTGCAGAAAGTAGGCAAAGACAGGCGCA
>CALWVT010000037.1 GCA_944385055.1 uncultured Clostridia bacterium | reverse complement strand
TTCCAAAGGGGGGCGTCCAGCACCCCACTTTGGTCCGGGGATTCGCAAGGGGGTGAAACTCCCTTGCGCCTGTCTTTTGCCTACTTTTCTGCAGGAGCAGAAAAGTAGGGGCCCCCGCGCGGCCCGAGCGCGTCGAAGGAGAAAGTAAAAATTTTAAGCAAAAGAAAAGAGGGGCAATAAAGTTTCCCCGAAAAAAGCCTCCGGGGCAGCTAAGCCCATAAATAAAAGCATCATCCCCGCAGGCGCGTAAGCCTGCAAATTCAAACACATCCCCGCAGGCGGCTGAGCCTGCAAAAAATCCCCCCTCCCCTTGACAGCGGAAAAGGCGGCCGCTATAATAGACAGCGCAACAATTGCTATAGCAATGAATTTTCAAAAGGGAAGCAAAAAAGGGGGCCATAGGACCATGGAATACGCCATCCATACGCTTTTGGCGCGCACGGCGCATGTGCAGCAAAACGCAATGCGGCCGTATCTGCAAAAGCTCGGGCTCACCACCGGGCAGCCAAAGGTGCTGCGATGCCTCGCGATGAACGGGCCGTGTTCGCAGCGCATGCTTGCGGATTATTGCGAAGTCGACCCCGCGGTCATCTGCCGCATGCTCGACCCGCTCGAGCGCAGCGGCTTTTTGACGCGAAAACAGTCGCAAAAGGACCGCCGCCAGGGTGAAGTCGCCTTGACCGAAAAGGGGAAAGCGACGTTTGCCGCCTGGGAGGAAGAATACGAGAAATTTGAAAGCCGCATGCTCGCGGGCTTTTCCGACGAAGAGCGAAAAGCCCTGGCCGGTTTTCTCAAACGCGCCTACCGCAACGTCGGCGGGCGGCTGCTGTAAAAAGGAGGGGCTTTATGCAGGATCTCAAACGGATTTTTGCCTACATCAAACCGTACCGGCGCGACCTGCTCCTCGCGGTCGTGCTCGTGTGCGTCGAGTGCGTGTTCGAGATGCTCATCCCGATTCTGATGACGGACATCATCGACGTCGGCGTGCCGAACCACGATATCCCGTTTCTGTTAAACCAGGGCATCAAGATGATTCTGTGCGCGGCGCTGGCACTCGTGACGGGCTTACTGTACGCGCGCTTCGCGGCCAGGGCCGCCTACGGCTTCGGCGCCGAGCTGCGGAAAGCCGAGTATGAACGGCTGCAGACGTACGATTTCCAGAACCTCGACCACTTTTCGACGCCGTCGCTTGTGACGCGCATGACGACCGATGTCACCGTCATGCAGAACGCAATCAACGGCGGCCTGCGCCCGCTCGTGCGCTCGCCGATCATGCTTTTCCTCGGCATCGGCCTCGCGTTTCTGCTCAATGCCCGCTTGGCGCTCGTGTTCGTGATTACGGCGCCGGTGCTGGGCGTGATTTTGGCGCTCGTCGTCCACAAGGTCTCACCGCTTTATAACCGCCAGCAAAAGGCGGTCGATTTCGTCAACGGCCGCGTGCAGGAGGCTTTGACCGCGATCCGCGCGATCAAGGCGTTCGTGCGCGGCAAGCACGAGGAGGAAGTCTTTGACGACGCAAACCGGGAATTGACCGACGTCAGCCGCACGACGTTTGGACATGCCTCCCTAAACCTGCCGGCGTTCCAAGCCGTCATGTACACGGCAATCGTGTGCATCATGTGGTTCGGCGGGAAATTTATCCTCGTCGGTTCGATGACGGTCGGCGATTTGACGGCCTTTTTGAGCTATGTGCTGCAGGTCTTAAACTCGATTATGATGTTCTCAAACGTGTTTTTGATGCTCACGCGGTCGCTCGCAAGCGCGCACCGCATCCGCGAGGTGCTCACGGAGAAGCCGGCCCTCGCGAATCCGGAACATCCGATCGAGGAAATCCCGAACGGCCAGGTCGATTTTGAGAATGTCACGTTCTCCTATGCGGCGGACTCCGAGAAGGCCGCGCTTTCGGACATTACGCTGCATATCCCGGCCGGCGCGACGGTGGGCGTAATCGGCGGCACGGGCTCGGCAAAGACGACGCTTGTGCAGCTGATCCCGCGGCTTTACGACGCCACATCGGGCACGGTGCGCGTCGGCGGACACGATGTGCGCGACTATGACCTGACGGCGCTGCGCGACAGCGTCGGGATTGTGCTGCAGAAAAATGTGCTGTTTTCGGGCACAATCCGCGAAAACCTCCTTTGGGGCAACGAGGACGCGAGCGATGAGGCGCTGTGGGATGCGTGCCGCAAGGCGTGTGCCGACGAATTTTTGGAGCGCATGCCCAAAGGGCTCGACACGGATCTCGGCCAGGGCGGCGTCAACGTTTCCGGCGGGCAGAAGCAGCGGCTGTGCATTGCGCGCACGCTTTTAAAGCACCCGAAGGTGCTGATCTTCGACGACTCGACGAGCGCCGTCGATACGGCGACGGAGGGGAAGATCCGCCGCGCGCTCTCGGCGCTGACGGACGTCACGAAGATTGTGATCACGCAGCGCGTGACGAGCGTTATTTCGGCCGATTTGATCGTCGTGCTCGACGACGGCCGCATCCACGCGGTGGGCACGCACGAGGAACTTTTGGAGAAGGACCCGATCTATCAGGAAATCTATGCGCTGCAGCAGAAAGGGGGCGCCGGCCATGGCGAGGCAGTTTAACGGCAAACGCCCGGAAAACCTCAAGCAGACCATCCGCGCGTTTGCGGGGTATCTCGGGCGGCACAAGGCGCTTTTGGGGATTGTCGGCGTTTTGGCGGCGGTCAGCGCCTTGGCGAACTTAATCGGCGCGTATATGATTAAACCCGTCGTCAACGGCTTAATCGACAACGGGACGGTCGAAAAGCTCCTTTCCGGCGTCGCCCTGACGGCCGCGATCTATGGCGCGGGCGCGCTGTCGGCGTTGGGCTACACGCAGCTTATGGCGCGCGCGGCGCAGAAAATCCTTTACGACATCCGCCGCGACCTGTTTTCGCATTTGCAGAAGCTGCCGCTGCGGTATTTCGACACGCAGCGCAAGGGCAATTTGATGAGCCTGTTTACGAACGATGTCGATACGATCTCGGATGCGTTAAACAACAGTTTCGCGATGATTATCCAGAGTTTTATCCAGGTGGTCGGCACGCTGACGCTGTTGTTCCTCTTAAACTGGCGGCTGTCGCTGCTCGTTGTGGTCGGCTATGCGGCGATGTTTTTGTACATCCGCTACAGCACGCGCCGCAGCCAGGAATACTATCAGCGCCACCAGGCGTACTTGGGCGAGCTCGACGGCTACGTCGAGGAGATGGTCGCGGGGCAGAAGGTCGTCAAGGTCTTTAACCACGAAAAGCAGAACTTAGAGGGTTTCCTCCACCGCAACGACGACCTGCGCAAGGCCGGCACGCGCGCGCAGGGGTATGCGGCGACGATGGTGCCGGCGGTTGTGAGCATTTCCTATTTGAACTACGCGGTCATCGCGGTGGTTGGCGGCATCATGGCGTTAAACGGCCTGACGGATTTGGGCAGCCTTGCGAGCTATCTCGTGCTTGTGCGGCAGTCGGCGCTGCCGATTAACCAGTTTACGCAGCAGGGGAATTTCCTGTTGGCGTCTTTGGCGGGCGCCGAGCGCATTTTCGCGGCGATGCGCGAGGAGCCGGAGGTCGATGAAGGCGTTGTGGAGCTCGTGAATGTCAAGAAAGGCCCCGACGGCGAGGAGATTCCGTGCAAGGAGAAGACGGGCGCCTGGGCGTGGCGCGATTCGACGAAACCGAACGCGCCGCTGACCCCGCTGCGCGGCGACGTGCGGTTTGACCATGTGACGTTTGCGTATGAAGCGGGGCAGCCCGTTTTGCACGATGTCTCGCTGTACGCGAAGCCCGGGCAGAAAATCGCGTTCGTCGGCTCGACGGGCGCGGGCAAGACGACGATTACGAACCTGATTAACCGGTTCTACGACGTGCAGAGCGGCCGCATCACGTACGACGGCATCGACGTCAAGGACATCCGCAAGGCGGACCTGCGCCAATCGCTGGGCATCGTTTTGCAGGACACGCATCTGTTTACGGGCACGATTGCCGACAACATCCGCTTCGGCAAGCTCGACGCGACGCAGGAAGAGGTCGAGCGCGCGGCCAAGATCGCGAACGCGGACTCGTTTATCCGCCGTCTGCCGAAGGGGTATGACACGCTCTTGACCGGTGACGGCGCGAACCTGAGCCAGGGCCAGCGGCAGCTGCTCGCGATTGCGCGCGCGGCCGTTGCGGACCCGCCGGTTTTGATTCTCGACGAGGCGACGTCGTCGATCGACACGCGCACGGAAGCGCTGATCGAAAAGGGCATGGACCGCTTAATGGAAGGGCGCACGGTGTTTGTGATTGCGCACAGGCTTTCGACGGTGCGCAACGCAAATGCGATTCTCGTTCTCGAGCACGGGCGCGTTGTGGAGCGCGGCGACCATGACGAGCTTTTGCGCCAGAAGGGGATGTATTATCAGCTGTACCACGGGATGTTTGAGTTGTCGTAATGAAAAGCGGCGAGATTTCGGGGAGAAATCTCGCCGCTTTTGTTTTTGTATTTTGACGCGCTTACTCTTGCGGGACGCTTCGCTGGCACTGTTTTTGCTGGGAGCTTTTGTTATCCCTTTTATGTTTTTTGAAAATTTTACTTTTCCCTTCGACGCGCTTACCCCTTCGGGGCACTTCGCAGGCCGCGCCGGGCCCCTACTTTCTGGCCAGCAGAAAGTAGGCAAAGACTGGCCAAAGAGGGCTGCGCCCCCTTTG
>CALWVT010000036.1 GCA_944385055.1 uncultured Clostridia bacterium | reverse complement strand
GCAAGGGGGTGAAACTCCCTTGCGCCTGTCTTTGCCTACTTTCTGCAGGAGCAGAAAGTAGGGGCCCCCGCGCGGCCTGAGCGCGTCGAAGGGAAAACTATAATTTTAAAGAAACGTAAAGAGGATAACAAAAGAAAAAAGGAAATAAAAAAAGGGCTCCCCTTTTTTATCAAAAGCGAGCCCTCTGCCAAGAGAAAAATTTCTATAAAAAACTCCAGATTTCAGGAGATTGCGTTTGGTCTGCCACGCCCATCGGGTCCGGTATTCCGTCCACCCCCGCGGATCTCGGCAGTAAAAACAAAAAGCCAGCGGCTCCCATCGCCGCACGCAGGTTCCATTATAAATGGGGAAAGGGGAAAAATGCGTCGCATCTTCGTCCCTTTCGGAACTGTTTTTAGTATAGCCGGGAAACATGAGCAAAGTTTGAACGCAATCTAAAAAGTATCTGAAATTTTCGTTTGGTTTTTGTGAAAAGCCGCCCGTTCACGCGCGCAGCCACATGTAGCCGTATTCCGGCAAAAGGAGCTTGCCCTGCCCCGCATGGACGCCGGTAAACAGGTCCTCCTCCTTGCCCGTGAAGGCCGGCATCGTGAGGTCCTTGACGTAATTCGTGAAATTATACACACAGTAAAGCCGCTCACCGCCGTATTCGCGCACGAGGCACAAGACCCCGTTGTCGCCCGTGTCTATCGTGTAGACGCGCGCGTCGGTGTTAAACGCGTCGTGCTGGGAGCGCAGCGTCTTCATCTTCTGCAGGCCCTCGAAAATCTGCCCCTGCACCGTCGACGGGTCGTGCCGGTGGGACGCCGCCTCCCAGTTAAACGGGCTGCGGTGGATGTTCCGGCTGTCGGCCGCGCGGGACGGGTCGTCTTGATAACTCCAGTCGTTGAGCTGGCCGATCTCGTCGCCGCTCGAGAGCATCGGGATGCCCGAAAGGGAAATCATGAACGCGTGGAGCATCAGGTCGCGGTGGATGCCCGTCTCGACCTGTTTGGGGTCCCCTTCATATTCGCCCTTCTCGATGCCGCACAGCGACGCCGTCGTGCCGCAGGAGCGCGCGTCGAGCGATTTTTCGTCGTAGTTATACAACGCACCGCGCGCGTAGGAGCCCTCGTATTCGCCGTCAAAGAAGCGGTACAGGAAAATCTTGTGCTGCAAGGGGTCAAACCCTAAGCGGCGCACGGCGTCCTCGTCGAGGCCCCAGCCGATGTCGTCGTGGCAGCGCAGGTAGTTGACGAAACTGCACTGCGGCGGCAGGGCCGCGATCGTGTCGACCATCTCGCGCAAAAGCCGCGTGTCCGCTGTGGCGAGCGCGCCCCACGTGTTGACCATCGTCGAGACATTGTAAAGCAAATGGCACTCGGGCTTGTCGTGCGTGCCAAAATAGATTGGCAGCTCTTTGGGCGCCATGACGACCTCGCCCTTTAACAAAACGCCCGGGCAGACGATCTCGCAGATTAAGCGCACCATGCGCATGATCGTGTGGACCTGCGGCAGGTTGCGGCACGTCGTGCCGAGCTCCTTCCAGATGTACGGCACCGCGTCGATGCGCAGCACTTCCGCGCCGCAGTTTGCGAGGAACAAAAGGTTATAAACCATCTCGTTGAAGACGACCGGGTTTTTGTAGTTTAAGTCCCACTGGAACGGGTAAAACGACGTGAGCACGAACTTGTGCATCTGTTCATTCCACGTGAAATTGCCCGGCGCCGTGTTCGGGAACACCTCCGGCACGGTCCACTCGTAGATGCGCGGGATGTCGTAATTGTCGTACATCATATAGCGCGCCTGGTATTCGGGGTCGCCGGCCTTCGCGCGCATGGCCCAGTCGTGGTTGTCCGCCGTGTGGTTCATCACGAAATCGCAGCACAGGCTGATGCCGGCCTTCCGCAAAGCCGCCGACAGGTTTTCGAGGTCCTCGACCGTGCCGATGGACGGGTCCACCTCGCGGAAATCGGTCACGGCATAGCCGCCGTCGTTCTGCTCATACGGCGTCTTCATCAAAGGCATCAAATGGATATAGCGGATGCCGAGCTCCTCGAGATACGGGATGTGCTCCTGGACCCCCTTCAATCCGCCGGCAAACAGCTTCGGGTACATCGTCACGCCGAACATGCCGGGGGCTTTGTACCAGTTCGGGGTTTTCTCGCGCTCCAAGTCGAGCGCGCGCAGCTCATCGCCGCGGGCCATATAGATATTGTACAGGTTGTGGTTGAGGTCCTCGAGCATGTCATAATTGTTATAAAGGCTGATATAAAGCCACTTCAGCTCGTCAAACCGCGCGTCGAAGCGCGCCTTAAAGATCTCGTTTTCCCGCTCTCCCATCGTGTTCTTCCTTTCGTGTTTTCATCAATTTCTGCGCAATCGCTCTGTTTAAAATGCGGCCGGCACCCGGCATTTTCCGCAAAAAACGTCCCCTGCCAAAGTAACCGGTACTTTTTCATTTTATCGCGTGCGGCGGCCATTGTCAATCCGGGCGCCGAAAAAATACAGACAAAACTTTTTTAAAATCAAGACGAAGACTGTTCACTTTTTTGCGAAAGTGTGCTATACTACAATCATACCAAACACTGAAAAGAACGATGGATGCTTCGTTCCAACGGAAAAACCAACATCACCAAACCAAATAAAAAAACGCCTGAGAAACAGAGAGGACGGCGATTGGCAAAGGGGGCATCTTGCTTTGGTGACGATTAAAGACATCGCCAGGGAAGCGGGGGTCAGCTTCACGACCGTCTCCAATGTCATCCACGGCCGGTACCAGCACGTTTCGCGCGCGACGATCGAGCGGGTGGAGCGCGCGATGAAGGATCTGGGGTATGTGCCGAGCATGAGCGCGCGGGGGCTTGTCAGCCGGACGTCGCGGCTGATTGCGCTCGCGTACGGGCACCGCGACCTCGGCGGGCGCACGATGCTCGAGGACGCATTTGCGAGCACGCTGGTCGGTGCCGTAGAGCGCGAGGTGCGCGCGCGGCAGTATTATCTGATGCTTTCGGCCGTACAGAACACGGAAGACCTGCTGCAGATGGTGAGCACGTGGAACGTCGACGGCGTGCTGGCGTTTGGGCTTTCCCCGAAGGAGGGGAAGCTCCTGCGCGAGAGCACGGATAAGCCGCTTGTGTTCGTCGACGGGGTGTTCCTGCCCGGCGAAGAGGAGCTGTGCGCAAACGTGGGCCTGGCCGACCGGGCCGCGGGCGCGGAGATGACGCAGTACCTGATTGCGCGCGGGCACCGGCGGATCGCGTTTTGCTGCGGCGACGGCGCGGCGCTCGTACGGCCCGGCGCGACGCGCGAACGCATGCTCGGCTGGGAGGCGGCGCTGCACCAGTGGGGGATCGAGCCGACGGACAACTGGCGGATCGTCTGGGGGCCCGACGCGGACCCGGAGCGGCGCAAGGCCGCGGATTTTGCGCTTTTGGAGCGGTTGGGGGATTTTACGGCGCTGTTTTTTGAAAATGACATGCTCGCGGCGCATGTGCTGAATTTCCTTTTGGATCATGGCGTGCGCGTGCCGGGGGATATCTCGCTGGTGGGATTTGACGGCAACGACTACGCGCGCCTTTCGCGCCCGGCCATCACGACGATGCGCCAGGACGTGCGGCGGAAAGGGGAAATTGCCGCGCGGCTTCTGCTGCAGTACATCACGGACAACGCCATGCCCACCGAACACAACGTGCGCCTTTCCTGCCAGCTGCAGGAAGGCGGCACCGTGGCGACGCTGAAACCCTAAAACCTGAAAAAGGAAGCGGGCCGCAAAGGGAAAACGCCCTTGCGGCCCGCTTTTTCTTTTTGCTTTTTCTTTGGGGAAAATTTCTCCCCCGACGCATAAGGCGCCTGATTGACGGGCAAAAAAGCCGCGCACTTGCAAAGGCGCCGGGAATGTGCTATGATAAAAGCAGAGAGAACAACCGCCCACAAAAGTGGCTGCCTCATCGAGTTAACGTTGGCCGCAAAGGCCGCGCCTACCCTGCTGGCACAGGGTAGGCATTCTTTTTATCTTATCTTCTAAAATACAGAAAGGTAAAGATAAAAGTCAGCAGGCTGAGAAGGACACTGATCGCTTCCAGCATCACACTGATCGCTTCGTAAGTATCCAACATACAGCACCACCTCCTCTCATCCGAAGATGAAAGAGGCAGCCACCCTGTTTCCGGTTGTTCTCCCAAGGAAAGTATAGCAGAATCTATCGAAACACGCAAGAAAGGCGCACAAACTGTGCGCCTTTTTCTTTTCTTATTTATCCCTTCGACGCGGCGCGGTGGCCTTTTTGCAGGCTGCGCTTGCGGGGCTTTTGTTATCCTCTTTGCCTTTATTTAAAATTATAATTTTCCCTTCGACGCGCTCAGGCCGCGCCGGGCCCCTACTTTCTGGCCAGCAGAAAGTAGGCAAAGACTGGCCAAAGAGGGCTGCGCCCCCTTTGGGATTCCCCCTCTGCGGTCGCGCTGGCGCGGCCTTCGGCCGCAATTCGCGCGAGGGAAGTGACGGAACTCCTAGCCGCTTACGCGGCAGGAGCTTCCGCGAGATTTGCGAAGGCGTTGCCGCAAAAGCCGTTTCGAACGCGGTACCATGCGCGTTCGCGCATGACAAGCAGACTTTCCCCTTTGGGGAACGTGGGGGGCTAGGGGGCGCAAGCCCCCAACAGGCGCGCATGACCGGCAAACTTTTCCCTTTGGGGAACGTGGGGGGGCAAGGGGGCGAAGCCCCCAAAACCGAAGCGGTGGAGGTGCGGCGGCCGTGGCGAGCGCGCACGCGCTCGCGGCCTTCCCCAACGGCACCGAAGCTCCAGCCGCGCAAGCGGCGAGGAGTTCGGCTAAATTTACCGCGCC
>CALWVT010000035.1 GCA_944385055.1 uncultured Clostridia bacterium | reverse complement strand
CCCTTGCGCCTGTCTTTGCCTACTTTCTGCAGGAGCAGAAAGTAGGGGCCCGGCGCGGCCTGAGCGCGTCGAAGGAAAAAAATTAAAAATTTAAGAGAAGGTAAAGAGGATAAGCAAAATTTCAGGAAAGAAAAACGATGCCTGCGGCCTGCGAAGTGCCCCGCAGGGGTAAGCGCGTCGAAGGGAAAAAGTAAAATTTTCAAAAAGGGAAGAGGATAAAAAAGCCCCGCCCCGCGTCAATGGGATAAAAATAAAATTTAATAGGCGTAAAGAAGATAAAAAAGCCAAAAAGCAAAACAAAAAAAGCGAAGGCCTTTCCAAATTTCAGAAAAGCCTTCGCTTCCAAAACAAAATAAAAAAGGGGAAAGGGGGAATGCGTCACCCGACAACAATCTTCCCCTCCGGGAGCACACACGCCCCCGATTCGTGGCGGTGCTTGAGCGATACCGCCATGCCCAGCGATACCGGCCCCACACGGCCCGCGAACATCAGGAAAATCAGAATGATCTTCGACGGCGCCGAAAGCGTCGGCGTCAGGTTCGCCGAGGTGCCCACCGTGCCGAACGCGCTCGTCACCTCAAAGAACACGTCCACCGTGCTCGCCTGCGGCTCCAGCACACTGATCGCGCCGCCCGCCACCATCACAAGCAGCAGCGCCATCGCCGCAATCGCCAGCGCGCGGTATACCGTGAATTT
This sequence comes from uncultured Clostridia bacterium, assembly GCA_944385055.1. Classification (GTDB taxonomy): domain Bacteria; phylum Bacillota; class Clostridia; order Oscillospirales; family Acutalibacteraceae; genus Caproicibacterium. The sequence goes on along the minus strand of CALWVT010000035.1, from coordinate 4,134 downwards.
CTCAAACCGCCGGTGCGCAAACGTCGCCTCTTCATCGCCGTGCAGCACCGCACGCACCGTGCAGATCAAAACCAGCAGCGTCGTCGTCTTGATGCCGCCGCCCGTGCCTCCGGGCGAGGCGCCGATAAACATCAAAAGAATCGTCACAATCTTCGTGAAATCCAGCTCCGTCGCAATATCTACCGACGCAAACCCCGCCGTGCGCGCCGAAACCGACTGGAAGAACGAGATCAAAACCTTGCTGCCAAACGATTTGCCCGCCAGCGTCACATTGTTGTATTCCAAAAGCAGAATCAGCACCGTGCCCACCAGCAGCAAAAGCCCCGTCACCAGCAGCACAATCCGCGAATGGAAACTCAACGGCATGCGCTTCTGCCGGTGCGCCTGCGTGTGCAGCTTCGCGCGGTAAATGTCGCTGATGACGATAAACCCGATGCCGCCGATGATAATCAGCCCCGCAATCGTCAGGCAGACCAGCGGGTCCTCCGCAAACGGAATCAAATTCCCGCACGGCTTCAAAAAGCCCAGAATGTCAAACCCCGCGTTGCAGTACGCCGAAACCGCCAAAAATACCGAAATCCAGACGCCCTGCCCGCTGTACAGCGGCACAAACCGGATCATCAAAAGCACCGCGCCCACAAATTCGCACGTGAACGTAAACAGCAGAATCAGCCGCAATAGCTCATTCATGTTCGCCGCGTCGCCGTTCGTGTTCTCCGTCGCGAGTTTTAAGTTGCGCAGGCCCATCTTCTTGCGCAAAAGCAGCGTCACACCCGTCGTCAGCGTCACAAGCCCTAGGCCGCCCACCTGGATTAACACGAGGATCACAACCTGCCCCAGTGTGTTCCAGTGCAGGTACGTGTCAAACGGCACAAGCCCCGTCACGCACACCGCCGAACACGACGTGAAAAATGCATCCACCGGGTTCGTCGGGACATGCTCCCGGCTGCACAGCGGCGTCGTCAGCAAAAGCCCGCCGACCACAATCAATACCACAAAGCTGATGACGATCAGCCGCACCGGCGGTACATTGTGCATGTACTGCCGCAGCCGCTCCCGCCATTGCCATCGCGTTTCGCTCTCCATAAACACCCTCCACACGCAAAAATGCAAAAGAATCAGGAAATGCAAATGCATCATAGCACATTTTTGCGCGCCTGTATAGAGTGTGAAGCCGAGAATTTGATTTTTAACATTCCATTTGTTTTCTATATTTCCTGGAATATTTCCATCAAACGCATGTGTAAGACAGAGTTGTACGAAAACGCCGCCTTATGCGCGCCGCCGCCCGAGCAGGAACGTGACAAAAAAGATCCCCGCCGCCACGAGCACAATCGTGCCGCCGGCCGCCGTGCCCGCGTAGTAGCTCAAAATCAGCCCCGCAACCCCCGAAACCAGCGCGATGCCGATGCTCCAGAAGTGGTAACCCCGCATCGACCGCGCGATATTGCGCGCGCCCGCCGCCGGCAGCACGAGCAGCGACGAGATCAATAGGATGCCCACCCACTTGATCGTCGCCGTGACCAGCACCGCCACCACCACCATGAACGCCAGCTGGTACACCCCCGTCGGGATGCCCTTGCTCGCGGCGAGGTCGGGGTTTAAGCTCGCGAGCAGGAAGCGGTTGAAAAAGAAGAGCCACAAAAGCACCACCACGACCAACAGCAGCAAAAGCCATTTGAGCTCCGACGCCTGCACGGTCAAAATATCGCCGATTAAGTACGCCGAGAATTTCGCGAAGCCCCCCGACGCGCTTAAAAGCACAATCCCCAGCGCCATGCCCGTCGAGGAGAATACGCCGATGATCGTGTCCGCGCTCGACACGCGGCTGCGCAGCACCGCGCAGATGCCCACCGCGAACACCAGCGCGAACCCGAGCATCGAAACCAGGTAGTTGTCCATCCCCAGCAGCACGCCGAGCGCGATGCCCGTCAGGGCCGAATGGCCCAGCGCGTCGCTGAAAAACGACAGCTTGTTGTTGACAATCATCGTGCCCACGAGCCCGAACAGCGGCGTAATCAGCAGGATCGCGAGCAGCGCGTTTTTCATAAATGCAAATTCCGTCCATTCGAACGGCAGCAGCGTGTCAATCAGACGGTACAGCCCTTCGATCATGCCGATTCCTCCTTTCCCGCATCGAGCCCGAACGTCTCCCGCACCGCGGGGGTGTCCATGACCTCTTCGACCGGCCCGCTGACGACGACCGTGTGGTCGAGCAGCGCGGCGCGCGTCGCATACCGGCGCACGTGCGACAGATCGTGCGACACGAGTAAAATCGGCATCTCGTGTACGCGCCGCATGTGGCAGACGAGGTCGTAAAACCGCGCGATGCCCGGCCTGTCCACCGCGGAGACCGGCTCGTCGAGCAGCAGCAGGTCCGGCAGCGGCTCGAGCGCGAACGCCAGCAGCACGCGCTGCAGTTCCCCGCCCGAAAGCATGCCCAGGCGCTTTTTAAGCAGCGCCGCATCGCCGCCGACGCGTTCGAGCGCCGCCTTTGCCGCGGCCGCCGCCTCCTTTTTGTGCCCGAGCCACACCGGGAACCGCGCCCTGTTTGCCGAAAGCATGTCGAGTACGGTCACCGGCGTGTTGCGGTCAAATTCCAAGTTCTGCGGCACGTAGCCGATGCGCGGCGAGCGGATGCGCGCCCCCGACGCGTCGTGGAACACGACCTCGCCCGTGTAGGGGATCTGTCCCAAAAGCGCCTTTAACAGCGTGCTCTTGCCCGCGCCGTTTTGGCCGATCAGCGCGAGGATTTCGCCGTGGTGGATTTCCAAATTGACGTCGTGCAGGATCACGTCGCCGTGCCGCCGGACGCCGAGATGCTGGATGTTCGTGCTGCATTGACACGTTTGTGCCATCCGGGATTCCTTCCTTCCTGGTTTATCGATTTTATGCGAGGGCCTTTTGCAGGACCACGCGGTTTTGTTCCATCGCGTCGAGGTAGGCGTCCGGGTCATCGGGGCCCGTCGCGCCGGGGTCGAGCGTATAAAATGCCGCGCCGCTCTCCTGCGACAAAATCTGTGCGGCCGAGGCGTCGTACTGCGGTTCGGCGAACACGGCCTTGACGCCGGTCGAGCGGATTAGGCGGATCGTGTCGGCCAATTCGCGCGCGCTCGGCTGGCTGTCCGGCTCGCGCTGGACCGTGCCGACGATGGTAAGGCCGAATTCCTCGGCAAAGTACGGGAACGCCTCGTGCAGCGTGACGATGTCGCGGTTCGGCAGCGGGTCAATCGTCTCGTGCATACGGCTGCGCAGGGAAGAGAGCTTTTCGATATACACAGCGGCATTTTCCCGGTATGCGTCCGCGTGCGCGGGGTCGTCCGCCGCAAGGCCATCGGCGAGATTTTCCACTTGTTTGATATAATTCGAAATGCTGACCCATAGATGCGGGTTTTCGCTTTCGGCGCCGCCCTCGCCGCTTTGCAGCACCGGGATGCCCGCGCTGCTGTCGAGGATTTGAAGGTCCGGCAGCTGGTCCGTGACGCGCGTCAGGAAGCTCTCCATGCCCGCGCCGTTGATTGCGAACACGTCCGCCCGCGCGAGCGCCTGCACGTCTTTCGACTGCAGCTGGTAGTCGTGCAGGCAGCCGGTCTGCTGCCCGGCCATATCCGTCACCTCGACGTCCGGAAGCCCTTGTGTCAGGTTGAGCGCCATAATATAAATGGGATAAAACGACGCGACGATGCGGTATGTTACCGGCTGCGCCCCTGTTTCGCGCGGCGTACAGCTGGTGGTAAATAGCGCCAGCAGGGCGGCGCAGAAGAGCGCGATGATTTTTTTGTATTTTTTCTTTTTCAATTGCCCGACGCTCCTTTCGTTTTATTTTTCCCTTCGACGCGGAGGGGCTTTTTTCTATCCTCTTTACGTTTATTTAAAATTATAATTTTTCCCTTCGACGCGCTCAGGCCGCGCGGGGGCCCCTACTTTCTGCCCCTGCAGAAAGTAGGCAAAGACAGGCGCAAGGGAGTTTCACCCCCTTGCGAATCCCCGGACCAAAGTGGGGTGCTGGACGCCCCCCTTTGGAAACCCCCAAGTCCTCGCTGGCGCGGTAAATTTAGCCGAACTCCTCGCCGCTTCGCGGCTGGAGCTTCGGTGCCGTTGGGGAAGGCCGCGAGCGCGTGCGCGCTCGCCACG
>CALWVT010000034.1 GCA_944385055.1 uncultured Clostridia bacterium | reverse complement strand
CCTGCCGCGTAAGCGGCTAGGAGTTCCGTCACTCCCCTCGCGCGGTTGTGCCGAAGGCACTCTAGCGCGACCGCCAGCGGGGGAATCCCAAAGGGGGCGCAGCCCTCTTTGGCCAGTCTTTGCCTACTTTCTGCTGGCCAGAAAGTAGGGGCCCGGCGCGGCCTGAGCGCGTCGAAGGAAGAAACTATAATTTTAAAGAAACGTAAAGAGGATCAAAAATGCCCCACAAGCGCAGCCTGCAAAAAAACGGTGCCTGCGAAGTGCCCCAAAGAGGGGTAAGTAAATCAAAAAAACAAGACGGGCGGGCGCCGGCTCCCGAAAAAAGGAGTCAGCACCCGCCCTCGTCGTCTATGAAAGATGAGAAAACAGGAACTCTTATAAGCAAAAAACGACACAGTCAGCGGGCTTTGCCGCAAATGTTAAAGCAGCCCGAGGTCTTTGCAGACCGCCGTCAGGTGCGGCGCGCCGGATTCGGAGAAATAGAACCGCACACGGTAGAGATGGACCGGTTTTTGGGTATGGAACGCCTGCTCGAGCGTCTGATTGCCCGCTGTGGAAATGACACCCGTACACTGCATATCCAAATAGTGTGCATCCTCGACATAGTCGCTCGTAAGGGATATCTCCAAGATATCGTCCTGATCCTGTAACATCGCCTGCTGCAGCCCGGAAAGCTGCTCCGGCGTCACCTGTATGCCGTTGGCAGGGTCCAAAGAGACGTCAACCTTGTCGCTGCCGATACTCAAAACGGCGTCGGCCGGGACCGCGCTAAACAGGAGCGCTGCCGCCTTGAAATTCTCCTGCTTTGTCATCGTATTGAGCACTTCCTGCAGCTCGGGATACTCCCAAATCGAATAGCTGCGCCGGAACGTACTACCGTCTTTTAAGGTATACGTGAGATTCACGTTTTTCTGGCGGTAGGTGTTACTCGGCAGATACGGCCCGGGAATCAACTTTGCGGCACGTTCCTGTGCGTCGCGCACGGCCGCGATATCGTCGGGATCTGTAAACAGCACATCGTTCGTATAATGCACCTGCCCGGGGTCTTCGCCCTCGACGACGTAGCTGTAATCCCCGATATACGAATAATAGCGCGTGTCAAATGCAATCGACGCGACGTCCGCCGCCGCGGGCACGCGCGTGACGTAACCGAGGCCCCCGGTGCTGACGAGCACCATCGCCACCGCGAGCCCGACCGCCGTAATCCCAAGCGCCGGCAGCGCCTTTTTCTCGGTCGAGAAGCCGCGCTGGAACACGGCCTCCGACAACACATGTCCTAACACGAGGCCGATTCCCATTAAGACGATCGAAAGGCCGCCGCCGAAAACCGCAGCCCCCGCTGTGCCGAACAGAATCGCGGCAGCCAGCGCGATGAACGTGCGGATCACAACCTGCGGCACCGCGAACGCAAAGCTCTCGCCCGCGGCCTCACTTCTGCGCCGCTGATACAGCCACAGCGATAGGAAAAAGAGTGCGACTCCAAAGACGGCCCACCACACAAAGAGCTCCGGTGAATAAGCGGCTCCGGTGCGCGCAGCGATCACAAGGGACGCAAACCCCGCGGCCGCGGGCGAAAACAGGCCGAACACCGGCGACCCGAACAAAAAGCTCCCGATCATGCTGCCCAGATAGTCCGGCAGCCCCGGCAGGCTCTGCTCCAAATAGAGCGTGCCGAACAGCACGAGTAAACACCACCCGACATTGATTGCAAGAATCGACAGCACCGTGTTCGCCGTGTTCCCGCAGCACACGCATAAAAACACACTGAACGCCAGCGCCGCGAACTGCATCAGCACAAGCACCGCGAGCATTTCCCCGTACGTCCTGAAAATGCCCGGCGCTTCCGTAAACTGCAAGCCGTTTGCAAGGCCCCGCGCGAGCGCGGCAAGGACGGCCGAAAGGAATAGCCCCGCCGCCATCGGCACGAGCAGGTGCGTCAGCGCGGCGAAGAATCTCCCCAGAAGCATCGGCACGCGGCCTAACGGCAGTGCGTGGAATAGGTCGACGGCGCCGCGGTCGTGCATGTAGCCGAACAGGTTCCCCATGAACAATAAAATCCATACGAACCCGAGGCCCATGAAAAGCTCCGCCTGCAAAAGGGCGGTCTCCATCGTGTCCGAAAAGAAAATGGCTTGGCCGCTTAAAAATCGCTGCAGCCACACCAGAAGCAGAATCACGGGCCCGATGAGCATGCACAGGCAGAACAGCGTGATGCCCAGGCTCTTCCCCGTGCGCAGCGCGAATTTATAAACCAGCGCGCATTCCTTCGCGCGTTTATCCCAAGATGTTTTCGAGGTCATAGCCCGCCACCTCCATTTCATGGATAAAGATTTCTTCGAGCGTCAGCGGCTGCGTCTCCACGGAGAGCGGGTGCAGCGGCAGAAGCGCCGCCTCGACGTCCTCGCGCGGGTCGGCCGCCAAAAGTTCGAGCACCGCGCCGCGGATTTCCTGCTTTTGGATATGCAGGCCATGCAGCGCATTGCCGAAGTCCGGCATCGGCGAAAACACCGCCTGGACCTTGCACAGCCCGTGCTTTAACGCGTCGAGTTCCCGCTCGAGCAGCAGGTTCCCGCGGTGGAGAATCCCCACGTGGTCGCACACGCCCTCGAGCTCGCGCAGGTTATGGCTCGAAAGGAGCACGGCCTCCCCCGCCTGCGCGGCCATATCCGCGAACAGGCGCTGGACGGTCTTGCGCATCACGGGGTCGAGCCCGTCGAAAATTTCGTCGAGCAATAGATATTTCGGCCGGCACGCAAACGCCAGCACGAGCGCCGCCTGCCGCTGCATGCCGCGCGAAAACGTGCGCAGCTTCGCCCCCTCGTCGAGCCCGAAAACTTCCCTTAGCTTTTCATACCGCGCCGCGTCCCAGGCAGGGTACAGCGCCTGATAAAACTGTGCCATATCTCGCAGCGTCGCCTGCGGCAGAAAGTACGGCGTATCGCCGACAAAGACGATCGTTTCCTTGACCGCGCTGTTTTCAAACGGCGCCGCGCCGTCGAAGGCGGCCGACCCCGCGTCGGGCCGGTAAATCCCCGCCAGCACGCGCAGCAGCGTACTCTTGCCCGCGCCGTTGCTGCCGATGAGGCCGAACACCGAGCCGTCCTCCACCGTAAAGCTGACGTCCGAAAGCGCCGTTTTCTTCGAAAAGCACTTCGTAAGCCCCTTGACTTCTACCATCTTACATCCCCCCTATGCTGTCTTCGACCGCCTTTCGGATTTCCTCCTTCGAAAGGCCTTTTTCCTGCGCGTTCTGCACCGCCTTGCGGAGCGCCTCGAGCGCCGCGCCCCGGCTTTTTTCCAGCGCCTTTTCCCGCACCACGAAGGAACCTACCCCCGCCGTGCTGCGCAGAACCCCGTCGAGCTCCAAACGCTGGTACGCCTTCTGCACCGTGTTCGGGTTTACCCCCAGCGCGGCAGCCAGCTGCCGCACGCTCGGCAGCCGCTCGCCGTCTGCAAGCGCCCCGAGGGACGACAGCCGCACCACCTCTTCATACAGCTGCTGGTACAGCGGCGTGCGGCTCTGCGGATCGATGCGGAACATTGGGATCGCCCCCCTTCCACTGTTTTATCTGTACTAATTCACTTAGTACAGTTCCCACGTTCAATTTACCACATCCCCGCACAAAAGTCAAGGGGGAATTTCAAAAAAGCGCACAAATTTCGAGGATTTTTCGCGGGAAATTTGCTTTCCGCTCAAAAGGCTGGTATACTCAAAAGAGGGCTGGCGCGCCGCCTGCAAAACGGGCGCCGGCTACTTCTGCGCGGCGGTGAAAACATGGACGGACAATGGACGAATCAAGATGTAAAACGCGCAAACCGCAGCCGCGTGTTCCGGTATTTCTGTGAAGCCGGCACGTCGTCGCTGCCGGAAGCGGCGCGTGCGCTCGGCATGAGCCTGCCGACCGTCACCCAAAACGTGAAGGCACTCACGGAAAGCGGGCTTTTACAGGCGGGCGGCTCGCTCGATTCGACGGGCGGGCGGCGCGCGAAGGCGTTCTGCCTGTGCGCGCGCGCGCATTTGTCGGTGGGGCTTTCCGTGACGGCCGGCCACTTAGGGGGCGTGCTGCTCGATTTGCAGGGGCAGGTTTTGCACACGAAGCGCGAACGCCTGCCGTTTGCCCCGGGGGAAGCCTACGCCCGGGCGGCCGCGGCGTTTCTCGACGCATTTCTCGAGGAGGCCGGCGCAGCCGGCGCGCCGTACGGCCTCGGCATTGCGCTGCCGGGCATCCTCGACCGCACGCGGGGGCTTCTGACGCGCTCGCACGCGCTCGGCCTGCGGGATGTGCCGCTCTCGGCGCTCACGGCGCCGTTTGCGCAGCCGTGCCTGCTGTTAAACGACGCCAACGCCGGCGCGTTCGCCGAGGCGTCCGGCGGCGGGCTGCCCGCGCGGTTTTTCTATCTGTCGCTGAGCGCGACGGTCGGCGGCGCGCTGGTGGAAAACGGCACCCTCGTCGAGGGGACGTCTTTCCGCTGCGGGGAAATCGGGCACATGACCATTTATCCGGACGGGAAGCCGTGCTATTGCGGCAAAGCCGGCTGCCTGGACGCCTACTGCGCGGCGAAGGCCCTCTCGAAGAAGCGGCCGCTCGCGGAATTCTTTGCGGCGCTGCAAAAAGGCGGCGCGCCCGAAAAGAAGAAGTGGCGGTCCTATGTCGAAGCGCTCTCGATTGGCGTGCACAATCTCCAGATGCTCCTGGACTGCCCGGTCGTATTTGGCGGCGAGGTTGGCGCGTATCTGCCGCCGTTTCTGCCGGAGATCCGGGCGCAGGTTGCGGCGCGCGACCCGTTTGCGGATCCCGCCCCGCTTTTAAACTGCCGGTACACGAAGGAGGCTGCGGCGCTCGGCGCGGCGCTTGCCGAACGCGCGCGGTTTTTATCGGAAGTTTGAAAAGGGATTATTTATTGTATTTTGGTTAATCGGATACTTTTGCCCCGTCTATCTTTCGTTTGTGATAGGCGGGGCTATTTTTATCTTTTTTATATTTTTTGAAGATTTTAAGTTTGCCCTTCGACGCGCTCGGTGCTCTTTTTGGGGCTTGCCTCCCCAGGGGTTTTTCCTATCTTCTTTTTCTTTCTGTAAGATTTTAAGTTTTCCCTTCGACGCGCTCGGGCCGCGCCAGGCCCCTACTTTCTGGCCAGCAGAAAGTAGGCAAAGACTGGCCAAAG
>CALWVT010000033.1 GCA_944385055.1 uncultured Clostridia bacterium | reverse complement strand
TGCGCCTGTCTTTGCCTACTTTCTGCAGGAGCAGAAAGTAGGGGCCCCCGCGCGGCCCGAGCGCGTCGAAGGGAAAAGATAAAATTTTCAAAAAACATAAAAGGGATAACAAAAGGCTCCCAGAAAGAAAAACAGTGCCTGCAGCCTGCGAAGTGCCCCGCAGGAGTAAGCGCGTCGAAGGGAGAAAGTAGAATTTTCAGAAAGTGTAAAGAGGATCAAAAAAGCCCCGCAGGCGCTAAGCCTGCAAAATTTCAAAAAGCCCCGGGGCAGCTTGCGCCCCATCTAAAAAAAAGAAAGAAGGTACCACCATGATCTACGAGGAAGATTGGATGATGCGCCAAATCAATATGATGGCCCGTATGCTTGCCCAATTGGCGTTCGGCAAGGATACCAGCATCCGCTACGATCTGCACCGGCAGGTCCAGCCCGGCGCCGCGGCCGGCGACCTGCGCGCGATGCTCACCGTCCTGATTGCCCAGGGGCGCTACGGCGAGGCCGAGGACCTGTTGTTCGACTCCATCCGCCCCGACCACCCCGACGACCTGAAGCTCGGGATCGATTTTTATACGAATCTAAACTGCCTTTCCGACGAAGCACTCGAGGCCGGGGATTTCCCGCGCGAGGAAATCCAAAGCGGCCTTGCGGACCTTTCCCGGTTTTACGGCATCTCATTGGGGGAAAACCGGCCCTGAAGGCGATTTCCCCTGTGCAGTTTTGCCATTTGCAGGTTGAATCCTCGAAAGATTTATGCTATACTGAAAGCCAGGAATCGCGAAATGTTACGGATGCAGTTTGCATTTTGCAGCGCCTTGCCGCTCGCAGCAGCAAAGTAGATGCGCGTCAAAGGAGTGTTCTCATGATCAACGGAACCACATTGCGCAACGCAATGATTTCCGGCGCCAACCACATCGCCAAATACCGCACAAGCGTCGATGAAATGAATATTTTCCCCGTCCCGGACGGCGATACGGGCACAAACATGTCGATGACGATGGCGAATGCCGCCACCGAACTCAAAAAATTGGACGAAACCGCCCCCGGCGGGCTCGGGGAAGTCGCCCGCGTGGCGGCGTCGGGCCTGCTGCGCGGCGCGCGCGGCAACTCGGGCGTTATTTTGTCGCTTCTGTTCCGCGGGTTTGCCGATGGGCTCAAAGACAAGGAAGAAGCCGGCGGCGAAGAGATCGTCGAGGCGCTCGGCTTAGGCGTGGACGCCGCGTACAAAGCGGTCATGAAGCCGACCGAGGGCACGATCCTGACCGTCGCGCGCGTCGCGTGCGAACAGGGCAAAGCGGCTGCTGCGCGCGACGATGACCCGGTGTACGTGTGGGAAGCAATCACAAACGGCGCGAACGAAGCGCTCGAAAAGACGCCGGAGCTTCTGCCGGTGCTCAAGAAGGCCGGCGTCGTCGATGCAGGCGGCAAGGGTTTGTGCTATATTCTCGAGGGCATGCTCAGCGTGTTCCGCGACGGCGTCGTGCTGCAAAATGAGGACGCGGACAAAAATGCGCCGCCCGATATCCGCAACGACGAGTTCTTCCGCAACGCCGCCGCCGAATTTGACGCGGATATCCGCTTTACGTACTGCACGGAATTTATCGTCGGCCGCAACCCGTCCTGCAAGAAGGACCCCGACGACCTGCGCGGCACGCTGCAGAAGATCGGCGACTGCGTCGTGGTCGTGTTCGACGACGAGATCATCAAGGTCCATGTCCACACCGAGCAGCCGAATAAGGCCCTTGAGGCCGCGCTCAATTACGGCGAGCTTCTGACCGTGAAGATCGAAAACATGAAGGAGCAGCACCGCCGCGCGAAGGCCGAAAACGACGCCGCGCGCGCAAAGGCCGAAAAGGAGAACCTAAAGCCCGTTTCGCCCGAGGAGCCGGTCGGCTTCGTGGCCGTGGCCGCGGGAGATGGCCTGAAGTCGCTGTTCCGCGACCTTGGCTGCACGCACGTCGTCAGCGGTGGGCAGACGATGAACCCGAGCACGGAGGATATTTACGCCGCCGTCATGGCAACGCCCGCACACGTCGTGATGGTGCTGCCGAACAATAAAAATATCACGCTTGCGGCCGAGCAGGTCATCCCGCTCGTCAAGGACCGCAAGGTCATGGTGCTGCCCACGCGCACGGTGCCGCAGGGCCTTTCCGCGATGCTCGCATATGACCCCGATGTGAACCCCGAGACGAATGCCGTCAAGATGATGGAGGCCGCGGGCAAGGTGGACACGGGTACGGTCACGTACGCGGCGCGCGACAGCGAATACGGCGGCCACCGCATCAAGGAAGGCGACATTCTGGGCCTTGTCAACGGGAAACTGAGCTTTATCGAGCGCGACGTCGTACATGCGTGCTCGAAGATGACGCGCTCGATGGTCAGCCGCGCGACGGCGTTCATCACGATCATTTACGGCAAGGAGATCACGGAGGAGCAGGCGAACGACGCTTACACGCGCATCAAGACGAAAATAAGCCCCGACATCGAGGTCACGCTCGTCGACGGCGGCCAGCCGATCAACTACTTCCTCGTGTCAGTGGAATAACCCATGCCCTCTTTATTCGCAAAACCCATTTCGGAATTAAAAGGCGTCGGCAGCAAGCGGGCCGAGCTCTTCAAAAAGCTCGGCGCGCCCACCGTCGGCGCCTTGCTGCGTCTGTACCCGCGCGCCTATGAGGATTGGAGCCGGCCGGTCCATTTTGACGCGGCGCCGCTGGATACCCCGTGCGCCGTGCGCGCACAGGTCCTGCAGGTGGGCGGGCCCGTATTCTCGAAAAGCGGCGTGATGCTTCTGCGCGTGCGCGTCTGCGACGAGACGGGCGCGGCGATGTCCTTTGTATTCTTTAATAACCCGTATATCCCGAACCTTCTGCACGCGGGGCAGATGTACCTGTTTTACGGGAAAATCACGGTCAAGGACGGCCGCCGGCAGATGGTGTCGCCGGAATTTGCCGAGGCGGACCATGCACCCGGCATGCGGCCGATTTACCCGCAGACGAAGGGGCTTTCGAGCCGGCTGATTGAGAAGGCCGTGGCACAGGCGCTGCGGCTTTTGCCGGACGTGCTGCGCGACCCCTTGGCGCAGACGCTGCGGCAGCAGTACGCGCTGTGCGAATTGCGGTATGCGCTCGAAAATATCCACCGGCCGCCGAACGAGGAGAGCATGCAGGTCGCGCGGCGGCGGCTGGCGTTTGAGGAACTGCTGGTGCTGCAGCTCGGGATGCTCACGCTCAAGGGCCGCAACCGGGAAGAGAGCGCGTTCCGGGTAGAACAGGACTGCACGGATGCATTCTGGGCCTTGCTGCCGTTTTCACCGACGGCCGCCCAGCGCCGCGCGGCGGCGGAAGCCGTGGCCGACATGGAAAGCGGCGTGCCGATGAACCGCTTAATCCAGGGCGACGTGGGATCGGGCAAAACGGCCGTGGCGGCGGCGTGCTGCTTCGTCGCGGCGAAAAACGGGATGCAGGCGGCTTTGATGGCGCCGACGGATATTTTGGCGCACCAGCATTTTGAGACGCTCTCGAAGATGCTCGCGCCGGCGGGCGTGCGCGTGGCGCTTCTGACGGGTGCGGTGAAGCCGAAGGAGAAGCAGGCGTGCAAGGAGGCGCTTTTAAGCGGGGAGATCGACGTGCTCGTCGGCACGCACGCGCTTTTGACGCCGGACGTGCAGTTTTGCCGCCTCGGCCTTGTGATTACCGATGAGCAGCACCGGTTCGGCGTGCGGCAGCGCGCGGCCCTCGCGGAGAAGGCGCGCGGCACGCATGTGCTCGTCATGAGCGCGACGCCGATCCCGCGCACGCTGGCCTTGATGATTTACGGCGACCTCGACCTTTCGGTGCTCGACGAGCTGCCGCCCGGGCGAAAGCCCGTCGCGACGTACTGCATCGACAGCGCAAAACGGCTGCGCGCGCTGCGGTTTTTGCAGAAGCACGTGCATGCGGGCCGGCAGTGCTATGTGATCTGCCCGGCAATCGACGGCGGGGAAGATAAGGCGAGTGTTTTATCGTATGCGCAGAAGCTTTCGCGCACGCTGCCGGATGTGCGTGTGGCGGTGCTGCACGGGCGCATGAAGCCGAAGGAGAAGGACGCGGTCATGGAGGCGTTCGCAAATGGCAAGACGGATATCCTCGTTTCGACGACGGTCGTGGAGGTCGGCGTGGATGTGCCGAACGCGACGGTGATTTTAATTGAAAACGCGGAGCGGTACGGTTTGTCGCAATTGCACCAGCTGCGCGGGCGCGTCGGCCGCGGGAAGGAAGAAAGCTACTGCATCCTTTTGACGGACGCGCAGACGGAGCAGACGCGCGCGCGCATGCGGATTTTGTGCGAGACGAACGACGGGTTCCGCGTGGCGGAGAGCGATTTAAAGCTGCGCGGCCCGGGCGACTTTTTCGGCAGCCGCCAGCACGGGCTGCCGGCGTTAAAGATTGCGGACTTAAACGACGATATGGCGGTTCTGCGCGACGCGCAGGCGGTGGCGAAGGCAATCCTGCGGGAGGACCCGGGGCTCGAAGCGGAGGCGCACCGCGGGCTGCGCGCCGAAGTGCGGCAGTTGTTTTCGTCGCTGCAAAGCGACTGATTGTTTTTTGGGAGGGGTCCCAAGGCCCTCTGGTTCTTTTCTTTTTTCTTTTCTTTTCATTTATCATTTAATAGGTTTGCGCAGATGCACCCAGCGTGTTTTTTGCTGGGTGTGTTTTTTTGTTTTTTTATTTGGGCTTTTATGTATCTTTTTTACGCTTTTTAAATTTCTAATTTACTCCTTCGACGCGCTTACCCCTGCGAGGCACTTCGCAGGCACTGTTTTTTGCTGGGAGCCTTTTGTTATCCCCTTTACGCCTATTAAAATTTTAAGTTTTCCCTTCGACGCGCTCAGGCCGCGCGGGGGCCCCTACTTTCTGGCCAGCAGAAAGTAGGCAAAGACTGGCCAAAGAGGGCTGCGCCCCCTTTGGGATTCCCCCTCTGCGGTCGCGCTAGAGTGCCTTCGGCACAACCGCACGAGGGGAGTGACGGAACTCCTAGCCGCTTGCGCGGCAGGAGCTTCCGGGAGACTTGCGAAGGCGTTGCTCGCAAAGCCGTTTCGGACGTTGTCCCATGCGCTGGCGCGCATGATCGGCAAACGTCCCCGTTTGGGAACCTTGGGGGCAAGGGGGCGAAGCCCCCAACAGGCGCGCATGACAAGCAAACGTTTCCCAATGGGGAACATAGGGGGCAAGGGGGCGCAGCCCCCACCCCGAAGCGGTGGAGGTGCGGCGGTTGTGGCGAGCGCGCAGGCGCTCGCGGCCCAAAAGTCTAGCACCGAAGCTCCAGCCGCGAAGCGGCGAGGAGTTCGGCCAAATTTACCGCGCCAGCGAAGACTTGGGGGTTTCCAAAGGGGGGCGTCCAG
>CALWVT010000032.1 GCA_944385055.1 uncultured Clostridia bacterium | reverse complement strand
GTGGCGAGCGCGCACGCGCTCGCGCTTTCCCCAACGGCACCGAAGCTCCAGCCGCGCAAGCGGCGAGGAGTTCGGCCAAAAAGGGCGCGCTAGCGAGGACTTGGGGGTTTCCAAAGGGGGGCGTCCAGCACCCCACTTTGGTCCGGGGATCCGCAAGGGGGTGAAACTCCCTTGCGCCAGTCTTTGCCTACTTTCTGCTGGCCAGAAAGTAGGGGCCCCCGCGCGGCCTGAGCGCGTCGAAGGGAAAAAATTATAAGTTTAAAGAAAGTTAAAAAGGGTAAGCGCGTCAAGGGGAAATTGAGAATTTTCAAAAAACATAAAGAGGATAGAAAAAGCCCCGGGAGCGGCTAAGCTCCCAAAAAATCCAGAGCGTCCATGCCCGCATAAAAAAGAAAAAGGACCGCCCCGGTGGGCGGCCCCCCTTTTCGGTCCCTCAAAGGAACGTATCAAAAACGTGTATTTGCGCGTTGCAGCCAATGCTGGAAGAGGTCGCCCTCTTTATTAGAATTATAGGGCGAAAAAGGAAGCCCTGTCAATCCACAAATTCTGGGAGACCCGTGCGCCAGGGCTTTCTGCAAACCGTTTCCACCTTGACATTTGGGGGCTTCCCATGTACAATAAATTTAGGTGTGTTCGCGCCCGCGCAGGGAAAAAAGGCGGACACAGCGCTTAAAAGATTTCATGTATTTTAAATTGGAAGCACTGGGTCTTCCAGTGCATAGAAGAGAGCCGGGGAATCCCCGGCGCAGGAACGTCGGGGCCGTTTGGGAACGATGCAGGAAGCGGAAATGCCGGTTTCCGCCTCCTTTGAAAGGCCCCAAAAACGCGCGACTCATCATGCCCGCGCAAAAGGCGCGGTTCTCCTGTGTACAGGTAAGACAACGAGGCGCTTCCCGAGACTGAGGAGGTGCTCAAAAAGGTTGGAAATGATCCCGATCGTCGCAGCGGTATGCATTGCCATTGCCGCGCTGGTGGTCGGCGCAGTGGTTGGATTCTTTGTAGGAAGGCCGGCCGGTGAAAAACGGCGCAAGCGGATTGCGGAAGCCGCCATCGGCTCCGCGGAAGAGGAAGCGACGCGCATCGTCAACGAAGCCATCAAAACGGCCGAGGCAAAAAAGAAAGAGGTCGTGCTCGAGGGCAAGGAGGAAATCCACCGCCTGCGCATCGACACCGACCGCGAGATGAACGACCGCCGCAAAGAAGTACAGCGTCAGGAACGCCGTATCCAGCAAAAAGAGGAAAATTTGGACCGCAAGCTCGACAGCTTGGAGGCCAAAGAGGAAAAATTGAACCGGAAGAATAAACAAGCGGAAGACCGTTTGGCCGAGGCCGAGCAGGTCAAGGCGCAGCAGCTCGAAACCCTCGAGCGCATTTCCGGATTCACCGCCGAGCAGGCGAAGGAACATCTGCTCAAGGAATTTGAAGACGAGATTGTCCACGACAAGGCCGTGCGCCTGCGCGATGTGGAACAGCAGACGCGCGATGAGGCCGAAAATACGGCCCGCGAGATCGTCAGCATGGCCATCCAGCGCTGCGCCGCGGACTACGTCTCGGAGGCGACGGTATCGGTTGTGCCGCTGCCCAATGACGAGATGAAGGGCCGCATCATCGGCCGTGAAGGGCGCAACATCCGCACGATTGAGACGCTGACGGGCGTCGATTTGATCATCGACGACACGCCGGAAGCGATCACGATCTCGAGCTTTGAGCCCGTGCGGCGCGAGGTCGCGCGCATTGCGCTCGAGAAACTCATTGCCGACGGCAGAATCCACCCGTCGCGCATCGAAGAGACCGTCGAGAAGGCGCGCCGCGAAGTGGACGCCTCGATCCGCCAGGCGGGCGAGGAAGCCGTTTTGCAGACGGGCGTCAACGGCCTGCATCCGGAGCTTGTAAAGCTTTTGGGCCGCTTAAAGTACCGCACAAGCTACGGCCAGAACGTGCTCGACCATTCGCTTGAAGTCGCGTCGCTCGCGGGGTATATGGCAAGCGAATTGGGGCTTGACCCGACCATGGCGCGGCGCGCGGGCCTTTTGCACGACATCGGCAAGGCGCTTGACCATGAGATTGAGGGCAGCCACGTCGATATCGGCGTAGAGGTTGCGCGCAAGTTCCGGGAAAGCGAGGCCGTCGTCCACGCGATTGCCGCCCATCACAACGACATCGAACCGAAGACCATCATCGCGTGCCTCGTGCAGGCCGCGGACGCCATCAGCGCGGCACGCCCCGGCGCGCGGCGCGAGAATGTGGAAAATTATGTGAAGCGCCTGGAAAAACTCGAAGCGGTCGCCTCGAGCTTTGACGGCGTCGAACACTGCTATGCCATCCAGGCCGGCCGCGAGGTCCGCGTGCTGGTGAAGCCGGAAGTGATTTCCGACGATCAGATGGCCATCTTAGCCCACGACATTTGCAAGAAGATCGAGTCCGAGCTCGAGTATCCGGGCCAGATCAAGGTCAACATCATCCGCGAGAAACGGGTTGCGGATTACGCAAAATAAGGAAACACTTCGGGATAGAGTAAAAAAGAAAGTTTTCCCTCCCGGCGCAAAACCGGGAGGGTTGTGCATAAAACGCGTTTCTTTTTCCCCGCGAGGCAGCTCGCGGGGTTTCCTGTTTTTGGGGGAGCCGGCGCGCTGAAACAGGCGTTGACAGCCGGCCCTTTTTTGTGTATAATGGAAAGCAAATCGAAAAACCTTCTGTAAAGGCTGTGAAAGGGACCGGCCACGGACGCTTCCCTGTGCAGAGAGCCGCCGGGTGGTGGAAGGCGGCGAGGGAATCTGCGGCGTATCCCCCTGGAGCTGGCGGCTGAACCCGGGGTTTCCCGGGATAAGTGCGCACGGTTAATCTTTCCCCGTTATCGGAATGCGCATTGCTGGATGCGCGCAAAGGCCGCGGGCCCGTTTTGACGAAGCGGGTGCGGTAAAGCAGAGTGGTACCACGGAAGCATTGTATACGGCGCTCCCGTCTCTGATTTCTCGATCGGAGACAGGAGCGCTTTTTGCTGAGAAGAAAAGGAGGAACCTTTATGCAGTTGACAGGCGCACAGATCATCATGGAATGCCTGCTGGAGCAGGGCGTCGATACCGTGTTCGGCTATCCGGGCGGGGCCGTTTTGAACATTTACGACGCGCTTTATGAATACAGCGACCGCATCCGCCACATCCGCACGGCGCACGAGCAGGGCGCGGCACACGCGGCCGACGGCTATGCGCGCACGAGCGGCAAGGTGGGCGTGTGCATCGCGACGTCGGGCCCCGGCGCGACGAACCTTGTGACGGGCATTGCGACGGCGTACATGGATTCCGTGCCGGTCGTGGCGATTACGGGCAATGTCAATGTCGATTTACTGGGCCTCGATTCGTTCCAGGAAGTCGATATCACGGGCATCACGATGCCGGTGACGAAGCACAATTTTCTCGTTAAGCACATTGAAGATCTCGCGGACGTGCTGCGGCAGGCCTTCTGGATTGCACAGAGCGGGCGGCCGGGGCCGGTGCTCGTCGATATCCCGAAAGATGTGACGGCGAAGGTGTATGAGTACCACCGCGAAGAGCCGCAGCCGCTTCTGCGCCCGCCGTTCCCGCCGAAGGCGGCCTTTACGAAGGCGGCCGAAATGCTCGCAAAGAGCCGGCGCCCGTTTCTGTACGTGGGCGGCGGCACGGTGTCCGCGGGCGCGTGGCAGGAAGTGCGCGCGTTTGCCAAGCGGCTCGACGCGCCGGTTGCGGCGTCTTTGATGGGCCAGGGCGTGTTTGACGCGCATGACCCGCGGTTTATGGGAATGCTGGGCATGCACGGCACGAAGACGAGCGCCGAGGCGCTGCGCCACTGCGACCTGTTCGTGGCGGTGGGCACGCGCTTTTCCGACCGCGTGCTGTGCAACGCCGGGCTGTTCGCGCAGCACTGCCCGATTCTCCAGATCGATATCGACGCGGCGGAGTTTAATAAGAATATCGACGTGGATGTGCGCTTGGAGGGCGACGCGCGCGCGATTTTACAGGAGCTTCTGGAGGAGCTGCCGCAGCAGCATCACGCCGAATGGCTCGAGGAAATCCACACGTGGCAGAAGACGTATCCGCTGCACCAGACGCCGCCGGCGCCGGGCGCCGTGACGCCGCAGAAGGTGCTCGAGACGCTCGACCGGCTGACGAATTCCGAGGCGGTCGTCACGACGGAGGTCGGCCAGCACCAGATGTGGACCGCGCAGTTTTATAAATTCCAGCGCCCGCGCCAGCTGATTACGTCGGGGGGCCTCGGGACGATGGGATTCGGCCTGGGCGCCGCGATGGGCGCAAAGCTCGCGTGCCCGGACGCGCGCGTTGTAAACGTCGCGGGCGACGGAAGCCTGCACATGAACTGCAACGAGCTCTCGACGGCGGCGCACTACAACGTGCCGGTCGTGGAGCTGCTCTTTAATAACACGGTGCTCGGCATGGTGCGCCAGTGGCAGACGCTGTTTTATGACCATCGCTACTCGCAGACGGACTTAGACCACAACACGGATTTCTGCAAGCTCGCCGAGGCGTTCGGCGTGCGCGCGCTGCGCATCAAGTCGGACGACGAGATTGAGCCCGTGTTAAAGGAAGCGCTCGCAAGCGAGGGGCCGGTGCTCGTCGACTGCTGGATTGACCGCGACTTAAACGTCCTGCCGATGGTCCCCGCGGGGGCCAGCGCGGAGGAACCGCTGCTTGAAATTTGAGAAGGAGGAACAGGCCTTATGTATGAAGATGCCCATGAGAAGCAGTATGTGCTCTCCATTTTAGCGAAGAACAATCCCGGCGTGCTGTTGCGCATTTCGGGGCTTTTCAGCCGCCGGTGCTATAACATCCTCTCGATTGTCGCGTGCCAGACGGAGGACGCGGGCCATTCGCGGATTCTGATCGTCGTGTCGGGCGACGACCGCATCGTCCGTCAGGTGGACAAGCAGGTCAGCAAGCTCGTCGATGTGGAGAAGGTGACGGTGCTCGACCGCAACCGCGCGACAATCCGCGAGCATCTGCTCGTAAAGGTGGCGCGCACGCTGCAGAACAGCGAAAAGCTCGTGGAGCTTGCGAATGTGTTCCATGCGAATATCCTGCATGTGGAGCCGAACACGATGACGCTCGAACTGACCGGCGACGCGGGGACGATCAACTCGTTTATTGAATTATTGAATCCCTACGGGGTGGAGCAGATTTTGCGCACCGGTGCGATGGCGATGGAAAATTAAGTTTTTTTGGGGGGCTTGCCGCCCCCGGGGCTATATCTGAATTTGCAGGCTTCGCGCCTGCGGGGCTTTCTTTATCCCCTTTCCCTTTCTTTAAAATTATAGTTTCTTCCTTCGACGCGCTCGGGCCGCGCGGGGGCCCCTACTTTCTGCTCCTGCAGAAAGTAGGCAAAGACAGGCGCAAGG
>CALWVT010000031.1 GCA_944385055.1 uncultured Clostridia bacterium | reverse complement strand
GGCCGAACTCCTCGCCGCTTCGCGGCTGGAGCTTCGGTGCCGTTGGGGAAAGCGCGAGCGCGTGCGCGCTCGCCACGATTGCCGCACCTCCACCGCTTCGGTTTTGGGGGCTGGCGCCCCCTTGCCCCCCAAGGTTCCCCAAAGGGGAAAGTTTGCCGGTCACGCGCCTGTTTTGGGGGCTTTGGCCCCCTGGCCCTCCACGTTCCCCGTTAGGAAAAGTTCGCCGATCATGCGCGAATGCGCATGGGACAACGTCCGAAACGGCTTTGCGGGCAACGCCTTCGCAAATCTCGCGGAAGCTCCTGCCGCGCAAGCGGCTAGGAGTTCCGTCACTCCCCTCGCGCGGTTGTGGCCGCAGGCCACTCTAGCGCGACCGCCAGGGGGTACCTGTAGGGGCGAAGCCCCTCAGCCAGTCTTTGCCTACTTTCTGCTGGCCAGAAAGTAGGGGCCCGGCGCGGCCCGAGCGCGTCGAAGGAGTAAATGATAAATTTAAGAAAAGGTAAAGAGGGTAAATAAAGCCCCCCTCCGCGTCGAAGGAGTAAATAAAAAATTTAGATAAACATAAAAAAGATAAATAACGTCCCCCAAATAAAGAAAAAAACAAAAAAAGAAAGGAGTCCCCTATGGATCTGTGGTTTTCCGAACTACATACCCCAAATGCAAAATTTTCCATCCGCGTCGACCGCCAGCTTTATAACGGCCAAAGCGAATTCCAGCGCATCGACGTGTTCGATTCCAAGGAATTCGGCCGCTTCTTAACCCTCGACGGCTATATGATGCTCACCGAAAAAGACGAGTTCATCTACCACGAAATGATCACCCACGTGCCGATGGCCGTCCACCCGAACGCGCGGCGCATCCTCGTCATCGGCGCGGGCGACGGCGGCGTCATCCGCGAATTGTGCCGCTACGATAAAGTCGAATACATCGACATGGTCGAAATTGACCCGCTGGTCGTCGAAGTCTGCAAGAAATACCTGCCGCAGACCGCCTGCCGCCTCGATGACCCGCGCGTCCATATCCATTACGAGGACGGCCTGAAATTCGTGCGCACGCAGGAGGACGCCTACGACCTGATTATCGTCGATTCCACCGACCCGTTCGGCCCCGGCGAGGGCCTGTTTACGAAGGAATTTTACGGCAACTGCTTTAAAGCCCTCCACGACGACGGCATCATGGTCAACCAGCACGAAAGCCCGTTTTATGAAAACGACGCCGCCGCAATGCAGCGCGCACACAAACGCATCGTCGAGAGCTTCCCAATCAGCCGCGTCTATCAGGCGCATATCCCGACGTATCCGTCCGGGCACTGGCTGTTCGGCTTTGCATCGAAAAAATATCACCCGGTCCATGACCTCGACGCCGTGCGGTGGAATCTGTTGGGGTTATCGACAAAATATTATACGACGCAATTGCACGTCGGCGCGTTCGCGCTGCCGGCCTATGTAGAAAGGATGCTGCGCGATGTGGAGTCCTAATGTCGAAACGTTCCTCGGCTGTGACGCGCCGTTTGCCGAGGCGAACATCGTCCTGTACGGCGCGCCGTTCGATTCGACGACGAGTTTCCGCCCGGGCGCGCGGTTCGGCAGCTCCGCGATGCGCCACGAGTCGTTCGGCCTCGAAACGTACAGCCCCTACCAGAAAAAGGATTTGACCGACTGCCGCGTGTTCGACAGCGGCGACTTAGAGCTGTGCATCGGCGACGCGGCTTTGGCGCTTTCCGCAATTGAGGCGCGCTGCCTTGCCATCTTAGACGCCGGGAAATTCCCGTTTCTGCTCGGCGGCGAACACCTCGTGACACTCGGCGCCATGCGCGCGCTCGCGCCGCGGTATCCGGGGCTGCACATCGTCCATTTCGACGCCCACGCGGACCTGCGCGACGAATACCTCGGCGCGCCGCTTTCCCACGCGTGCGTGCTGCACCGCTGCTGGGATTTATTGGGCGACGGGCGCATCCACCAGTTCGGCATCCGCTCGGGCGACCGCGCGGAATTCGAATGGGGCGACGGCAAGGTCGAGACGCACCTGTTCTCATTCGACGGCCTCGCGCAGACGCTCGCGGCCTTAGAGGGAAAGCCCGTCTATTTTACGCTCGACTTAGACGTCTTAGACCCCGGCATCTTCCCGGGCACCGGCACGCCGGAAGCCGGCGGCGTCTCGTTTGTGAAACTTCTGCAGGCGGTGCTTTCGGTCTGCCGGTTAAACCTCGTCGGCTGCGACGTCGTCGAGCTCGCGCCGAACCTCGACCCGAGCGGCGTCTCCACGGCCACGGCGTGCAAGATCGTCCGCGAGATGCTCCTCGCGCTCTCGTAACGCCCGCCCTTTCAAATTCACGGAAAACGCCCGGTTTTTTCCGCAAACCCCTTGCGTTTTCCCGCCAGTTGCACTACAATCAATGGTAGAACGGCCGGGAAGGGCCCGGCGCTCTCCCCCTGGCGCCAGGGTGCGGATGTATTTCGCCGCGTATTTGAAAAAAACATTGGAAACGTTACATATCACATCCGTAGAGCCATTCCATTCGCATCCTGGCGCGAAGGGGAGCGCTTTTTCCCGGCCCTTCCCCCGCATTCCACCAAAACCCGACACGGATAGAAACCATCTTTTCAAAAGTATTTTCAAAAGGAGGCCTTCCTTACGATGGGAAAGAAAGCTCTGATCATCGGCTGCGGCGGCGTCGCGAGCGTCGCCATCCACAAGTGCTGCCAGAACAGCGACGCGTTCTCCGAAATTTGCATCGCGAGCCGCACCGTCTCGAAGTGCGACGCCTTAAAGGCAAAACTCGAGGGCACGACGAAAACGAAAATCACGACCGCCCAGATCGACGCCGACGACGTCCCCGCCCTGACCGCTCTCATCGAGCGCGAGGCCCCCGACGTCGTGTTAAACCTCGCGCTGCCGTACCAGGACCTGCACATCATGGACGCGTGCCTGGCCGCGAAGGTCCCTTATGTCGATACCGCGAACTATGAGCCCGAGGACACCGCCCATTTCGAGTATAAATGGCAGTGGGCCTACGACGAGCGCTACCAGGCGGCCGGCATCACGGCTTTGCTCGGCTCCGGCTTTGACCCCGGCGTCACCGGCGTGTTCACGGCCTACGCGTTAAAGCACTGGTTCGACACAATCGAGTACATCGACATCCTCGACTGCAACGCCGGCGACCACGGCTACCCGTTCGCGACGAACTTTAACCCCGAAATCAACATCCGCGAGGTCAGCGCGAAGGGCAGCTACTGGGAGGACGGCCATTGGGTCGAAACGGAACCGATGGCTATTCATCGCGTCTACAATTTCCCCGAAATCGGGAATAAGGACATGTACCTCTTGCACCACGAGGAGATCGAATCCCTCGCGAAAAATGTGCCGGGTGTGCGCCGCATCCGCTTCTTCATGACCTTCGGCGAGAGCTATTTAACCCATCTGCGCTGCTTAGAGGACGTCGGCATGACGTCCATTGAGCCCATCGACTTCGAGGGCCAGAAGATTGTCCCGCTGCAATTTTTAAAGGCCGTGCTGCCCGACCCGTCCACGCTCGGCGCGCGCACGAAGGGCAAGACGAACATCGGCTGCATTTTCCAGGGCCACAAGGACGGCAAGCCCGTTACAAAATACCTCTACAACGTCTGCGACCACGAAGCGTGCTATAAGGAAGTCGGCTCGCAGGCCGTCGCGTACACGACCGGCGTGCCCGCGATGATCGGCGCGATGCTCGTGATGGACGGCACGTGGAAGTGCCCGGGCGTACACAACATCGAGGAATTTGACCCCGACCCGTTCATGGACGCGTTAAACCGCTGGGGCCTGCCGTGGCAGGTCAGCGACCACCCGGACCTGGTGGAGTGATGCGTTTCGACGAACTGCCCACGCCGTGCTATGTGATCGACCTGCCCGCGCTCGAGCAAAACCTCGAGATTTTAAAGGGCGTGATCGACCGCACGGGGTGTAAGATTCTGCTTGCGCAAAAGGCGTTTTCGTGCTGGGCGCTGTACCCGATGATCGGGAAATACCTGTCCGGCACGGCGGCGAGCGGGCTCTATGAAGCGCGCCTCGGCCGCGAGGAGATGGGGCGTGAGGTCCATGTGTTTTCGCCCGCGTATAAGCCCGCGGAGTTTTCGGAACTCACTGCCCTTTGCGACGATATCGTGTGCAATTCGTTTGCGCAGCTGCGGGCATTTGCGCCGGCCGCGCACAAGGCGGGCTGTTCCGTCGGATTGCGCGTCAATCCCGAATATTCGACGCAGGACCACGCGATCTATGACCCGTGCGCGCCGGGGTCGCGCCTCGGCGTGACGCGCGCGGCGTTTGAGCCGGACACGTTTTCTGCGCTGCACGTGGACGGGCTGCATTTCCACACGCTGTGCGAACAGGGTGCGGACGCCCTTCTCCCGACTGTGGAGGCGGTCGAGGAGAAGTTTGGCCCCTGGCTTTCGGAGGTCAGCTGGGTCAATTTTGGCGGCGGCCACCACATCACGAAGCCGGGCTATGACATCCCGGCGCTCGAGGCGTGCATCCGGAGAATCCAGAAAACGTACGGCGTCACGGTGTATCTCGAGCCGGGCGAAGCGGTCGCGCTCAACGCGGGCGTGCTCGTCACAGAAGTGCTCGACCTCGTCCACAACGGCCTCGACATCGCGATTTTAGACACGTCCGCCGCGTGCCATATGCCCGACGTGCTCGAAATGCCGTACCGCCCGCCGCTGTTTGGCGCAGGACAGCCCGGGGAATTCGCGCACACATACCGCTTAGGCGGCCCGACGTGCTTGGCCGGCGACGTCATCGGCGACTACAGCTTCGCAAAGCCGTTAAAGCCCGGCGACCGGCTCGTGTTCGGCGACATGGCGATCTATACGATGGTCAAAAACAACACGTTCAACGGCATGCCCCTGCCGGCGATCGCGCTCCGCGACGCCCACGGCGACTGCCGCCTGCTGCGCCGGTTCGGCTACGACGACTTTAAGACGCGGCTCGCATAGGGGCTGCGGCGGAAATGCGCCGCTTGCATTTCCGGCACCGATGTGCTATGATAAAAACGAAGAGATCAACCGCTCCACAAAAGTGGTTGCCTCAGAAGTGAAACGAAGCCTTTACGGCTGTGCCTACTCTGATGTCAGCAGGGTAGGCATTTTTTATCGCTTTCTAGCGCCGCTTGCATTTCCGGCACCAATGTGCTATAATAAAAACGAAGAGATCAACCGCTCCACAAAAGTGGTTGCCCCTCGGATAGTTTTGTTTAGGGCTGAATGGCCCCGCCTACCCTGTTGGCCGCAGGGTAGGCATTTTCTTTATCTTCTATAAAATGTAAAGATAAAGGTCAGAAGCCCGATGAGGGTATTCACAGTCGCAAGCGTCAAGCTCAGCGTCTGATACAAATCCAGCATCGGCACCACCCCCCTTCATCCGAAGATGAAAGAGGCAGCCACCCTGTCGTTGCGGTTGATCTCTCCATATCAAAGTATAGCAAAGTTTGTC
>CALWVT010000030.1 GCA_944385055.1 uncultured Clostridia bacterium | reverse complement strand
CTTTCTGCTGGCCAGAAAGTAGGGGCCCGGCGCGGCCTGCGAAGTGCCCCGAAGGGGTAAGCGCGTCGAAGGGAAAATCAAAAATTTAAGTAAAGGCAAGTGGATAAACAAAAGTAGATCCCCGAGCGCGTCGAAGGAGAAAGTGAAAATTTTCAAAAAACATAGAGTGGATAACCAAAGAAAACAAGCAAAGAAAGTCAGAGGGACCCCTCCCTCTCCAAAATAAAAAAACGAAAAAAGGAGACCTAACCGCTATGTGCAAAAAAGAACCCATCCTCGTGATCATGGCAGCCGGCATGGGCAGCCGCTACGGCGGCCCGAAACAAATCGACCCCGTCGGCATGCACGGCGAAATCATCATCGATTACTCCATCTATGACGCCTACCGCGCCGGCTTCCGCCGCGTCGTGTGCATCATCAAGAAGGAAATCGAGGACGATTTCAAGGAAATCATCGGCAACCGCATCTCGAAACTGATGGAAGTCCACTACGCCTACCAGCGCATCGACGACCTGCCGGAAGGTTTCTCCGTCCCCGAAGGCCGCTCGAAGCCCTGGGGCACCGGCCACGCGCTTCTGTGCGCGCGCGAATTCATCGACGCGCCGTTCGCCGTCATCAACGCCGACGACTACTACGGCGCCGACGCGTTCCAGATCATGTACGACTGGCTCAAGACCGCCGCGGACGACGAATTCTATGAGTACAGCATGATCGGCTACCTGCTCGAAAACACCCTGACCGAAAACGGCCACGTCGCGCGCGGCGTTTGCACCGTCGAGGACGGCATGCTCACCGACATCCACGAGCGCACGCACATCGAAAAGCGCGGGGATGGCGCCGCCTACACGGAAGACGACGGCAAGACGTGGCACGACGTGCCGCTCGACGCGACCGTCTCGATGAACCTGTGGGGCTTTACCCCGGGCTTCATGGCCGAACTCGGCAAGGGCTTCGTGCCGTTCCTCGAAAAGGCGCTGCCCGAAAACCCGTTAAAGTGCGAGTATTTCCTGCCGAGCGCCGTCGACGTGCTTCTGCAGGCCAAGAAGGCGCGCGTGCGCGTGTTCCGCTCGCCCGACCGCTGGTACGGCATGACGTACCGCTCGGATAAGCCGGTCGTCGAGGCCGCCATCCGCAGCTTCATCGCGCAGGGGAAATACCCCGAGCGCCTGTGGGAGGGCCTTGCCGAATGACAGAACCGATTGTACAGGAACTTTTAAACGCATTTGATTTCCCCGGCACGCTCCAGGACTTTTCCGTCTACGGCAGCGGCCACATCAACGACACGCGCCGCGCGACGTTCGCGCTCCCCGACGGGCAAGAGGTGCATTTCATCCTCCAGCGCATCAATACCGGCATCTTCACGGACCCCGACGGGCTCATGGAGAACATCGTCGGCGTGACGGAATTTTTAAAGCAGCAGATCGAAAAAGAGGGCGGCGACCCTGCCCGCGAGACGCTGACCGTCGTAAAGACGAAGGACGGCAAGCCCTACCTGCGCGCAAGCGACGGCGGCTGCTGGCGCTGCTACCCGTTTATCGAGAACACCGTGTCCTATGACCTCGTCGAGACGCCGGAAGATTTCTACAAGGTCGCGCAGGCATTCGGCCATTTCCAGATGCAGCTGTCCCGTTATCCGGCCGAAACGCTCCACGAGACGATCCCGCATTTCCACGACACGCCCGACCGCTACCGCATTTTCCACGAGGCCTTAAGAGCCGACAAGCTCGGCCGCGCCAAATTGGCAAAGCCCGAAATCGACTTCGTCCTCGCGCACGAAAAGGACGCTTCGGCGCTGACCGGCCTGCTTTCCGCCGGGAAACTCCCGCTGCGCGTCACGCACAACGACACGAAGCTCAATAACATCTTGCTCGACCGCGACACGGGCAAAGCGCTGTGCATCATCGACCTCGACACGGTCATGCCGGGCCTTGTCCACTACGATTTCGGCGACAGCATCCGTTTCGGCGCGAGCACGGCCCTCGAGGATGAGCAGGACCTCTCGAAGGTCCACGTGAGCCTGGAACTCTACGAGCTCTTCACGAAGGGATTTCTCGAGACGGCCGGCGCCGTTTTGACGCCGCTCGAAAAGGAGACGCTGCCGCTCGGCGCGAAGCTCATGACGCTCGAATGCGGCGTGCGCTTTTTGACCGACTTCCTGGAAGGCGACACGTACTTTAAGATTCACCGCGAAAACCACAACCTCGACCGCTGCCGCACGCAGTTTCAGCTCGTCTCCGAGATGGAGCAGAAGGCTGCGGAAATCCAGAAGATTATCGAGAAGTACGCGTAACGCGCGCCTTTCTAAAACCCTTTTCAATTTCTAACCACTTTCAAATTTCGGTACCTCCCCCGCCCCGGTTTCCCGCTTTGCAAAAAAGTGAGAGGCCGGGGCGGTTTTTATAAATGTATTTGTGATTTAGGAAAATTTTGCACTTATTATATTGACAAAATTGATTTTTTATGTAATAATAAAGTTACTAGCTAGTAACTTGGAAATGATCATTTCAAGAAATTCGATTTTGCACGAATTCTAATTTTGGAGGTGTTTCACAATGAAAAAGTTCAGCTCGATTTTTAAAAAATCGAGCTTATTGTATTGCCTTCGAATGTGATGACAAAATTTCGTGGAAAACTGTTGGTTTATCGGGCGATTTCACCATACTTCAATCTTTTAATTAAGGATTAGATTATGATTATCCGCAAAAAGTGCCTCGTGCGCTGCCTATTCACCGTGTACGCGGCCGCTGTGCTCGCGGTGCTGTTTCTGCGCCGCTATCCGACTTACATCGGGGAAATCTATTGGGAATCCGTGCTGCGCCATCTGCAGCTGGTCCCGTTCGGCGACCTTGTGGGAGTGCTGACGGCCCCGCTGTTCAGCGCGCGCCTGCTGATCGAAAACCTCGCCAACCTCATTGGAAACTGCGTCCTGTTTCTGCCGCTGGGCATTTTCCTGCCGCTGCTGTGGAAGCGCTGCCGGCGCGGCCTGCACACGATGGGCATCGTCCTCTTCCTCGGCGCCGCACTGGAGGCGGCACAGATGTTCTTGCTCGTCGGCATCTTCGACACGACGGACATCCTGATGTACCTGCTCGGCACAGGCATCGGCTTTTCCATTTGGAAAGCGATATCGCGGCGCCGTTCGGCAGCTTCAAAACCCTGAACGCAAAAAGAAAAACGCGCGCAAAAAATCCCCGGAAGGGACGCCCTCCGGGGATTTTCTATGCTGCTTTGCAAAAAGCGTGAAACCTTTGCGATTAGGCCTTGCCGGCGCAGCCGAGCACGTCGGTGATCTTGTGCGCGACCATGTTCTTGACGGCTTCGCGGGCCGGTGCCAGGTACTGGCGCGGGTCGAAGCGGTCCGGATGCTCCGCGAAATACTGGCGGATCGTCGCGGTCATCGCCAGACGGATGTCGGAGTCGATGTTAATCTTGCAGACAGCCATCTTCGCGGCCTTGCACAGCTCGCTTTCGGGGATGCCGATGGCGTTGGGCATGTTGCCGCCGTACTGGTTGACGAGCTTGACGAACTCCTGCGGCACGCTGGAAGCGCCGTGCAGAACGATCGGGAAGCCCGGCAGACGCTTGGAAACTTCCTCGAGGATATCGAGGCGCAGCTTCGGGTTCTGGCCCGGCTTGAACTTATAGGCGCCGTGGCTCGTGCCGATGGCGATGGCCAGGCTGTCCACACCCGTGCGGCTGACGAAATCCTGCACCTGGTCGGGGTCCGTGTACATGGCCTTGTCGGCCTCAACGCTGACCTCGTCCTCGACGCCGGCGAGCGTGCCCAGCTCGGCCTCGACGGTGACGTTGTACTTGTGCGCGTATTCGACGACGCGCGCGGCTTCCTCGACGTTCTCCTCATACGGCTTCGAGGAACCGTCGAACATGACGCTCGTAAAGCCGTCATCGACGCAGGCCTTGCACATCTCAAACGACGGGCCGTGATCCAGATGCAGCGCGATCGGGATGTCCGGATTCTCCGCCACAGCCGCTTCCACGAGCTTGACGAGGTACGTCGGATTCGCGTACTCGCGCGCGCCCTTGGAAACCTGCAGGATGACCGGCGCCTTCAGTTCGCCGGCCGCCTCCGTGATGCCCTGGACGATTTCCATGTTGTTGACGTTGAATGCGCCGACCGCATAGCCGCCCTCGTAGGCCTTTTTGAACATTTCTTTCGTGTTGACCAATGCCATGGTTGTCACGCTCCTAAAAAGTATAAGCATTTTTCCTAAACGGAAGATACATTTATTATAACGCAAATCTGCGCAAAAAGAAAGATGTATTTTTCGAAAACCGCCGATTTTCAGCCGCTGCGCCCGTTTTCGGCGCGGATGCGCACGAATAAGACCTGCTGCAAAAGCCCCGCGGCCTCGCCAAATTCCTTGGAATCGGCGCCCGGCAGATAGGCCGCGAGCGCCCGGCGCACCCACACGTCGACGGGGAACGCGTCGAGCCGGTGCAGACCGTACAGCAGCGTGCAGTCGGCGACCTTCGGCCCGACGCCGCAGATTTCCTCGAGCTTTGCGCGCGCGTCTTCCAGCGGCAGCACCCGCAGGGTATCGAAATCGATCTCCCCGGCCGCGACGCGCCGTGCGGCGTCGAGCACATACTTCGCGCGAAACCCCGCGCGCAGGGGTGCTAACTCCTCCACCGAACACCCCGCCAGCGCCTGCGGGGCCGGGAACGCAAAGCCGCCGCCGGGAATCGGCGCGCCGAACCCCTCGCACAGCCGTTCGACGATGCCACGGATGCGCGGGATATGGTTATTCTGCGACAAAATGAACGTACACAGCGCCTCCCACGGGTCCTGCCGCAAAATACGCAGCCCGCGGCAGGCGCGCACGCTTTCGGTCAGAGGCGGCGCGGCCCGCTCGATTTTTCCACAGAAGGCGCCGTAATCGGTGGAAAGGTCAAAGTAGTCCCTCCAAAACGGGTCCTGTTCGATTTCGCCGGCAGCATCCTGTGAAAACCGGCCGCACCGGCTCCCCGCGATGCCCGAAAAGCTGCCGTCCGCTTCGCGTTTCCAGCGGAAGCACTGGCCGCAGAACAGGGTCTTTTCCAGGGAAAGCCCATACGCTTCCATCCCGCCATCTCCTTTCCTAGACAACCTCCACAAATCCGTCCGCGCGGGGGCATTACAGGACGTTTTAACCCCTTGCCAGCCTCTAAATGGAGGCGGGGGATGCTTTTTCACAGGCGGTGGAAAGCGCAAACCCGTGCGCCGGCGCGGGGTTTTTCACATTTTCCACTGGGTTTTCCACCGCTTGCCCGCGGTTTTCCGCAAAAAGGGAGGGGAGTTTTCGCGAATACCGGGGGTATAATGGGGTTTTCGGGGGAGGTCTCCCCGGCCCCCGGTTTTTGATTTGCAGGCGGCGCCCCCTGGGGCGGCGTTCTTTTAGGGGCTTCGGCGCCCCCGGCTTTTCTGTCGGGAAACTTGTTTGTTCTCCTGCGCCTTTTCTTAAAAATTTTTCTTTGTCCTTCGACGC
>CALWVT010000029.1 GCA_944385055.1 uncultured Clostridia bacterium | reverse complement strand
GCGCTATCCGGATTGGCCGAACTCCTCGCCGCTTGCGCGGCTGGAGCTTCGGTGCCGTTGGGGAAGGCCGCGAGCGCGTGCGCGCTCGCCACGATTGCCGCACCTCCACCGCTTCGTTTGGGGGCTTCGCCCCCTGGCCCCCCACGTTCCCAAACGGGAACGTTTGCTTGTCATGCGCGAAGGCGCATGGTACCGCGCTCAAATAAGGCTTTTGCAGGCAACGCCACGCAAATCTGCGCGGAAGCCCTTCGCCGCGAAGCGGCGGCGGGTTCCGCCCTCCCCTCGCGCGGTTGTGCCGAAGGCACTCTAGCGCGACCGAAGGGGGAATCCCAAAGGGGGCGCAGCCCTCTTTGGCCAGTCTTTGCCTACTTTCTGCTGGCCAGAAAGTAGGGGCCCGGCGCGGCCTGAGCGCGTCGAAGGGAAAAGTAAAAATTTAAGAAGACATAAAAGGGATAACAAAAGGCTCCCAGAGAGAAAAACGGTGCCTGCGGCCTGCGAAGTGCCCCGCAGGGGTAAGCGCGTCGAAAGGGATAAAAATAAAATTTAATAGGCGTAAAGAGGATCAAGTGCATCGAAGGAAGAACTTAAAAAATTTACGCAAACGTAAAGAGGATAATAAAAGCCCCCTTTTTCAAAAAAAGAAAAGGGGGGATAAGGGGCGCCCGTTAGAGCACCGTCACCGCAAACGCGCGGGTGGCGCACCCACCAGGTGCGAGCACCTCCATGCCGCGCTTTTCGTCAAAACAGTCGCTTTCGCCCTTCGACGTCGTGCAGCCCATCCACGGCTCAAGCGCCACAAACGGCGCCGTGCCCGCCTTCGACCAGACGCCGATCATCGGGAAATCCGCAAAATCAATCCGGATGCCGTGGCCGGTCTTCTTCGAGCGCAGCGTCAAAGTCGGCGCGGAAAGGTCCGAAAACGCGAGCGCGTCATTGTCAAACAGCCTGTGCGTCAGGGGCAGCTCGTTTCCGACCGTCGGCAGCGTCAATAGGTCCGAAAAATCGTATTCGCCGTTCGGCAGCAACACCGGCACGCGCTTCGGCTTGTCGTCCGGGAAACAGAGCACATAGTCCTCAAACGCGTCGTCCGCGCCTTCCGGCGACGGCACGTGGAACGCCGGGTGGCCGCCCGCAAGCCACGGCATCGGGATGTCGCCTGTGTTCCGCACCGTAAAGCGCGTCTCTAACGTCTTCGGCCCCGTGATGCGGTACGTCGTGTCAAGGCAGAACGCATAGGGGTATTGCTGAAGGCTCCACGGCGAAGATTCGAGGCGGAACGTCACAAAATCATCGCCTTTGTCGTATACCGAGTGTTCGGCAAATTTCGCGAGGCCGTGGCGCTTCATGCGGCAGATGCCGCCCGATTTCGTGGCTGCCGTGTCCTTTCGCAGGGAACCCACCATCGGGAACAGAATCGGCGCGCGGTTTGCCCACCACGCGGGGTCGCCGCCCCACAGGTATTCTTTGCCGTCGAAACACAGGTGCATGAGCTCCGCGCCGGCGGTCGACGCAGCCGCCGAAAATCCGCCGCGCGCAATCGTAATCTCCATCCGATCAAATCCTTTCCGCCGTTTTGAAAACGGCATCGTCTTTTTCCTTCACTATACCACAAATCGGGCGGTGCGGCATGTGTTTTCGGGCAATTTTCTCGATTTTCTGCGGGAAACGTTTGCATTTTCGGATTTTTTGAAGGAATGCGCGCCTCTTTTTGATGCAAATATGATACAATGGAGAGGTACCGTATAGGCAGGGGGGATTTGCCATGACACAGATTTTAATCGTCGAGGACGAGCGGCTGATTAACGAATTGATCCGCATGAGCCTTTGCGGCGCGGGTTACGGCTGTACCTGCGTGTACGACGGCGACGCGGCGGTGGAGGCGCTCGACCGGCAGGCGTTCGACCTCGTTTTATTGGACGTGATGCTGCCGGGCGTGGACGGGTTTTCGCTGATGGAGTATATCCGGCCGCTGGACATCCCGGTGATTTTCCTGACGGCGCGCGCGAGCGTGCAGGACCGCGTGTATGGGCTAAAGCTCGGCGCGGACGATTACCTCGTAAAGCCCTTTGAGGTGGCGGAGCTTCTGGCGCGCGTGGAGTCGGTTTTGCGCCGCTGGCACAAGACGGAGCGGTTTTTATCCTGCTGCGGCTTATCGATCGACACGCTTTCGCACACGGTGCTGCGCGGGGAGACGCCTATCAATTTGACGGCGAAGGAATATGCGCTTTTGCTTTTGTTCGTGCAGAACCGGAACATTGCGCTCGACCGCGACCGCATTTACGAGCGCGTCTGGGGTCCGGGCGAGCGCGGGGACAGCCGCACGGTGGACCTGCACGTGCAGCGGCTGCGCCACAAGGCGGGCTTAGAGGGGAAACTCGTGACGGTGTACCGCGTCGGGTACCGGTTGGAGGAATAACCATGCGGTTTGCGTGGAAAGTGGGCATGAGCATCGTGCTGGTGGCGGTGCTGCTGTTTTCGGCCGGCGGGGGGCTTCTGATCCAGTCGCAGTTTTCCGCGAGCCTGCAGCGGGAAAAGGAGGCGGCCCAAGAGGAGAACAGCCTTCTGGCGATGGCGCTGTACCGGCAGCTCGACGCGGGCCGCCTGCCCGGGGCCGGCGCGGAGGATGCCGGCGCGCAGCGCGAGCGGCTTTTGGGGCTTTTGCGCGGCGCGACGATGCGCGTGGGCGCGCGGGAGCTCGCGTTCGGCTTGAGCGACGAAAACGGCCGGCTGCTCTACAATAGCCCGGGCTTTTCGGCGGACACGGCGCTGCTGGATGCGGTGGACGAAACCCATCGCGGCAGCGTATTGCGCCGGCGCGGGGAGGAATCCCTGCTGTATACGGCGGCGCCGTTTGTGCTCGGGGAAGAAGTGCTGTATTTGACGAACGCGCGCGAGGTGACCGGGCTCTTTACGGCGCGCGGCGAACAGTACCGGCTGCTTTTGGCGCTGCTGGCCGCGGCGCTGGGCGTGAGCGCGGTGCTGGCGGTCGTGCTGTCGCGCGTTTTGACGAAGCCGTTAAAGCGCCTTTCCGAGGCGACGCGGCGGTTTGCCGCCGGGGATTTAAACGAGCGCGTGCCGGTGCGGGGCGCCGACGAGATTGCGGCGCTGTCCGAGGATTTCAACGCGATGGCGGTGCGCTTAGACGAACTCGTCGAAACGCTGCGCGACGCGGCGAAGCGGCAGGAGGATTTCGTCGCGAGCTTTGCGCACGAGATGAAGACGCCGATGACGTCGGTGATCGGCTATGCGGACCTTTTGCGCTCGAAAAAGCTCTCGGAGCAGGACGTCACGCGCTGCGCGGGGTATATTTTCGAAGAGGGAAAGCGCTTAGAGGGCCTTTCGATGAAGCTGCTCGATTTGATCGTGCTCGACCGCGAGGAATTTGCGTTTGCGAAGATTTCGGCGCCGGTGCTGTTTTCTGCCGTAGAGGCGTCGGCGCGGCCGCTTTTTGCGAAGGCGGGCATTGCGTTTTCCGTCGAGGCCGAGGAATCGGTCCTGTTCGGCGAGGAGGACCTTCTGCGCACGCTGTTTTATAACCTGCTCGACAACGCGCGCAAGGCGGTCGACGGCGAAGGGACGGTTTCCCTGACGGGCATGAAAGAGGACGGCGGCTACTGCGCCGTGGTCGAAGACACGGGCCGCGGCATCCCGCCCGAAGAGCTTTCGCGCATCACGGAGGCGTTTTACATGGTGGATAAGAGCCGCGCGCGCTCGAAGGGCGGCGTCGGGCTGGGTTTGGCGATCTGCCGGAAAATCGTGCAGCTGCACGGCGGGCGGATGGAATTTGAAAGCGAACCCGGCCGCGGCACGCGGGTGCGGGTGCACCTGCCGGACTGCGTGGAAAAGACGGAAGGGGGAGATACGCCGTGCGCATGACGAAAAAGGGCGCCGCGGCGATGCTGTGCGGGGGCTTGGCGCTGCTCGTGGCGTTTTCGCTGCCGCCGCTTTTCGCAAACTGGAGCGATGAAGCGCTGTTAGGGCAGATCGAGACGGCTTCCGCCGGGCAGACCGCCGTCCCGCTGACGCAGGCGTGTTCGAACGAGGAGCGCATGCGGCTCTTTATCCGCTGGTTTGCGGGCGACACGACGCTTTTAAGCAGCGTGTCCGGCGGGGAGATCCCGCCCGCGGACGTGCAGAGCGTGCTCGGGTCTTTGCGGCGGCTGCAGGCGGCCGGCGCGTTCCCGGCGGCGGCCGCGCTCGAATCCTTAGAGCCGTACAGCCTGTTATACGGCACGATCGTCGACAGCGCCGACACGCGCATGGCCGTGCAGATCTGGGACGGCGCGTTTTTGCTCGACGGGCAATATGAAATCTACCTCGCCGCCGACGCCGGGACAGGGGAAGTGTATCAATTTTCCCTCTATGGCCAGCCGGGGCAGGCGCCGGACGCGGCGGGGCGTGCAATCTTTGACGTGGACCTGGTTTCGATGCTGACAAACTTCCTCGATTATTACGGCATGCAGCGAGAGGGGTGGTGGCAGGTCGCGGCGGGCGAATATTACGTCGAGCTGGGAGACGGGCTGTTTTATATGGCGTCCGACGGCGAGCAAATCGGCGAGGAGAACTATCTTTCGCTCCAGCCGGCCAGCGAGACGTCGCTTTCGCAGCAGCTGGCGGGTTGAACGCGGCGGCGAAACTGCGAAAATCTAGATCGATACAAATCATTTGCAAGTTTGCGGCATTTCAGGGGTATCCTGATTTACAAGGCGCGCAAAGGGGCGGGGACGCCCGGCCACGCTTTGCCGTGGATGCCTGCCTTGGAAAGGAGATTCGATGGCAATGAAAAAATCCAGGAAATCCGGATACCGGCGGCGCAGATTTCGCAACCGCGCGGCGCTGATTGCGGCGGGCTGCGCGGTGCTGGCGGCGCTGTCGGGGCTATTGCTTTTGGGGATTTCCCAGAAGCCGGCGCCGGCGATGGCGCCCACGGCGGAAAGCGCGGCGAGTGCGCAGCAGGCGGAAAGCCAGGCTGTCCCGCCGGCCGAATCGGAAGCGGCGGGCGAAAATGCCGGCACAGCGGACGATTGGGCGCTGCGGCTGGTGGACAAGGACCATCTTCTGCCCGCGGATTTCGCGCCGGACGTTGTAAAGGCGGGGAATTCCTATAAGCACGTGGAATTCGACCGCCGCGCGGCCGGGGCGCTCGAGGAACTTCTGGATGCGTGCAACGCGGAGGGGCACGAACTCATGGTCTGTTCGGGGTATCGGACGATCGCGTACCAGGAGGGGCTGTTCGAAAAGCAGGTGCGAAAGCAGGAGAATTTAGGGCTTTCCGGCGAGGAAGCGGTCGCGGCCGCGGCGACGGTCGTCGAGGTGCCGGGCGGCAGCGAGCATAATTTGGGGCTTGCGGTCGATTTCGGCACGCCGGACAATCAATTGGTGGACGAGAGCTTTGACGACGAGCCCGAGAGCGCGTGGCTGAAGGCGAATGCATGGAAATATGGGTTTATTCTGCGCTACCCGCAGGGGGCGGAGGATGTGACGGGGATTACGTATGAACCGTGGCATTATCGATATGTGGGCCTTGCGGCGGCGAAGGAGATTTATGACCGGCAGTTGACGCTGGAAGCGTACTTGGGGGAATAAAAAGGGGGGTGGCCCCTTTTTGGGATTCCCCCTTTTTTGTTGATCCTCTTTCCCTTCGACGCGGGGCGAGGCTTTCTTTTTATCCTCTTTACGCTTTTTAAAAATTTTACTTTTCCCTTCGACGCGCTTACCCCTTCGGGGCACTTCGCAGGCCGCAGGCACTGTTTTTCTTTCTGGGAGCCTTTTATTATCCCTTTTATGTTTTCTTAAATTTTTACTTTTCCCTTCGACGCGCTCAGGCCGCGCGGGGCCCCTACTTTCTGCTCCTGCAGAAAGTAGGCAAAGACAGGCGCAAGGGAGTTTCACCCCCTTGCGAATCCCCGGACCAAAGTGGGGTGCTGGACGCCCCCCTTTGGAAACCCCCAAGTCCTCGCTGGCGCGGCAGACCTGGCCGAACTCCTCGCCGCTTCGCGGCTGGAGCTTCGGTGCCGTTGGGGAAAGCGCGAGCGCGTGCGCGCTCGCCACGGCCGCCGCACCTCCACCGCT
>CALWVT010000028.1 GCA_944385055.1 uncultured Clostridia bacterium | reverse complement strand
GCGGTGGAGGTGCGGCGGCCGTGGCGAGCGCGCAGGCGCTCGCGGCCTTCCCCAACGGCACCGAAGCTCCAGCCGCGCAAGCGGCGAGGAGTTCGGCCAGGGCTACCGCGCCAGCGAGGACTTGGGGGTTTCCAAAGGGGGGCGTCCAGCACCCCACTTTGGTCCGGGGATTCGCAAGGGGGTGAAACTCCCTTGCGCCAGTCTTTGCCTACTTTCTGCTGGCCAGAAAGTAGGGGCCCGGCGCGGCCTGAGCGCGTCGAAGGGATAAAAATAAAATTTAATAGGCGTAAAGAGGATCAACAAAACCACAACCACAAATAAAGAAAAGCCAAAGGGGGCGGCTCTGCGCCCCCCAATCCCCTCAAGAAATTCCGGAGAGCGTCGAGAGCGGATTATCCGCTTTCGACAACCGCCGCTCGCGGCGCCGGCGCCCCGCCTCAAACTCCGCCTTCTCCTGCATCGTCTCACACAGAAGCGGCGGCACGGGCGTGGGATGGCCGTCCGCGCCGAGGGCGATTTCCGTCAGATACGCCGTGTTGACGAGCTTGCGCGTGCCGGACACGTCCTCGACGAACGTATCGACGCGCACCTCCATCGACGTGCGGCCCACAAATGTCACGCGCGCACGCAGGACGACGACTTCGTTGACATAGACCGGCTCGCGGAACTGCAGGTTGTCGATCGCGGCCGTCGTGACGGCGCATCCGCAGTGGCGGCGCGCGGCGATGCCGCCGATCACATCAATCCACGCGACGAGCTGGCCGCCGAAAATGCGGCCGGCACCATTTAAATGATTCGGCATCACGACCTGCACGCTCTCGGTGACGGATTCCGCGGCGCGCTTGGGAGGTAAATTGGATGAAGTCATGGAAACGCTCCTTTTCTGAAAACTCAAAGCGCGCAAAGGCCCCGCGCGCAAACGGGCCGCGAAAAGCTGCCCTTTTCTACTGAGTATACCCGCTTTGCCGGTGCGGCGCAAGGGGCAAAAAATGCGCCCGCAGCGTCCCCTTCAAAAAGGAAGCGCTGTGGGCGCAATGGGCTTTCATTTTTTCACATCGAGTCCACCGCCGGCTTTGCGGCGGCGCGCATCGCGGCGGCCTTTTCGCGCAGCGCGAAAAACGCCTTTTGGGGGTCCTCGATTTCGGCGACACAGGCTTCCATCGGACAGGGGCCCGTCTTCGTGCGGTTTAAAATGCCCGGCACGGTTTGGTCACACGACGCGGGCACGCCGTGTTCACGCAGCACGCGCAGGGCCTCCTCACTCATCGTGGGCGAATAGACGGCCTTGACCCCCGCGTACAACAGCAGCAGCGCCGCCGCCTTGCCGATGACGCGGTCCGCGGCCGAAAAGCCCTGAAGGTCCGTGCCGCTTTCCAAAAACTGCAGAAGCGGCCGCACGCCATGCGCGGTGCCCGTGTGGAGCTCCTCGCCGCGGCAGAGCACACAGGCCCAGCCCTCCTGCAAAAGGAGCTGCTTTGCGCGTTCCAGATCCCGGTTTTCCATTGCACATTCCCCTTTCCCAAAACGGCCTTTAAGCGCCGAAATACGCGGCGATCTCCCGCATGCGGCG
This sequence comes from uncultured Clostridia bacterium, assembly GCA_944385055.1. Lineage (GTDB taxonomy): Bacteria > Bacillota > Clostridia > Oscillospirales > Acutalibacteraceae > Caproicibacterium. Next base: position 4,539 of record CALWVT010000028.1, on the reverse strand, counting down.
GCTCTGCTCGACGGAGAACGGGCAGCGCCGGTCGCAGTGGCCGCACCCGACGCACGCGCCGGCCTTCTTTGCGAGATGCAGGTAATGGTCGCGGGCAAGCTCGTCGCCGGCCTTTGCCAGATCATAATACTTATTAATCAGCCCGACGTCAAGCCCCTGCGGGCAGGGCGCGCAGTGGTTGCAATAGACGCAGGCGCCCTTCGCATCGACGGGCGCGAAGGTGCCGAGCACGGAATAGTCGCGCGCCTCGGCCGGGGTGTCCAAAAAGCTTAAGATGCGCTGTAAATCCTCAAAGCCGCGCACGCCGGGCAGCACGGTCAAAACGGCGGGTTTATCGAGCGCGTACTGCAAACACTGGGCCTGTGTCAGCGCGGCCGGGAACGGCGACGTCTCGGCGTTTAATAATTGCCCGCCGCAAAACGGCTTCATCACGGAAATGCCGACGCCGAGCGCCTCGCAGCGGCGGTACAGCGCCATGCGCTCGCCGGAAGAGCCGATTGCGTATTCGCCGTGGCGGTAGTCGTAGGCGGGATTGATGCTGAACATGACAAGGTCGAGGAAGCCGCGGTCGAGCAGCGCGTGGACGACGGCCGGCGTGTGTGAGGAAAGGCCGAAATGGTGGATCACGCCTTTCTCCTTGAGCGACTGCATATACGAAAGGATGCCGTTTTCCTCGAACTGCTGAAGATCGGACAGCTCGTCGATGCAATGGATAAAGCCGAAATCGATGTAATCGGTCTTTAACGTGTCGAGCTGCCAGGAAACGGAGCGGCGGACCTTGTCGAGGTCGAGCGTCCAGCCGTAAACGCCGGTCTCGTAGTTTGCGCCGAAATGGATTTGGTAATAGACGTCTTTGCGGCGGCTGCCGACGGCCTTGCCGAACGCGGCAAACGGCGCGGCGTCCGCGGCGGCGAAATCGAAAAGGTTCATGCCGCAGTCGAGCGCCTGCTCGATGGTCTTCTGCTGTTCTTTCTCGCTCGCGGCGCTCAGGGAACTGTTCCCGAGGCCGAGGATGCTGAGCTGTTCGGTGCCATGCGGCAGTTTGCGGTATTCCATAAACGTGGCTCTCCTTTTTGCGCACAGGATGGTTACCTGTATTATAAGCCGCGGCGCGGGGTTTGGCAAATCGTATCTTTTGATGGAATCCTATAAATTTTTATAATGAAAGCGGGCGTTTGCGACGAAAAAAGGAGCAGGTTTCCCTGCTCCCCGAAAGAGTTCCGTTTAGGCGTTCTTTTGTACAGAAGCCTCCACCGCGTCGGCCTCGTCCGTCATGCCAAACGCATACCGCGCGGCGAGCACACAGCCGTCGCGGATGCAGTCCGGGCACGGATGGCGCGGCGTGCCGATGTCGAGGCCCTTAAGCTCGCTGCAGACGTAGGTGCCGTTCTGCTTTAAAAACGATTCCACCATCTGGGCCGTCAGCGCATACGTCGCGGCCTTCGTGCTGCCGTCGGCGCGGCCCGCGCTGTGGGTTAAGCCCGCAAGCAGCACGGCGGCGCTCAACGTCCCGCACACGCCCTGCGTGCCGCCCATGCCGAGGCCGAACCCTTCCGCGGCGCGCATGAGCGTCTCAAACGGGATATCGACGCAGTCCGCGAACGCGCCCGCGACCGACTGTGCGCAGTTTGCCTTTTGGCCGTGCAGCGCCTGCGCATTTTCGATTCTCTGTTCCAACGTAAGCGATTTCTCCATCTTCCATTCTCCTTTTCTGCATCCGGCGCGGTGGCGTTCAGTCTGTTTCCGACGGGCCGGCGGTATCCTGCTGGGCCTTTTCGGGCAGGCCCTCGTCTTTTAAGATGCGCATGAATTCCTCGCCCGTAATCGTTTCGCGGTCGAGCAGGTAATGCGACAGCTCGTGGAGCTTTGGCATATTGGCCTTCAAAATCTCGATGGCTTTCTCATGCTGCTGGGCGATGATCTTCTGGATTTCCGCGTCGATCTTCGCCGCCGTCTCGGGCGAGCACGTCAGGGACGTATCGCCGCCGAGGTACTGGTTCTGGACCGTCTCCATCGCGACCATGCCGAACTGGTCGCTCATGCCGAAGCGCGTGACCATCGCGCGGGCGAGCTTCGTGGCCTGCTCGATGTCGTTCGATGCGCCCGACGTAAAGTCGCCGAACACGAGCTCCTCGGCCGAACGGCCGCCGCAGAGGACTGCGATCTTATTGAGGCACTCCTCGCGGCTCATGAGCATCTTTTCGTCCTCTTCGACCTGCATCGTATAGCCCAAAGCGCCGCTTGTGCGCGGGACGATCGTAATCTTCGTGACCGGGGCGGTATTCGACTGCATCGCCGCAACGAGCGCGTGGCCCGTCTCGTGGTAGGCGACGATTTCCTTTTCCTTCGGCGGGATGACGGCGCTCTTGCGCTGGTAGCCCGCGATGACGACCTCGACGCTCTCCTCGAGGTCCTCCTGGATGACCGACTTGCGGCCGCACTTGACGGCGCGCAGGGCCGCCTCGTTGATGATGTTCGCGAGGTCCGCGCCGGAAGCGCCGGCCGTCGCGCGCGCGATGGCCTTATAATCGACGTCCGGGCCGATTTTCACGTCGCGGGCGTGGACTTTTAAGATGGCCTCGCGGCCCTTTAAGTCGGGCAATTCCACCGGGATGCGCCGGTCGAAGCGGCCCGGGCGCAGAAGCGCCTTATCGAGGCTGTCGGGGCGGTTCGTGGCGGCCAGGATGACGACGCCCTTGCGGCCGTCGAAGCCGTCCATTTCGGTTAAAAGCTGGTTTAACGTCTGCTCGCGCTCGTCGTTTGTCGAGAGGGAGTTGTCGCGCGCCTTGCCGATTGTATCGATCTCGTCGATAAACACGATGCACGGGGCCTTTTCCTGGGCCTGCTTAAACAGGTCGCGGACCTTCGCGGCGCCCATGCCGACGAACATTTCCACGAATTCCGAGCCGGAGATGGAGAAGAACGGCACGTGCGCCTCGCCGGCGACGGCCTGTGCCAAAAGCGTTTTGCCGGTGCCGGGCGGGCCGACGAGCAAGGCGCCCTTGGGCAGCGTTGCGCCGATATCCGCGTATTTTTTCGGGTTATGCAGGAAATCGACGATCTCCTCGAGGGCCTCCTTGGCCTCGTCCTCGCCGGCGACATCGGCAAAGGTCTTGCCGTTTTTCGCCTCGACGTAGATCTTCGCGTTGCTCTTGCCAAACGACAAAGCGCCGGCGCCGCCGCCCATGCGTTTCTGCATCCAGCGCATCAGAAGCCATCCGAGCAGTGCCATGAGCACGACCGGCAGGATGACCCAGATGAACATGTCGGCGAGCGTATTCGACTGCTGCACGACGCTCGCGCCGAAGTCGACGTCGTGGTCGAGCAGGCGCTGGGTCAATTCCGGGTCATCCATCGCGGTGGTCGTGTAGACGACCGGTGTGTGCAGGGTCTGCCCTTCCGGGGACTGCGTTGCTTCAAACGTAATTTCCGCCGTGGAGCGGTTGACGTCGGCGCGTTCGACGGCGCCGTCATCGAGCATCTGCAAAAATTCGCTGTAACTGACCGTCACGGTCCGCTGCTGGGAAAACAGCGGGAACACGAAGACTTCCAGCGCAAACAGGACCAGCAGAGCGATGATGATATACGTAATCAGAGGCCTTTTTGATGATTTTTGTTCTTTCATCCTCTTTTTCCCACCTATCTGCTAAAAAGCGTAGTTTTTCGGTCCAGTTTATTCTAACACAACTCCGGTGAAGAATTCCTGAACAAACTGCAAACAAAGGAGGGGGTTTGGGGGAGGTTTCCCCCGGCCCCTCTTTTGTTGATTTTTTGAGGCTTTGTTTATCCTCTTTTTCTTTTCTTTAATTTTTGATTTTTCCCTTCGACGCGCTTACCCCTGCGGGGCACTTCGCAGGCCGCGCGGGGGCCCTACTTTCTGATCCATTTTATGCCTATTAAATTTTATTTTTATCCCTTCGACGCGCTCGATGCTCTTTTTGGGGCTTACCGCCCCGGGGGCTTTTTTATCCCCTTTCCCTTTTCTTTAATTTTTGATTTATCCCTTCGACGCGCTTACCCCTGCGGGGCACTTCGCAGGCCGCGCGGGGGCCCTACTTTCTGATCCATTTTATGCCTATTAAATTTTATTTTTATCCCTTCGACGCGCTCGATGCTCTTTTTAGGGCTTACCGCCCGGGGGCTTTTTTATCCCCTTCCCTTTTCTTTAATTTTTGATTTTTCCCTTCGACGCGCTTACCCCTGCGGGGCACTTCGCAGGCCGCGCGGGAGCCCTACTTTCTGATCCATTTTATGCCTATTAAATTTTATTTTTATCCCTTCGACGCGCTCGGGCCGCGCGGGGGCCCCTACTTTCTGCTCCTGCAGAAAGTAGGCAAAGACAGGCGCAAGGGAGTTTCACCCCCTTGCGGATCCCCGGACCAAAGTGGGGTGCTGGACGCCCCCCTTTGGAAACCCCCAAGTCTCGCTGCGCTATCCGGATTGGCCGAACTCCTCGCCGCTTCGCGGCTGGAGCTTCGGTGCCGTTGGGGAAGGCCGCGAGCGCGTGCGCGCTCGCCACGGCCGCCGCACCTCCACCGC
>CALWVT010000027.1 GCA_944385055.1 uncultured Clostridia bacterium | reverse complement strand
CTCCTGCCGCGAAGCGGCTAGGAGTTCCGTCACTCCCCTCGCGCGGTTGTGCCGAAGGCACTCTAGCGCGACCGCAGGGGGGAATCCCAAAGGGGGCGCAGCCCTCTTTGGCCAGTCTTTGCCTACTTTCTGCTGGCCAGAAAGTAGGGGCCCGGCGCGGCCTGAGCGCGTCGAAGGAATAAATTATAATTTTAATAGGCGTAAAATGGATAAAAAAGAAACCCCGCGCCGCGTCGAAGGGAAAAGAAAAATTTTTAAGAAAACGTAAAGAGGATAAAGTGCGTCGAAGAATCAAAAAAGAACCCCCCTCCGCTCCATAAATAAAATCTATATTTTTATATTTGAAATTTGTATTTGCGATTCACCCCACTGCGTGGTACACTAAAAATAGAAACCACAACCGCGCCTTGGCGGCGAAAGGATGACAGATATATGGAACTTTCGGAATTTTTGGATGCTATGAACCGCGGCGAGCGCGTCACCGGCGGCTCCCCCGCCCACGAAACGATGACCCGCCTCGCCCATGAGGCCCAAAAGATCACTGCCCGCATCAATGCGGGCTACCATACCCCCGCAGAGCTGCGCGCGCTCATGGAGGAACTCACCGGCGCCCCGCTCGACGAGGGATTCGGCCTGTTCCCGCCGTTTTATACCGACTGCGGGAAGAATATCCACTTTGGCCGCGGCGTGTTCGTAAACGCCTGCTGCAATTTCCAGGACCAGGGCGGCATCACGATCGGCGACGGCAGCCTCATCGGCCACAACGTCGTGATCGCCACGCTCAACCACGGCATGGCCCCCGCCGAACGCCACGACCTTCTGCCCAAACCCGTCGTGATTGGCAAAAACGTCTGGGTCGGCGCGAGCGCAACCATCCTCCCCGGCGTCACAATCGGGGACAACGCCGTCATCGCCGCGGGTGCCGTCGTCACGCGCGACGTGCCCGCGAATACCGTCGCCGGCGGCGTGCCCGCAAAGGTGCTGAAACATATCGATGACCCGCATTCTTATGAATAAATATGCAAAAAGAATCGAATGGAAGAAAAGGAGCTAGGGAAATGATTTACCGCGATTTTCAGGATTTGAAACTTTCCGCACTCGGCATGGGCGCCATGCGCCTGCCGACGATTGACGGCGACGACGCGCATATCGACGAGAAGGCCGCGTTTGAGATGGTCGACCTCGCGATGAAAAACGGCGTCAATTACTACGATACGGCCTGGGGCTACCACGACGGCCACTCCGAGGAGGTCATGGGCGCGGCGCTGCACCGCTACCCGCGCGACAGCTTCTACCTCGCGACGAAGTTCCCGGGCTATGACCTCTCGAATTTCGGCAAGGCCGAGGAGATTTTCGAAAAGCAGCTTCAAAAATGCCAGGTCGATCATTTCGATTTCTACCTGTGCCACAACGTCTGCGAGATGAATATCGACGCGTACTTACAGGAGGAAAAGTACGGCACGGTTTCCTACCTGCTCGCGCAGAAAAAGACCGGCCGCATCCGCCATCTGGGCTTTTCCGCGCACGGCAGCTGCGAGGTCATGAAGCGCTTCCTCGATGCATACGGCAAGGACATGGAGTTCTGCCAGATTCAGTTAAATTACCTTGACTGGGATTTCCAGGACGCAAAGGCGAAGGTCGAGCTCTTGCGCGCGTACAACCTGCCCATCTGGGTCATGGAACCGCTGCGCGGCGGGCGGCTCGCGTCGCTGGCGGCCGAGGATGAGGCGAAACTCAAGGCCCTGCGCCCGGACGAGACGGTTCCCGCGTGGGCGTTCCGCTTTTTGCAGAGCGTGCCGGGCGTCACGGTCGTGCTTTCCGGTATGTCGAACCTCGAACAATTGCAGCAGAACCTCGCGACGTTTGCCGAAGACCGCCCGTTAAACGATACGGAAATGCAGACGCTGCTCGCGATCGCCCAGGGCATGACGAAGCAGCATTCCGTGCCGTGCACCGCGTGCCATTACTGCGTGAGCCATTGCCCGCAGGGGCTCGACATCCCGTCGCTTCTGGCCCTTTACAACGAGCACGCGTTTACAAACGGCGGGTTCATCGCACCGATGGCGCTGTCCTCCTACCCGAAGGAGAAGCTGCCGAGCGCGTGCCTTTCTTGCCACAGCTGCGAAAAGGTCTGCCCGCAGCAGATTCAAATCAGCGAAGTTATGGCGAAGTTCTCGAAGATGCTGAACCTGTAATGCCCTCTATAGAATCGAATATAGAATCGAAAAGCGGCGCTTGCAATGGTGCCGCTTTTTTGCTATAATAAAGGTGAAAAGAGCAGCCGCCCACAAAAGTGGCTGCCTCGACAGGTTTGCTAGCCCTTTACGGGCCGCCTACTCTGCGTGGCAGGCAGGGTAGGCAATTTTTTTACTTCCTATTTCTTTACATAAGAAAAGATAAAAGAAAGCAAAGTCAGAAGGAGACTGCAAGCTTGCAGCGTCAAGCTGATTGCCTGAAATGTATCCATCCGCCTCACCTCCTTTCATCGCAAAGATGAAGGAGGCAGCCACCCTGTTTACGGTGCTCTTTTCATGAAAAGTATAGCAGATTCTGTCGGAAGACGCAAGCAAAGCGGCGCTTGCAATCGCGCCGCTTTTTTGCTATCATAAAAACGAAAAGACAGCCGCCCACAAAAGTGGCTGCCTCGAGAGAATTGTTAGCCCTGGATGGGCCGCCTACTCTGCGTGGCTTGCAGGGTAGGCATTTTTTATGCTTTCTTTAATCCGGTGCGGAAGCTCCAGCCGCGTAAGCGGCGAGGAGTTCCGCCGTCACCTCGCGCGAATTGCGGCCGCAGACCTTCGCCGCGTAAGCGGCAGCGTTTCCCAACAGGAAAAGTCCGCCGCTCATGCGCGAACGCGCATGGGACCGCGTCCAAAACGGCTTTGCGACGAAGCCTTTGCAAATCTCACCGAAGCTCCAGCTCCGAAGGAGCGAGGAGTTCGGTCACTCTCCTCGCGCGAATTGCGTGCGAAGCACGCGCCAGCGCGACCGCCAGAGGGGGAATCCCAAAGGGGGCGCAGCCCTCTTTGGCCAGTCTTTGCCTACTTTCTGCTGGCCAGAAAGTAGGGGCCCGGCGCGGCCTGAGCGCGTCGAAGGAGAAAGTAAAAAATTTCAAAAACGTAAAGAGGGTAAAAAAAGCCTTCGGCAAAAAAATCATTGCCTGCGGCCTGCGAAGCGCCCCGCAGGGATAAATTATAAATTTAAAAGGAGTGTAAAAAGCCATGCTTTCCTATCAGGATATCAACGCCAAAACCATCGATCATTGGAACAAAGACGGCTGGGAGTGGGGCACCCCCATCTCCCACGAAACCTTTTTAAATGCAAAAAACGGAACCTGGGACGTCGTCTTAACCCCCACAAAACCCGTCCCGCACGATTGGTTCGGCGACCTTTCCGGCAAAAAAGTGCTGGGACTCGCGAGCGGCGGCGGCCAGCAGATGCCGATCTTCGCAGCCCTCGGCGCCGAATGCACCGTCCTCGATTATACCCTGTCGCAGCTAGAGAGTGAACGCCTCGTCGCCGAACGCGAGGGCTATGAAATCCACATCGTCCGCGCCGACATGACAAAGCCGTTCCCGTTCCCGGACGAGAGCTTCGACCTCATCTTCCACCCCGTCTCGAATTGCTACATCGAGGAGGTCGAATCCGTCTGGCGCGAGTGCGCGCGCGTGCTGCGTCCCGGCGGCCGCCTTTTGGCCGGCCTCGACAACGGCATCAACTACGTGTTCGACGAATCGGAAACGAAAATGTGCTTCTCGCTGCCGTTTAACCCGCTGCAAAATCCCGACCAAATGCAGTTTTCCGTCGAGAAGAATGAGGGCATCCAGTTCTCCCACACGATTGAGGAGCAGATCGGCGGCCAGCTGCGCGCGGGCTTTATTTTAAAGGATATTTTCGGCGATACGAACGGCGTCGGCCTTCTGCACGAACACAACGTCCCGACATTCTGGGCGTCCTTGGCGATTAAGCCATGACGCGGGGAATCATCCGCGCGCCGCGGCGGGTGCTGCGTTGGATTTTGGGTGTCCTGGCCGCGATTGTCGCCGCGGCGTTTTTGTTTGTGCTGTGCCAGACCCCGCCCGAAAGCGACCCCCTGCCGAAAGACGCGGCCGACGCGCTCGCCGAAAACGCCTTGCCGGCCGGCGCGTCGCTCGGGGAACCCGTCGCGCTGTTAGACCAGCGGGGCGTCGTGTGCGGGTATGTCTACCCCGTCGTGCAGGACGGCCAGGCGGCCGCGTCCATTTCGGTGTCGCAGCAGGGCGGCGAACGCTTCGTTTCCGCCGCAGCCGCACCGCCCGGCGGCGCGCAGGCCGAAGCCGCCCTCGGCCGCCCGCTTTTGCCCGGCGACACCGCCTACGCGCCGGGGGCGGTCCCGTTTTCGTTCGCCGTCGAGAACGGCGACGGCACGTTCTTCGTCGCGTTTTCCGAAAACGGCTCCGTGCGCCAGATTCCCGCGTGGAATTTCTGGCTCGCGTGCAAGGCGCAGTGCGCCGAGGAGACTTTCATGCGGTAGCACCTTGACGCGCGCGAAAAAAGCCGGTACAATGGAGAAAAGCCCGGAAGTTTCCGGTCCGCCGCGAAACGCCGCGGCGGGCCCCAAGTCTAAACAGAAAAGGAGCACCCTGTATGGCCGTTTTGAAGCCCTTCTGCGGACTGCGCTACACCGAAAAAGCGGGCGAGATCGCCACGCTGACGTGTCCGCCCTACGATATCCTTTCGGAGGAACAGCGCAAAGCGTACCTCGCCGAAAATCCCTATAACGTCGTCCGCCTCGAATTGCCGCGCGGCGAAGACCCGTATGCCGCCGCCGCGCGTGACCTGCAGGATTGGCTTTCCGCAGGCATCCTGCGCCGCGACACGCAGCCGGGGCTGTATATTTATGAAGAGGAATTCGAAGCATACGGCGAAAAAAAGCGCATCAAGGGCGTGATTGGCCGCGTCAAGCTCGAGCCGTTCGAAAGCGGTGTGATTCTCCCGCATGAGGAGACTCTAAGCAAGGCCAAAGAGGACCGCTTTGCCTTGATGCGCACGACGTACTGCAATTTCAGCCAGATCTATTCGCTCTACCGCGACGAGGACCACCGCACGCGCCGCCGCCTCGATTTATTGAGCCGCGATACGCCGCGCTACGAATTTTCCGACGGCGCCGTTACCCACCGGCTCTGGATTGTCAATGACCCCGTCGCGATCGGCGCGATCTGCGACGATTTTGCGCCGCGGCAGCTGTTCATCGCCGACGGCCACCACCGCTACGAGACGGCGCTGCGTTTCCGCAATTTCTGCCGCGACGAGGGCGTGATTTCCCCCGAGCCCGATTATTGCATGATGATGCTCGTCGACCTCGAGGACCCGGGGCTTGTCGTGTTCCCGACGCACCGGCTCGTGTACGGCGTCGAAGGGTTCGACCGCGAAAAGCTCCTCGATTTCTGCCGCGCGCATTTTCGCGTGGAGGAGCGGAAGGGTTTAGACGCCATCCGCCCCGCGCTCGACGACGCGTACCGGGCCGGGGAAAAGGCGTTTGCGTGCTATACGGGCGGCGACGCTTGGGCGCTTTTGACGCTTTCGGACCCGCACGCGATGGAGGCGGCCCTGCCGGGGAAGAGCCGCGCAAGCCAGAACCTCGACGTCTCGGTGCTCCACAAGCTCGTGCTCGAGCCGTTTTTCGGCATTGACCCGCAGAATATGGCCGCACAGCGGAATTTGCGCTACACGCGCGATTTCGACGAGGCCCTGGAAAGCGTACGGGGCGGCGAGAGCCAGTGCGCGTTTTTCGTGAATCCCACGCGCGTCGAAGAGATTCGGGATGTCGCCGCCGCGGGCGAAAAGATGCCGCAGAAGAGCACGTATTTTTATCCGAAGCTCATAACGGGGCTTGTGATGAATCAGATGGTATTTTCGAAGTAAAGAATTTTATATAAACATCCCCGACGTCCTTGCAAAAACGCCGGGGATGTGCTATTCTAGAAGTGAAAAGAACAACCGCCCACAAAAGTGGTTGCCTCAGAATGTTGCTTGCCCGAATGGGCCCGCCTACCCTGATGCTGCAGGGTAGGCTTTTTCTTTATTTTCTATCCGTATAGGAAAGGAAAAAAGAAAGCAGAGTCAGAAGGAGGCTACAGGCCTGAAGTGTGAGACTCAGGATTTGGTAGGTGTCCATCTGCTTCACCTCCTTTCATCCGAAGATGAAAGAGGCAGCCACCCTGTTTACGGTTGTTCTTTTCAAAAGACAGTATAGCAGAATTTGTCGAATCATGCAAAAGAAATTGCATGTAATTTTAAGATGCTTTGAGGGCTTCATTTTTGTATGCGTCTTTCTTTTTTAAAATTAATTTTTCCCTTTAGCGCGCTTACCCCTGCGGGGCACTTCGCAGGCCGTAGGCGCTAGTTTTTTTGCAGGCTGCGCTTGCGGGGCATTTTTGATGCCCTTTACGTTTCTTTAAAATTATAGTTTTCCCTTCGACGCGCTCGAGACTTTCTTTTTATCCTCTTTACCTTCTCTTAAATTTCTCATTTATCCCTTCGACGCGCTCAGGCCGCGCCGGGCCCCTACTTTCTGGCCAGCAGAAAGTAGGCAAAGACTGGCCAA
>CALWVT010000026.1 GCA_944385055.1 uncultured Clostridia bacterium | reverse complement strand
AAAGTTTGCCGATCATGCGCGCCAGCGCATGGTACCGCGTCCGAAACGGCTTTTGCGGCAACGCCTTCGCAAATCTCGCGGAAGCTCCTGCCGCGAAGCGGCTAGGAGTTCCGTCACTCCCCTCGCGCGGTTGTGGCCGCAGGCCACTCTAGCGCGACCGCAGAGGGGGAATCCCAAAGGGGGCGCAGCCCTCTTTGGCCAGTCTTTGCCTACTTTCTGCTGGCCAGAAAGTAGGGGCCCGGCGCGGCCTGAGCGCGTCGAAGGGAAAAGTAAAATTTTCAGAAAATGTAAAGAGGATAAAAAAGAAGCCCCGCGCCGCGTCGAAGGGAAAAGAAAAAATTTTAAGAGAAGGGAAAGGGGATAAACAAAGTAAAAAGCCCGAGCGCGTCAAAGGGAAAAATCAAAAATTTAAGAAATAAGAAAAAAGAGAAAAACAAAAAAGAGCGTCAAGGGGGGCCGCCGCCCCCCTTGCAAACCCCCGCGAATCATGGCATACTTAATAAAGAAAAAGATAAAAAGGAGGCACCCTCTATGCGGGTCATATGGATCGTCCTCGATAGCTTCGGCGTCGGTTCCCTGCCGGACGCCAAAGCCTATGGCGACGACGGCGCGAATACCCTTCTGCATATCGCCGAAAACGCGAAGGGTTTTTCTCTGCCAAATATGGAATCTTTAGGCATCGGAAATATTGAGGCGGCGCCCGGGGTCGCGGCCACGGACCTGCCGCGCGGCGCCTGGGGCAAAGCCCGCGAACGCTCCGCCGGCAAGGATACCACCGCCGGGCACTGGGAAATGGCCGGCGTCATCACCCCCGAAAAATTCCCGACGTTCCCAAACGGCTTCCCGGCCGATTTCCTCAAAGCCTTCGAACGGGCCATCGGCCGCGGCACGCTCGGCAACTGCGTCGCCTCCGGTACCGAAATCATCGAGCGCCTAGGCCCCGAACACCTGCGCACCGGCCGCCCCATCGTCTATACCTCCGCCGACAGCGTGTTCCAAATCGCCGCGCATGCGGATGTCGTGAAAGTAGACGAATTGTATAAAATCTGCGAAATTGCCCGCGAAATGCTAAAAGGCCCCCTGGGCGTCGGGCGCGTGATCGCGCGGCCGTTTATCGGCACGCCGGGCCACTTCGTGCGCACGGCCGAACGCCGCGATTTTTCGCTTGCGCCGGTCGGCGTGACCGTGCCGGATCTCGTGAAAGAAGCGGGGCTTCCCTCGGTCGCAATCGGCAAAATTCACGATATTTTCGCCGGCCGCGGCTTTACGGAAAGCATTCATACCGAAAATAACGGCGACGGCGTGCAGAAGACGCTCGACGCGATGGACCGCGTGCACGAGGGGCTGCTTTATACGAATCTGGTCGATTACGACATGAAATACGGCCACCGCCGCGACGTGCAGGGCTATGCGGACGCGCTGATGGCGTTTGACCGCCGCCTGCCGGAAATTACCAAAAAGATGGGGCCGGACGATCTGTTAATTTTGACGGCCGACCACGGCTGCGACCCGACGTGGCACGGCACGGACCACACGCGCGAATATATCCCGATGCTGTTTTACGGCCCGCGCGTGCGGCCGGTTTCACTCGGCGAGCGCGCGACGTATGCCGACGAGGGCGCGACGGTCGCGGATTTTCTGGGGGTCAAGGCCCCCGCGGCGGGCGAAAGCATGCTGCCGCTTTTCTGGGAGGACAAACCATGAATGAATATAAACGGAACATTTTAGACGCCGGCAAGACGCTGCTGCATGCGGGTCTGACGGTGGAGACATGGGGAAATTTGAGCGTCTGCGACCGCGCGGCGGGCCGCGTCTATATCACGCCGAGCGGCATGGATTACGACACGTGCGTCGAGGACGACATCGTGTGCATGGACCTCGACGGGAAGATTTTGGAGGGCACGCGCAAGCCGTCGATCGAGACCGGGCTTCATCTCGCGGTATACCGCGCGCGGCCGGACGTCGGCGCGGTGGTGCACACGCACCCGATTTATTCGACGGTTTTCTCATGCATTGGGGAAGGGATTCCGCTTTGCATTGACGAGGCGGCGCAGGCGCTCGGCGCGCCGGTGGAGACGTGCGCGTATTTCCTGCCGGGCAGTGCGGAACTCGCGGCGGCATGTGCGGAAAAGCTATCGGGGGAAGCGAACGCGTGCTTATTGAAGTCGCACGGCGCGGTCTGCGTCGGCGCAAACCTGAAGGCGGCGTTTAAAGTGGCGCGGGTATTGGAGATGACGGCGGAGATTTACTGGCGCATCCGCGCGATGGGGCGGCGGCCCGACCCGCTCGCACCTTCGGACATTGCTTTTATGAAGGATTTCGCGGCGCATCGCTACGGACAGCGGTGAGGGGTTTTTTCTTTTCGCTTTAAGGGCGGGTGGGCTTTTTCTATCTTTTTTACCTTCTCTTAAATTTTTTCTTTCCCCTTCGACGCGCTCGGGCCGCGCGGGGGCCCCTACTTTCTGCTCCTGCAGAAAGTAGGCAAAGACAGGCGCAAGGGAGTTTCACCCCCTTGCGAATCCCCGGACCAAAGTGGGGTGCTGGACGCCCCCCTTTGGAAACCCCCAAGTCCTCGCTGGCGCGGTAAATTTAGCCGAACTCCTCGCCGCTTCGCGGCTGGAGCTTCGGTGCCGTTGGGGAAAGCCGCGAGCGCGTGCGCGCTCGCCACGATTGCCGCACCTCCACCGCTTCGGGGTGGGGGCTGCGCCCCCTGGCCCCCCAAGGTTCCCCAAAGGGAAAAGCCCGCCGGTCACGCGCCTGTTTGGGGGCTGCGCCCCGGCCCCCCGCGTTCCCCGTTGGGGGACGTTTGCCGGTCATGCGCGCCTGTTGGGGGCTGCGCCCCCTGGCCCCCCAAGGTTCCCGTTAGGGGACGTTCGCCGGTCATGCGCGAACGCGCATGGGACAACGTCCGAAACGGCTTTTGCGGCAACGCCTCCGCAAATCTCGCGGAAGCTCCTGCCGCGAAGCGGCTAGGAGTTCCGTCACTCCCCTCGCGCGGTTGTGGCCGCAGGCCACTCTAGCGCGCCAAAGAAAACTTTAAAATTGGGGGGTCAGGGGGGGAATCCCAAAGGGGGCGCAGCCCTCTTTGGCCAGTCTTTGCCTACTTTCTGCTGGCCAGAAAGTAGGGGCCCGGCGCGGCCTGAGCGCGTCGAAGGGAGAAATTATAATTTTAAAGAAAGGTAAAGAGGATAGAAAAAATGCCCCGCCCCCGCGTCGAAGGGAAAAAGAAAAAAGTTTAATAGGCGTAAAAAAGATAAAAAAGAACCCCCGCGCCCCCGCGCAAAAAAACCAAAAACCCGATTTCGATAAAAAACCGAAATCCAAAGAAAAAATAAAATTTTTTTCGGTTGCATAAAAAAAGCAAATTCTCCCCCCTTGCCGTCCGGTAAAGTGAAAGGAGTTGTTGCAACCTATGCAAACCGACAAAAAAGGAATCGATTACTTTCCCCTCGATGTCAACCTCGACGAAAAGTTCGACCTCCTCGAGGCCGCCTGCGGTCTCGACGGGTTCGCCATCGTCCTCAAGCTCTACCAGCGCATCTACCAGAACGGGTACTTCTGCGCCTGGAACCAATCCATCGCCACACGCTTCGCGTACCTGCTCCATGTGCGTGTGGAAAAGCTGTTGAAAACTGTTGGAATCGCTGTGGAAAACGAGCTGTTCGACGGGCCGCTGCTCAAACGCTTTCAAATCCTGACATCCAGAGGTATCCAGAAACGGTATCTTTTAATCACTTCGCGGCGCCAATCGATAGAGATTTACAGGCCGTATCTATTACTGAAAGATAATGAAATTCCCGTGCCTGCACGCAAACATCTCGTTTTTGTACACACAAAACCGATTTCTGTCGACAATTCCGCACAAAGTAAAGTAAAGAAAAGTAAAGTAAAGTAAAGAAAAGAAAAGTAAAGAAAAGAAAAGAAAGGACTACTACTACCCCGGCCGCGGGCCGGCAAACGGGCGGAATCGGCCGCCGGACCTTTCGCGCACGGACCTGGCCTTTGGCCGCGCAAAGCAATCGCTTCCCTTTTCCGTTCCGAGAGCGCGAAGAAACCACTGCCGGTTTTACCGCCGGATGCCCCCGCAGACTAGGAGCGGGCCTTCTCGATTTTCTAAAATTTTTCTGACCGGATCTCACAAAGGAGGCACATGCCATGCAAAACCCAATCGCCCAAAAACTGCAGCGCTGCGTCGAGAGCGTGCGCGCGCGCATCGACTTCGTCCCGCAAATCGCCGTGATCTTAGGCTCCGGCCTCGGCGACTACGCCGAACACATCGACGTCAGACAGACGCTCTCCTACCACGACATCGAGGGGTTCCCGGTCTCGACCGTGCCCGGGCACAAGGGGCGGTTCGTGTTCGGGTTCGTCGGGGAGGTCCCGGTCGTCCTGATGCAGGGGCGCGTCCACTACTACGAGGGCTACGCGATGCCGGACGTCGTTTTGCCGACGCGGCTGATGGGGAAACTCGGCGCGCAGGTGCTGTTTCTGACGAACGCGGCCGGCGGCGTGAATCCGACGTTTGCGGCCGGCGATTTCATGCTTTTGCGCGACCAGATTGCGGACTTCGTGCCGTCGCCGTTAATCGGCCCGAATGTCGAGGAACTCGGGCCCCGGTTCCCGGACATGAGTGAAATTTACGAGAAAAAACTCGGCGATATTCTCCTGCGCGAGGCGGAAAAGCTCGGCATCCCGCTAAAGCAGGGCACGTATCTGCAGTTTACGGGGCCGAATTTCGAGACGCCGTCGGAGGTGCGCATGGCGCGTCTGCTCGGCGCGGACGCCGTCGGCATGAGCACCGCGTGCGAGGCGATTGCGGCGCGGCACATGGGGCTGCGCGTGTGCGGAATCTCGTGCATTTCGAATCTCGGCGCGGGCATGACGGAACAGGAACTCAGCGACGAGGACGTCAAGGAGACGGCCGGCCGTGTGGCGCCGCAGTTCCGCGCGCTCGTCACGGCGGGGATTCAGGCGATTGCGAAGGAGGCGCTGTAACCGATGGAGACGATGCGGGGGATCTATTTTGACGGCGAGAAGGCCGTTTACCGCGAAGACCTGCCGAAGCCCGTGCCGGGCCCAACCCAGAGCCTTGTGCGGATTCACTTGGCCGGCGTGTGCAACACGGACAAGGAGATTTTAAAGGGCTACCGGCCGGCGTTTCGCGGCGTGATGGGCCATGAATTCGTCGGCCACGTCGTGGAAAGTTCGGACCCTGACTGGGTCGGCAAGCGCGTGGTCGGCGAATTGAACGCGGGCTGCGGCCACTGCGTCTATTGCCGCACGGGCCGCGAAAAGCACTGCGACGACCGCCGCGTGCTCGGCATGGAGCGCAAGGACGGCTGCTTTGCCGAATACATGACGATTGAGACGCATCTTCTGCACGCGGTGCCGGACACGCTCCCGGACGAACGGGCGGTGTTCACGGAGCCGTTTGCGGCGGCGCTCGAGATTCCCGAGCAGGTGCATATTAAGCCGTCGCTCGAGGCGGCGGTCATCGGCGACGGGCGGCTTTCGTACATGGTGGCGCAGGTGCTCGCGCTGTGCGGCTGCGGCGTGACGGTATTCGGCCATCACGCGGAGAAATTGAAGGCGTTCGCGCCGTTTGCGAAGACGGCGCTGGCCCCGGCGGGGACGTTTGAGCTTGTGGTGGAATGTTCCGGCGCGCCGGGCGGCCTTGCGGACGCGATGGCGCTTGTGCGGCACAAGGGGACGGTTGTGTTAAAGAGCACGTACGCGGGGCAGACGCAGGTGGACATGAGTGCCTTTGCGGTGCACGAGGTGACGCTCGTCGGCAGCCGCTGCGGCCCCTTCGAAGCGGCGCTGCGGCTTTTATCGCGGGGGCTTGTGGATTTGGAGCCGATTGAGCTGCATGACTTGAAGGAATTTTCTGCGGCGTTTACGTCGCCGGCCTTTAAAAGCGGCTTTGATTTGCGGTAATTTTTAGGGGGCGCCCTAAAACCCCTTTTTCCTTTTTGGAAATTCTCACTTTTTCCTCTTCGACGCTTTTGTTATCCTCTTTTACGTTTTCTTGAAAATTCTATCTGCTCCCTTCGGCGCGGAGTTTGGCTTCTACTTTTCTAATCTCTTTTACGCCTATTAAATTTTATTTTTATCCCTTCGACGCGCTTACCCCTTCGGGGCACTTCGCAGGCCGCAGGCACCGTTTTCTTTCTGGGAGCCTTTTATTATCCCTTTTATGTCTTCTTAAATTTTTAATTTTCCCCTTGACGCGCTCAGGCCGCGCCGGGCCCCTACTTTCTGGCCAGCAGAAAGTAGGCAAAGACTGGCCAAAGAGGGCTGCGCCCCCTTTGGGATTCCCCGCTGGCGGTCGCGCTAGAGTGGCCTGCGGCCACAACCGCGCGAGGGGAGTGACGGAACTCCTAGCCGCTTGCGCGGCAGGAGCTTCCGCGCAGATTTGCGGGGGCGTTGCCGCAAAAGCCGTTTCGGACGTTGTCCCATGCGCATTCGCGCATGATCGGCAGACTTTTCCCTTTGGGGAACGCAGGGGGCCAGGGGGCGCAGCCCCAACAGGTGCGCGTGACCGGCAAACGTGCATGACCAGCAAACGTTCCCTAATGGGGAACGTGGAGGGCCAGGGGGCGTCAGCCCCCAAACCCGAAGCGGTGGAGGTGCGGCGGCCGTGGCGAGCGCGCACGCGCTCGCGGCCTTCCCCAACGGCACCG
>CALWVT010000025.1 GCA_944385055.1 uncultured Clostridia bacterium | reverse complement strand
GCCGCTTCGCGGCTGGAGCTTCGGTGCCGTTGGGGAAGGCCGCGAGCGCGTGCGCGCTCGCCACGGCCGCCGCACCTACACCGCTTCGTTTGGGGGCTCACGCCCCCTTGCCCCCTGCGTTCCCCAAAGGGAAAAGTTCGCCGATCATGCGCGCCAGCGCATGGGACAACGTCCGAAACGGCTTTGCGGGCAACGCCCTCGCAAATCTCCCGGAAGCTCCTGCCGCGCAAGCGGCTAGGAGTTCCGTCACTCCCCTCGCGCGGTTGTGGCCGCAGGCCACTCTAGCGCGACCGCAGTAGGGGGAATCCCAAAGGGGGCGCAGCCCTCTTTGGCCAGTCTTTGCCTACTTTCTGCTGGCCAGAAAGTAGGGGCCCGGCGCGGCCTGAGCGCGTCGAAGGGAAAAATTAAAATTTTAAAGAAAGGAAAGGGGATAACAAAAGCCCCGCAAGCGCAGCCGGCAAAAAAGACGACGCTTGCGGCCTGCGAAGTGCCCCGCAGGGGTAAGCGCGTCGAAGGGAGAAATCAGAAATTTAAGAAACGATAAAATGGATCAAAAAAGCTCCTCCAAAAAAAGAAAAGCCAAGGGGGCGGCTTGGAGCCCCCAAAAAAATTACCCTTGGCGCCGCAAAGGCTCCATAAACCCATCCATGGCGGCACTGGAAACATCCCCGCCGACGATTTCGCCGCGATAGACCAGAAGCGTCGCGAACACAGGCGCCTCGCCGCCGCCGTTCGTCACACGGTAAACGTATTGCCGGCACGTCTTGCCCGCCAAACGGGTAAGCGAAAACCCCGCCTCTTCATTGAGCGCATTGTACCGCTCATAAACATCCGAAAACACAGCCGGAATCTCCACGTCGCGGACCGAAACCGGCTCGGGCGCCGCCTCCCAGCCGCACGCGGACAAAAACGACAGCCGCTGTGCGTTCTCCTCCCCCGCCGGGCCGTCCGCACGGGAAACGTGCGCGGAAACCACCACCGCCGCGCATAAAATCCCCGCGAGCACGCACAAGAGAAGCCGCCGCACCCGTTTGTGAAGCGAAATCGTCATGCCATTTGCCTCCTTCCCGAAAATAGCGTATGATAGGGAAAGCGGAGATAGACGAAAAATTTTTGAAAATCCACGGGAACCTTTCCGGCCGCTCAACCGTGTTCAGAATGAAATTGAGAGGAAAGGGGCGTGGGCCCGATGCGCACAGACGCCTTTTTGCAGGCGGCGATGGACCGCTGGGGCGACAGCGTGTACCGGCTGGCGCTGTGCCAGCTCGGCAGCGAGGCGGACGCCGAGGACGTGTTCCAGGACGTGTTTTTGCGGCTTTTGCAGGACGAGACGGCGTTTCGCTCGGACGAGCACCTGAAAGCGTGGCTTTTGCGCGTAACGCTCAACCGCTGCCACGACGTGTACCGCAGCGCATGGCGGCGGCGCACGCAGGCGCTCGACGACAACCTGCGTACAAAACCCGCCGAAGACGAGCCGCTGCGCGCGTGTGAGCTGCGCGAGGCCGTCGAATCGCTGCCGCCAAAGCTCTCGGCGGTCATCCATCTCTATTATGAAGAGGGCTATTCGGTCGAAGAGGTCGCGCAGCTTTTAAACTGCCGGCCGGCCACCGTGCGCACGCGCATGCACCGCGCGCGCAAACGACTCAAGGAATTGCTGGAAGGAGGAAACGGTGATGATTCATCCGGATTCCCGGTCGCCGTGGGAACGTATTCACGCGCCGGAATCGCTGAAAAATAAGGTGCTTGCGGCCGCGCAGGAAGCGCGCAAAGCGGCGGAAAAAGCGCCGCAAAACCGGTATTTGCCGGGCCCCAAGAAGCGGCGGCATTCGATTCTGCGCCCGGCGCTGGCCGCGTGCTGCGCGGCGGCGGTGGTTTTGGGCGCCGTGACGTTCGGAAGCGGCCCGCAGACGTCGCAGAGCGGCGGGAATTCCTTCGTCCTGGCCGCCTACGCCGCGGGGACGGACACGGACGCGGTGCCGGCCGTCAAAGCGGACAATGCGGGCGGCGCGAAGGCGTTCCAGTTCGACGGCTCGTGGCGGATTACGGATTTCCCGAATGACCGCGCGATTTATCTATATTCGTTCAATCTGCATCTGATCGGGAACAATATTGAGAGCATCGCCTATACCCTCGAGGGCAACGAAGGCGTCGGCTTCACGTACGACGAGCGTTTGACGATGCCCGACCAGAACCCGTATGAGGTGCTGCCGGACGAAGAGATGTTCTCCTCGTTTACCGTCAAGCCCGAGGACGACTTGAGCTGCTACCGCATCCGCTGCGTGGCGCAGTTGACGGAAGAAGAGACGGCGCTTTTGAAGGCCGAAAAGGATGGCACGCTGTACACGCCCGAGGAGGCCGAACGGATTAAAAAGGAAGCAAATGAAAACCCGATCACCACCATCACAGCCGACGACCTCGCGTATTCCTATAAAATTGCGGAGACGCACATCAACGAGGTGCTAAACGGCACGATTGTCCGCGTGACGGCGACGTTTTCGGACGGCACGCAGCAGACGAAGGCCTACCAGGTCAGCGCCGTGGAAAATTTCCTCGAGACGGTCGCGGCGAATTACCAGCTCTATGCGGATGTGGACAATGCGTACAACACGCTGCGCGCCTATGGCCCGGACGGCGAAGTGTACTGGAAGCCCGACCCGAATGGCATGACGGAAGAGGAACATCACAAATTATGGATGGAAGCGAACGCGAACCAGAAGCCCTTATATGTGATTTCCGAGCTCGAGGACGAGGAATAAATGCCGGGCGCGCCTTTGCATAAAGTGCGATCCTTTGCGGCATGCTAGGGATAGACGCCGAAGCGGGCCCATCGGACGGCCTGCTTTCGCGGAGATTTCGAGCAAAGCGAGGGATTTTTACCATGAAGCGAAGGAAAAAGCTGGCGCTGGCCGCGGCCGCGGCGGCGCTGCTGTGCTTGGGCGCAGCGGGCTGTGACAAGGATGACGCGCCGTCTTCGCTGGGGCAGGCCGTCAGCGAGGCGGCGTCCGCGGCGGGCGACGCGATGAGCAAGGCCGGCGAAGATCTGGCGAGTGCGGCGAGCCGCATGATGGAGGGCACGGAGAGTGCCGCGAGCCGTGCGGGGGACGATGCCGCAGACGCCGCGAGCCGCGCGGAGGATCGAATGGAGCAAGCGCTCTCCTCCGGGGTTTCCTCTTCATAACTTGAAAGGGCTGCTTCTGTTTTCAGCAAAACGGAAGCAGCCCTTTTTGATTGGATTGATTTAAAAAATGCCTACCCTGCGGCTAACGGGGTAGGCGAGCCTTCATAGGCTTTACTTTTATCTCGGAGGCAACCACTTTTGTGGGCGGTTGTTCTCTTCGCCATAAGTATAGCAGAAACGCGGCGTCTTTGCAAGGGCGCCGCGGTTTTTCATTTGCATCCATCGACATCTTCTGCTATACTTTCCTTTGAAGGGAATAACCGCACGACAGGGTGGCTGCCTCCTCTTTCATTTTGAAAGAAGGAGGTGATGCGCAATGAGTCTTTACGAGGCTTTGTTCCTCCTGATTCAAGCAGGAAATCTTCTGCTTGCGCTTCTTACTTACCTCCGACTTCGGAAGTAAAAAGAATGCCTACCCTGCACGCCACGCAGAGTAGGCAGGGCCGTTTGGCCTAAACACCTATTTGAGGCAACCACTTTTGTGGGCGGTTGTTCTCTTCACCATCAGTATAGCAGAAACGCGGCGTCTTTGCAAGGGCGCCGCGGTTTTTCATTTGCATCCATCGACAAATTCTGCTATACTTTCCCTTGAAGGGAATAACCGCACGACAGGGTGGCTGCCTCTTTCATCTCCCCGATGAAAGGGGGTGGTGCCGGATGGATACATATCAGGTCTTAATCCTGATGCTGACAACCGTCAGTGTCCTTCTTGCACTTCTTTCTTATCTCAAAAAGAATTGAGAAGCAAGAAATAAAAATGCCTACCCTGCGACCGACAAGGTAGGCAGCGGCCCGTAAGGGTCAATTCTACTCTTCGAGGCAACCACTTTTGTGGGCAGTTGTTCTCTTCACCACTAGTATAGCAGAAACGCGGCGTCTTTGCAAGGGCGCCGCGGTTTTTCATTTGCATCCATCGACAAATTCTGCTATACTTTCCCTTGAAGGGAATAACCGCACGACAGGGTGGCTGCCTCTTTCATCTCCCCGATGAAAGGGGGTGGTGCCGGATGGATACATATCAGGTCTTAATCCTGATGCTGACAACCGTCAGTGTCCTTCTTGCACTTCTTTCTTATCTCAAAAAGAATTGAGAAGCAAGAAATAAAAATGCCTACCCTGCGGCCAACGGGGTAGGCGGCCCGTAAAGGGTTCAGCACTATTTCGAGGCAACCACTTTTGTGGGCGGTTGTTCTCTTCACCACTAGTATAGCAGAAACGCGGCGTCTTTGCAAGGGCGTCGCGCTTTTTGCGCGAAAAAGGAGGGCTTCCCGCCGGAAAGCGCCTCCCTCTTCTTTATTTCTGCAAGCTATTTAACAGCCCGCCCTTATCGATGATGTTCTGGATAAACGGCGGGAACGGCTGGGCCTTGTACGTCTGCCCCGTCGTCTCGTCTAAAATTTCGCCGGTCGAAAAATCGACGCGGACCGTGTCGCCGTTTTGGATGCCTTCGGCCGCCTCGGGGCATTCGAGGATCGGCAGGCCGATGTTGATGCTGTTGCGGTAGAAGATGCGCGCGAACGTGCTCGCGATTACGCAGGAAATGCCGCTGGCCTTGATGGCGATCGGCGCGTGCTCGCGCGAGGAGCCGCAGCCGAAATTCTTTTTCGCGACGAGGATATCACCGGCCTTGACGGTCTTCACGAAATCCGCGTCGATATCTTCCATGCAGTGGCGCGCGAGTTCCTCGTGCGAGGATGTGTTCAGATAGCGCGCCGGGATGATGACGTCCGTATCGACGTTGTCGCCGTACTTGTGTACCGTACCTTTGACCTGCATTGCTGCTGCCTCCTTTTTACAATGTCGCGGGGTCCGTCAGGACGCCCGTCACGGCGCTGGCCGCGGCGACGGCCGGGCTCGCGAGGTATACTTCGCTTTCGATGTGGCCCATGCGGCCGACGAAGTTGCGGTTCGTCGTGGAGACGGCGCGTTCGCCCTTGCCGAGGATGCCCATATAGCCGCCCAGGCACGGCCCGCACGTCGGCGTGCTGACAATCGCGCCCGCCTCGATGAACGTTTCGGCCAAGCCCTCGCGGATGCACTGCAGATAGACCTGCTGCGTGGCGGGGATGACGATGCAGCGCACGCCGTCGTGGACCTTGCGGCCCTTTAAAATCGCGGCGGCGGCGCGCATGTCCTCGATGCGGCCGTTCGTGCACGAGCCGATGACGGCCTGGTCGATCTTGACGCCGGCGGCCTCGTCGATCGTCTTCGTATTTTCCGGAAGATGCGGGAAGCTGACGGTCGGGCGCAGCGTGGAGAGGTCGATGACGACTTCGCGCGTGTATTCGGCGTCGGGGTCGGCCTCATAGACCTTGCTTTCGCGCTGGAAGCGGCCCTTTTCGTAGGCGAGGGTCGTCTCATCGACCGGGAAAATGCCGTTTTTCGCGCCGGCCTCGATGGCCATATTCGCGATGCACAGGCGGTCATCCATCGAAAGGTCCGCGACGCCCTCGCCCGTAAATTCGAGGCTCTGGTACAACGCGCCGTCGACGCCGATTTCACCGATCAAGTGGAGGATTACGTCCTTGCCGCTGACGAAGCCGGTCTTTTTGCCCTTCAACACGACCTTGATGGCCGAGGGGACCTTAAACCAGGCCTTGCCGGAAATCATGCCGGCGGCCATGTCGGTGCTGCCGACACCCGTCGAGAACGCGCCCAACGCGCCGTACGTGCACGTGTGGCTGTCCGCGCCGATGATGCAGTCGCCCGGGCCGACGAGGCCCTGTTCGGGCAGAAGCGCGTGCTCGATGCCCATTTTGCCGACGTCGAAGAAATTGTCGATGTCATATTTCCCGGCAAATGCGCGCGTTTTGCGGCACTGTTCGGCGGCCTTGATGTCCTTGTTCGGCACGAAATGGTCGAGCACGAGCGCGATGCGGCTCTTATCGAACACGCTTGTGGCACCGCACGATTCGAACGCATCGATCGCGACGGGGCTGGTGATGTCGTTGCCGAGCACGAGGTCGAGTTTCGCCTCAATCAGCTGCCCGGGCACGACGTGGTCGAGGCCCGCGTGGGCTGCCAGGATTTTCTGGGTCATAGTCATTCCCATCCTGAAAAAACCTCCTTAAAACACTGTGGTTTGGTGGATCTCCTTTTGCAGGCGCGCGCCTGGAAACGCCGGCGGCGCGCCGATGTGCTCTTATTATGGCATAAACGGGGCGGAAAGAATGTATTATAGGATACATTCTTTCCTATGGATTTTTGGGGGCGCAAAGCGCCGCTTGGTTTTTTGTGATTGTACGTTTGTTAATTTTCCTTACGCCTATTAAAATTATAATTTCCCCTTTGACGCGCTTACCCCTGCGGGGCACTTCGCAGGCGCGGGCACTGGTTTTTTGCCGAGAGCTTTTTTGATCCCCTTGCCTTTCTTTAAAATTATAATTTTTCCCTTCGACGCGCTCGGGCCGCGCGGGGGCCCCTACTTTCTGCCCCTGCAGAAAGTAGGCAAAGACAGGCGCAAGGGAGTTTCACCCCCTTGCGGATCCCCGGACCAAAGTGGGGTGCTGGACGCCCCCCTTTGGAAACCCCCAAGTCTTCGCTGGCGCGCCATTTTTGGCCGAACTCCTCGCCGCTTCGCGGCTGGAGCTTCGGTGCCGTTGGGGAAAGCCGCGAGCGCGTACGCGCTCGCCACGGCCGCCGCACCTCCACCGCTTCGGGTTTGGGGGCTTTGCCCCCTTGCCCCCGCCCCCTTTGGCTAACCTTTTCTTGCCCCTGCGTTCCCCAAAGGGAAAAGTCTGCCGGTCATGCGCGCACGCGCATGG
>CALWVT010000024.1 GCA_944385055.1 uncultured Clostridia bacterium | reverse complement strand
GCCTGTCTTTGCCTACTTTCTGCAGGAGCAGAAAGTAGGGGCCCCCGCGCGGCCCGAGCGCGTCGAAGGGAAAAGATGAAATTTTCAAGAAAACGTAAAAAGGATAAGCAAAGGGAAAAATCAAAAAAGCGGGCCCGCTGGCCCTCAAAAAATGAGCGCCGCGGCCCCGCCGTTCCATTCCATTCATAAAATCAATTCATAAAAATAAAAACCCTTATGCGCATACCGGATGGCCGGAAGCCACCACAACCTGCCCCTTGGCGTTGGGATCGTCGAAAATCTCTTCGCCGACGGCCGGCACCACAATCCGCCCCGCGAGCGGGTTCTTGATGCTCACCACCGGCGTCGTGACCGTCGCCTCTACCTCCGATTTCTCAAAGCACAGGTCGGTACCCACCATCTCGCAGTCGATAAGCGTCAAATGCTTGCAGTAGCAGAACGGCTGCGTCCCCGAAATCCGGCAGCGCACGAGCGTCAAATCCTCCGAATACCACGCGAGGTATTCCCCCTCGAGCACACTGTCATACACCGTCACGTGCTTCGCGTGCCAGAACGCGTCCTTCGTGTGGAACGTGCAGTTTTTAAACGTCGAATCCGCAATGTATTGGAACGAATATTTCCCGTCGAGCGTCACATGCTGGAAAGTGAGGTTTTCCGCCCGCAGCATGAAATATTCGCTTTGCACCGTCGTGTCCCGCATCGTTAACCCGCGCGCCGACCAGCCGAATTCCGGCGATACGATGTCGCAGTTTTCGATTTCCACACGGTCGCATTCGCGCACCGCCTTGATGCCGTGCAGCTTCGTGTTCGAGATGCGCACATCCTTCGAATACCACAGCGCCGCGCGGCACAGCGGCGTCAGCTCCGAATCCGCAATCTCCAAATCCTCGTCGTGCCAGAACGGATAGCGCAGGTTCATAAAACAGTGCGAAACCTTGACGTGGCGGCTCTCCTTGAGCGCGCTTTCCCCGTCCGCCGGGCCGTCAAAGGCGCAGTCCTTGACAAAAACACCGTCGCTGCCGTACAGCGCGCGTTCGGCGTCAAATGTTTGGTTCTGAATCGTCTCCATCCTCAAAAATGCCTCCTTCAATTGTGCCGGCGCTTCCCCTTGCAGGCAGTGCTCGGTTCCAATCGATACAGTAAATAATCCAAGCAGTCAATCCGCCGCGCCTGCGTGTGATAGGCAGAAAGCAGCTTCTCCCGCTGGGCGGCAAGGGCGCGCTTTGCGCCGGACAGGTCCTCTCGCTGCAGGCAGTCCAATACCCGCGCGGCGGTCTCCTTGTCGCAGCCGGCATCCGTCAGGTTTTGGACGATGCTCTCGTGGTCTGCGTCTGTCATTTTCCCTGTGCGCCTCCGTTTCGTTGTTCCTTGCCGGGCCCGTCGGCTGTTTTTAGTGTAGCACAGGTGCGAGAAGATAGCAAATACAAATTCGCAATGCGGTTGGATAATTGAAAACTATAAAAAGCCGTGGTATACTCATAGGGAAATCCCGTGTTCCGCCGGCAAGGAGGGATCCCATGGAACTGCGGACGTTACAGTATTTTTTGGCCGTCGCGCGCGAACAGAGCATCTCATCGGCCGCGCAGTCGCTGCATTTGTCGCAGCCGACAATATCCATCCAGCTAAAATCCTTGGAGCAGGAGCTCGGCTGCCAGCTTCTGGTCCGCGGCACGAAAGGGTCGCGCAAGGTCACGCTGACCGAAGAGGGCATGCTTTTGCGCAAGCGCGCCCAGGAGATTTTAGACCTCGTGCATAAGACCGAGCTCGAAATCGAGCTCTCCGCCGACACCGTCGCGGGCGATCTCTATATCGGCGCGGGCGAGACCGAGCTTGTGCGCATCGTCGCCCGCGCGGCCCGCGCCCTGCTTGACACGTGCCCGGATCTGCATTACCACCTGTTCAGCGGCAACGCCTTTTCCGTCTGGGAAAAGCTCGACGGCGGCCTGCTCGATTTCGGCATCGTCTACGGCGCCGTGGACAGCGCCCGCTACAACGCGCTGCGCCTGCCCGTCTTCGACACCTGGGGGGTCTTGATGCGCAAGGACGCGCCGCTCGCCCGGAAAGAACAGATTACCCCCGAGGACCTCTACGGGGTGCCGCTGATCCTCTCCGAGCAGGAATCGCAGTCGAGCGACCTCGTGCGCTGGTTCCAGTGCGATCCCGCAAGGCTGCAGGTCATCGCGACGTATAACCTAATCTTTAACGCCTCCCTGCTCGTCGATGAGGGCTTAGGCTACGCCGTCACGCTCGATAAGCTCATCAATACGACCGGCGAAAGCCCTTTGTGCTTCCGCCCGCTTTTTCCCCGCCTGGAAGCGCCCGCCCACTTCGTGTGGAAGAAATACCAGGTGCTTTCAAAGGCCGGCGAGCGCTTTTTGCAGCAGGTGCGCGCGCTGCTTGCCGCCCCCGCGCCGTGAGTCCGCACGGGAAATCCAGTTGCGCCGCGTGCTTTTTTGTCAGGATGCCGATTCTTCCAAAAACCCGCCTGCGCCCTTGCCCGTTTTCGAGGGACGTGCTATAATCTACCGTGAAAGTCGTTTTTAGAAACGAGAAGGAGGATGCATTTTTATGTACTGCACACGTGAAATTGCCCCACAGGTCCATTGGATCGGCGGCAGCGACCGCCGTCTGGCCCTGTTTGAAAACATGTTCCCGCTGCCCGACGGTGTCAGCTACGACGCTTACGTCATCGTCGACGAGAAGACCGCGGCCCTCGACACGATCGATTCCGCGCTGTCGAATCAGTATTTCGAAAACCTCGACCACGTCCTCGGCGGCCGCCATCTCGATTACCTGATCGTCAACCACATGGAGCCCGACCACTGCGCCGCGATCGGCGAGCTCGTGCTGCGCCACCCCGACGTCAAGCTCGTCGGCAACAAGAAGACGTTCCAGTTTATCCGCCAGTTCTACGACTTTGACCTCGCAGACCGCTGCATCGAGGTCAAAGAGGGCGACACGCTCGACCTCGGCCGCCACAAGCTGACGTTCGTCATGGCCCCGATGGTCCATTGGCCGGAAGCCATGATGACGTACGACGCGACCGAAAAGATCCTGTTCTCCGCCGACGCGTTCGGCACGTTCGGCGCGTTCCACGGCAGCATCTTCGCCGATGAGGTCGATTTCGAGACCCGCTACGCCGACGAGGCCCGCCGCTATTACACGAATATCGTCGGCAAGTACGGCCCGCAGGTGCAGGCCGTCCTCAAGAAGGCCGGCACGGTCGATATCCAGATGTTCTGCCCGCTGCACGGTCCGATCTGGCGCAAGAATTTAGGATGGATTCTCGATAAGTACAGCCACTGGAGCAGCTACACGCCCGAAGATAAGGGCGTCGTGATTGCGTACGCTTCGATGTACGGCAACACGCAGAACGCCTCCGAAGTCCTCGCGAACATGCTCGCCGAGCGCGGCGTGCAGAATATCCGCGTCTACGACGTCTCGAAGACCCACGCGTCCTATATCATCTCCGACGCGTTCCGCTTCTCGAACCTCGTCTTCGCCGCCCCCACGTATAACAACGGCGCTTATTTCGGCATGGAGAACCTTTTGCACGACATGGTCCGCTTGAACCTGCAGAACCGCAAGGTCTCGTTTATCGGCAACGGCTCCTGGGCACCGGTTTCGGATAAGTGCATGGAAAAGGTCGCGCTCGAAATGAAGAATACGGAAATCGTCGGCACGCCGGTCGTGCTGCGCTCGTCGCTCAAAGAGGCGCAGCTGTCCGACCTCGCGGCGCTGGCCGACGCGATCGCCGCTTCCGTCAAGGCATAAGGCGCGCGTTTTTGCGTTTTCACATTTTCATAAATTTTTACAAACAAGAGGCCGCAGCTTTTTTCGAAGTGAGCGGCCTCTTTTTGCGCTTTCCCCGTTGTGCTTTTGCGGAAAATGCGGTACACTAAAGGAGGAATTGTACCCGAAAGGTGGAAAGGCATGGAGGAGATCTTATTTCGTGCGGCGGCGTATTTGTGCATGATTGCACTCGGCGCCGTCTTAAAGCGCGTGCGCGTGCTCGGGCAGGACGATTTTCACACGCTGTCAAAGGTGATGCTCAACATCACGCTGCCCTGCGCGATCGTGTATAACGTCGCGCGCGTCGATTTGGAGATCTCCCTGCTGGCCGTGACGGCTTTAAGCGTCGGCATCGGCGTGGGGATGGTGTTCCTCGGTGCGGGGCTCGCGAGGCTTTTCGGCAAAAAGGACGAGATGGCGTTCGACGCCGTCAATTTCTCGGGCTTTAATATCGGGAATTTCTGTATGCCGTTCGTGCAGAGCTTCCTGCCGAGCATCGGGGTGCTGGCCATCAGCCTGTTCGATACGGGCAATTCGCTGATCTGCAACGGCGGCTCGCGCGCGGTCGGCGCGGTCATCCAGCAGCGCCGGCGCGGCGGGAAGGCGGACCTTCCCGCAAGCCTGCGCACGATTGGCCGCACGCTTCTGCATTCGACGCCGTTTATGACGTATATGGTCATGCTCGCCGTCGCGATTCTGCACGTGCCGGTGCCCGCGCCGGTTTTGTCCATTGCAGAGCTCGGCGCGCAGGCGAACCCGTTCGTCGCGATGCTGATGATCGGCGTCGGCTTTAAGCTGTCGCTTTCCGGCGAGGGGCTCTCCCACGCGGTGCGGCTGCTCGTCATACGCTACGCGCTCGCCTTTCTGCTGGCCGCGGGGGTGTACTGCCTTTTGCCGTTTGCGCTCGAGGTGCGCCAGGCGCTCGTGCTCGCGGTGTTAAGCCCGATCGCCAGCGCCAACCCGCCCTACACCGCGGCCCTCGGCGAGGATTACCCGCTTTCGTGTACGGTCAATTCCATTTCGATGCTTTTGAGCATCGCCCTTCTGACGGGGGCGCTGCTCGTGATGCTGTAACCTTTTCTTCGATTTCCAGAGAGAGACATTCCGAACGCAAAAACGCATCAACAGAACGTCCCGCCTGGGTTCCTGCCGAGGCGGGGGAGGAGGTTTTCGTATGGACCGCAAATTGTATCCGCTCAGTTCCGCCGAACGGCTGATGTACGACATGGTGACCGGTTTCCCGCGCTGGCCGCAGATTTTAAATATCAGCGCCCTGTTGACCCTGCAGGCCCCCATCGATTTCGACATTCTGCGGCAGGCGCTCGAGCTCGAGTACGCGCGCAATGAATCGCTGCGCCTGCGCTTTACCGAGCCGGCCAAAGACGGCCTGCCGCGCCAGTATATTGTGGAAAAGGAGACGGCTTCGCCGCAGTTTCTGGACCTTTCCGGGAAATCGGAGGAGGAAGCGGTCGCCGTGCTCCAGCGCGACGCCGCCGAGCCGTTTGCCCGCGTGGATTCCCCGATGCATGCCTTTACGATGGTCAAGATGCCCGACGGCTACAACGGCATTTACGTCAAGATGGACCATATGATTACGGATTCGAGCGCGATCATTTTGATGATCAACGACGTCATGGAGGTCTACTGCCACCTCGCGTTCGGCACGCCGCTGCCGCACGCGCCCACGTCGTACCTCGCCTCGCTCAAGCGCGACCTGCAGCGCGAAAAGGACCAGAAGCGCCTGGAAGCGGACCGCGCGTTCTGGGAGCATACGCTCGACCTCGGCGAACCCATCTATACGGACATCGCCGGCAGCCGCCGCCTGCGCGAGGCGCAGATGGAGACGCATAACCCCCGCCTGCGCGCCGCGTTCCAGGAAACCGAAAAGATCGACGTCGGCCAGTATTCGTATTATTTGGAGCCCGAACCCGCCGCAAGATTACAGGAATTCTGCCGCGGCCAGGGCATTTCGATGGACAGCCTTTTGATGATGGCCATCCGCACGTACCTGTCGAAGGTCAACGGCGGCATGACGGACATCACCGTGCGCCATTACCTGTCGCGCCGCGCCTCGGCGCTCAACCGCTTCTGCGGCGGCGTGCGCATCCATATGTATCCGTGCCGCACGGTGCTCGGCGCCCAGACGGGCTTTTTGGAGGGCAGCCGCGCGATCCAGCAGATGCAGGCGCGCATTTACCGCCACGCGGACTTCGACCCGCTTTTGCTGCGCAAGATGATGGCCAAGCGCTTCCACCACGGCGAAAACATGACGTACGAGGGCGTCGCGCTGACGTATCAGCCGCTGCCGCTGCGGCTGAAAAACGAGCGCATCAGCGGCCTGCCGTATAAGGTGCGGTGGCTGACAAACGGCTCGGAGGCGCAGCCGCTGTACCTGACGGTCATGCACACGACGGATTTCTGTTTGGAATTTTACTGCCGCTATCAGAAGAACACGTGCTCGGCGAAGGATGTGGAGCTGTTTTATTATTATTTGATGCGCATCCTGTTTGCGGTCGTTGAGAAGCCCGGCCGCACGATTGGAGACGTTATTTCGGTGGTTTGATTTTTTAAAAATATTTTTTATTTTTCCGTTGGGGGCTTTTTTAGCCCCCATTGGTTTTTTGCTTGGGAACTTTCTTTATCTTTTTTACGTTTTCTTAAATTTATAATTCATTCCTTCGACGCGGAGTGGGGGCTTTTATTTACCCTTTTTACGCCTATTAAATTTTATTTTTATTCCCCTTGACGCGCTCAGGCCGCGCCGGGCCCCTACTTTCTGGCCAGCAGAAAGTAGGCAAAGACTGGCTGAGGGGCTTCGCCCCTACAGGTACCCCCTCTGCGGTCGCGCTAGAGTGGCCTGCGGCCACAACCGCGCGAGGGGAGTGACGGAACTCCTAGCCGCTTACGCGGCAGGAGCTTCCGCGCAGATTTGCGGAGGCGTTGCCGCAAAAGCCGTTTCGGACGCGGTACCATGCGCTGGCGCGCATGATCGGCAAACTTTTCCCAACGGGGGACGCAGGGGGCAAGGGGGCGTAAGCCCCCAATAGGCGCATGACCGGCAAACGTTCCCTGTTTGGGAACCTTGGGGGGCAAGGGGGCGCAGCCCCCACCCCGAAGCGGTGGAGGTGCGGCGGCCGTGGCGAGCGCGCACGCGCTCGCGGCCTTCCCCAACGGCACC
>CALWVT010000023.1 GCA_944385055.1 uncultured Clostridia bacterium | reverse complement strand
CGAACTCCTCGCCGCTTCGCGGCTGGAGCTTCGGTGCCGTTGGGGAAGGCCGCGAGCGCGTGCGCGCTCGCCTCGGCTGCCGCACCTCCACCGCTTCGGGTTGGAGGCTTACGCCCCCTGGCCCCCCAATTTTAAAGTTTTCTTTGGCGCGCTGGCACGGCCTTCGCCACAACCGCGCGCCAAAAGAGGCTATAAAATCGGGGTTTGGCGGAACCCGCCGCCGCTGCGCGGCGAAGGGCTTCCGCGCTAGATTTGCGAAAGGCGTTGCCCACAAAAGAAAAACAGCGCACATTTTGGTGCGCTGCGTTTCTTGCGTGATTCGACAATGTTTGATATACTCTTTTTGAGAGATCAACCCTGCAACAGGGTGGCTGCCTCCTTACATCGCTCGATGGAAGGGGGTGAGGAGAATGGATTGGTATCAAGGAATCCATTTGGCGCTGGAATTTGTCAGCGTTATGATTGCACTCCTCTCTTTCCTTTATTCAATTTATAAAGGATAAAGAAAAAGCCTACCCTGCACGCCGAGCAAGGTAGGCGGGGCCATTCGGCCCTAAATAAGCCATTGCGAGGCAGCCACTTTTGTGGTGGGCTGGTCTCTCATCATTTTTAGTATAGCACACGCGCGGCACAAATGCAAGCACCGCGTTTCAAAAGCATTGCGGCACCCGCCCCCGTTTGGGAACCTTGGGGGCAAGGGGGCGCAAGCCCCCACCCCGAAGCGGTGGAGGTGCGGCAGCCGAGGCGGGCGCGCACGCGCTCGCGCCTTCCCCAACGGCACCGAAGCTCCAGCCGCGAAGCGGCGAGGAGTTCGGCCAATCCGGATAGCGCAGCGAGACTTGGGGGTTTCCAAAGGGGGGCGTCCAGCACCCCACTTTGGTCCGGGGATTCGCAAGGGGGTGAAACTCCCTTGCGCCTGTCTTTGCCTACTTTCTGCAGGAGCAGAAAGTAGGGGCCCCCGCGCGGCCCGAGCGCGTCGAAGGGAAAAACTATAATTTTAAAGAAAAGTAAGGGGATAAATAAAAACCCACCCGCCCCCCGAAAAAAGGGGGGTGCAATGGGGGCGCCCCCCCTAAAAAAAGAGAGAACGGCGCCGGTGAAAAGAGGAAATCCCCTTCCACCGGCGCCGCCCGCAATTGGAAAAAAGAAGTAAATAAAAGGAACTTGTAATCGAGAGTAAAAGAGTAGAATCCTCAGCGCTTGGCCTTGTCGTAAATCTCCCCCAGCGCCCGCGGCGCACGGTTCGACTTCGAGAAGAACACAAGCAGCAGAAGCGTCAGCACGTACGGCAGAATCATCACAAGGTCCGAGTAGCTGCTCGGCATCCCCAAAACCTGGATGATCTCGTACCCCGCCGACCGCGCAAACCCGAAAATCAGGCACGCAACGAGCGTCCGCGGGATGCTCCAGTTGCCGAAAATCAGGCCCGCAATCGCCAAGTACCCGTAGCCCATGTAAATGCTCGACGAGAACTGCGACGAAATCGAGTACGCGAAGCACATGCCGCCAAGGCCCGACAACGCGCCCGACACGACGACCGCGCCGAACCGCACGCGCGCCACATCGACGCCCGCCGCGTCCACCGCGCTCGGGTTATCGCCGCACGCGCGCAGCCGCAGGCCGTACTTCGTCTTGTACAGCACGTACCACGCGACGAGCGCCACGCCGATAATCAAGAATTCAAACGGGTACATATCCTTAAACAAGGCCCCGACCACCGGGATCTCGGAAATCACCGGGATCGTCACGCGCGCGGAAACGCCGAGCACGAATTTGTCCGACGCCGCGCCGAACACAAGGTCGTTAATCTCACTCGTCAAAAACGCCGTCAGCGCCATGCCGAGGATGTTGATCACAACGCCCGAAATGACCTGGTTTGCCTTAAACTTGATGCACAACAGCGCGTGCAGCATCGCATAGATGCCGCCGCCGACCATCGCGCACACAATCGCAATGTAAATCGGCGCCTGGGAATTCGCCGGGAACAGGTTCTGCATCAGGGTCACGACGAGCGCGCCCGTGAACGCGCCAAAGCCCAATAAGCCCTCGAGCGCTAAGTTCGTCACGCCGCTGCGCTCCGAATAGATGCCGCCGATTGCGATGATGAACAGCGGCAGCGCAAAGGACAGCCCATCGACAAAAATCGAGTCCATCAGGCTTTCCCTCCTTCCGCCATGGCCTTATCCGCTTCCTCAAGCTGCACGCGGTATTTCTCCACGAGATACCGGATAAACGCGCTGCACGCCGAGAACAACAGGATGATGCCCGTAATCAGCGACGCGATTTCCTGCTGCACGCCGACCGTCGAGCTCATGTACGTGCTCCCCTTGCTGATCGCCGTGATTAAGAACGACGAGAAGAAGATGCCCACCGGGTTCGAATTGCCGAGCAATGCCACCGCGATCGAGTCAAAGCCCATGTCCGCGAGCGTCCGCGGCTGAATCGACGCGTAATAGCCCAAATAGTACGTCACGCCGGCGAGACCCCCCAGAGCGCCCGAAATCGTCATCGAAAGCACAATCCGGCTCCCGACCGGGATGCCCGCGTACCGCGCCGCGCGCTTATTGGCCCCCACGGCCTTTAACTCAAACCCAAACTTCGTGCGGTTCATCAAAAACCGCAGCACAAATACACACACAACCGCGAGGACAAACCCAATCGGCAAAACCGTGTTGAGGTCCCCAATCGACACCTGCTGCAAGGTCAGCCGCGCATTCGCGCCGACCGCCCGCGACTGGCGGGAAATCGGGTCGACGTAATACGTGTAAATAAAGAAGCTGACGATGTACTGGATGATGTAGTTAATCATAATCGACGAGACGACCTCGTTGATGTTAAACCGCTGCTTTAAGAAACCAATCAAGGCGCCCACGAGCGCGCCGGCGACGATGCCGATCACAAATACAAGCGGCTTCGCCACGACGGCCGGCAGGTCGGAATAGCCGATTAAAACCGTCGCCGTAAAGCCCGCGGCGAGCATCTGGCCCGACACGCCGATGTTAAACAGCCCGCCCTTATTCGCAATCGCGACGGCCAAAGCCGCAAACAGCATCGGCGTCCAGTTATCGACCATGCTGATAAAATCCGTTAAAATCGAGCGGTGCGCGGCGTAGCTGTCCTTCGGGAACAGCCCCGAGCCCTGCAATAGGCCCGCATACGCCTGCAAGGGGTTTTTGCCCAGGCACAGCAGCACGATCGCCGCCGCTAAAAGGCTTAACACAATGCAGAAAATCGGGATTGCGACCGACTGCGTGCGCCGCCCGCCTAATACTTTCACGAACGCGCGCTTTACGGGATGTGTCCGATGGTTCACTGCGCCTTCACCCCCATCATGAATTCGCCGACTTCATTGGCCGTCAGCGTGTCCGCCGCCGCAATCTTCGTCATTTCCCCGTTGTACATGACGCCGATCGTGTCCGCGCAGTTCATGATTTCGTCGAGCTCGAGGGAAATGAGGAGAACCGCCTTCCCCTTGTCGCGCTCGGCGATCATGCGCTTGTGGATATTCTCGATCGCGCCGATGTCGAGGCCGCGCGTCGGCTGCACGAAGATCATCAACGGGCTCTCGAGGTCAATCTCGCGCGCGACGATAATCTTCTGCTGGTTGCCGCCGCTCATCGGGCGCACGGGCCCTTCGGGCTTCTGGCCGCGGATGTCATAATCGGAAATTAAGCCCTTCGCGTGTTCGACGAACGCGTCCGGCTTTAAAACCCCGTGCTCGCAAAACGGCGGGTCGCCGTACGATTTTAGTGCGAGGTTTTCCCCCAAACTAAAGTCGAGGATTAAACCCACCGCCTGCCGGTCTTCGGGGATATACGACACGCCGGCTTTCGTGCGCGCGCGCACGCCGAGGTTCGTTAAATCCGTGCCGTTGACCGTGATTTTCCCGGCCTTCTGCGGCGTTAAGCCCGCAATCGCGTCGGCAAGTTCCCCCTGCCCGTTCCCCGCGACGCCGGCCACCGCGAAGATTTCGCCCGCGTGCACCTGGAAGCTCACGTGCTTGACGACATCAAAGTGGTCGCGGTTTTCGACGCACAGGTCCTTGACGTCGAGCACGACGTCGCCAAACTTTGGCGGCTTCTTGTCGACGACGAACGACACGTCGCGGCCGACCATCAGGTTCGCCATCTTCTTCGTCGAGGTCGTCGCGACGTCCAACACGTCCACCAATTTCCCGCGGCACAGAATCGCGCAGCGGTCGGCGACTTTCTTAATTTCCTCGAGCTTGTGGGTGATCAGGATGATCGTCTTGCCGCCGTCGCGCAGCGAGCGCAGGATTTCCAATAAGAATTCAATCTCCTGCGGCGTCAAAACGGCCGTCGGTTCGTCGAAAATCAGGATTTCCGCGTTGCGGTAGAGCATCTTTAAAATCTCCACGCGCTGCTGAATCGAGACGGAAACGTCCTCAATCTTCTCCGTCGGCTCAACCTCGAGGCCGTACGCCTTCGACAGCGCGCGGATTTTCTCGTTCGCGCCCTTCAAGTCGACGCACGGGAACAGGCCGAATTTCCGGCGGATCGGTTCAATCCCGAGCACGATATTTTCCGTAATCGTATAGTTCTGCACGAGCTTAAAATGCTGGTGCACCATGCCGATGTTGAGCTTTGTGGCCTGGTTCGGCGAATGGATGCGCACCTTCTGCCCGCGGATGTAGATTTCGCCCTCGTCGGGCTCGTACATGCCGAACAGCATGCTCATCAGCGTGCTTTTTCCCGCGCCGTTTTCGCCGAGCAGCGCGTAGATCTCGCCCTTACGCACGGAAATGCTCACGTCGTCGTTTGCCACGACGGCGCCAAAGCGCTTCGTGATGTGGCGCATTTCAATGATATAGTCTTCTTGCTCCATCTAGTTTCCTCCATCCCGCCCGGAAAAAGGCAGGCGCCCCGGAAAGCCATCCCCCATTGGACAGCTTCGGGGCGCCCGCATCTCCTTTGTGGGTGCTGCCGTTGTGACGAGACGTCCGCCGTCTCGCCCCAGCGGGCGGCGTCTCTTTTTGCTGCAGGCCCCGGCCCGCGCCGGCCGCGCCATACCGCTCCGCGCAGCCGCTTGCTCATCCTTCCAAACGCAATACTGCCAATCCTTTATGACGCCTTTGAAATCCTTTATGACGATGACGTCTTTACAAAAAGCATCTTCTTTGTTTCGCGCGCAGCCGGGGTGCAGCAAAGGGCTTAGCCGTTGACCGTGAACGTGTCCGGCGTGCCTTCCGCCGCGGAGGCCGGGACGATCGTGCCGTCCTTGACCTGCTCATAGGCGTCGGCCAAAACGTCGAGCGTTTCCTGGCTCAACTGCTGGCGGCCTTCTTCGGAAACGTAGCCGGTGGAGTCGGTGTCCGCATGCAGCAGGACATTCTGCCCCTTAAACGTGCCGTCGGCAATCGTGTCGAGCGCGCGCTGGGTCGCAAGGTGCAGGTTCTTGATCGCGGAGGTCAGGATGATGTTCGAATCGCCGTTCTCGCCGAAATCATACTGGTCCGCGTCGCAGCCGATGACCATGCAGGCACCGTTCGATTCCTTCGCGGCCGTGAACACGCCGTTGCCGGAGTCGCCCGCCGCGACGAAGATGATGTCGCAGCCCTGGGAGATCAGCTGGTCGCCGACGGTCTTGCCGGTCGCCTGGTCGGAGAACGAGCCGATGTAGTTGCCGCCGATGTTGTTGCCGGAGGCATCCGTGCCGGCCTGGCTGGGCAATTCGACGCATTCGACGGATTTGCCCTGCGTCTCGTTGACGTATTTCACGCCGCACTCAAAACCGTACTGATAGTTGATATTCGACGGGTACGCGACGCCATTGACGACCGCGACCTTATTCGACTTCGTCTCCATCGCAGCTGCGATGCCGGCGAAGAAACCGCCTTCCTGTTCGGCGAACGTCATCGCGTAGATGTTGTCCACCTCGACCGTCGCGCCGTCGGCGTCGGTCGGATAGGAGTCGATCAGGATGAAGTCCTTATCGGGATTCTCCTGGGCCAGCGTGCCGATGCCGGCAAACTGGTAGCCGCTGCACACGAGCACGTCGTAGTCCGCGACGATGTCGGTCACGGCCTGGACGGCCGCAGCGGTGTCGCCGGTCGGCTCCTTGACCGGCGTGACGGAGCTGTCGGGATGCTCGTCGATGAAGTTTAAGATGCCGGTGTAGACGTCCTGGTTAAAGGAACCGTCGTCAACGCCGGACGGGCTCGAGACGATCGCGATCTTCAAAGCGTCGTTGCCGCCCTCGCCGCTCGTCGATTCCGTGCCGGACGCCGTCTCGCTCGCAGCGGAAGCGGCTTCACTCGCGGCCTCACTTGCGGCTCCACTCGACGCCGTGCCGCCGGAGCAGCCGGCAAACACCGACAGGGCCATGCCGGCGGTCAGCGCCAGCGCGATCCATTTCTTTAGCTTTCTCATAC
This sequence comes from uncultured Clostridia bacterium, assembly GCA_944385055.1. Classification (GTDB taxonomy): domain Bacteria; phylum Bacillota; class Clostridia; order Oscillospirales; family Acutalibacteraceae; genus Caproicibacterium. The sequence continues at coordinate 1,132 of CALWVT010000023.1, read as the reverse complement.
CTTGTCCTCCATTCACAGGTTCACGCGGGGGATTGACATCCGCGCGGGAAATTGGGTGTCGCAGCCTTCCGCCGATTTCCGGGGCCTGGAAAAGCCCCGCAAGAAACGGAAGGGCATTCTGGAAATGGGAGGGGTCAGCGCGGCGCAATGCCGCCTTGCCCCTGCACTCTCTAAATTATATAACAAACGCCGGTGCGTTTCAACGTTTTCCGCGCTTTCTTTGCAGGAAAATTTCGTTTTCCATGATTTTCTGCGGCCGCGGCGCAAGGAATTGTCATTTTTTGAACGGTTTTCAACCCGATATTTGCAGGAACCTCCGTGCGCGCCTTGCAAAACGGCGCTTTCTGTGCTATCATAAAAATGAAGAGATCAATCGCTCCACAAAAGTGGTTGCCTCAAGATTTTGGAACGGTCTATCAGGCCATGCCTATCCTGGTGCAGACAGGATAGGCATTTTCTTTATTGATCTCTTCCGCGCGCGCCTTGCAAAACGGCGCCTTTTGTGCTATCATAAAAACGAAGAGATCAATCGCTCCACAAAAGTGGTTGCCTCCAAAGTAATGGTTTAGGTCCGATTGGACCCGCCTACCTTGCTGGGCACGCAGGGTAGGCATTTTCTTTATCTTCTAAATGTAAAGATAAAAGTCAGCAGCGCGAGGCAGGTATTGACCGCTGCGAGCGCGAGGCTCAGCGTTTGGTACAAATCCAGCATCGGCACCACCCCCTTTCATCCGAAGATGAAAGAGGCAGCCACCCTGTCGGTACGATTGATCTCTCCACGACAAAGTATAACAAATTTTGTCGAACGATGCAATCCAGAAAGCGCCGCTTGCAAAACGGCGCTTTTTGTGTTATCATAAAAACGAAGAGATCAATCGCTCCACAAAAGTGGTTGCCTCACAAGTTGGTATTTTGGGCCTAACGGCCCTGCCTACCTTGCATGGCGCGCAGGGTAGGCATTTTCTTTATCTCTTTCGAATCGTATAGAGAAACGAAAGAAATGCGATCATCACGCTGGCAAATTCCAGCGCTAAATGGATCATTTGATACGTATCCATTTTCGCATCACCCCCTTCTTTCTGGGATGAAAGAAAGAGGCAGCCACCCTGTCGGTACGATTGATCTCTCCACG
>CALWVT010000022.1 GCA_944385055.1 uncultured Clostridia bacterium | reverse complement strand
CGGGGATCCGCAAGGGGGTGAAACTCCCTTGCGCCAGTCTTTGCCTACTTTCTGCTGGCCAGAAAGTAGGGGCCCCCCGCGCGGCCTGAGCGCGTCAAGGGGAAATTGAGAATTTTCAAAAAACAGAAAAGGGATAACAAAAGGCTCCCGGCAAAAAACGATGCCAGCGCCGTGCCCCGAGGGGGAAAACATCAAAAGGATAGCAAAACCCCCCGAAACCCTATATAATAAAAGGAAAGAAAAAACGAAAGGAGCGTGCCTTCCGTTGGAGCGCATCGATAAACTCTTGGCCCTGCAGCTTTCCATCAGCAGAAAAGAAGCCGCCGCCCTCGTGCGCCAGGGGGCCGTCACCGCCGGCGGCCGCCAGGTCAAAAATGCCGCCGAAAAGGTCGACCCCGCCACCGTCTGCGTCCGCGGCGCATCCATCCACTATACCCCGTTCCTCTACCTGCTCTTGGACAAGCCCGCCGGCGTCCTCACCGCCGCGCGCGACAAACGAGCGAAAACCGTCTTCGACTGCATCGACCCGCACCTTTTGCGCCGCGGCGTCCAGCCCGTCGGCCGCCTCGACAAGGATACCACCGGCCTGCTTCTATTGACCGATAACGGCGCCCTTGCCCACCGGCTCCTTTCCCCAAAATGCCACGTCGAAAAGCGCTACCTCGCCCGCTTGGCATCCATGCCCCCCGCCGATACCCCCGCGCGCTTTGCAAAGGGCCTCGTCCTCGACGACGGCCCCTGCCTGCCCGCCGGATTCTCCCTGCGCGAAACGGGCGAACACCCTCTGTGCGAAATCACCCTCCACGAGGGCCGCTTCCACCAGGTCAAGCGCATGTGCGCCGCCGTCGGCGCCCCCGTCCTCTCGTTAAGGCGTGTAGGCTTTGGCCCCCTTTCTTTGCCGGACCTCCCCAGCCCCGCCGCCTGCCGGAGACTGTCTTCGGAAGAGATTTCCGCGCTGGAAAACTTGGAATCTGTGCGAAAAATCTAAAATCTGCGCAAAATTCCCGCGACTTTTTTGACACTTGTAATGGGCATAATGAATGAATTTGCCCCCGGCTTTTTGGACTTTATCGGAAATCCATAAAGGAAGGCCGCAAAGTTTGGATAAAAAACGTCTGTACAGATCCCAAAAATTTTGCTATTATAAATGCATCTTAGCAAGGAAACCGATTACGAACGACGCGGCTTCGTGAAAGCCGCAAAAAGGATCAGGAGGAAACATGGTATGGCAAGTGTTACACTGAAGCACGTTTATAAAATTTATGACGGCGGCGTACAGGCAGTCAGCGATTTCAACCTCGAGATCGCGGATAAGGAATTCATCATCCTCGTCGGCCCGTCCGGCTGCGGCAAATCCACCACGCTGCGCATGATCGCCGGCTTGGAAGAAATCTCCAAGGGCGAACTGTACATCGGCGACACGCTCGCAAACGACATCGCGCCGAAGGACCGCGATATCGCGATGGTGTTCCAGAACTACGCGCTGTATCCGCACATGACCGTTTTTGACAACATGGCGTTCGGCCTGAAGCTGCGCAAGGTCCCGAAGGACGAGATCCGCGCCCGCGTTGAAGAGGCCGCCCGCATCCTCGATATCGCCCACCTGCTCGACCGCAAGCCGAAGGCTCTGTCCGGCGGCCAGCGCCAGCGCGTTGCGCTGGGCCGTGCGATCGTCCGTGACCCGAAGGTCTTCCTGCTCGACGAACCGCTGTCGAACTTGGACGCAAAGCTGCGCGCACAGATGCGCACCGAGATCAGCAAGCTCCACCTGCGCCTGGGCACCACGTTCATCTACGTTACGCATGACCAGACCGAAGCTATGACGATGGGCGACCGCATCGTCGTCATGAAGGACGGCATTGTCCAGCAGGTAGACACGCCGCAGAACCTGTACGATTACCCGGTCAATGAGTTCGTCGCAGGCTTCATGGGCAGCCCGCAAATGAACTTCATCGACTGCACGCTGTTGAAGTCCGGCGACACGTTCAGCGTGAAGTTTGGCAACAGCACGATGCCGATTCCGGCCGACAAGCTCAAGGGTGCGATCAGCGATCTGAACGCCTACGTCGGCAAGGAAGTTGTGCTGGGCATCCGTCCGGAACATGTGCATGACGAGCCCGAGTTCCTCCAGGAGAACCCGCAGTATATCGCATCCGCAGAAGTGGAAGTCACCGAATTGATGGGCGCCGAGACGTACCTGTATGTTTCCTGCGAAGGCAATGACCTCACCGCGCGCGTTGAGCCGACCTCCACAGCACAGACGGGCGATACGATCAAGATCGCATTTGAGATGGAAAAGTGCCATCTGTTCGACAAGGATTCGGAAATCACGATCCTCAACTAAGGCAGTCGCCGCACAGATTGGCTTTATGTGTTTGTGGGGAAGAGGGAAGCTGTGGCTTCCCTCTTCTTTTTTCGGTAAGGCTGTGATAATTTTATGAATTTTTTCGTTTTCTAGTTGCAATCCTTTTCAAAAGTGTGTAAAATAGAACAGAGAAGTTCTCACCTTCGTTGTGAGATTGCACGTGGGGCCGCGTGCGGCCGGGCCTGCCCCGGCCGAAAACGCCGCAAAGCCCCGGGTTTGTGTGTTTATTTGATTTTCTGTCTTCTGATAACCGGCGCCGCGCGTGCGCAGGGGTGGATCGGAGTAAAGTGGGGGATTTAGTTATGTCTAACAGGTTGTTCCAAGGCGTTGTCCACCAGATGCGCGACGCCATTGACCGGACCATCGGTGTCATCGATGAAACGTCTGTCATCATTGCGTGCAGCGAGCTGGGCCGGATCGGCGAAGTCAACGAGAGCGTGACGCCGGAATTGATGACGTCCACGGAGGCGTTCGTCGTCAACGGCTACACCTACCGTTCGTTCGGCAGCCGCCCGCGGCCCGAATACGCCGTGTTCGTGCTCGGCACGGACCCGGACGCCGCGCGGTATGCGGCGCTTTTGGCCGTGTCGTTTGCGAATATCAAGCAGTATTACGACGAGAAATATGACCGCGGCAATTTCGTCAAGAACGTGATTCTCGACAACATCCTGCCCGGCGATATCTATTTAAAGGCGCGCGAGCTGCACTTCAACAACGAGGTCACCCGCGTGTGCATGCTCATCAAGATTACGAATAAGACCGATGTCGCCGCCTACGACGTCATCCAGAACCTGTTCCCGGATAAGTCGAAGGACTTCGTCATCAATATCAACGAGACCGACATCGCGCTCGTCAAGGAGATTAAGCCCGAAATCGACAGCAAGGACCTCGAAAAGCTCGCGGGCTCGATCGTCGATACGCTTTCCGGCGAGTTCTATACGCACTGCGTCGTCGGCATCGGCACGCCGGTCGAGGGCGTCAAGGACCTGGCCCGCTCGTTTAAAGAGGCCCAGGTCGCGCTCGAGGTCGGCAAGGTGTTCGATACGGAGCGCTCGATTGTCCGCTACGACAACCTCGGCATCGCCCGCCTGATCTATCAGCTGCCCACGACGCTGTGCGAGATGTTCTTAAAGGAAGTCTTTAAGAAGGGCTCCATCGAAAGCCTCGACCACGAGACGCTGTTCACGATCCAGCGCTTCTTTGAGAATAACTTGAACGTCTCCGAGACGAGCCGCAAGCTGTTCGTCCACCGCAACACGCTGGTCTACCGCCTCGAGAAAATCAAGAAGATTACCGGCCTCGACCTGCGCGAGTTCGAAGACGCCATCGTCTTCAAGGTCGCTTTGATGGTCAAGCGCTACTTAAACAGCAACCCGGTCAAATTCTAAGTTTGCAGCCATCCAATTGTATACAACTTTTTGTGTTCTTTTGTTTCATTGGTTCGAAGAGCCGCCTTCCCCGTTCTCCGGGAGGCGGCCCTTCGTCTGTCCGCATCGCCCGATGCGGGACGCAAAAAAAGTTTACAAATTGGTTACAGCGAAACGGGTTTTAATTCTTTTAAAGAATCAAAAAAAGCACATCTGCGTGTATCATGGAGGTGCATGCGGAGAAAGTGGGGGACTTCTGCCCGTTTCCGGCGGACAGGCCCCACGGATTACCAGGAGATGGGAGCGATACAGTTTTGATCAGTATGCGTCATGTCAGTAAAACCTACCCAAATGGCACCCATGCGCTTTACGATGTCAGTTTCCAGGTACAGAAGGGCGAGTTCGTGTTCGTCGTCGGCTCCTCCGGCGCGGGCAAGAGCACGCTGCTCAAACTGATTACCTGTGAGGAAAAGCCCGACGGCGGCGAGCTTTCGGTTAACGGCGAGGACCTCGTCGCGATCAAGCGCCGCGAGGTGCCATATCTGCGCCGCACGCTCGGCATGGTGTTCCAGGACTTCCGGCTGATCCCGACGATGAACGTGTTTGAAAACGTCGCGTTCGCGATGCGCATCGTCGGCGCGAGCCGGCGTGAGATCCGCAAGCGCGTGCCGTATATGCTCGGCCTCGTCGATTTGCTCGATAAGCAGAAGTCTTACCCCGCGGAGCTTTCCGGCGGCGAACAGCAGCGCGTCGGCCTCGCCCGCGCGCTCGTCAATAACCCCGACCTGATCCTCGCCGACGAGCCCACCGGCAACATCGACCCGGCGCTCTCGTTCGAGATCGTCGACCTGTTAAGCGAAATCAACCTGCGCGGCACGACCGTCGTCATGGTCACGCACGAACATAACCTCGTCAAGCACTTCCACAAGCGCATCGTCGAGATCCACGAGGGCCGCATCGTCGCGGATACGAACGGATTGGAGGCGAACGAAGCGTGAGAAGCCTCGGTTACTTAATCAAAGAGGGCCTGCGCAACGTGTGGGTCAACCGCACGATGACGATCGCCTCCATCGCCGTGTTGATGAGCTGCCTGCTCTTGACCGGCGCGGCCGGCCTGTTCAGCTTAAACGTCAACCGCGCCATGGGCACGCTCGAGGGCAATAACTCCATCCGCGTCTACGTGCGCCAGGACGTCTCGTCGCTCGACGCGCTGCGCATCGGCGACGAAATCCGCAAGCTCGACAACGTCGAAAGCTGCGAGTTTGTCTCGAAGGACGAGGGCATGGACGAAATGCGCGAGCTCTTGGGCGAGGAGAACGCCTCCCTGCTCGACGGTCTCGAGGGCGACGACAACTGGCTGCCCGATTCGTTCCGCATCTCGATGAAGGACCTGTCACAGTACGACGAGACCGCCCGGGAAATCCAGGCGATCGACGGCGTCGACTCCATTTACGACTATTCGGACCTCGCAAACCAGCTGACCCGCATCGACAACATCGTCACGCGCGTCGGCCTCGTGATTGTCATCGCGCTGAGCGTCGTGTCCCTGTTTATCATCGCCAACACGATCCGCGTCGCGATGCTCTCGCGCCGGCTCGAAATCAGCATCATGAAGTCCGTCGGCGCGACAAACGGCTTTATCCGCGTGCCGTTTATCGTCGAGGGCATCGTCTTGGGGCTCGTGGCGGGGCTTGTCTCCTCGCTTTTGCTCGATTTTATCTATTACCGTGTCATTGACGCGCTGGGCATCGACATGCTCTTCCGCGTTATCAATATCCACCATTATCTCTTGCCGATGGTGCTCGCGTTCATGCTCGTGGGCGCTCTGTTCGGGGCCCTCGGCGGCGCCATCTCGATTGGCCGCTTCCTGAAACGGGAGGGCGGCGCCGTCGTCGGCTGGTAACAAAGTTGGTAAAGAAGAAGGAGGTTCTTTTCGGTTGGAACAGCACAAAACCCATTCTCTGCTGCGCCGCGCGGGCGTCGTGTTTCTGACATGCGCGCTGCTCTTGGCGAGCATCGGCACGACCGCGTTTGCGGCGGAGGATCTCGATACCTTAAAGGCGCGCCAGGCCTCTTTGGCACAGCAGAAACAGGACAATGACGAAAAACTCGCTTCCCTGCGCCAGGATAAAAGCGACAAGGAAGCGTACCGCGATACGCTCTTGGACCAGATTTCCACGCTCCAGGACCAGATCGATACATACAATTCCCAGATTGAATCCCTCGACGGCCAGATCGTCGAGGCGCAGAACGCCATTGCGGACAAGGACGCCGATATACAGGCCGACACCGTCCTTTTAAAGGAGCGCCTGCGCGCTTTGTACATGGCCGGTGAGGCCACAAACCTCGAAATCCTGCTCTCGGCCGACAGCATGGTCGACCTCGCCGATAAGACCGAGGCCCTGCGCATGGTCACCGAGCACGACACCGCGCTGATCGATACCCTGCGCGACGAGATGGCCGAAATCCAGGACGAGAAGGATTTCATCGAGCAGAGCCGCGAGGATGCCGCGAACGCCCGCACGGCCGTCCAGGAAAAGCAGAAGGAGCTAAAGGGCCTTGAAGAGGAGGCCCAGTCCGTCATCGACGACATGGCAAGCCAGGAGTCCTCGCTCGAAAGCGAGAGCCAGCGCTTGGCCGAAGAGGAGGCCGCCGCGGCCGACGCCGTCGACCAGTGGATCGCCGACTATAACGAAAGCCAGCGCCGCGCCCAGATCGCCGCCCAGCAGGAGGCCGACCGCAAGAAGGCCGAGCAGCAGGCAGCCCAGCAGCAGGCCCAGCAGACGCCGTCCTCCTCGAACGACGCGTCTTCCGATTCCTCGAACGATTCCTCAAACGATTCAGACGATTCGCAGGAAACTTCCACGCCCTCCGGCGGCCAGAGCTACGGCACCGGCTCCCTGCGCTGGCCCGTCCCGAGCTGCACGAGCATCTCCTCGGGCTTCGGCTCGCGCTGGGGCACCACCCATAAGGGCATCGACATCCCCGCAAGCTACGGCTCCGCAATCGTCGCGGCCGACAGCGGCACCGTCATCCAGGCAGGCTTTGGCATCTCCGGCTCCGGCTACGGCGGATACGGCAACGTCGTCGCGATCGACCACGGCAACGGCATCATCACGCTGTACGCGCACATGTCGAGCGTCGCGACAAGTGCCGGCGCCACCGTCGCGAAGGGCCAGACGATCGGCTACGTCGGCAGCACCGGCAACTCCACCGGCAACCACTGCCACTTCGAGGTCCGCGTCAACGGCACCGCCGTCGACCCGCTCGGATACGTCTAAAATCGAACCTTTTTGAAAACCGCCTTTTTCAAAGCATCGCTGCGGATGTTTTGAAAAGGCGGTTTTTGTTTTTTTTTGGGGGGTCCCAAACCCCTTTTTTATCCTTTCGACGGATCCTTTATTTATCCCCTTTTCCTTTTTTAAATTTTTGATTTATCCCTTCGACGCGCTCGGGCCGCGCCGGGCCCCTACTTTCTGCTCCTGCAGAAAGTAGGCAAAGACAGGCGCAAGGGAGTTTCACCCCCTTGCGAATCCCCGGACCAAAGTGGGGTGCTGGACGCCCCCCTTTGGAAACCCCCAAGTCTCGCTGCGCTATCCGGATTGGCCGAACTCCTCGCCGCTTCGCGGCTGGAGCTTCGGTGCCGTTGGGGAAAACGCGAGCGCGTGCGCGCTCGCCACGATTGCCGCACCTCCACCGCTTCGTTTGGGGGCTTCGCCCCCTTGCCCCCACGTTTCCCAAAGGGGAAAGTTTGCCGATCATGCGCGCCAGCGCATGGTACCGCGTCCGAAACGGCTTTTGCGGCAACGCCTT
>CALWVT010000021.1 GCA_944385055.1 uncultured Clostridia bacterium | reverse complement strand
TGGCGAGCGCGCACGCGCTCGCGGCCTTCCCCAACGGCACCGAAGCTCCAGCCGCGCAAGCGGCGAGGAGTTCGGCCGGGTCTGCCGCGCCAGCGAGGACTTGGGGGTTTCCAAAGGGGGGCGTCCAGCACCCCACTTTGGTCCGGGGATTCGCAAGGGGGTGAAACTCCCTTGCGCCTGTCTTTGCCTACTTTCTGCAGGAGCAGAAAGTAGGGGCCCCCGCGCGGCCCGAGCGCGTCGAAGGGAAAAATTATAATTTTAATAGGCGTAAAAAAGATAAGAAAAGAAACAATCAGCAGAAGAATCAGTCGTCTGCTAAAATATCAATATTGATAGGCTTCGCCGCCTCCGGCGCCATCCCCTGCGGCATGTCCTCCGCCGCCACCGGCGTCGCCGGATAAATCTCCGACGCCGCCGCTGCCTCGGCGGCCGCCTTCGCCCGCGTCTTCGCCGACGGGGACGCCGACGGCATCGCCGGGCGCACCGTGTCCGCGTCCTTCGGCTTGTGGCCGTAAAGCTCGCCCGCGTGCGCGCGGATCTTCTCTTCGAGCTCCTCGGCAAGCCCCGTGTCCTCTTTTAACAGCTTCTTGACATTCTCGCGGCCCTGCCCTAGGCGCTTGCCGCCATAGGAGAACCATGCCCCGCTCTTTTCAATGATGTTGAGCTTCACGCCGAGATCGACCAGTTCCCCGACGTGCGAGATGCCCTCGCCGTACATGATGTCAAATTCCGCCTGGCGGAACGGCGGCGAAACCTTGTTCTTCACAACCTTCGCGCGCGTGCGCGAGCCGATCTGCTCCGTGCCGTTTTTAATCGTCTCCACCTTGCGGATGTCAATGCGCACCGAAGAATAGAACTTCAGCGCCCGCCCGCCCGGCGTGACTTCCGGGCTGCCGTAAATGACGCCCACCTTCTCGCGCAGCTGGTTAATAAAAATCGCGACGCAGTTGCTCTTCGAAATCGCGCCGGCCAAAATGCGCATCGCCTGGCTCATTAAGCGCGCCTGCAGGCCGACGTGCGTGTCGCCCATCTCGCCCTCAATCTCCGCGCGCGGCACGAGCGCCGCCACCGAGTCGATGACAATCACGTCAATCGCCCCCGACCGCACGAGCGCTTCCGTAATCTCGAGCGCCTGCTCGGCCGTGTCCGGCTGGCTGACGAGCAGATTGTCAATATCCACGCCCAGCGCCGCCGCGTAGTCGGGGTCTAACGCGTGCTCCACGTCGATAAACGCCGCGTTGCCGCCGTTTTTCTGTCCTTCCGCCACGCAATGGAGCGCGAGCGTCGTCTTGCCCGAGCTCTCCGGCCCGTAAATCTCCACAATGCGCCCGCGCGGCATCCCGCCGATGCCCAGCGCCAAATCGAGCGACAGGCTCCCCGACGGGATCGTCTCCACCTGCAGCGCCGGGCTCTGGCCTAAGCGCATGACCGTCCCTTTGCCAAACTGCTTTTCAATCTGCGCCAGCGCCGTTTGGAGCGCTTCCTCTTTCTTCTGCGCCTTGTCCTTCTCGGCTGCCAAATGGCTCCCTCCTTCGTCGGGCATTTGAAGCGTTTTTCACAGGGCTTTCCCGCCCTTTTAATGCCAGACTGTCAAAAATTCCTAAAGATTTCCGGGACATCCGCGCTCCGGCGGCCGCCCGCGGCTTTCTTCCAGTATACCGTACCCGCGCAAAAAAAGCAACCGTTTTTCGAACATTTATTCGCTTTTGAAGCCGCACACGACGCGCGGAAGATTCGAAAAGTCCAATAGGATCTCGACCTTCTGCAGGCCCGCTTCGGAAAACAGCGCCCGCACCGCCGCCCCCTGGCGCTCGCCGATCTCCACGGCCGCAAAGCCCCCGGGCTTTAAAAGCGGCAGCCAAATGGACGCAATCGCGCGGTAAAACGAAAGGCCGTCCTCGCCGCCGTCGAGCGCCGCGCGCGGCTCGCGCCGCACCTCCGCCTGCAGGTGCGATAGTTCCGCGCGTTCGATGTACGGCGGGTTCGAAAGAAAGCCGTCGAGCGCCCCGACTCGTTGCGCGTCGCTTTTTAAAAAGGCGTCGAGCTTTAACGGCGTCACTTGGAAATCCGGGTACGCTTCGCAGTTTTTAAAAAGATAGGAAAGCGCCGCCTCCTCCTTTTCGCCGCACAAAACCCGCACGTCGGGTCTTAAAGAACATAACCCGAGCCCCACCGCGCCCGTCCCCGCGCAAAGGTCCAATACCCGTGCATTTCGGGGCAGCCGCGCGGCCGCTGTGCGCACCAACAATTCCGTCTCCTCCCGCGGGCACAACACCCCGCGCCCGACTTTGAGGTCTAAGTCTAAAAACGGCCAATGCCCGAGTAAATACTGTAACGGCTCTCCATTGGCACGCAGGTCCGCCGCAGAAAGGAGCGCCGCCGCCTGTCCGGCCTCCACCGGGCACTCCGGGTGCAGAAGCACGTCCGCGCGCGTCATGCCGAGGAATTTCTCGCACAGCGCCGCCGCGTCAAAGGCGGCCGCGTCGTTTCCGGCGTCCGATAGCCGCCGCTTTGCCGCGATGTATGCCTCCTTTGCCGTCATACGGTAATCCGGTCCTCGCCGTTTTCCGGGATGACCGGCTCCATCGCCGCAATCGCCACCTCGATCATCGAGTCGTCCGGCTCCTTGACGGTCAGCCGCTGCATCCAAAGGCCCGGCTGCGCGATGATTTTCGTCAATACGTTGTCGTGCCGGCCGCAGTAGCGGATGAGCTCGTAGCCTAACCCCATCACGATCGGGATGCACAGGATTTTGACCGGTGTGCGGAGAAACGGGTTTTCAAACGGGATAAAGATGCCAATGAGAATCCCGATTAAGATCATCAAGACCATAAAGCTCGTGCCGCAGCGCGGGTGGAAGCGCCGCTGTTTCCGGATGTTTTCGACCGTCAGCGGCAGCCCCGCCTCATAGCAGAAAATCGTCTTGTGCTCGGCGCCGTGGTAGCGGAACATTCTTTTGATATCCGACTGGAAGCCCATCAGCCCCATATACACGATAAAGATCACAAGCCGGAACACGCCCTCAAACGGGCTGCGCAGGCCGGAAAACCCGTCGCCGAACACGCTCTGCAGGCCGTTAAAGCACACGGTCGGCAGGAAAAAGAACAGCGCCACCGCGAGGATGACACCCAATACCCCGCCAATCACCGCGACGATCGGGCCCAATTTGTCGCCTAGGTGCTTATCAAGCCAGCGGTCGAGCTTTGAGTCCTCCTCGGTCGCCTCCTCTAACTCCGTCATGCCGGATTTATCCATCGACGTCTGCAAGGCCTTATAGCCCATCATCAGGCTCTCGATAAACGACGCGACGCCGCGCAGGATTGGCAGTCGTAAAATCGGGTAGCGGTCGCGCAGCGGCACAAAATCCATCGGCTCCGCGTCAATCGTGCCGTCCGGCGTGCGCACGGCCACCTCAATCACCTTCGGCCCGCGCATCAAAATGCCCTCGATGAGCGCCTGCCCGCCGATGGACGTGATATATTTCGGGGTTTCATCCGTTTTTTGCCCCATCGTCATCCCTTCCTTCCACTTCTTCTTTTAATTTCGTCTTCGCTTCCTCATAGTGCTCCTGCAGCTTTTCGAGCGTCGGGATCGTGATCGTCACGGCCGTGCCGACGCCTAAGGTCGAATCGACCTCCAAGCTCCCCGAGTGCAGCCGCATGATCTCGTCCGCGACGGCCAGCCCGATGCCGGAGCCGCGCACGGTCTGGTTCGCCTTATAAAATTTCTCTTTGATTTTCGGCAGATGTTCGGGCGCGATGCCGCAGCCGCTGTCGCTGATGAGCACCTGGATAAACCCGTCCGCCTCCGCCGCTGTGACGGTGATCGTCCCGCCCTTGTCCGTGTATTTTAAGGCGTTGTCGAGGATATTGACAAACACCTGCCTTAGGCGGTTGACGTCGCCCAAGACCGGCGAGAGGATTTCCGGCTCCTCGTAGAGCAGAAATTTCCCCTCGTTTTTCGCGCGCTCACTGAACATATACACGGCCTCGCCGAGCTCCGCCAAAATGTCGAGCCGCTGCATGTTCATCGTCATGCGCCCGCTCTGCATGCGGGAAAAGTCGAGCAATTCCTCCACCATGCCCGAAAGCCGCTCCGTCTCGTGCAGAATCACGTCCATGCCCTTGCGGAAGCTCTCGGGGTCAAGGCCGCCGCCCTCGAGCGTTTCGCCCCAGCCCTTAATCGCGGTCAAGGGCGTGCGCAGCTCGTGGGAGACGCTCGAGATAAAGTCGTTTTTCATCTTTTCGGCCGTGCCGAGCTCCTGCGCCATCTCGTTGATCGTCTGGCACAAGTCGCCGATTTCGTCGTTGCGGATTCGCCCGATGCGCGCCTCGAAGTCGCCGTGCGCGATGCGCTTGGCGGTCTGACTGATCTCCTCGATCGGCTGCAGGACTTTCTTTGTCATCGCGCGCCCGGCCATCACGATCACCGCCGCGATGAACACGCCCGCGACGCACAGAATGCAGATGACAAAAAAGATCTGCCGGTCGGCCCTTTGCAGCGACACGACGTAGCGCACCGCGCCGACAAACGACCCCTCGTCGCTGCGGATGACGCGCGTGACGGCCATGACCTTTTCGCCGCTCGAGAGTTTCCCGGTCCATGTGCCGTAGGCGCCGCCGCTTTCGAGCGCCTGCGTGTAATCGGGCATCTCCTCGTCGTCGGGCGGCGTAAAGCCGAGGCTCGTGTTGATGACCTTGCCGTTCGCGTTAAAGACCATGAGCTCCATGCTCTCCTTATTCGGGAAGTTCTCGACGTACTGCCGCGCCGCCGCGGAAAACGCCCGCGGGGAGGAGCGGCCGTCCTCCGAAAACACGTTGCCGAGCTCCTCGCTGCGCGCGTCGAGCGTCGTCTGGATGCTGTTGTACGTGACCCGGCTGACCGCCATCGAGAGCACCGCCACGACCGCGACAATCACGACCGCCGAAATGACCAAGGATGTGTACATCCACGGCCCGTGCCGCCTGAACTTCCGGATTGCGCGCTTGACAGGCATCGCACCCGTTTTCCCGGCGGCGGCCTTCGCCGTGCGGGCGGCCTTGCGGCGGGCCTCCCTTACGGCCTTGCGGCGCGCGCGCAGGCGGCGCCGGACGCGCTTTGCCCTTTCCTTCTTTTGCGGGTCCTTTTCGCTCAAAATGCCGTCACGCCTCCCATTTATACCCTAAGCCCCACACGGTCACGATGTGCCGCGGGGCGCTGGGCTGGTCCTCGACCTTCATGCGCAGCCGGCGGATGTTCACGTCGACGATCTTCTCCTCGCCGACGTACCCTTCGCCCCACACATGCTTTAAAATCGCGCTGCGTTCGAGCGCCGCGCCGGGGTTCGAGAAGAAATACTCCATAATCTGGAATTCCACCTGTGTCAATTCGATGCGCTTGCCGTTCTTTTTGAGCGTGCGGCTGCGCAGGTTTAAGACGAAATCGCCCGAATGGATCTCGTCGCTGAAATGGTTGTCGTCGCGCATCTGGGCGAGCGCGACGCGGCGGTAAATCGCATCGACGCGCGCGACGAGCTCGCTGGGCGAAAACGGCTTCGTCACATAGTCGTCCGCCCCGGCCATCAGCCCGCCGACCTTGTCCATTTCCTGCGTGCGCGCGGTCAGAAGGATAATCCCGAGCGTGCCGCTTTTTTTGCGCAATTCCTTGCATACGGAAAGGCCGTCGTGCTCGCCTGGCATCATGATATCGAGCACGGCCACGTCGAAGTCGCCGCCGGCCTCGTCGTAGAGCTTTAACGCCTCGTCGCCGTTTTCGGCCTCGACGACGTCGTACCCGGCGCGCTTTAAGTTGATGACCACAAATTCGCGGATGGCCTGTTCATCCTCGGCCACTAAGATTTTTTTCATCGCAAACCATACCTCCAAACGGGAAATTACCCTTCCCAGACGATCGGTCGAAACAAAGGCTTTAAATCCTCCACACCCAGCGCACTCTCGTTTTCGGGGTCCGGCACCGTGCACGCGATGACGCGCCCGCCGCTTGCGAGCACTTCGGTATACCCCGCGGTGCCCGTGCCGGCCTGCCAGTCGGCGGCGGAAAACGCGCGGATGCGCAAAAGGGGCGCGCCCGCCTCGTTTTGTCCCGCGTCCCACAAAGACAGCGTCAAAAGGTTCCCGGCGGCCTCATAGTCGCTCGTCACGGCGCCGCGCCACGCCTCGGGCAGGGAAAACGTGTAGCCGTCGGCGGCGTTTTGCACGACCGTCGCGACGGTGGTGTAATCGCCGTTGATGCTCTCGAGCCGCGTCCACTGCACGGCGCTGCCCACATCGTCGGACGCGCTGCCCGTATAGCCCGGCAGGCGGCTGACGACGGGAAATTCGAGCACGCCGTCGCCGTCAAAGTCCGTCGAGGAAACCCCGATGCTGCGCTGGGTGATATTCTGCTGCGCGGTATCGGAAAGCGGCGCCGCCAATGCCGCGCGTTCCGGGTCCCAATAGAACAGTTCCGTCACGGTGGAGCCGTCGGACAACGAACAGTCGAGCATCGCCCCCGGCACGCCCGGCGCGACGAAGCCGAGCCGGGTGGCGGAAAACTGCTGGACGCTGTCGGGGCAGGAAAGCTGGCCCAAAAGCTGCGGCGAAAGCCCGCTGACGCGGTACAGCGCGGCCGTAAACCCGGCCGCGTCGGCCGGCACATAGGCTAAAAAGAGTTCCTCGGCGCCGTCCCCGTCGAAATCCAAAAGCCCCATCGTGCGGTACGTCTGCTCGAGCGTACCCTCGGCGACCGCGCCGTCCGATGCCTTATAAAACGAAATCGTATTCGAACCCGAGCTGCTCGACCCCCAGCCGACGACGGCCTCGTCGCACCCGTCGCCGTCGAGGTCCCCGAAGCACACGCGGTCGACCTGCAGCGCCTGGTTTTCGAACGTGCCGATTACCCGCCACGTGCCGCCGCCGTCCTCTTTGCCGAACAGCACGCGCGTGGCGGTGGCGTCGGTCTGGTAAAAGGCGAGGGCTTCGGCCTTGCCGTCGCCGTCTAAGTCGTGCTGCAAAATGGCGGAAAGGAAGTCGCCCGTTTCGGGGTAGCACAGGGTAAAGTCGGCGCCGCCGGCGGTTTCCAGCAGGGAATAGATGCCGGCCTGCTCGCCGACGGGCCTTGGCGGCCGCATCAAGGACCTCGCATCGAGGCCGAAGACGGAACAGCCCCCGAGGGTCATGGCGCAAAGCCATGCGGCGGCGGCTTTTATGATTTTTTTGATTCGGTTTCCCATAGCCGGAAGCTCCTTTCTTTTTTTATTTTTGTCCCTTTTTTATCCCTTTCAACGTGGGGCGGGGCTTTCCTTTGTTTATCCCCTTGTCTTTTCTTAAAATTTTACTTTTTCCATTCGACGCGGAGGCGGGGCTTTCTTTTTGATCCTCTTTACGTTTTCTTAAATTTCTAATTCTCCCTTCGACGCGCTCAGGCCGCGCCGGGCCCCTACTTTCTGGCCAGCAGAAAGTAGGCAAAGACTGGCCAAAGAGGGCTGCGCCCCCTTTGGGATTCCCCCTCTGGCGGTCGCGCTAGAGTGGCCTGCGGCCACAACCGCGCGAGGGGAGTGACGGAACTCCTAGCCGCTTGCGCGGCAGGAGCTTCCGGGAGATTTGCGAAGGCGTTGCCCGCAAAGCCGTTTCGGACGCGGTACCATGCGCTGGCGCGCATGATCGGCGAGCTTCCCCTTTGGGGAACGCGGGGGCAAGGGGGCGCCAGCCCCCAACAGGCGCACATGACCGGCAAACGTCCCCGTTTGGAAACCTTGGGGGCAAGGGGGCGAAGCCCCCAAACGCGCATAACCGGCAAACGCCCCCGTTTGGGAACCTTGGGGGGCAAGGGGGCGCAAGCCCCCACCCCGAAGCGGTGGAGGTGCGGCGGCCGTGGCGAGCGCGCACGCGCTCGCGACCTTCCCCAACAGCACCGAAGCTCCAGCCGCGAAGCGGCGAGGAGTTCGGCCAGGTCTGCCGCGCCAGCGAGGACTTGGGGGTTTCCAA
>CALWVT010000020.1 GCA_944385055.1 uncultured Clostridia bacterium | reverse complement strand
ATTAGCGTTCGTTTCCAAACGTTATCCCCCTCTGTAAGGCAGGTTCCTCACGCGTTACTCACCCGTCCGCCACTAAACTATCTACCGAAGCAAATAATTCCGTTCGACTTGCATGTGTTAGGCACGCCGCCAGCGTTCGTCCTGAGCCAGGATCAAACTCTCTAAAAATGGTATCTAAATGAGCTCTCACTCATTCAAATCAAATCTAGAAGCTCTTCTAAGCTCAACTTTCGATACGCTTGCGTATCGTCTCGCCATTTTTTCACGAGTTGGCTTCTCGTCAATTTCTCGGAGTTTCCTCAAGAAATCTTCCGGGTCCTTTCGTCTCTCGTTGTTTAATTTTCAAGGTCCTGTGCCGTCCGGCGTTCGACGCTCCCGAGCGGCCTCTCGGCTCGCTTTCGTGTGTCTCTCGCGGCGACTTGATTATAATACCACACTCCAGACCGCCCGTCAACACCTTTTTTCAAATTTTTTTCGATTTTTTTCAAAATCCCTTTTTCCCGCATGGAAGGCGGCCTTCCCGCCGTTTGGAGGCCCACGCGCTCTCTATCTATATCTTATCTATATCTATAGAAAGAACGCACGCCTTACCGCAGGCGGACGCTCACACCCCGCTGGCTCTCGCACGGCACGTAGCGGATCGCCGCGTAATCGATCTGCTCCTCGCCGTCGAGCGCCGTGTTCGCGCGCTGCACGCAGTCCCCGAGAAAATACGACCCGCCCTGGAACAGCTTCTCCACCGTGTCCGCAAAATCGAGCCCTTCCTCGATATACAGCGCGAACACCTCCTGCCCGCCGGCCACGGCGTCGGCCATTGCCTGCGCCACCGCGTGCGCCGTATCGTCGTCGAGCGCCGCGATGTGGACGCCCCGCGCGAGAAAATAGTTTGCGGCCGTCGCGTCCGCCGCCGGCAGCGGCAGGTTAAACGCACGCGTCCCGTACGCGCCCACCGGGTCGAGCGTGTGGTCCTCCGCGATCACCGCGTCCGTCACATTGAAATATGCCACATGGCGGCCGGTGTCTATGCCCGTCGCGTCGAAATGGTACCATGCCCCGTCGATGCGCACGAGGTTCCACATATGGCCCACGCCGTCGGCCGTCCCCCGCACGATGCGGCACGAAAGCCCGACCTTCCCGCACAGAAGCTCCATCGCGCGCGCGTAGCCCTCGCACACGGCGCGGCCGCTCGCCAAGGCGCCGTACGCCGTAAAGGGCACCCAGTCCTGCTCGCCCGAATCCGTCGTCGTGTCGTCCTGGTACGTGCACCGGTCCGCCAAAAGGCCGAAAATCGCCGCCTCGCGGTCGAGCTCCGAGAGCCCTGCCGGCACTTTCTGTAAAATTTCAGCGACCGCGCTGTCGAGCAGCCCCTCGCACGCGTCGCGCATGCTCGAGTCGATCGGGCTTGCAAGCTGCAGCCATGCGCCGCCGTCGGGCAGCATGTACCAATACGTGCTCACCACCCAGAATTTCTCCGGATGGTCGGCGCGGTACGCCTCCACGACGGCGCTCAAATCCTCCTCCGTAAACGTGCCCTCGGCCTCTGCGGCCTCTAGGAGATAATACCCGTCCTCGTATGCATCCGTAATATGGTCCACGACCCCGTCGACCGCGTCGTAAAGCCGGCGGCAGTCGTCCGACGGCAGGCTGTCGTAGCAGCCCCGCTGGGTCACCTGCGTATACGGCGACTGATTCGCGTTGACCCGGCTTTCCGCACGCGAGACCGTAATCGTGTCCCGGTGAAACGGAAACGGGAAACGCCCCGACCGATAAAGCCACATGCCCGACAATCCAACAAGGCCGCACAAGATGACGGCCAATACACGGCTTCCCTTTCGCATAGTCCGCTCCTTATCGATTCCAAATCTATATCAATTCCATTTAATAATTTTTTACTGATCCCCCTGGCGCACCTACCCCTGCGGGGCACTGTTTTTTGCTTGGGAACTTTCTTTATCCTCTTTACGTTTTCTTAAATTTTTCGTTTATCCCTTCGACGCGGGCGGGGGTTTTTTATCCTCTTTACATTTTCTGAAAATTTTACTTTCCCCTTCGACGCGGCGCGGGGCTTTTTATTTATCCTCTTTACGCCTATTAAAATTATAATTTTTCCCTTCGACGCGCTCGGGCCGCGCGGGGGCCCCTACTTTCTGCTCCTGCAGAAAGTAGGCAAAGACAGGCGCAAGGGAGTTTCACCCCCTTGCGAATCCCCGGACCAAAGTGGGGTGCTGGACGCCCCCCTTTGGAAACCCCCAAGTCCTCGCTGGCGCGGCAGACCTGGCCGAACTCCTCGCCGCTGCGCGGCTGGAGCTTCGGTGCCGTTGGGGAAGGCCGCGAGCGCGTGCGCGCTCGCCACAACCGCCGCACCTCCACCGCTTCGTTTGGGGGCTTCGCCCCCTTGCCCCCTAAGGTTCCCCAAAGGGGAAAGTCTGCCGATCATGCGCGAATGCGCATGGTACCGCGTCCGAAACGGCTTTTGCGGCAACGCCTTCGCAAATCTGCGCGGAAGCTCCTGCCGCGGAAGCGGCTAGGAGTTCCGTCACTCCCCTCGCGCGGTTGTGCCGAAGGCACTCTAGCGCGACCGCAGAGGGGGAATCCCAAAGGGGGCGCAGCCCTCTTTGGCCAGTCTTTGCCTACTTTCTGCTGGCCAGAAAGTAGGGGCCCGGCGCGGCCTGAGCGCGTCGAAGGGAAAATTAGAAATTTAGAAAAGGGTAAAGAGGGTAAATAAAGCCTCAAAGGGGGGAGCGCGTCAAGGGGATAAATCAAAAATTTAAGAGAAGGTAAAGAGGATCAAAAGAAAACCCAGGCCCCATTTTTTTGACAAACCCGCCTAAAGCGAGTATCCTTGAAACAGCGAACCGAGAGGGGAGGATTCCGAATGATCGAATTGGAAGTCTGGGGACCGCACGCGCTGTTTACGCGGCCGGATACCGAAGCGCCCGCCTCCTATGCGGTGCCGACGCCCTCGGCGGCGCGCGGCATCGTGGAGGCGATCTACTACCACCCGGGACTAAAATGGGTAATCGACCGGATCTATGTGCTGCATCCGATTCAATTTACAACGCTGCACCTGCCGCGCCACAGGCCGGACGAATCGCCCGACGCGCGCGTGCTGCAGGACGTGCGCTACGTCATCCAGGCGCACTTCACAATGACCCCGCAGGCCGCCAAAAGCGACAACCCCGGCAAATTCCAGGACATCGTCCGCCGGCGCATGGCGCGCAGGCAGAGCTTCCACACGCCGTATTTCGGGCGGCGGGAATTCCCCGCGCAGTTTCGTTCCTGGCCGGGCGGATGGATTCCGGCAATCCCCGACACGCAGGATCTAGGGGAAATGCTGTACGATTTCGACTATACGGCGCCCGGCGGGGCAAAGCCCCTCTTCTTCCACGCGGTTTTGCGCCGCGGGGTGCTGGAAGTGCCGAAACTGCCGCTGTGAAATGGCAAGGCGTGCCCCCTCGATTTTCAAAGCCTCTTTTTTATTTTATCTTTTTCTATCTTTCTTTAATCTATTCTCTATCTATACGTTTGAAACGGGCGGAAAGCTTCCCTTTCCCGCCCGTTTTTTTGCTTATTTTCTGCGGTACGTCAAAAAACTGCCCTTTGCGTCCGGCTGCGCGAAAAGCCGGCCGCTGCGGCGGACAATGCGCGCGCGCAGCGTGACCGCCCCGCCGCTCGGCAGATACCCCTCGAGCACGCGGTAGGCGTCGGGCGCCTTCGAAAGCCTTTGCGGGGCTTTTGCCTCCACCTTCGAAAACAGCGGGCTGCCCGGGCGGGCCGTCTCGCGGAAATCCGGCAGAAGCTCCGCGCGCTCGCCGAACGCCGCGACGTCCACCCACAGCTTTTCGCCGCCTCCCGCGTCCTGCAGGTACACTTCCCGCTCGTGCGGGGCCTTCGTGTAAAACGGCGCCGCCGCTTTCCCGGAAATGGACAGGACCTGCGCCTCATAGTACGCCGCGTCTGTCTTCTCGCCGAACGCCGTCCGCAGCCGCCGCTGCGCATACACCGGCGCGCACACGGTCAGCACGGCCGCGTTCCCTTCCGAAACCCGCTGTGCCGCCTGTTTGACCGACACCGGCGCCCCGATGGCCGCCTGCCGCGCCGCGTGCGCCCGCCGCGCGAGCCAGCCAATCACCACCGAGATTCCAATCAGGAAGACTCCCAAAATGAACTGTTCCATGCCTTTTTCTGCGCCCCGCTTCGCGTTTTTTTCCAGTCTACCACAGATTGGCCGGAAGGGCAAGTCAAAGCGGGGCCAAATGGACCGCTAAGGCCGTCACGTCGTCGTCGTGGCCGTCGCTGCGCCGCGCCACGGCCCCCGCGACGACCGCCTCCGCGAGCTCCTGCGGCGAGGTGGCGTCGTTTGCGTCCTGCAAAAGCGACGCAATCCACGCCGTGCCCTCACACAAGGCGCCGTCGCTCAAAAGCAGCACCCAGTCTCCCGGCGAAAGCTGCACGCGGCTTCGATGGAACGCCGCCTGGTCGAGGATCCCAATCGGCAGGCCCGGCGCGTCGACGGGCCCGACCGTATCGCCGCATTTAATCAGGCTCAACGCGCCGCCCGCTTTGTAAAATTCCGCCGCGCACGTGTAAAGGTCGAGGCATAATAGATCGACCGTCGCGACCGATTCGTCGCCGGATTTTACGCCCATCGCGGCATTGACAATCTGCAAAGCGCTCGAAAAGCCGATGCCCGCGTCGATTAAGCGCGCGAGTAAATCCGACACCATCACGCCGTCGACGGCCGCGCGGCCGCCCGAACCCATGCCGTCGCTTAAAATCGCGAGGTAATGCCCGCTGCCGTCCTCAAAGCAGCGCGTGCTGTCGCCGCAAAGGGCGCCGTTATAGCAGTTGTGCCGCGCAACGCCCAAGCATACCCGGCAGCCTTTGCGCTCGCAGAACACGAGCCGCCACGACATCGCCGTCCGGCTAAACGACGGCAGCCCGAACGTGCGCCCGCACGCTTTGCCGATTTCCTTTGCCAATTCGGCCTTGTTGACCGTGGCGCCGTCGCCCCGCACGACGAGCGCCTCCACCGTCATGCGGCCGAAGCGGTCGACCCCGCAGCGCACGTCCAACGGCTCGAGCGCAAAGGTATAAAAGACCTCGCGCACGCCCTGTTCGGCGGCCGTGTCTTCGCTGTCCCGCCGCTCGAAATCGCCCGCTAACTCCTCGAGCACGGTGCCC
This sequence comes from uncultured Clostridia bacterium, assembly GCA_944385055.1. Lineage (GTDB taxonomy): Bacteria > Bacillota > Clostridia > Oscillospirales > Acutalibacteraceae > Caproicibacterium. The sequence goes on along the minus strand of CALWVT010000020.1, from coordinate 2,980 downwards.
ACGGTCGAAAACTGCTGCACGAGCCGCCCGCGCGCCTGTTTGGCCGCTTCCCGCCCGCGCCGCTCCGCCGGCCCTTCGGGCAAACGCGCCTTTTCTAACTTTTCACCCACCTGCTGCACGGTTTTTGCCACCTCCTCCATCGCTTCCGCCGCGTGGTCGAGCCGCAGCACCACCTGTTTTCGCAAATCCCCCGCGCGCGGCGGCTCGGCCGTCCCTTCCCGCAAAAGCGGCTTTAAAATTTTCCCGAAAAGCCCGCGCGTCTCGACCCGCTCGGGCAAAAGCAGGAACACGACCGCTGCGGCCGCTACCTCCCACAGTGTCTCGAGCCGCGCGCCCGTCACGCCGCCGGGCAGGCTCGCCAGCGCGCTCGTGAGCACGAACGCGCACGCGCCCCACAGTTTCCCGAGCGGCATAAACAGCCCGCCTAAAAGCCCCCCGATGCCGTAAGCGCCCAGCACGCTCGAAAGGCCCGTGCCGGAAAACGCAAAGCACGCGCCCGCCGCAATCCCCGCGACGGCGCCGCCGCTCATGCCGCCGTACTTTGCCGCAAACAGCACGAGGAAGACCGCGAACGCCCCGCCGAGCCCCACCGGCCCGATCTTGACCGTGGAAAGGGCCAGCAGCACCGGCCCGGCCGCGAACGCCGCGCTCGCAAGGTCCGCGGGCAAAAGCTCCCATTTCCCGCGCAGAAGCCGCCCCAATAGCCCGCGCGTGCGCGCGTAAAAATACCCCCACGCGCCGGAAAGGAGCCCCTCCGCGAGAAAATACGCCGTCCCCTGCGGCGTGCTGCCGTTGACAAACGCGACGCACAGCCCCATCGCGAGCATCGAAATCCCCGCTAAAAACGCCGCAAATGCGCAGGGATTTCTCCACTGCCGCAAAGCGCGCAGCGCCCAGCGGATCGCAAGGCACGCGAGCAATGCCCCGACGCAGTGCATCGGCACCAAAACGTCCCCGGGCAATAGATACCCCAGCGCGGCCCCCACCGCCGCAAACAGCGCCCCTTCCCACGGGCACGCGGCCAAAAACGCGACGCCAAACGGCCCGCACCGCCCGAACACGACGGCCCTGGCCGCCAAAAAGCCGCCCGCCGCCAAGCATACGCCCCACAGCACGCGCCGAACGCGCGCGTCCTCGAGGCGTTTTCCCGTCTCCGCCTGAAACCTTTCCATTGTCATCTGAAACCATCCCTCCATTCGCGCCAAAGCCTCCCGCCCGCGGCAGGAGGGCTTGTACCCTTTCATTATAGGGGGCGCCCGCCTAAAGATTTGTCACAACGTGTGTGGATCCTTTGCGGTTTTTGTGGCGCAGCGGCGGACAATATGATACAATAAAGAGAAACGGCCCCTTGCGAGATCTTAAGGGCGCCGTGAAATCTTCTTTCTTTTATCAAATTTTTAGTATAGGAAGCGATGCATAACATGGAATACCGCTTTGCTGACCGCGTCAAGGCCCTGCGCCCCTCCGCGATCCGTGAAATCTTTAAGTATGCCGCAGACCCAGAGGTCATCTCCCTTTCGGCCGGCAACCCCGCGCCGGAGGCCTTCCCGGTCAAAGAACTCGAAGCGCTCAGCGCCGAGGTCTTCCAAACCCAGCCGCTCGACGCGCTGCTCTACAGCGTGACCGAGGGCCTGCCCGCCCTGCGCGACGACGTGCGCAGGCTGTTAAAGCAGCACTGCGGCATCGACACGCCCGGCGACGACGTCTTGATTACGAGCGGCGCCGAGCAGGTCATGAGCCTTTTGGGCAAAAGCCTTCTCGAAGTCGGCGACACGGTTGTGTGCGAGGAGCCGAGCTTTGTCGGGGCATTAAATTCGTTTCGCGCATACGGCGCCGTCCTCAAGGGCGTGCCGATGGAGAAAGACGGCCTCGATGTCAACGCGCTCGAGACGATTCTCAAGACCGACCCGCGCGTCAAATTCCTCTACACAATCCCGAATTTCCAAAACCCGACGGGCATCACGACGAGCTGGGAGAAGCGCCGCCAGATCTACGCGCTCGCGAAAAAATACGACGTCTTGATCCTCGAGGACAACCCCTACGGCGACCTGCGCTTTGCGGGCGCGGACGTGCCGGCCATCAAGACGCTCGACGACGACGGCCACGTTTTGTACGCGGGCACGTTCAGCAAGACGATCGCCCCGGGCATGCGCGTCGGCTACGCGGCCGGCGGCGCGGCGCTGCTGCAGAAGATGACCGTCTGCAAGCAGGGCGAGGACGTCCACACGAACATCTGGAGCCAGCTGGTCATCCACAAGTTCTTAGAAACCTACGACTACGAAACGCATTTAAAGAACCTGCAGGCGATTTACCGCAAAAAATATGCGGTCGCGTGCAAGGCGTTACAGGACTTCGCGCCCGCGCTTTCGTACCTCCCGACCGAGGGCGGGCTTTTCCTGTGGTGCACGCTGCCCGATACCATCCCGATGACTGACTTCTGCACGGCGGCCGTGCGCGACAAGAAGGTCTGCGTCGTGCCGGGCAACGCGTTTCTGACCGACGACACCGCGCCGAGCCGGAGTTTCCGCATCAATTATTCGACGCCGACGGACGCAGACCTCACGCGCGGCATCGAGCTGTTGGGCGAACTGCTGCGCGACTGGCCGAACGCCTGAACGCATTTTGCCGCGTCTTTTGAAAAATACCGAAAGGACCTTTTTAGAAAGGAGCTTTTTATGGAACCGAATACCACCGCCGCGCCGCGCAAGAAGCGCATCTTCAGCGCGATCCAGCCGAGCGGCCCGCTGTCTTTGGGAAATTATATCGGCGCTTTGCGCCACTGGGTCGACCTGCAGGACGAATACGAGTGCATCTTCGCGCTGGCCGACCTGCACACGATCACGGTGCGCCAAAAGCCCGCCGATTTGCGGCGCAATACGCTCGAGGCGTACGCGCTTTTATTAGCGCTCGGCATCGACCCGAAAAAGAGCCCGTTTTTCCTGCAGAGCCACGTGCCCGCGCACAGCCAGCTCGCGTGGAT
>CALWVT010000019.1 GCA_944385055.1 uncultured Clostridia bacterium | reverse complement strand
TGCGCCTGTCTTTGCCTACTTTCTGCAGGAGCAGAAAGTAGGGGCCCCCGCGCGGCCTGAGCGCGTCGAAGGGGAAATTGAGAATTTTCAAAAAACAGAAAAGAGATAATAAAAGACTCCCAGCAAGAAAAACGGTGCCTGCGGCCTGCGAAGTGCCCCGAAGGGGTAAGCGCGTCAAGGGGAAATTGAGAATTTTCAAAAAACAGAAAAGGGATAACAAAAGCGCCCCAGCAAGAAAAACGATACCTGCGAAGTGCCCCGCAGGGAAAATTAAAATTTTAAAAGAGCGTAAAGAGGGCAGCGGGAAACCTCCCGCCAATGATAGAATAATACACGCGAAACCGCGTGTACACCCCCGCCTGCGGATGTTTTTTGCACAATTGCGTATTTCCCGCATTGACAGCTTGTAGGAAATCCGTCTATACTGAAAAGAAAAGAACGAGAGAAAAACCAAACGGGAAAGGAGCACCGGCTGTGGAATTTCAAAAAACCGCGCTGCAAAAGAAATTGACCGTCGAGGCGGTCGTGACCGTCCATTACTTTGAATATACGCCGGATTTCTCATTCCCGGGCGAAGTGCACGATTTCTGGGAATTTGTCTACGTCGATAAGGGCGAGGTCACCGTCACCCAGGGCGCGCGCGACGTGCACTTGACCCGCGGGGAAATCGCGTTCCATGCGCCGATGGAATTCCACGCGCTGCGCGCCGCGGGCAGCACCGCGCCGAATCTCGTCGTCGCCTCGTTTGTGTGCGAAAGCCCCGTCATGGAATCGTTCCGCGGGCAGGTGCTGCGCTGCTCGGACACCGAACGCGACTGCATCGCGCAGATCGTCCGGGAGGCCCGCAGCGCGTTTTCGACGCCGCTCGACGACCCCGCAACGCGCGGCATGGACCGCCGCGGGGAAGAGGAGCTGTTCGGCAGCGAACAGATGCTGCAAAACGTGCTCGAACGGCTCCTTTTGACGCTTCTGCGCCGGCGCGGCGGCGAACGGCCCGTCCTTTCCACCGCGCGTGCGGCCCTCGAGGCGGAGGACCTTTTGGGCCGCGTCGTGCTGTATCTGCAGGCGCACTGCCGCGAGCAGCTCTCGCTCGAACGCATCTGCCGCGAAAACCTCGTCGGGCGCTCCAGGCTCCAAAAGCTGTTCCATACGCACCTAGGCTGCGGCGTCATCGCGTATTTCCGCCGGCTCAAGGCCGAGGCCGCCAAAGAGGCGCTGCGCAAAGGCGGCCAGAATATGGAGGAGATCGCCGATGCCTTAGGCTATACGAGCGCCGCGTACTTTTCGCGCGACTTTAAAAAATGTACGGGCATGACCCCCACCGAGTACAGCACCTCCGCAAAGCTGCGCACCGCGCGCTCGAAAGACGAGGGCAATTACCGCTGAGCCCCCTGCACGGCCCCCGCCTGCCGGCAGTGCGCGCGGTACTGGTTGGGGCTGATCCCCTCCGTGCGCTTAAAGACCTGCGAAAAATAGCTCGGCGACGTAAAGCCCGTGTACTGCGAAATCTGCGCGATCGTGTAATCCGTGTTTTCGAGGAAATATTTGCTCTCGTCGATGCGCCGGCGGATTAGGTAGTTAATCGGCGAAATGCCGTTTTCGTCCGTGAACGCATGGACCAGGTGGTATTTGTTGATATGTGCCTCGCGCGCGAGGTCGTCGAGCGTCAGCGGCTGGCGGTAGTTTTCGTCGATGTAGCGCTTGACCTGCGCGCACTCCTTGCTCGAGCGCCGGCCCGACACCGGGTGCAGGCGCATCGAGAACTGCCGCGTCAGGCGCACGAGAAACGTCTCGAGCGTGTTCTGGCACACGAGTTCGTACTGCGGCAGCTTGTCCTCGAGCTCCTTTAAAATCGTCTCCAAACAGAACAGGTACTCTTCCCGCTGCCGCGTACAGTCTAAAATGCGGCAGCGGTTTTTTGGGTCCGCCTCCGCGTCCGGGAACAGAAAGCCCACGCCCTCGAGCCCCAAAACGATGTATTCCATCGCGCCGGCAGCCGTCGAAAGCTCCGTGTGCTCGACGTTCGGGTTAATCAGCACGAGGCTGTTTTCCGCAATCGCGAACGTGTCTTCCTCCACGCGGAACCACCCGCGGCCGCTTTTGACGAAGAACAGCTCCGTGTAAAAGTGGCTGTGCAGGCTGCTCGACCAGTCCGCGCCGTACTTCGATTTGCTGATATACAGCAGTTTCACGCCCTCGTGTACGATGGGTTTGTCGATAAAAAAGCGGCTGCTGCTCATGGCGGGCCCTCCTTTTTTGCGCATCGTTGCGGCAGAGCCGGGAATCGTTTTAGAAATTTTGCGGTTTTCCCGACCGGCACCTGCCCGGCCGGAAAGAGGCGGGGATTTATTTCCTAAAAGCCCAAAAAGGTAGAAAGCAAATCCCCGCATTCCACGCAAAAAACGTGTGAAAAATCTATGCAAACTGATAGGAGTTGCATGGAAAATTTTCAAATTCGAAAATCTTTTTTAAGGGAAATTCTATGCATTGTATCGTCAATATCATTATCGCACGAAAACAAAAAAATATCAATCCAATTTTATGGATACGGCACAAAATCCGCAAGATATCTAAAATCTTCCGCAACAATCGGGCTTGTTCTGCGCCGGGGAAGTGGTACAATAAAGGGGAAGGAATCGCCGACAACAACAAAAGGGCGGCGGGCGCCGGCAGGTTTTTGTGCGCTTTCGAGGGAAACTCACGGGCGGCAAAGCCGGCGCGGATGAAAAGGAATTTCTTTTTAAGGAGGAAAAGAGAAAATGAGCAAAGTCAAGAGAGTGCTCACGGCACTGCTGGCTGCGTCCGTAGCGGCGACGATGGCTGTGGGAGCAACGGGCTGCGAGAAAGTCGATGACGCTTCGAGCGCGGCGGGAACCGGCACGGCTTCGACCGATTCGACCGAGAGCGGAAGCGGCGAATCCACGGGCGACATCAGCGGCGAACTGAAGCTCGCGGTGTTCCAGGGCGGCTACGGTTTGGACATCTGGAACCAGATTGCGGATGAATTTGAGGCCGAGCATCCGGACGTGACGGTCACGGTCACCGGCGACACGGACATCGGCAACGTGCTGCGCCCGCAGATTATTAACGGCGACGCACCGGACTTCATCTATCTGGCATCGACGAACCCGTCCGGTTTGCTGCAGTCTTTGGAGACGGACCATCTCGTCATGGACCTGACGGACATCTTTGAAGAGGACGGATTGAAGGACAAGATCATCGACGGCGTGCTCGACGGCCCGACGTACCAGCCGTACGGCGACGGCAAGATCTACGCGGCACCGCTGTTCTTCTCCGTCAACGGCATGTGGTATGACTCGAACCTGTTCGAGAAGAACAGCTGGGAAGTCCCGGAGACGTGGGACGACGCGTTCGCACTCGCCGACCAGGCCAAGGAGCAGGGCATCGCGATGTACACGTACGCGGCAGCCAACGCCCCGGCCTACAACGAGAGCGTCATTTGGCCGATGATCGCGACGATCGGCGGCAAGGACAAGCTCGACGCAATCTTCAATTATGAAGAGGGCGCGTGGAACGACCCGGCCGTCACGGAAACGCTGAACATCTTCCAGCAGATGCACGACGGCGGCTACCTGCTCGAGGGCACGATGGGCATGACCCATACGCAGAGCCAGCAGCAGTGGCTGCAGGACAAGGCCCTGTTCATCCCGAACGGCGCTTGGATCCAGAACGAAATGGCGGACAGCCCGCGTGCGGACGGCTTCCAGTTCGGCGTCATGGCGGCCCCGAAGACGGACGCTTCCCAGCAGCAGGCGATCTGGTTCCAGACCGAGGAAATGTACATCCCGACGGACGCTGAGAATCCGGAAGCCGCGAAGGAATTTATTAAGTTCCTCTACACGGACGACATCGTTAAGGAAATGGCAGAAGCCACGAACGCGCTGCCTCCGCTGAAGAACTGCCTCGAACTCGTTGACGGCCTCGTCGACGACGCGACGTACGCTTCCGCAGAACTCGGCCTGTCCGACGACATGGTCCAGGTCAGCGGCGGCTTCGCGAACACGAGCGCGACGGACATCACGATCCGCTCCGACTTCTTCCAGGGCGTCGGCTCCATCTTGAACGGCGACATGACCGTTGCGGACCTGCAGGCCCAGATGGAACAGGAATCCCAGGAACTCGCACAGCTTGTCACGGCACAGCAGGGCCTCGAGGAAGGCGCCTCTTCGGAGGAAGCGGCCGAATAAGCGAGCGCTTTTGTAAAACGGATGCAGAAAAGCCGGGGCTTTCGGGCCTTCGGCATGCATGAAGATCCCGATTGAAACGGGGGGATGGCAGGGTGTTTGAAACGAGAGGGCACCCTGCCATTTTTTATCGAAACCAGTAGGCATAAAGGAGGTTTCTCGCTATGGGAAGTGGGAAAATCGCGGCTGCGGCCCCCAAAAACCGTAACCGCCAGCGTGCCGGCTTTATCGCGGCCTGCACGATCCCGGCGTTGGTCCTGTACGCGGTGTTCGTATTGTATCCGACCATTACGGTCTTTTACACCGCATTCTTCTCGCAGACGAGCTTGGGCGGCAGCTCGCGCACGTTCGTCGGCTTTGACAACTTCATCGGCGTGTTCCAGAACAGCCAGTTCCTAGAATCGCTCGGCAACCAGTTCTTCCTGATTGTCGTCGTGACGATCATCACGATGGTGGCGGCCATGTTCTTCGCGGCGCTTTTGACGCAGTCGAACTTAAAAGAAAAGCCGTTTTACCGCACGGTGTTCTTCTTCCCGAACGTGCTGGCAATCGTCGTGATCGGCACCTTGTTCGTACAGATCTATGACCCGACGAACGGCTTATTAAACGCAATTGTGAGCGTGTTTACGGGTTCGGAATCGCACATCGCATGGCTCGGCGAAGACCGCTTCACGATTTTGTGGTGCGTCGCGTTCGCGATGGTGTGGCAGGCCATCGGCTACTACATGGTCATGTACATGTCCGGCATGGACAGCATTTCGCCGGAGCTCTACGAGGTGGCCGACCTCGAGGGCATGGGGAAATTCAAGCAGTTCTTTAAGATCACGCTGCCGCTGATGTGGGAAGTCGTGCGCGTGACGCTCGTGTTCTTCATCATTTCGACGATCAACATGAGCTACACGTTCGCGACGGTCATGACGCCGGAGAATATGGATGTGCCGCTGACGTTTGTGTATAAGCAGGCGTATGCGGGCAACAACTACGGCTTCGGCATGGCGGCCACGACGATCATGTTCATCATTTCGTTTGCGCTGGCGCTTCTGAGCAACAAGCTCACCGCCCGCGACGACTAAGAGAGGAGGAGTACGCATGGCAGCCGATGCAATTTCGAAAAAAGCAAAGCATCATAAGACGTTATTGAAAGTCGTCACGCGCATCGTTTTGATCGCGTTTACCGTCGTGGTCCTCTTCCCGATTCTGTGGACCGTGATGACCTCGTTTAAGACGAGCACGGAATTCTTGACGAGTGCCTGGACGCTGCCGAGCACGCTGCACGTGCAAAACTACGTCAATGCGTGGAATACCGGCAACCTCGGCGCAAACTTTATCAACTCGATCATCGTGACGGCGCTGGGGCTGTGCTTCATGCTGGTCCTCGCGGTGCCGCTCGCGTATGTGACGTCGCGCATGAAGTTTAAGGTGCGCGGGATCGTCAACTTCGTCGTGATGGCGGGCCTGTTTATCAGCCAGACGTACATCGCGGTGCCGGTGTTTACGATGATCAGCTCGTTCCAGCGCTATTTAAATGAATATGTAATCTTCCAGGACCTGCGCCTGACGAATAACCTCGTGATCTATGCATTGATCTGCGCGGTGTCGACGTTGCCGTTTACGGTGTATCTCTTGCGCGGGTACATGTCGGGCATCCCGAAGGATTACGAAGAGGCGGCCGGGATTGACGGCTGCGGGCTGTGGGCGACGATGCTGCGCGTGATCGTGCCGATGTCGAAGTCGGCGCTCGTGACGGTGGTCATGTTCGATTTCATGAGCTACTGGAACGAGTTCCCGCTCGCGCAGATCTTCCTGACGGACAGCAGCGTCAAGACGCTGCCGATCGGCCTGCAGAACCTGATGGAGACGCAGAAGTTCGCGACCGACTGGGGCGCAATGTTTGCCGGCATGGTCATCGTCATGCTGCCGACGATCGTGCTGTACTGCATCGTCCAGAAGCGCCTGACGCAGGGCATCAGCATGGGCGGCCTGAAAGGCTGATGCTTTGTGCAAGGGGCCGGCACAGCCGCCGGCCCGCGACACCCTACGACTAGGAAATCCCGGGGGGACCCCGGGAGAGAGGAAGGTATCGAATGAATCAAAAAGGCGGAAGGTTTACACTCCCCGGCGAGACGGGGATGGAGGACATCGTTGCGAAGCTTGCGAAGGAATGGCAGGTAGACGCCGTGCGCGACAGCGACGGCACCCAGCTTTCGCAGGAAATTCTCGACATGGGGCTGCAGGTTTATTCCACGCTGTGCCTCGTGCGCGCGGACAACGCCTATATGAAGGCGCACCCGGAATACCGCCAGCAGATCTACCTGCTGTCGGAGCCGTATGTCGCGCAGGGGGACACCGTTGAGATTGACCTGATGAAGAAGTTCTTCTCCGAGCAGTTTGCGCCGAACACGGACTGTGATATCCACCGCTACTGGCAGGTCATCGACCGCACGACGGGGGAGGTCATGCCCGACTTTTCGTGTGAGGGGAACCTTGTGACGGTCAGGGGGACCACCCCGTACCACGTGTACACGGTCAGCTTCCTGGCCTACCAGCTGTGGGAGCCGGTCTCGATGTACAACCACTTAACGAACGACTGGGGCGACCGCGAGCATTTGATCCCGCTCGACGTGCGTTACCCGGAGGCGGGCGCGCATACGCTTGCGGTGCTCGAGGAGTGGCTCGAAAACCACCCGCAGACGGACGTTGTGCGCTTTACGACGTTCTTCTACAATTTCGATTTGATGTATGACGAGCACGGCAAGGAGCGGCAGGTCAACTGGTTTGGCTATGCCGCGTGCGTGAGCCCGTTGGCACTCGAGGAATTCGAGAAGGAATACGGCTATCCGCTTTTGCCGGAGGACCTCGTCGATGCCGGGAAATACAACACGCCGTTTGAGAACCCGTCGAAGAAATACCTTGACTGGATGGACTTTAACCAGCGTTTCGTCTCGCAGTTTGCGAAAAAATGCGTCGACATCGTCCACAAGCACGGCCGCAAGGCGATTATGTTCTTGGGCGACCACTGGGCCGGCACGGAGCCGTACGGGAAATATTTCCAGGATATCGGCCTCGACGCGGTGGTCGGCGCGGCCGGCGACGGCGTGACGACGCGCATGATTGCGGATATCCCGGTCAAAGAGACGGAAGCGCGCTTTTACCCGTACTTCTTCCCGGACGTGTTCCACGAAGGCGGGGACCCGGTCGGCGAGAGCGTGCGCGTGTGGCTGAAGTGCCGCCGCGCGATGATGCGCAAGCCGATGGACCGCATGGGCTACGGCGGGTATTTGAGCCTCGCGTACAAATTCCCGGACTTCATCAGCCATGTGACGGACGTCGCGGCGCAGTTCCGCTCGATTCCGGAAAACGCGAACGGCACAAAGCCATACTGCGCGCCGTTTAAGGTGGGCGTGCTCAATGCGTGGGGGCACCTGCGCACGTGGCAGACGCACCAGGTGGCGCATTCGCTGTGGAACCAGCGGTGCTACTCGTACTTAGGCGCGATGGAAGCGCTCGCGGGGCTGCCGTTTGAAGTGGAGTTCTTGTCATTTGAAGACATCCGCAACGGCGTGCCGCAGGACATCGGCGTGCTGATCAACGCCGGCGACGCGGGCACGAGCTGGAGCGGTGACACGTACTGGAAGGACCCGCAGGTCGTTGCGTCCGTGCGCAAATGGGTGTACGAAGGCGGCGGTTTCATCGGCATCGGGGAACCGACGGCGTGCGAATACGAGGGCCGTTTCTTCCAGCTCGCGGACGTGCTCGGCGTGCAGAAGGAAGTGGGCCTGACGGCAAGCTGCGACAAGCCGCCGCTTGAGAAAGTCGCGGAACATTTCATCACGAAGGACCTCAAAGGCCCGGTCGATTACGGCGAGGGCATGACGATGATCTACAAGGCCGCCGACGACCTCGAGGTGCTCGACGTGCAAAACGGCAGCTGCGCGATGGCCGCGCACGCGTGCGGTAAGGGGCGCGCGGTGTACTTTGCGGGCATGCCGTATGACCTGCAGAACGCACGGCTTTTGCAGCGCGCGCTGTACTGGGCGGCCCACGACGAGGCGGAAATCGACAACTGGGCATCCGACAACGTGGAGACGGAAGTCACGGCGTACCCGGAGACGGGGCGGTTCTCGGTTGTGAACAATTCGCTTTCGCCGCAGGAGGGCACGGTCCATGCGCCCGACGGGAAGGTGTATGCGTTCTCGCTGCCGGCAGCGGGCTGTGTCTGGATGGACATTTAAGTTTTTTAGGGAAAAGCATTCGAACAAATTTCGGCACACATAGGGGAAAAGGGCAGACCTTTAGGGAAAGGGTCTGCCCTTTTTGTTTTTTTATTTATCCTCTTACCTTTTCTTAAAATTTTACTTTTTTCCTTCGACGCGCTTACCCCTGCGGGGCACTTCGCAGGCATCGTTTTTTTGTTGGGAGCCTTTTGTTATCCCTTTTATGTCTTCTTAAATTTTTAATTTTCCCCTTGACGCGCTCAGGGCTCTATTTACTCTATTTACCCTCTTTGCCCTCTTTAAATTTCTAACTTACTCCTTCGACGCGCTCAGGCCGCGCCGGGCCCCTACTTTCTGCTCCTGCAGAAAGTAGGCAAAGACAGGCGCAAGGGA
>CALWVT010000018.1 GCA_944385055.1 uncultured Clostridia bacterium | reverse complement strand
GTAAGCGGCTAGGAGTTCCGTCACTCCCCTCGCGCGGTTGTGGCCGCAGGCCACTCTAGCGCGACCGCAGAGGGGGATTCCAAAGGGGGAACGCCTTTGGACTGCTCTTTTGCCTACTTTTCTGCAGGAGCAGAAAAGTAGGGGCCCGGCGCGGCCCGAGCGCGTCGAAGGAATAAATTAGAAATTTAAGAGAAGGTAAAGAGGATAAAAAGAAAGTCTCGAGCGCGTCGAAGGGAAAAGTAAAATTTTAAATAAAGGCAAAGAGGGTAAATAAAGCCTCAAAAAAGGGATAAAATTAAAATTTTAATAGGCGTAAAATGGATCAAAAAAGATCAACAAAAAAGAAAAGCCCCTCCGCAGAAAGCAGCAAAATAAACCGCTTCCTTTTGTGGGTATTATACCTGTTTCCCGGCAGTTTGTAAATAAGCACACCGCCCTTTGCGCTTTTTCATTGACAGAAAGCCCCGAAAGCGCGTACAATGGGGGCACAGGTTTTGTCCATTTGTGCGGCAGATTTGCCGGGAAAGGAGGGGCGGCGTTTGGAAAAGATACAACACACCGCCCCGCTGCGCGAAGGCATTACGACCGGCACGTGCGCGGCGCTCGCCGCAAAAGCCGCCGTGGCCCTGCTTTTGACCGGCGTGTGCCCAAAAGTAAGCCGGGTGCAGACGCCCGGCGGGCAGGCAGTCACCTGGCCCGTGCGGTATGGGGCGAAAGCCGGCGGCATTGCCCACTGCGCCGTGCAAAAGGACGCGGGCGACGACCCCGACGTGACCGACCGCATTCTCATCTGGGCGAGCGTCCAAAAAAGCGAAACGCCGGGCGTCGAGATTTCCGGCGGGCACGGCGTCGGGTGCGTGACGCGGCCGGGGCTCGACCAGCCCGTGGGTGCGGCGGCCATCAACCGCGTACCCCGGCAGATGATCGCGGATGCTGTGCGGGAAGCCGCGGCGGCATACGGGGAATCGGGCGGCTTTTCCGTGCGCATTTCGGCGCCGCGCGGCGTCGGGATTGCAAAGCGCACATTTAATGCAAGGCTCGGCATTATCGGGGGGATTTCGATTCTCGGCACGACGGGCATCGTCCGGCCAAACAGCACCGAAGGATTTCTAGGCGCCATCGCGGCGGAACTCTCGATGCACGCGGCGGAAGGAACCCGCTTCTGCATCCTGGCGCCGGGCCATTACAGCGAACGGTTTCTGCCGCAATTGTGCGCGGCCTATCCCGCGCTGCGGGGCGTGCCGGCCGTCTATTACGCGAATTTCGCGGGGGATGCGCTCGATCTGGCGCGGGAAGCGTGCTTTCAAAAAGTGCTTGTGCTGTCGCACATCGGGAAACTCATCAAACTTGCCGGCGGCCTATGGAACACGCATTCGCGCTTCGGGGACTGCCGCTGTGAACTCTTTACGGCGTTCGCGGCCGCGTGCGGCTGCACGCAGAAGACGGCGCAGGCGCTGCTTGCCGCCGCAACGACGGAGCAGTGCCTGACGCTGTTAAAGGAAGCGGGGCTTTTTGCCCCCGTTTTGCGGCTGGCGCTTTCCCGCATTGAAGAGGCCCTTTCGCGCCGCGCGGGGCCGATGGAAGCCGGGGCGGCGGCGTTTAGTACGCAGTACGGCTTTTTGGGCGCCGGGGCGCACGGGCAGGCCCTGCTTCATGCAAAAGGAGGATAGAGATACAATGAATGGGACGCTTTTTTGCATCGGCGTGGGGCCGGGCGACCCGGAACTGCTCACGCGAAAGGCCGTGCGGCTTTTGGAAAGATGCCCGGTCTGGGCCGCGCCGAAGACTTCGGGCGGCCGCAGCGTCGCGCTCTCGATTGCCGCGCAGGCCGTAAACCCCGGCGCCCGGCGGATGCTGCCGCTTTCCTTCCCGATGACGCGCGACCCCGAAAAGCAGGACGAAAGCTACCGCCGCGCGGCAGAGGCGCTGTGCGCGTGCCTAGCGGGCGGGCAAGACGCCGCACTTTTGACGCTCGGGGACGTGTCGATCTATTCGACGGCGGGCCATGTGCTCGCGCGCGTAGAACAGCGCGGCTTTCCGGTGGAAATCTGCGCGGGGGTGCCGAGCTTTTCGGCCGCCGCAGCGGCACTGCATCTGCCTTTAACGCAGCGCCGGGAGCCGCTGCTCGTTTTGCCGGCGGACCACCCGGACCTTGCGGCGCTTTTGCATTTTCCGGGCACGAAGGTGCTCCTGAAGGCGGGCAGCCGCCTGCCGGAACTCAAGGCGCTGTTAAAGAAAGCGGGCCTTCTGGAAAAGACGCACGCCGTGCTCGACTGCGGCATGCCGACGCAGCGGCTGTGGCACAGCGCGGCCGATCTGCCGGATGCGCTCGGCTATTTTTTGACGCTGATTGTCCCGGAAGGCCAAGGGTAAATCTGCAAACCGGAAGGAGGCACACGCGATGGTGCATTTTGTGGGCGCGGGCTGCGGCGCGAAGGATTTGATCACCGTGCGCGGCGCGCGGCTTTTAAAGGAGGCCGACTGCGTCTTATATGCGGGAAGCCTTGTAAATCCGGCGCTGTTAGACGGCTGCAAGCCCGGCTGCCGCATATTCAATACCGCCAAAATGACGCTCGAGGAGGTCGTGTCCGAAATGGCACGCGCAGAAGCGCAGGGGCTTTCATGCGTGCGGCTGCACACGGGCGACCCGAGCCTTTACGGCGCCGTGCGCGAGCAGATGGACGCGCTCGAGCGCCTGAAAATCCCATACGACGTGACGCCGGGGGTGTCGAGCTTCTGCGGCGCGGCGGCGGCGCTGCACGCGGAGTATACGCTGCCGGGGGTCAGCCAGACGGTGATCCTGACGCGGGTGCCCGGGCGCACGGCGGTGCCGGAAGGGGAATCGCTCTCGTCGCTCGCGGCGCACGGCTGCTCGATGGTGCTGTTTTTGAGCGCGGGGCTCGCGGAGGATGCCCAGCGGGAACTCTTAAACGGCGGCCTTTCGCCCGAGACGCCCGCGGCGGTCGTGTGCCGCGCGACCTTCCCCGACGAACAAATCGTGCGCTGCACGGTGGGCACGCTCGCCGAAGCCGTCGCAGACGCCGGCATCCGGCGCACGGCGCTGCTTTTGATCGGCGAATTCTTAAACGGCGGCGGCGAGCGCTCGAAGCTCTATGACCCGTCGTTTTCGACGGGATTCCGGGAAGGGACGCCATGACCATTTTCTGCATCTGCTTTACAAAGCGCGGCCAGGCGCTCGGCGAACGGATTGCGGCGGCATGCACAAAAAGCGGGGACGCGTTTTCGCTTGCGATCGGCTGGGGGCCGCAGAAGACGCCGCTTGCCGCTTTCACGAAACAGGCGTGGAAAAAAGGCGGGGCGCTTCTCTTTATCGGCGCGGCGGGCATTGCGGTGCGGGCAATTGCGCCGCTGCTCGAATCGAAGGCGGAGGACCCGGCCGTGCTCGTGCTCGACGAAAACGGGAAGTATTGCGTGCCGATTTTGTCGGGGCATCTCGGCGGCGCGAACGCGCTCGCGCGGAAAGTGGCGGCGATCTGCGGCGCGGTGCCGGTTGTGACGACGGCGACGGACGGGCGGGGGCTCTTCGCGGTGGATACGTGGGCAAAGCGTGAGGGGCTTCGGATTCAAAATCTTGAAAAGGCCAAGGCCGTGTCGGCAAAGCTGTTATCGGGACAGGAGATTTCCATCCAAAGCGAATTCCCGATCTCTGGCGCTGCGCCCGCGGGCGTGCGGGTGCTCGAGGGGCCTGCCCCGGAAAAAGCGGACGTTTTTGTGGGCGTCCACACGCCGAAAGACCCGCAGGCACTCCACCTCGTGCCGCGCTGCCTGACGCTCGGCGCCGGCTGCCGGAAGGGCACCGCCGCGGAAACGCTCGAGCGCGCGCTGGGCGCGTTCCTTTCGCGGGTTTCGGTCGCAGAGGCGGCCATTTCCGCCGTGCGCAGCCTCGACTTAAAAAAGGACGAGCCCGGGCTTTTGGCGTTCTGCGCCGCGCACGGCTGGCCGCTCGAGACGTTTTCGGCCGCCGAACTGCGGGCGCAGGCGGGAACCTTTACGAAGTCGGCGTTCGTCGCGCGGACGGTGGGCGTCGACAACGTCTGCGAGCGCGCGGCGGTGTTAGGCGGCGGGGACGTGTTCGTTTCGAAAACGGTCTTTCCGTCCGTAACGCTCGCGCTGGGAGTCTTTCCGCCGGCGCTCCATTTCTAAAGGCGCCTTGGGGTATATTTCGCTTTTTTAAATATTTTGATTTTTTAAAATGTACCGCGAAAGATTTCCCCGGCTGCGAGTTTTGATCGCATGTTTTATGTTCATTTTCAGGATGATGGAGGATACCGGATAGACCGGATTTTCTTTCGGACTCTCACAGGAATCCCACACAAATCGCGGAAAAGGAGGCACGGGCCGTGGAATTTTCAAACATCAACAACGCCATCCCGCCCGCAGACGAAGCGGCGGCGGCCGCCTGCCGGCAGCGCTGGGACGCCGTCGCGAAGCCGTTAAAAAGCCTCGGGAAGCTCGAGGACGCGCTTATCAAGGTCGCCGCGCTGACCGGAAGCGCGGACATCGCGCTTTCGCCGCGCGTGCTGCTGGTCGTGTGCGCCGACAACGGCGTCGTGCGCGAGGGCGTCGCGCAGTCGGACGAAAGCGTGACGCGGAAAGTCGCCCAGAGCTTGCACCGGCACACGTCGCCCGTGTGCTGCATGGCGGACGTCGCGCACTGCCGCGTGCTGCCGGTCGATGTGGGCATGGCGATGCCCGTCGAAAACGTGCGCGACCTGCGCGTGCGCGCGGGGACCGGCGATATTGCGCGCGGCCCGGCGATGACGCGAGAAGACGCCGAGGCGGCCATCGAAGCCGGCATCCGACTTTCCGAAGAGCAGGCGGCGCACGGCGTGAAGCTGCTCGCCGCGGGCGAGATGGGCATCGGCAACACGACGACGAGCGCGGCCGTCGCGTGCGCGCTATTGGGCCTTTCGCCGGAAGCCGCGGCCGGGCGCGGCGCGGGCCTTTCGGACCGGGGTCTTGCGCGAAAGCGGGCGGTGCTCAAAATGGCGCTCGCCCAGAACCGGCCGGACGCTAGGGACCCGCTCGACGTGCTCGCGAAGGTGGGCGGGCTCGACCTTGCCGCGCTGTGCGGGGTCTACCTCGGTGCGGCGATGTCGCGCGTGCCGGTGCTACTCGACGGCTTCATCAGCGCCGTCGCGGCGCTTTTGGCCGTGCGGCTGTGCCCGCGCGCGGCGGGCGCGATGCTCGCAAGCCACCTCTCCACGGAACCGGCCGCCGCGGCGGTTTTAAAGGCGCTTTCCCTCTCCCCGCTTCTGTGCGCGGGGATGCATTTGGGCGAAGGGACCGGCGCCGTCGCCGCGATGCCCCTGCTCGACATGGCGCTTTCCGTCTACCAGGCCGCGAGCAGCTTTGCGCAGATCGGGATGGCCCCTTACACGCCGCAGGAGGGCGCTTTATGCACGCGCTCGTAATCGGCGGCAGCGGCAGCGGGAAAAGCGCGTTTGCCGAGTCGCTTTTGCTCTCGCTTCCCGCCCCGCGCTACTACATTGCGACGATGGAAAACGACGGCCCCGCGGCAGAAAGGCGCATCGCGCGCCACCGGGCGCTGCGGCAGGGCAAGGGGTTTTTGACGCGGGAATGCCCGCGCGGCTTAGACGCGCTTTCCCTCGAATCCCCCGGCGCCATCCTCATAGAGGGCGTGACGACGTGGTGCGCAAACGAATGCTTCGGCGGCGGCTTTGCGGGCGCACTTTACCGGCTGCGGCGCGGGGCAAGAGCGCTGATGATACAGGCGCCGTGCATTTTCGTGTGCGACGATCTATTTTCCGACGGCGTACGCTATGAAAACGAAACGGCCCAATATCTTCAAATCCTTGCGGCCTTTCAAAACGAACTCGCGGCGCAGTGCACGGATGTCTATGAAATCGTGTGCGGGCTGCCGCTGCGGTGGAAAGGAGGAGGCGGATGATCCATACCGTTTGGCAGACGATTGCCGTGGCGTTTTCGATGTTCTCGCGCATCCCGATGCCGCGCGTCGCGTGGAACGGGCGCACGCTGCGGTACAGCCTTTGCGCGTTCCCGCTCGTCGGGGCGGCGGTGGGGGCCGTGTGCGCCGGATGGGGCTTGTTCTGCGCCGCGTTCCTGCCGGAAAACGGCCTCTTGGCCGCGGCGGGGCTCGCGCTTTTGCCCGTCGCGGTGACCGGCGGCATCCACCTAGACGGCCTTGCGGACACGGCCGATGCGCTCGCGAGCCACGCGCCGCGCGAAAAAAAGCTCGCGATTTTAAAGGACCCGCACATGGGGGCATTCGGCGCGCTGGCGCTTTGCTGCGTGCTTTTGTGGAATTTCGCGCTGTGTACGGCGCTGCCGCTCGAATCCCGTCCGCTTTTGCAGTACGCCCTCGGCTTCGTGCTCAGCCGCGCGCTGTCGGGCCTTGCGGTGGCCGGATTCCCGTGCGCGAAGGGCAGCGGGCTCGCGCACACGTTTGCGGCCGCGGCGGACAAGACGCGCGTGCGGTGCGTGTTGGCGGTGGTCGCGGCGCTGTGCAGCGCAGCGCTGGTAGCGGTGCATCCGCTTTGCGGCGCACTCCAAGCCGCCGGCGCGTGGGGGATGTTCCTTTTTTATCATCACCTTTCGAAAAGGGAATTCGGCGGCATCACGGGCGATTTGGCGGGCTGGTTTCTGCAGCTCTGCGAGAGCGTGGAAGGGACGTGCCTTGTGCTGTCGTGGCAGCTTTTGGGGATTTAACGCCTCATTTTGAAAACACTTTTTAAAATGCATTCTAAAACAAAGGAGGTACCGGTATGCTGCTTGTCGTAGGCGGACTCGGCGCGGGGAAGCGCGCGTTTCTGCGAAGCTGCGGCTATACGGACGCGCAGATGTCCGAGGATTTAAAAAGCCCGTGCCCGGTGCTCTTAAACCTCGAGGCGCTTTTGCGCGGGCGCGCGGAGCATTGGGAGACGCTTTTGCCGGTGCTCCTTCAAAAAGAGGCCGTCTCGTGCCGGGAGGTCGGCTGCGGCGTCATCCCGATGGACGAAAGGGAGGCCGCGTGGCGCGAGGCGGTCGGGCGGCTATGCTGTGCGCTGGCCGGGCGCGCATCGCATGTTGTGCGCGTACAGTGCGGGCTGCCGCTGTACTTAAAAGGCGCGCCGCGGACGACGTAAGGGGGCATTTTTCTGGAAATTTTAGGGGCCGTATTGTGCGGGCTGCTGCTCGACTTGCTGTTCGGCGACCCGCGCTGGATGCCGCATCCGGTGGTCGCGATGGGAAAGATGATCACGGGTTTGGAAAAGACTTTGCGAAAGCGGTTTGGGAAGGCGCCGCGCGGGGAGCTCTGCGCGGGGGCGTGCCTTGCCGTCTTTCTGCCGGTGTTCTGGTTTGCGGTGCCGGCGCTGTGCCTGTGGGGGCTGGGGCTTCTGCATCCGCTGCTGCGGTTTTTCCTGCACGCGTTCTGGTGCTGGCAGGTGCTCGCGCTGCACGACCTGCGCAAGGAGAGCATGGCGGTGTATGAACGCCTGCGGGCCGGCGACCTGCCCGGCGCGCGGCGCGCGGTGTCGTACATCGTCGGGCGCGAAACGGCGCAGCTGTCGGCCGAGGGCGTGACGAAGGCCGCGGTGGAAACCGTCGCGGAAAACACGAGCGACGGGGTGGTCGCGCCGCTTTTGTTCCTCGCGATTGGCGGCGCGCCGCTGGGGCTCGCGTACAAGGCCATCAACACGATGGATTCGATGATCGGCTACAAGACGCCGCGCTATCTTTTCTTTGGCCGCGCGGCCGCAAAGCTCGACGACGCGGCGAATTTCGTGCCCGCGCGCCTGACGGCGCTTTTGATGATCCTGTGCTGCGCGGCGCCGGGCTTTTCGATGCGGGGCGCGTTCCGCATCTGGCGGCGCGACCGCTTCCACCAGCCGAGCCCGAACGCGGGGCAGGCGGAGGCCGCGTGCGCGGGGGGCCTGGGCGTGCAGCTCGGCGGCCCGGCGCGGTACTTCGGCGTGGCCGTCGAGAAGAAAACAATCGGCGACGCGCTGCGGCCGATTACGCCCGAGGAGATCCGCCGCGCGAACGTGCTGTTGTACGGGACGTCGCTTCTGGCGGCCGTCCTGCTTTTGGGGCTGCGGCTCGGGCTTTGGATGCTTTTGTAAAAAGATGCTTTTGGAAAGTATATTTGAGAGTATATTTGAATGAAATGGAAAATAAAAAAGCAAAACCCGATTCCATTGCCCGCCGATTCCCCTGTTCATTTCCCTAAATTGACCGGATAGAAAGGAGCCGAAATCACGATGCATCCTCCCACCCATGGAGGCGACCTCGCCGGATACCGCGAAACGTACGGCCGCATGCCGCTCGATTTCTCCGCGAACACGAGCCCGCTCGGCGTGCCGGAATCGGTGCGAAACGCCGCGGCGGCCGCCCTTCTGCACGCGGACCGCTACCCCGACCCGTACTGCCGCGCGCTGTGCCGGGCGATTGCGAAAAAGGCGGGGTGCCGCCCCGAAAACGTGCTGTGCGGCAGCGGCGCGGCCGACCTCTTCTTCCGCGCGGCGCTCGCGCTCAAGCCAAAAACGGCGCTGCTTTTGGCGCCGACGTTTTCCGAATATGAGGCGGCGCTGTCGCTTGCGGAAACGGCGCTTTCTTTTTATCCATTAAAGCCCGAAACCGGCTTTCTGCCGCAGGAAGATCTCTTAGACCGCATCACGCCCGGGCTTTCGCTGCTCGTTTTGTGCGAGCCGAACAACCCGACCGGCCGCACAACACCCGCGCCGCTGCTGCAAAAAATTGAGGCGCGCTGCCGGGAGACCGGCACGTTTTTGTGGTGCGACGAATGCTTCGGCGGCTTTTTGGAAAAACCGCACACGCTTCTGCCGCGCGTTCCCGAAAACCCGCGGCTTTTGCTGTTTACGGCCTTTACGAAGCTCTACGGCATGGCGGGACTGCGGCTCGGGGTCTGTTTCGGCGCCGAACGGGTCCTTTCGGCCATGCGCGCGGCGGGGCAGCCGTGGAGCGTCTCGACGCCGGCGCAGGCGGCGGGCCTTGCGGCGCTGCGCGACGAGGCGTACGCAGAATCCGTGCGCGCGTGCGTGCGGGCCGAGCGGCCGTTCCTCTTTGAGGGCCTTACAAAACTCGGGTTTTCGGTCGTGCCGGGGGAAGCGAACTATCTGCTCTTTTCGACGGACCTGCCCGACCTCGGCCGGCGCTGCGCGGAAAAGGGGATTTTACTGCGCAGCTGCGCAAATTACCGCGGGTTATCGGACGCGTATTACCGCACGGCCGTGCGCACGCATGCGGAAAACGAGCGGCTCCTCGCGGTGCTGCGGGAAATCCAAAAGGAGGCGCGCTGAAATGGGACGTGCGATCATGGTGCAGGGGACGTGTTCGAACGCGGGGAAAAGTTTTTTGTGCGCGGGGCTTTGCCGGCTGTTCGCGCAGGACGGGCTGAAAGTCGCGCCGTTTAAAAGCCAGAACATGGCGCTCAACAGCTTCATCACGCGCGACGGGCTTGAGATGGGACGCGCGCAGGCCATGCAGGCGGAGGCGGCCGGCGTCGAGCCGGACGTGGCGATGAACCCGATCCTGTTAAAGCCGACGAGCGACCAGGGCAGCCAGGTCATCGTCAACGGCGAAGTCGTGGGCACGATGCCGGCGCGGGAATATTTCTCCTACAAAAAGCGCCTATTCCCCGTCGTGCGCGCGGCATATGAACGCCTTGCGGAGGCGTATGATCTCGTCGTGGTTGAGGGCGCGGGGAGCCCGGCCGAAATTAACCTGAAAAAGGATGACCTTGTGAATATGGGCATCGCGAAGATGGCCGGCGCGCCGGTGCTTTTGGTCGGCGACATCGACCGCGGGGGCGTGTTCGCGTCGCTGTACGGCACGATGGCGCTTTTAGAGCCCGACGAGCGGCGGCGGGTCAAGGGGTTTCTGCTCAACAAATTCCGCGGGGACCCTTCGCTGTTGACGACGGGGCTTCGGCAGCTCGAGATGCTGACCCAGATCCGCGTGCTGGGGGTAGTGCCGTATTTAGATCTCCCGCTCGACGACGAGGACAGCCTCTCGCCGCGCCTTTTGCAGACACAGGCGCGCGGCCGGCTCGACGCGGCGGTCGTGCGGCTGCCCCATCTTTCGAATTTTACGGATTTCAACGCGCTTTCGGCGCATCCGGACATCGGGCTCAGGTATGTATCGGATGTCCAAACGCTCGGGGCGCCGGACCTTTTATTCTTGCCCGGCACGAAAAACACGATGGGTGATCTCGCGTGGCTCAAGCAAAGCGGGTTTTCTGCGGCGATTGCGGCGTATGCGAAGGCGGGCGGGCTCGTGTTCGGGATTTGCGGCGGATACCAGATGCTTGGGCTTTCGCTCGATGACCCGGACGGCGTGGAAGGCGAAGGACCGGCTCATGCGGACGGGCTCGGGCTTTTGCCGGTGCGGACGGTGTTTTCGCGCGAGAAGACGCGCACGCGCGGCGAGGGGCAGGCGGCGGCACTCCCCGGCGTGTGGGCGGCGCTTTCGGGCAGCACCTTTGCGGGGTATGAGATCCACATGGGAAAGACGGTGCCGCTCGCGGGGGCGGCGGCGTTTTCGGTACTGTGCGGGCACGAAGACGGGGCCGTCTCCGGGACGGTCTGCGGCAGCTATGCGCACGGGCTGTTTGACAGCGGCACGCTGTTAGACGCGCTCGTCCGCCTTTTGTGCCGGCGGCGGGGGATTCTGCCGTCGGGGGGCAAGGCACCCGCGTGGCGCGTTCAGAAGGAAGCGGGGTATGATGCGCTTGCCGCGGCGCTGCGGCAGGCGCTCGATTTACCTCGGCTGTATGCGCTGCTTTGAAAAGGGGCTTTCCCATAGCCCCTTTTCGAAATTCCCTTTTAAAATTCTCGAGGTGTTCGGCGTTTGTGTTTGGGGCTCAAGCTGCCCCCGGCTTTTCTGTCGGGAAACTTGTTTGTTCTCCTGCGCCTTTTCTTAAAAATTTTTCTTTGTCCTTCGACGCGCTCGGGCCGCGCGGGGGCCCCTACTTTTCTGCTCCTGCAGAAAAGTAGGCAAAAGAGCAGGCCAAAGGCGTTCCCCCTTTGGAATCCCCCTCTGCGGTCGCGCTAGAGTGCCTTCGGCACAACCGCGCGAGGGTAGTGACGGAACTCCTAGCCGCTGCGCGGCAGGAGCTTCCGGGAGATTTGCGAAGGCTTCGCCGCAAAAGCCGTTTCGGACGCGGTACCATGCGCTGGCGCGCATGATCGGCAGACTTTCCCCTTTGGGGAACATGGGGGCAAGGGGGCGAAGCCCCCAAACGAAGCGGTGGAGGTGCGGCAATCGTGGCGAGCGCGCACGCGCTCGCGGCC
>CALWVT010000017.1 GCA_944385055.1 uncultured Clostridia bacterium | reverse complement strand
GCGCAGCCCTCTTTGGCCAGTCTTTGCCTACTTTCTGCTGGCCAGAAAGTAGGGGCCTGGCGCGGCCTGAGCGCGTCAAGGGGAAATTGAGAATTTTCAAAAAACAGAAAAGGGATAACAAAAGGCTCCCAGCAAAAAAAGCAGTGCCTGCGGCCTGGGAAGTGCCCCGCAGGGGTAAGCGCATCGAAGGAATAAACGATAATTTTCATAGGCAGAAAGGGGATAAACAAAGCCGCACAGGCGGCAAGCCTGCCAAAAAACACCGGCCCCGCAGGCGCAGCCTGCAAAAAAAGGGGAAGCCCCGCTGCATGAAAACGTGCAGCGGGGCTTCGAGGGAATTCTTCTCTATGGTATGGTTTTGCAGGGCCTTGTAAACGTTACGATTCGAAATCGACCGTGCGGCCGGTCCGGCCGGATTCGCGTACGGCATCCATGAGTTTCAGGACGCGGCGCGTCTCGGGGATCTTGACGAGGAACGGTTCCTCGCCATGGGCCGCCTTGCAGTAATTTTTGAAATAATCTGCATGGGTCGTTGTGGCAATTTCGATGGGTTCTGTGACGAGCGTCCCCGCCGGCGGCGGGCCGAACGAGCGCGTCGGGCCGGCAGCCGTCATCGTGCGCTCGCCTTGGACATTCGTCAGAAGATGCGTCGTGCGCACAATCTTGCCTTCCGGCTCAAAGCCGTCGAGGTATGCCGTGCCGCGGTTGCCGGACAGGAGCCAGTGGCGTTCAAACCACTTGTCCTGCGCCTTGTCCGTCAAAAGGTACGTGCCAAGCTCAATTTCCGCTGTGACATGGTTCGACAGACGCAGAAGAATCTTAAAGTAGTCGTCGACTTCCTTATTGATGACGTTGCGCACATCCGCGTAAACGGTCTGCACCTTGACGCCCGGGAACATCCACAAAATCTGGTCGATCAGATGGACACCCCAGTCATACAGCATGCCGCCGCCTTCGGATTTGTAGACGTGCCAGTCGTGCATATTGCCGTTAAAGCCATACACGCTGCTCTTGACGAGGTACACGTCGCCGAGCGTGCCGCTGTCGTAAATATTCTTCGCCGTTTGGAAATCCGGGTCAAAACGGCGCTGGTGATGGACCGTAAACGTCACGCCGCATTCCTTTGCGACGCGCTCCATTTCGTCGAGCTGGGCAACGCTCATCGCGACCGGTTTCTCGCAGATGATGTTCTTGCCCGCCTTTGCAGCCGCGATCACAAGGTCGTGGTGCTGGTTGTTGTTTGCCGCGATCAGGACGGTGTCGACGTCCGGGTCATGGATCAGCGCTTCGTCACTTTCATAGCGCTTGAGTCCCGGGCGCACATCGTCCAGCTGGGAAGGGTCGCGGTCCGCAAAGCCTACGAGCCGGATGCCCGGAAAATCCGACAGCATCTTCTCGTGCTCATGTCCCATAAAGCCGTGCCCAATCACCGCAATGCGGATCTCTTCCATACACGGTTCCCTTCCTTTCTAAAAAATATCGATAAAGAAACGGTTTCCTGCTGCGGCCGCTTTTATTCGCCCACGTGCAGGTATTTCTGCTTGCGCTCTTTGAGGTCCGGAATCTGCCCCGGGCCGACCGCGCGGGTCTTGATCTCCGTGGAATGCTCGAGCTTGCCGGCGTAGTACAGGCGCGAACGCTTGATTTCCTCGGGCGGGAAGTGGACGTGGATCTCGCCGTCTTCAATCTGCAGGTCGCCCGCGATGCCGCAGACCGGGCATTCGACGCGCGTGCCGCTGTGGGAGATCTCAATTAAGTCGTTGTGGCAGACCGGGCACGTGCCCTCTTTGTCGCCGCGCCACTTCGTGCGCTCTTCCTCCGTCTCGGCGAACAGGCCTTCGACGATATGCTTACCGAGCGCTTCCATGCGGTGCATGACCTTCTCGTTGCCGAGCACATGCTCGTAGGCCATCGCGCCGAAATATTTATAGGCGTCGATGATATCGATGCCCATCGACATCGTAAACGCATACATCGACGGGAGTGCCAAGGACAGCCAGTTTTCCGTCATCGCGCCGCCGACCGTAATCAAGGCGCCGACGCGCTTCTTAAAGCTGCGCTTGTCGGGGAGCTCCGACTCCGGCTTCCCGGCCGCAAGGCCCTCTTTGTACGTTGCCTCGCGGAACGTGATGTCGTGCGACGGGCCGATACGGTCGCACACGACCTTAAAGTTGCCCGTCGGCTCCATCTCATACACCGGCGAGCCGACGATCAGCGCGTCGCACTCCATGAGTGCTTCGTCGATGATGTGGAAGTCGTCCTTTAAAACGCAGCCGCCCTTGCCGCGGCCCGTCGTCATGCCGACGACGCACGAAATGCAGCCCGTGCAGATGTGGATATCGAGGTCGTCCGCGCGGATAAACTGAATATCACAGCCGGCCGCCTGGCACTGCAGAAGTGCCTCCTTGATCATGACCTCGGTGTTGCTCATTTTGCGGCCAAAGGAGATGCCGAGCACCTTCTTCTTTTCCATGTCTTTTTCTCCTTTCCGTACCGTCACGCAATCGTGACCGTGCGCTCCTTGTTGCCCTCCAGCGGCACGGGGATGTACGCCGTGCGCGTGGCAACCGTCAATTTCACGCGGTGCTCGCCGGGTGTCAGGCCGCCGGGCTTCTTGACGCGGATGTACAGCGGCTCGCCGTACTCCCACTTATACGTCGTGACGGTTTCCGCCTCCTTGAGCGTAAACCAGTCCTCGCGCTCGAGCGAGATCGTGATGTCCTCATCGGGCACCTGCTCGCCGTCGACAGCGACATGGATATATTCGATCATCGAAAGCGGAATGCCGCGGTAATAGGTGATGTTCGTCTGGAGTTCAAACCCCGTGACCTCGCCGTTTTCCGTCACATTCACGCAGCTATTTTCGAGAAAAACATTGTTGTCAAACATCTAGCGCGCCCCCTTTAACCCTGGATCTCTTTCAGGCAGGCCTGCACATAGTGCAGGTTCGCCGCGACCTGCTGTTTCTCCACAACCGGATGGCCGGGCAGCGTAAAGCGGTTGCCCTCGTATTCCGTGGAGACGTAGCCGTCGTAGTCGTGGTCATGCAGGTACTGCAGAAGGCCCTTGTAGTCCATCGAATACTCCGGCCCTTCCGGCGTCATTTCGAACATCTTGAAATGGAAGTGGCGGATGTACGGCATCAAGTCGTCGAGGACCGTGTACGGATAGTTCTCGTAGCCGTCGCAGAGCGGCCCAAAGAGCTCGTCCTCCTTCGTCTGCATGGCGGCGACGAAGCCGTCGGGAAGCTTCCCGCCGTTTTTGCGCATCTCGCGGTGCAGGTCCGTACCCTGCTTAAAGAGGTTATCGACGTAGTCGAACATGCCCTCGCTCGCGCCGTTCTGGATCTCATAGGCGCGCACCACGCGCGGCATGCGGCGGCAGAAGATGCCCGTGTCAATCACCAGGCCGATATACGGGGAATTCAAGCGCTTCATCTCCGCGATGAACGCGTTCGTCTCGGGAATATCAAACGCCATGCCCGCGTGGACCTCGAGCGCGACGGCCACATCGTACTGCTTGCAGTACGGCAGCAGCGGCTCTAATACCCAGTACGGCACCATCGACACGAAGCGCACGAGGTGCATCCCCAGGCGGTTCGCCTGCTGCAGTTCCTTAACAAGCAGGTCGATGCATTCGCGGTGGGTCAGCGTGCGGTTCTTATAAAGGTTCGTGTTCAAGAAGATATCGGCGATGACCGGCTTCAAGCCCGTTTCCTTTAAGAGCTCGTGCCAATGCGCGACCGTCTCGTCCGAGAGGTCCGGCGCGCCGTGGAGCATCTGGTCGGGCAGGATCTCCACACCCTCGCAGCCGTTGTCCGCCACAAAATGCATGATATCCGAAAGCGTCATGCGGTGATTCAAATATTCGTCCTGTAAGCTGTAGAGGCTTACGCACGTCTTGATTTTCGACATAAAGCGTTTTTCCTCCTTTTAGATGATAAACTGCTCGAGATAGCGCTTGCTGAGTTCTAGGCTCTCGAGGACCTTCTCGTGGCTGCCCTCATAGGCGCGGTCCTCGACTTCGATGCAGATATAGCCGTCGTAGCCGACGTCCGTCAGGGCGCTGATATACTTGCCCCAATCCACGTCGCCGTGGCCCGGCAACTTCGGGGCCATGAAATCGAGCGGGTACGCCATCGTGCCGACGCGCGCCAAGCGCTCGGGGTAGAGGTGGATATCCTTGCAGTGGACGTGGAAGATTTTATCGGAAAATTCGTAGATCGGCGCAATGTAGTCGATCTTCTGCCAGATAAAGTGCGAGGGGTCGTAGTTAATGCCCAAAGCGGGGCTATTTAAGAGCTCAAAAATCTCTTTCCACAGCGCCGGCGTCGTCATCAGGTTCTGCCCGCCCGGCCACTGGTCGGGGCCAAACAGCATCGGGCAGTTCTCGATGCCGACCTTCACGCCGTTTTCCTCGGCGAGCTTTAAAATCGGCGGCCAGACTTCCTTGACGATCTCGAGGTTCTCCTCGACGGTCTTATACTGGTCGCGGCCGATAAACGTCGTGACCATGTTAATGCCGAGCTTCTTGCTCGCCAGAATCAGCGCTTTCAGGTGCTCGACAGCGGCATTGCGCTTCTCTAAATCCGGGTCCAACGTGTTCGGATAGTACGCAAGAGACGAAATCTCGACGCCCTTTTCGGCGGCGTAGTCCTTGATGTGTGCTGCATACGCGTCATCCGACAACACGCGCTCCGCATCGATGTGCGACACGCCCGCGTAGCGGCGCTCCGCCTTGCCCTGCGGCCAGCACGCGACTTCCACGCACCGGAAGCCGAGCTTTGCCGCGGTGTCGATTACTTCTTCATAGCCGGCCCAATCGAGGATGGCCGTCACAAAGCCTAATTTCATGTGCGGTGCCTCCCTTAGCCCAGACGGACCTCATGGCCTTCGCGCGCGGAACGATAGATCGCGTCGAGGATTTCGGTGACGATGAACGCCTGCTGCGGCTTGACGAGCGGCTCGGTGTCGTTGCGAATCGCTTCGAGCCACTGCTTGCACTCGCGGACCTCCGGGGAAGCGCCCGTGGAGCCCTCAAAGAATGCGATCGAGCCCGTGTCGGAGATGTGTTCTTCGGTCAGAAGGCCGCCGGTCGTCTCGTTGAACACGAGGTCGTAGCCCTGCTGGCTCATGCCGCCGATCATCTCGGCGCCGGCCTTCGTGCCGCACAGCGTCGTGGCCGCTTCGCGGGAATCCTTGACATTCAATGCCCAGGAGGACTCGAGGAAGATCGTCGCGCCGTTCTCCATCTTGATAAAGCCGAACGCGGAGTCCTCGACCTCATACTTGTCCGGGTCCCAGGGGCCAAACATGTTGCCCTCGGTGGCCTCTTTCAGGTGGCCGAGCTTTTCGAACACGGAGCCCATGACGGAAACGGGCTTATAGTTGTCCATGCACCACAAGGTGATGTCCAGCGCATGCGTGCCGATGTCGATCAACGGACCGCCGCCCTGCTTCGACTTGTCCGGGAACACGCCCCACGTCGGGACGGCGCGGCGGCGGATTGCATGGGCCTTTGCGAAGTAGATGTCGCCCAGTTTCCCTTCGACGCAGCAGCGCTTCAATGCCTGGGCGTCGGTGCGGAAGCGGTTCTGGTAGCCGATTGTGAACTTCTTGCCGGACTTTTTCCATGCGTCCATCATCTTCTTGGCGTCCTCGGTCGTCGCGGCCATCGGCTTCTCGCACAAAACGTGCTTGCCGGCCTCAAACGCGGCCACGGTGATCGGGCAGTGCGCGACGTTCGGCGTGCACACATGCACAACGTCGATCTCCGGGTCTTCGAGCAGCTTGTGATAGTCCGTGTAGACCTTCGCGTCCGGCGTGCCGTACTTCTCGGCCGCTGTGATGGCGCGCTCTTCGATGATGTCGCAGAACGCGACGATGTCGCACTGGTCCTTCTGAGACGTCAGGGCCGGGAAGTGCTTCTGGTTTGCGATACCGCCGCAGCCGATGACGGCAACCTGTAATTTACCATTCTTCATGTTGAAAAATCCCCTTTCAAAATGTTTGCATGCGGAACATGCTTATGTTTCTAAAGCGCTTTCGCGCGGTGTTTATGCTTTTCCGTTCTTTCAAGTGAAGGCAAAGAAGAAAATAGGTGTGGATGGGTTTGAATGGATAAAACGTGGTACGGAATTGGGAAAATCTTACGCTTTCTCGGCAACCGCCGGCTCTGCAGCGGTCTCAGCGGCCTTGCGGCGCTCGTCGAGCTTTGCGCGGATGTCGTCGGCGTCCTTATCGCTCATGCGCCACAGCAGGCACAGCAGCGCGGCGACAACGAACAGGATGGCCGGGATGAGGTTGACGATGGCGTTGATGCCGTTCTGGGCGGCGACCGTCTGCTGCGTATTCGGCACATAACCCACGGCGAAGATCAGCGGCACACCGACCGCACCGCCGATCGCGTTGCCGATCTTCGTTGCCAGGCCGTACGTTGCATACGCCGTGCCGTCGGTGCGGACACCCTTCTTGTACTCCATGTAATCGACGGAGTCCGCGACCATCGACAGGGACATCGGGAAGCCGACGTTAAACAGGCCGAAGATGCAGTCGCCGACAATGATCATCGGCATGTTGTCAAACGGCGAGAGGTACATGACCACGAGGCCGGCCGCCTGGATAATCATCGAAACCATCAGCACGTTGCGCTTGCCGAAGCGCTTTGCCAAAGCCGGGACGAACAGAGAACCGATGACCGCGCCGATGGACGGGATCGTCATGATGATCGAAATCATCGTGAAGGAACCCAGGCAGTTGATGACGTAGTACGTCGTGACCGCGATACGGCCCATGAACGCCGTCATCTGGATGATCATGATGATCGTGACGAGCATTAAGTACTTATTCGTGACGAGGTTTAAAAGGATTTCTTTAAACGAGAACTTTGCGGGCTTGCCCGTGGGCTGGACATTTTCCTTCGAGGTGAAGAACACGATTAAGAACAGCGGGATCGAGATGATCGCATAAACCAACGCCGTCATCATGTAGCCGTTGCCGTTGGCAACTTCGGCGCCTTCGCCGGAGAACATGAGCGCCAAGCCAGAGGAGGCAGCGTTGACGATGATCATGCCGATGTTCATGCCGATGTTGCGGGACGTCGTAATCTTGTTGCGCTGGTCCGAATCTTCCGTCATAACGCCGGCCAAAGCGCCGTACGGGATGTTGACGAACGTGTAGAGCATGCCGGCGATGATGTAGATGATCGCAGCCCATGCGACGCCGGATGCGCCGTTGCCAAACGGCGCGGTGAAGGTCAAGACGGAGAACACGGCGAGCAGCGGGCAGCCGATCGCGATGTACGGACGGAAGCGGCCAAACCGCGAGCGCGTGCGTTCCGCGATGGCGCCCATCATCGGGTCATTGACGGCGTCCCACAGACGCGCAATAATCATGATGGCGGAGACGGCCGCCGGCGCCAGGCCGACGACGTCGGTGTAATAAACGGACAGATACGTGCCGACGTATGTCCACACGAACTGAGACGCAAGATCGCCGAAGCCGTAGCAGATCACGGCCGCGCGCGACGCTTTCTTTTTTGCTTGCAGCACTTTTGATTCCTCCAGATTTCATTTGCTCTTGTACAAGATTCCTGATTTTCGGGCCCTTTGTTGTTTATAGTTTACCGGATTTTTGCGGACGCGGGTTTGCGTGTGTTCCAATTTCCTATCATCTGTTGCGAAAAAATTTGTGCGTCTGGTGCGCCTGCAACAGATATCTTACATTTCTTGCTTGCGAAGCGGAAAAAAATCCGTTAAAATAGAAGAAGGCCGCTTTGGACTCTGAAACGATTGCACAGTTTTGCAGACTGCGCGCAGGAGGTGGTGGATTTGCGGCCCATTAAAATTGAACTGCCGGTCGCATCGATCGAACTGCTCTCCGAATTGCGCGAGGACCGGCACGTGCATCCGAGCGCCGAGCTCGTCTATCTTTTGGACGGCAGCGGGACCTGTGAATCCCGCGCAAAGGCGTACACGCTGCAAAAGGACGACGTGGTGGTGTGGAACGCCAACGAGGTGCACAAATTGGAGACGGCAGAGGGCACGGTGCTGTGCCGGCTGTATCTGGAGCAGGGGTTTCTCTCGGCAAACGCGCCCGGCGCGGCGTTTGCGTGCAACACGGCCGCCGATGCCGGACGGCTGCGCCCCTACGGTGAACTGCGCACGCTTTTGCGGCGGATCGCGCTGCAGAGTATTGCCAAACCGCGCAAGAGCACATGCCTTTTGACCGGGCTGCTGTATGAGCTGTTGGACTGCCTTTTGGAGCAGTTCCAGGCCGAGCAGGCGCTTCCCTTTCAGACGAAAAAGGACGGGGAAAATCAAAAGCTGCAATTTCTGCTCGATTTTGTCAATGCCAATTACCAAAACCCGATCCGTTTAAACGATCTGGCGCAGAAATTTTATACATCCACGTCCACGCTCTCTCGCTTTTTCAAGCGGCAGACGGGGCTGTATTTCGGGGAATATTTAAATAGTGTCCGTTTGGACCACGCCGCGCACGCTCTCTCCCAGACGGACAAAACCGTCACGCGCATCGCGGTGGAATGCGGCTTTACGAATGCTTCGGCGTTTTCCCGCCTGTTTCAAACCACATACGGTATGCCGCCGACGGCGTACCGCAAAGAGCGCCGCACCCCGCCGCAGTCCCAAACGCCCAAAACGCCGCCGGATGTGCTCAAAGCCTTCTCCTCTAAGCTGCAGAAGCTCGCGGCCGCGCCGGACGGGAACGGGGCACAGACGGCCGCCCTGGAAACGGCCGTGGAAATCGCAAACGCCGCCGGCACGCCGTACCGGCGCAGCTGGAACCAGATCTTAAACGTCGGCGCCGCTTATAATCTGACGCTCGCGAACGTGCAGTACCACATTTTGTACCTGGCGGAGCACCTGCGTTTTTCCTATGCGCGCATTTGGAATATCTTTTCGGACAAATTCCACATCCAGCAGAACCCGCACGACCGCCGCTACAATTTCAATGAACTCGACAGTGTGCTTGATTTTCTCGTGGAACACCGGTTAAAGCCGTTCCTCGATTTTGGGCTGCGGCCGGACTGCGCCATCCGCACGGACGGGGAAATGGTCTATTATGAGGAAGGAAACCTGCTGTATGAATCGTTCGAAAGCTGGAAATCCCTGTTCTCCGCATTCTTGGCGCACATTGTCAAGCGGTACGGCCGTGAGGAAGCCTCGCAGTGGCAGTATGAGCTCTCGCTCGACGTGCGCACCCGCGGGCTGAGCTTCCGCACGGGGCCCGAAGATTTGACGGCAGTCTATCGATACAGTGCCGATGCGCTGCGCCACGCGCTGCCGGGGGCCAAGATTGGCGGCCTCGGCACGATTTCGGACACCAACGGCGACCTGCTGTTTGACTGGCTGGAAGCGAGCAAGCGGGCGGACTGCCTGCCGGATTTCATTTCCATGCTCGCCTTCCCCTACACCCAGGCCAAAACGGACGGGCATTTCTACGCCAAGCGCGTCTCCGATCAGGACTGGACGCCGCAGCAGATCCTGCACCTGCGCCATCTGCTCGACGAACGCGGGTTTTCCGAATGCGAGCTGTATGTGACGGAGTGCAACCTTTCGCTCTCCAACCGCAACTATATCAACGACAGCTGCGCGCGCGGCACGTACCTGCTCCATCTTTTCAATAAAATCTGGGACGTCCCGGACAAGCTGGGCGTTTGGATGGGCACCGACTGGGTCAGCAGCTACTACGACACGGCGCGTGTGGCGAATGGCGGCAGCGGATTGATCACGAAAGACGGCATCCGCAAGCCCATTTACTACGCACTGAGCTTCCTCAACGCGCTTGGGCCGCGCTTTTTGCAGAAAGGCGAGGGCTATATCGCCACAACGCACGGGCCGCTGCATCACACGGTGCTGCTTTATAACATCAAAACACTCCGGCAGGATTATTTTCTGCACGGGGAAGACGAATTAAAGCTGCAAACGATGGACACGCTGTTTGAAGACCTGCGCCCGCGGAAAATCACGTTGACATTTACGGGTTTGCCGGAAGGACAGGTTTTCCTGCTCAAGCGGGAAACGGTCAACGCGCAGCACGGCAGCGTACTGGACGCATGGGGACGGCTGCAATTCGAAAAGGATCTCTCCGGCAGCGACGTCAAATACCTGCGCGACACCTGCGTGCCGGAACTCACGCTTGAAAAACAGCGTGTGGAAAATGGCCGCCTGACCTACACCTGCACGCTGCAGGCACACGAAATTTCCGTTTTAGACATTTACACAGATACATAAAAAGGTCCTTCTCCTAAAAAACCGGCTTCGGAACGCACGAAGCCGGTTTTTTGTCTTGCAATCTTACAAAGCAACGGAATTTTCCACTGCCTCCCGATGACTCGGTGGAAACTGAAAGGAATTCGTAAGAATTCTGTCAGAAAAATATTCGGGTCTGTCTGCTACAATGAAAAAAACGGCGGGGCTGCCCGCCTGGGGAGGCAGAATGTATGCAGAAAATAAAAAAGCATCGCGGCCGGCGGGTTCTCTTTGCCGGCGCGCTGCTGCTCGCGGCGGGGATTGCGCTGTGGGCCCACGCACAGGCCCCGGAAAAGCTCACCGACACGCAGCGGCAGGCGCTCGTCGCCGAAGCCGAATCGTACCAGGGTACGCCTTATGAAAGCGAAGCGTTCACATGTCCCGGCATCGGCCCCGGGCTTTGCGCGGGCTACGTGCGGCGCGTCTACCTCGACGTGCTCGGCGGCGAGCGCGGGGAAATCGGCCGGACGACGGCCGAGCAGAAAGCCGAACTCGCCGACCGCGCCGCGCATTTCGACGGCCGCTATCTAAGCGGCAGCGCGCTCAAGCGAAACGGGGCTTACCTTGATGTCGGCGCGATGGGCATAAAGCCCGGCGACCTGATCTATTTTGATGAATGCACCGGCTCCGCGCGGCATGTCGGCATGTACGTCGGCGAGACGGACGGCGTCCCGTGGATGATCGACAACAACGCGAACGGCGGCGTCGGCAAGCGGCCGCTGACGGTCACAATCGGCCGTGAAGGCGACCCGTATGAAGCCGTCGCCGTCTACTGCAATCCGTAAAAAGGGGGCCCTTTCATGCAGACAAACAGAAAAACAAAACGGCGCCGCGTGCTGTGCGCGGTGCTTTTGATTCTTCTCGGTGCGCTTCTCCTTTGGCGCATGGTCATACCGCTCGGGTTATTCGCCTGGCGGCAGACGCTGCCTGCGCCGCGGCTCTCCTCCACAAACGCGCAGCTCGTCAAGCCGGACGGCCTGTCGAGCACCTGCGCCATTCTCGTGCGGCGCGCAGACGGCCAGGTGCTGATGGAAAAGCAGGCGGACACACACATTTACCCCGCATCCCTCACAAAGATCATGACGGTTGTGCTGGCGCTCGAATCATTCCCACTGCCCGATTGGCCCGTCCGGGTCGACGGGGAAACGATCGATGAGATGACCGCGCAGGGCGCGTCGATGGCAGGGTATTCCGCGGGGGAAATGGCGCGTGTGGAGGACCTGTGCTACGGTGCCCTGCTGCCGAGCGGCGGCGAATGTGCGGTGACGCTCGCGAAGGCCGTTGCCGGCAGCGAGGAGGCATTCGCCGCGCGCATGAACGAAAAGGCGGCCGAACTCGGCATGACGCAGACCCATTTTGTCAATGCGACGGGTTTGCAGGCGGAAAATCACGTTTCCACCGTGCGGGACCTCGCGACGCTGCTCGACTATGCACTGGAAGATCCGGTCTTCGAAAAGATTTTCACAACGGCCAAATATCGCTCGAACCCGCTCGATCCCTGGCATCCGGGCGGCCTTTTGATGAAAAGCACGACATTTTTCAGCGGCTGCGACCTACAATTGCAGCACGGCAAGATTCTCGGCGGCAAAACCGGCACGACGGATGAAGCCGGCCACTGCCTTGCAAGTCTTGCGGAAGTTTACGGGCAGTCCTATCTCCTGGTGACGGTCGGTGCCCCGGAAGTGGGCGGAAACTTTGCGGACGCGCGCACGATCTACGACCGCATCCCCGCTTAAATCCCTTTCCTTTTATATATAGAGAAATCGAGCCGCCGGTGTGCGTTTGCGTTACACACCGGCGGCTTCATGGTTTGGTGGAAAAAGGCCTTGCGGCTGCGATTCATTTGCACACGCGGGGTAAGGCCATTTTTCCGCAGCTTTTTTAGAAAACGAAAAAGACCTGACACGATCTCTCGTATCAGGTCTTCCTTTTGTACACTGAAAACTGAATAAAGCTGTGATTTCGAAACCGTCTTGAAAGAAGAGGCGACCAAATAACACTTGGT
>CALWVT010000016.1 GCA_944385055.1 uncultured Clostridia bacterium | reverse complement strand
CCCTTGCGCCTGTCTTTGCCTACTTTCTGCAGGGGCAGAAAGTAGGGGCCCCCGCGCGGCCCGAGCGCGTCGAAGGGGAAAAGATAAAATTTTCAAAAAACATAAAAGGGATAACAAAAGCGCCCCAGCAAGAAAAACGGTGCCTGCGGCCTGCGAAGTGCCCCGCAGGGGTAAGCGCGTCGAAGGAATAAGTAAAAATTATAAGAAAAGAAAAAAGGGTAAGCGCGTCGAAGGGAAAAGTAAAAATTTTAAGTAAAAGAAAAGAGGATAAAGAAAGCCCACGGGGCGGCTTGCGCCCCCAAAAAATAAAAAAACACCGCCGCCCCGGCAGAAAGCAGGGCGGCGGCGAGCTGCGCTTCCTTTACATGTGCTCTTCGATGTAGTTGACCAAATCGCCAACCGTCTTGATGTTTTCCACTTCACTGTCCGGGATCTCGATCTCAAACTGGTCTTCAATGGTCATCAGCAGATCGACCACATCCAGCGAATCGGCACCCAAGTCATCGACAATGCTGGTCTCGGGCGTGAGGGAGTCCTCCTCCGCGTCGAACTGATCGGCCAAGATGGCAATGACTTTTTCCAATACCATAACGCTTTTCCCTCCTCTGTGTTGCTGAAAAATAGAGTGCGCACAGTAGACAAGCCCGCACAAGCGGCGGTATAATAAGGACGGCTGCCTTCGCAGCGCGCTTTCCTATCCCCAATACTATTAGTTTCATTCCGCCTTGTCAATATCTTTTTCAAAAATTTTTGCGTTTCAAGCGCCCTAGG
Source organism: uncultured Clostridia bacterium (assembly GCA_944385055.1). Classification (GTDB taxonomy): domain Bacteria; phylum Bacillota; class Clostridia; order Oscillospirales; family Acutalibacteraceae; genus Caproicibacterium. Next base: position 11,673 of record CALWVT010000016.1, on the reverse strand, counting down.
AGGGAAAATCCATGCAATCGCTGGAATTTGCTGTATTAGGCCATCCAATTGGCCACACCATGTCCCCATTTATCCACCAATCCCTGCTGCAAGCCGCCGGTATTCCCGGCACATACCGTGCGATTGACCTGCCGCCCGAAGCGCTTCCAAAGGCAAAAGCACAGCTTTTACAGCTTTCGGGATTTAATGTCACGGTGCCCTATAAGACGGCCATCCTGCCGCTGCTCGACGCCGTCGAGGGGGACGCCGAGGCGTTTCAGAGCGTCAACACCGTCAAGGTCGAAAACGGCCGCCTCATCGGCTACACGACCGACGGCATCGGCTTTCGCAAAGCGCTTTCCGCCGCCGGCATCCAGCTTCAGGGCAATGTGCTCCTGCTCGGCAGCGGCGGCGTCGCGCGCGTGTTCGCAAATGAGGTCCTGCGCAGCCCGGACGTCGCGTCGCTGACCGTTTTCATGCGCGTCCACGAAGGGGAATCCCCCACCGCCTACCGCAAACGCACGGACGCCTTTTTAAAAAGCCTGCAAAACCCAAACCGCGCGCGGCTCGAGGCCGTCAACGACGTCGTGCTCTCCGCCACGAGCAGCCACTACACCCTGCTCCTCAACGCCACGAGCGCCGGCATGTACCCCGACCTTGCGGGCTGCCCCGTCGAGCCGGGCGTCATCGCGCGCTGCGACGCCGTGTTCGACGCCGTGTATAACCCGGGCCTGACGATGCTCCTGAAGCAGGCGCGCCGCCGCCGCATCCACGCCATCGGCGGCATGGACATGCTCGTCTGGCAGGCCGCCGCCTCCGAGGAAATCTGGCTCTCTTCCGCCGTGCCCCAAACCGCCGTCCGGCACACAATCCAGACCGCCGCCGCGCAAATGCAACGCCAGTTCGGCAATATCATCCTGTGCGGCTTCATGGGCTGCGGCAAAAGCACAACCGGCCGCCTGCTCGCCGAAGCCCTCGGCCGCGAATTTGTCGACCTGGACCGCTACATCGAGGCGCAGCAGGGCTGCTCTGTCAAGGAGCTGTTTGCGCAAAAAGGCGAGGCGTACTTTCGCCGCCTTGAGCGCCGCGCCTGCCGCGTCCTCTCGCGCAAGCCGAACCTCGTGCTCGCCGCCGGCGGCGGCACGCTGTTAGACCGCGTAAATGCCGACCTCTTGCACGAGACCGGCACGGTCGTGCTGCTCGACACCCCCTATGAGGTGCTCGCCCGCCGGCTGCAGAACGACCACGCCCGCCCGCTTCTCGACCGCCCCGACCGCGACGCCGCCATGCTGGAACTGTACAACGCGCGCATGCCCATTTACAAAAAGCACGCGGATTTTGCGGTCCCCGCCCCCGACAGCCGCACGGCTTCCGAGACGCTCCGCGCATATTTTGCCTAAAGGAACCAAAAAAGCGGTGCATTTTTTCGATTTCCCCGCACAATTGCTTGACAAGCCGCGGGAGGATGTATTATGATAAAACTACGATTTTCCCCGCGCTTTTCCGGCTCTTTCCGGAAAAATGCGGCAGGAAACGAAGAAAAGGAGATCCCCCTATGGCCATGCTGTCTGCCCATCGATTTACAGGCTTTTCCGGCTCGCGCGCGGTTTTCGTGCGGGCTGGCCTTTCCTGCGCCATGGGCACGTGCGGGCTCTCCTGCTAACGCTTTTCCCCCGTTTTTTAAAAAGCGGGACCTTTTTTAAAAAAGGGTGCGTCAAGACGGAGCCGGTCTCGGCCCCGTCTTTTTTCTTTGCACGCCGCGCATCCGCCGCAACCCCAAACCCGAAACCTATGAGGAGGCATGTTTCATGATTATCATTTTAAAACCCGGCGTCACCGACGAACAGCGCGAATCCTTCGCCAAAGACCTGCAAACAACGTACGGCGTCTCGGTCAACACGTGGAAGGGCACGCAGAGCACCGTCCTGGGCTTAATCGGCGACACCGCCTGCATCGACATCAACACGGTCGCCGCGCAGGACATCGTCGAATCCGTCCGCCGCGTCCAGGAGCCGTACAAAAAGGCGAACCGCAAATTCCACCCCGACGACACGGTCGTCCGCCTGCCCGGCGGCCAGCAGATCGGCGGCGGCACGCTCGCGCTGATTGCCGGGCCGTGCTCGGTCGAAAGCGAGGCGCAGATCCTCGAGGTCGCCGGCCGCGTCAAGAAAGCGGGCGCCCAGTTCCTGCGCGGCGGCGCGTTCAAGCCGCGCACAAGCCCGTATACGTTCCAGGGCTTAAAGGCCGAAGGGCTGCGGCTTTTAAACGAGGCGAAAAAGGAGACGGGCCTGCCGATCGTCACGGAGCTTATGAGCGTGCGGCAGATCGATTTGTTCTTAGAGGCCGGCGTCGACGTGATCCAGGTCGGCGCGCGCAATATGCAGAACTTTGACCTCTTGCGCGAACTCGGCCATTTGAAGACGCCGATCCTTTTAAAGCGCGGCCTTGCGAACACGATCGAGGAGCTTTTGATGAGCGCCGAATATATCATGGCCGGCGGCAACGAGAACGTCATTTTGTGCGAGCGCGGCATCCGCACGTTCGAGACGTACACGCGCAACACGCTCGACATCTCCGCGGTGCCGGTGTTAAAGCGGTTAAGCCATCTGCCGGTCATCGTCGACCCGAGCCATGCATCGGGTGTCGCGTGGCTCGTCGAGCCGCTCGCGATGGCGGCCGTTGCGGCCGGCGCGGACGGTTTGATCATCGAGGTGCACAACAATCCCCCGAAGGCCCTCTCCGACGGCGCGCAGTCTTTGACGCCCGACCAGTTCGACGAGGTCGCCGCGAAGCTCAAAAAGGCCGCGCCGCTGTTCGGCAAAGAAGTGCGCTAAAAGGGGGCGCCAAAAAGCGATGGAACATGTGGTGATCGTCGGGCTGGGGTTAATCGGCGGCAGCCTCGCAAAGGCCTTCGCGGCCCATACGGAGGATTACGTCGCCGGCATCGACACGGACCCCGCCGTGATTGAGGCGGCCCTGGCCGAGGGCGCAATCGCGAAGGAAGGGACCGCCGAGGACCTCGCGCACGCCGACTTTGTATACCTGTGCCTGTACCCGCAGGCGGACCTCGATTTTCTGAAGGCCCACGCTCCGGAAATCCGCAAGGGCGCCGTCGTCACGGACGTGTGCGGCATCAAGGGCGAAATCTGCGGGAAACTTGCGGCCTGCGCCGAACAAAACGGCTTTTTCTACTGCGGCAGCCACCCGATGGCCGGCACGGAAAAGCACGGGTATTTTGCAAGTTACGCGGATCTATTTAAAGGCGCGAGCTATCTTTTGGCGCCCTGCGGCGCGCCGGAGGAGGTCGTCGACCGCCTGCGCGCAAAGGCGTTTTCGCTGGGATTTGGCCGCTGTGTCCTGACGACTCCCGAGGAGCACGACCGCATGATCGCGTTTACAAGCCAGGTGCCGCACGCGCTGGCCTGCGCGTATGTGTTAAGCCCGTGCTGCCCGAAGCACCGCGGCTTTTCGGCGGGCAGCTACCGCGACGTTTCGCGCGTCGCGAACATCAACGAGACGCTGTGGACGGAGCTTTTCTTAGACAACGCCGGGCCCCTGACGGCGGAACTCGACACGCTGCTCGAAAACCTTTCCGCCATCCGCAATGCCATCGCCTCCGGCGACCGCAGCGGATTGTGCGAGCTTCTGCGGCGCGGGCGGCTGATTAAGGAGGAACTTGGAGAATGAATCTGACGGTTGCGGTGCCGCCGCGCGGCGACGCCCCTTATGAAATCAAAATTGAGGAAGGCATCCTGCAAAGCGCCGGCAAAGAAGTGCGCGCCGCCCTTCCGAACGCAAAGCGCGCGGTCGTCGTGTCCGACTCAAACGTCGCGCCGCTTTACCTGCAGACGGTGTGCGCGTCGCTCGAAGGGGCGGGGTTCGAAACGGCGTCAACGGTCTTCCCGGCCGGGGAAGCGAGCAAGCGCCTTTCGACGATCGAAACCTTTTACGAAGCATTTTCAAACGCGCACCTCACGCGCACGGACTGTGCGGTCGCTTTAGGCGGCGGTGTCTGCGGCGATATGGCGGGCTTTGCGGCGGCCACGTGGCTGCGCGGGATGCCGTTTGTGCAGATTCCGACGACTTTACTCGCCCAGGTGGATTCCTCCGTCGGCGGGAAGACCGGCGTCGACCTTCCGTCCGGCAAAAACCTCGTCGGCGCATTCCACCAGCCCGCGCTCGTGCTCATTGACCCCGAGACGCTCAAAACCCTGCCCGGCCGCTTTTTCGAAGACGGCATGGGGGAAGTGTTAAAATACGGCTGCATCCGCGACGCGGCATTCTTTGACCGCCTTCTGCGGGAGGACTGCCGCGGCTATCTCGCGGAGACGATCTACACGTGCGTCGATTGGAAGCGGAAAATCGTCGAGGAAGACCCGTTAAACACCGGCGTGCGCGACGTCTTAAACTTCGGCCACACGTTTGCCCACGCAATCGAGGCCGTCGAGCACTATACGGGGCTGACACACGGCACGGCCGTCGGCGTCGGCATGGTGCTGATTTCGCGGCTCGGCGAATCGCTCGGGCTGACGGAGCCCGGCACGGCCGAAAAAATCGCGCAGGGCCTTGCAAAATACGGCCTGCCCACCGCGTGCGGTGAGCCGCTCGACGCGCTCTTAACGGCCGCGTCGCACGATAAGAAAAACGTCGGCGCCAACATCCGTTTAATTTTCCTGCGCCGCATCGGCGAAGGGTTGATCCACGAAATGCCGTTTGCGGATTTCCGCAAAGCCTGCGAGGTGCTCGCGTGAGCCGGGCCGTCGTGCAGCCGGGGGCGCTCTCGGGTGTTGCCGCCGTGCCGGAAAGCAAAAGTGCGGCCCACCGCGCGCTGCTGTGCGCGGGGCTCTCCGACGGCGAAAGCGTCCTTTCCCCGCTCGGCGGCAGCGCCGACATCCGCGCGACCGAGCGCGTGTTAAAAGCCCTCGGCGCGAAACTCTCGCCCGGCGTCGGGAAAGCGCTGCGGGTAAAGGGCCCCTTAAAGGCGCCGCCAGGCTCTTGTGACCTTTTCTGCGGCGAAAGCGGCTCGACTTTGCGCTTTTTCATTCCCATCGCCGCGGCGCTCGGGGCGTCCGCCGTCTTTTCGGGCGAAGGGCGGCTTCCCAAACGGCCGCTCGAGACCTACCTCGACCTTTTGCCTTCCCACGGCGTTTCGTGCGAAAGCAACGGCGGGCTGCCGCTTTCGATTTCCGGTCACCTGACGCCGGGCACGTTCGCGCTCCCGGGCGATATTTCGAGCCAGTTTATTACGGGCCTTCTGTTCGCGCTGCCGCTTTTAAAGGCGGACAGCGACATCATCCTCACGACGCCGCTGCAAAGCGCCGGCTACGTCGAGATGACGCGCGCCATCCAGAAAGCGTTCGGCGTCGAATCCGTGCAAACGCCCCGCGGCTTCCACGTGCCCGGGCGCCAGCGGTATACGCCGCGCGCGTATGAAATCGAGGGCGACTGGAGCCAGGCCGCGTTTTTCCTGTGCGCCGGCGCAATCCTCCAAAACGGCGTTGCCGTCTCGAACCTGCAAAAGGATTCCACGCAGGGCGACCGCGCAATCTTCCCGATTCTGCAAAAATTCGGCGCGGCCGTCTCGTGGGAAGACGGGCTGTGCGTTTCCCGGCCCGGGGCGCTTTCGGCCATGGAAATCGACGTCGGGCAGATTCCCGACCTTTTGCCGATTCTCGCCGTCACCGCCGCGTACGCGAACGGCCGCACGCATCTGAAAAATGCCGCGCGCGTGCGGTTAAAGGAGAGCGACCGCGTCCACGCGATGTGCGAGGGGCTGCGCGCGCTCGGCGTCGATGCAGAAGAGGAGCCCGACGGCCTTTGGATTACGGGCGGGCCCCTGCACGGCGGCGCGGTCAATGGGTATAACGACCACCGCATCGTGATGGCGTTTGCCGTCGCGGCGCTCGGCGCGTCGGGGCCCGTCACGATTTCGGACGCACAGGCCATCGACAAGAGCTGGCCTGCCTTTTTCGACGATTACAACGCATTAGGAGGGAACGCCCATGTCATCCTGGGGCAATAAGGTCCGCATCAGCATCTTCGGGGAAAGCCACGGCCCGGCCATCGGCGCCGTCTTGGAGGGCCTGCCGGCCGGCGAGGCGATCGACCTCGACGCGGTTTTGGTACAGATGCGCCGCCGCGCGCCGGGCCAGGGCCGCTTTTCGACGTCGCGCCGCGAGGCGGACACCCCGAAACTCCTCTCCGGCGTGCTCGACGGCCGCACGACCGGCGCGCCCTTGGCCGTTTTGATTGAAAATACGAACACGCGCTCTCAGGACTACCAAAACCTCCTCGAGGTGCCGCGCCCGGGCCACGCGGATTACCCGGCCTGGGTCAAATACCGCGGCGGCAACGATGTGCGCGGCGGCGGCCACTTTTCCGGCCGCCTGACGGCCCCGCTCGTGTTCGCGGGCGCCGTCTGCCGGCAGATCCTTTTGCGCCGCGGCATCCACATCGGCGCGCACGCGCTGTCGATTGGGCCCGTCCGCGACGATGCGTTCCCGGTCGAGATCCCAGACGAAATGCTCGACGCGCTCGCGCGGGAATCGTTCCCGACGCTTAACCCCAACGCAAAGGCGCGCATGCTCGACGAAATTGAGGACGCGCGCAAAGCCCTCGACAGCGTCGGCGGGGTCATCGAATGCGCGGTCACGGGCCTTCGCGCGGGGCTTTGCGGCGAGGGCATGTTCGGCGGCATCGAGGGGCTTTTCTCGTCGATCTTCTTCGGCATCCCGGCCGTCAAGGGCGTCGCGTTCGGCGCGGGCTTTCACGCCGCTGCGATGCGCGGCAGCGAACACAATGACCCGTATTATTTCGATGCGGCCGGCCGCGTGCGCACGCGCACGAACAACGCGGGCGGGAGTTTGGGCGGCATCTCGACGGGCATGCCGCTCGTGTGCACGGTCGCGGTCAAGCCGACGGCGTCCATCGCGCGGCCGCAGGAAAGTGTCAATCTGCGCACGCGGCAGAATACGACGCTCGAAGTCCACGGCCGCCACGACCCGTGCATCGTGCCGCGCGCCGTGCCGGTCGTCGAGGCCGCGGCGGCTGTCGCGCTTTTGAATATCGACGGCATTTTAGAGACGGAGGATCGATAATGGAGCTTTCCCAAATCCGGCAGGAAATTGACCGCATCGACGCCGAGCTTCTGCGGCTGCTGTGCGCGCGCATGGATTGTGCGCAAAAGGTCGCCGAAGTAAAGCAGCAGACCGGCACGCCGGTTTTAAACGCCGCGCGCGAGGAGGAAATTTTACAGCGCGTCGCCGAAAAGGCCGGCCGCTACGGCGGCGCCGCGCGCGTCGTCTACACGGACCTGCTCAGCGAGAGCCGGGGCTTACAGTACGCCTATCTCCAGGCGGACACGCCGCTGCGCCGCGCGATCACCTCGGCGCCCGAAGCCCCCGGCGAAATCCGCGCCGCGGCGTGCCTGGGCGGCGCGGGGTCTTACAGCCATGAGGCGCTTTTAAATCTCTGCCCCGGCGCTTCCCCGGTCTTTTTTAGCGACTTCGGCGACATCTTCCGCTCGGTCGCGCGCGGCGAGACGGACGCCGGCATCGTGCCGGTCGAAAACTCGACGGCCGGCAGCGTTTCGGGCGTGTACGCGCTGTTAATGCAGTACCGCTTCTCGATCATTGCGGCGCAGACGCGCGGCGTGCGGCACTGCCTGGCAAACCGCTCGGGCGACCCGCGCGACATCCGCGCCGTCTATTCGAAGGAGATCGCCCTGCGCCAGTGCTCGCAGAAGCTCGAGGCCCTGGGCCTGCCGCTCAAGGAAACGGCCTCGACGAGCGAGGCGGCGGCGTTCGCGGCGGCCCACCCCGAGGCGGCAGCCGTGTGCAGCCGCGCGGCGGCGAAGGAAAACGGCCTGCACATCGTCGAGCACGATTTCCAGAATGCCGAACAGAACCGCACGCGCTTCGTCGTATTCCAAAAGGCGCTGTCGATTTCCCCAGACGCGCAGAAAATTGCCGTGAGCTTCCACATCCCGCACCGCACGGGCAGCTTAAACGCGGTGTTGTCGCGCTTCGCGGCGGCGGGCATGAACCTGACGAAGATCGAGTCGCGCCCGACCGAGGAACCGGGCTTCCAGTATGAATTCTATCTCGATTTCACGGGGAACGTCCACACGCCGGCCGTTTTGGAGCTTCTGTGCGCGCTCGACGAGGAACTGCCGCGGTTCGCGTTTCTCGGGAATTACCGCGAGACGCAGGCGTAAACGGGGCCGTGCATTTGCGCTGGCCGCATCCGCTGAAGAGAAAAGAAGCGGCGCCTTGCAAAAGCGCCGCTTCTGTGGTATCATAAAAGTGAAGGGAACAACCGCCCACAGACGAGTGGTTGCCTTGACAACGTATTTGGGCTGATTCAGCTTTGCCTACTCTGTCTAGGCCGCAGAGTAGGCTTTTTCTTTATCTCTTCGTAAACGTAAAGAGAAAAGTAAGCAGTCCGATGAGGACGTTGGCTGTCGCCAGCATCAAGTTTAAAACTTGATAGGTATCCATCATGCGGCACCACCCCCTTTCATCCTCAGATGAAAGAGGCAGCCACTCTGTTGTACGGTTGTTCCCTTCCTACAAAGTAGGACAGAATCCGTCAAAAACCGCAAGAAAGGCGCGCCTTGTTGGGCGCGCCTTTTGCTGTATCATGGGCTCTTCGAAAGCCCCTTTTAAAAACTCAAATTGCCTTCGCCGCGAGCGCCACCCAGCCGCGCTCCTCGGCCCGGCGGATCACCTCGTACCGCCCGGAAAGCGCGTTCAAAACGTCTGGTTCCCGCGCGTCGATGATGCCGCTCATCAGATAAACGCCGCCCGGCTTTAAGAAACGGCCGACGTCCTTCGTCAGGTCCATCACGATATCCGCAACGATGTTTGCGACGACAACGTCGTATACGCCCTCGACCCCTTCGGTCAGGCTGCCACAAATGGCCGTAAAGCGCTCGCCGACGCCGTTGCGCTGCGCGTTTTCCGCCGCGGTCTTGACCGCCAGCGGGTCGATATCGACGCCCACGGCCGTAGTCGCCCCCAAAAGCAGCGCCGCGACGCTCAAAATGCCGCTGCCGCAGCCGACGTCCAAAACCTGCGCGCCGGGCTTTACGAAGTCCTCGAGCATCTCCATGCAAAGCCGTGTCGTCTCGTGCGTGCCCGTGCCGAACGCGAGACCCGGCTCCAAATGCAGCACCGTGCGCCCGTGCGGGTCGGCGGGGTCTTCCCAGGAGGGCTGGATTAACAGCTTCTTCCCGACCTCGATTGGGTGGAAATACTTGCGCCAGTTATTGATCCAATCCTCCGTGCGGCACGCGGCCGTATCCGTTGCAAACGGGATGCCCGCGGCGTTTAACCGCTCCGACAGAAACGCGAGCGCCTCGTCCGGGTTGTCCTGCGGCTCGAGATACACGTGAATGACCGCGTGCGTGCGGTCTTTTTTCAAAAGGTCCTCGTCGATCAGGTCGATGTGCGCGATTTCCCGCGCGCCTTCCTCCAAATCCGAATAATCCTCAATATACAGCCCATACGGCACGACCATCTGCGCGATGGCGGCCGCGGCGTCGCAGTCTTTCTGCGGCACGGTAATCGTGACATCCGTCCAATCCATGAAATGCGTCTCCTTTCTCTTTTCCATTTGTGAAATTCAAACGGTCAATAGCTTCTGCCGGCTGCGGCGGATCAAAAACGGCACCGCGAACAGCACCGCCTTGCTCACATTGTCCGCGATCATGCAGAACCAGACCTCGCGCAGGCCAAAGCCCCACACCTGCACGCACAGGAACGTAAACAGGATCCGCACGCCCCACATGCCGATGCTCTCCACCAAAAAGGCGTACCGCGTGCGCCCCAGGCCGTAAAACACGCCCTCGAGCACGACCATCAGCCCGAAAAACGGTTCCGACAGCGCGACGAGCTTGAGCATTTGCGCACCGAGGTCAACCACTTCCGTGACCGGCGAGAAGATACTCATCAGCGGCCGCGCGCCGAGATACAGCACGAAGCCGCTCACGCACATGATGGCGACCGTTAAAGCGACGCTCAAAAGCGCCACCTGTTTTAGCTTCTGCGTGTTCTGCTCGCCGCGCGCGTTGCCGATTAAGGTCGATGCGGCCGACCGCAGCCCGTAGCCCGGCACGTAGAAGATTTCCTCGGCCGTCACGGCGATCGAGTGCGCCGCAAACACCGTCGTGCCCATGCCCGAAACGAGGCTTGCGAACATGACGTATCCCACACACGACACGAGGCTCGTCCCCAAAACCGGCAGCCCCACCACCGCGCACTCGCGCAAAAGCCGCGGCTGCACCGAGAACGATTTCCATTCCCATGTTAACAGCGCGTGCCGCCGGTAGGACGCAAACATCAAAAGGCCCGACAGCACAAACGAGATTGCCGACGCGATGGCCGCGCCCGCCACGCCGAGGCCGCATCCATAGATAAACACGGCGTTTAAGACGATGTTCGAGCCGTTGGCCGCCGCGCTGATGAGCATCGGCGTTTTCGTGTTGCGCACGGCGCGCAGTGCATAGCCCAAAACCGTACTCATTGTGCGGAACACCAGCGGCAGGCTGATGATGAAGAAATACCGGCTCGCTTCCCCCTGAATGGCGGGTTCGGCGCCCATCCAGACGGGGATCATCGGCGACAGCAAAAGGCAGATGATTTCGAGCACAATGCCCGCGGCGATCGATAAAAACAGCGCCTGCTGCGAGAGCTTTCGAACCGTCTCCTTCTCGCCGGCGCCCTCCGCGCGGGAAATCAAGACGAGCACGGCCGTGCCGATTGCGCCCGCGACGCTGTTAATCAGCCACGTGACCGTCGTCGTGATGCTGACGGAAGCCGTGGCCTGCTCGCCGAGCTGGCCGACCATCGCGGTATCGACGTACTGCAGCAAGGTCGACAGGATCTGCTCGATGATCGTCGGGATGGAAAGGGTCAAAAGCGTACGCAGCATCGGGCTGTACCGTGCGCGGGTCAGGGTATGTTGCATGTGAAAAATCGTACCTTCTTTTCGTTCAATTTGATCTTTCCTCTCAAAAGAAAGGGACCGCCCCTTTCGAGGCCGTCCTTATAAGGATAACAAATTTATGCTTCAAGCACAAGGGGGGCATTCGGGAGGATTTTCCTCCCGGCTTTCTTTTTGGATTCTCTTTACGTTTCTTTAAATTTTTGATTTCGCCCTTTGAGGCATTTATCCCTGCGGGGCACTTCGCAGGCCGCAGGCGTTGGCTTTTTTCCGTTGGCTTTGTTGATCCCCTTACCTTTCTTTAAAATTATAGTTTCTTCCTTCGACGCGCTCGGGCCGCGCGGGGGCCCCTACTTTTCTGCTCCTGCAGAAAAGTAGGCAAAAGAGCAGGCCAAAGGCGTTCCCCCTTTGGAATCCCCCTACTGCGGTCGCGCTAGAGTGCCTTCGGCACAACCGCGCGAGGGGACAGCGGAACTCCTAGCCGCTTGCGCGGCAGGAGCTTCCGGGAGATTTGCGGAGGCGTTGCCCGCAAAGCCGTTTCGGACGTTGTCCCATGCGCTGGCGCGCATGATCGGCAAACGTCCCCTAACGGGGAACGCAGGGGGCTAGGGGCGAAGCCCCCAAACAGTCGCGCATGACCGGCAAACTTTCCCGTTTGGGAACGCAGGGGGCAAGGGGGCGAAGCCCCCAAACGAAGCGGTGGAGGTGCGGCAATCGTGGCGAGCGCGCACGCGCTCGCGGCCTTCCCCA
>CALWVT010000015.1 GCA_944385055.1 uncultured Clostridia bacterium | reverse complement strand
TGGGGGTTTCCAAAGGGGGGCGTCCAGCACCCCACTTTGGTCCGGGGATCCGCAAGGGGGTGAAACTCCCTTGCGCCTGTCTTTGCCTACTTTCTGCAGGAGCAGAAAGTAGGGGCCCCCGCGCGGCCTGAGCGCGTCGAAGGGATAAAAATAAAATTTAATAGGCGTAAAATGGATCAAAAAAAGTTCCTCCCGCGTCGAAGGGAAAATTAGAATTTTAAAAAAGGTAAAAAGGATAAAAAAAGAAGCCGCCCCGCATCAAGGGGATAAAGAAAAGGGAAAAGTGAGAATTTTCGAAAAAGAAAAAATTTTTAAGAAATTTCCGAAAAAAGGCGAAAAATCCCCCTGCGCCGTGGGGAGAAGTAGAACCATCTACAAAACATAAAAAAAGGAGGTTTCCCTATGAAGGAAAAGAAATCGGAAGCAGCCAGGCTCTGCCGCCGCCTCGCCCGCGGGCGCGTCAACGACGCCGTCAAGCTGCTCTATTGCGAGCAGGCGCCCGGGGACCTGGCTGCCCTCGATCTCGGGAACGTGACCGAAATCAAGCGCAGCGACAAGGGCGTCGAGATTAAATTCTTGGACCGCTTAAAGGCCCTCGCCATGCTCGAATCCCTCGAAGCCGAGGCCGGCGCCGCGCCGCTGTACGAGGCCCTCGAGCAGAGCGCGGCCGCGCTTTCGCAGACGCAGGGGGCGCAGGACCATGCAGTTTAGCCGCAAACAGCTGCGCGCGCTGACGTGGTGGATGCCGCAGAGCCCGGATTTTGCGCGCGACGCGATCGTTTTAAGCGGTTCCGTGCGCAGCGGCAAGACGCTGTGCCTGGGGCTTTCGTTTTTCCTGTGGGCCGGCGCGTGTTTTTCCGGGCAGAGCTTCGCGCTGTGCGGCAAGACCGTGCGCTCCCTGCAGCGGAACCTAATCACGACGCTTTTGCCGGCTTTGCGCGCGGCGGGGCTTTCGTGCGCGGTCAAAAGCGGGGAACTGCGCGTGCGCTGCGGCAAACGCGAAAACCGCTTTTACCTGTTCGGCGGCAAGGACGAGGGCAGCGCGGCGCTGATCCAGGGCGTCACGCTCGCGGGCGTCTTTTTCGACGAGGTCGCGCTGATGCCGCGCACGTTCGTCGAACAGGCCCTCGCGCGGTGTTCCGTGCCGGGCAGCCGCTTCTTCTTCACGTGCAATCCCGAGGGGCCGGACCACTGGTTTTATCAGACCTGGATGAAGCCGGAAAATCCGCGCGTCTTAAAACTCCATTTCACGATGGCGGATAATCCCGGCCTTTCGCCCGCCGTGCGCGCGCGGTATGAATCGCTTTATACGGGTGTTTTTTACGAGCGGTTTGTGCGCGGAAACTGGGTCGCGGCGCAGGGGCGGATTTACCCGTTTATGCAGGAAGATCGATTCGGGTATGAGGTGCCGGAGGAGCCGTGTGCGCGGTATGCGGTCAGCTGCGATTATGGCACGAAAAATCCGAGCTCGTTCGGGTTATGGGGTGAAGTGGGAAATATCTGGTATCGCATTGCCGAATATTACCACGACGGCCGGCGCGACGGTGCGCGCACGGATGAGGAGCATTACCGCGCGCTGGAAGAGTTGTGCGGGTCGCGGCCGATTTCGGCGGTGGTGGTGGACCCGTCGGCGGCGAGTTTCCTGGAGGTGATCCGCCGGCACGGGAAATATCCGGCCGTTCCCGCGGTCAACGAGGTGCTGTCGGGGATTCGGAAGACGGGGCTTGCACTCAAGGAAGGGCGCGTGCGGATTTGCCGGGTATGCCGCGACGCATGGCGGGAATTTTCGCGGTATCGATGGGAAGAGGGGAAGGAAGCGCCGCACAAAAAGGATGACCACGCGATGGATGATGTGCGGTATTTTGTCTCGACGCTTTTGGACCGCCCGCCGCAGGTGGCGGCGTTTTGCATCGCAAGGTAGGGGGTGTTTTTTTGGGGGGCTGGGGCGCCCCCTTAGCCCCCTTGAGGCTGCTTTTTAAATGACTTTTTAAAATAGTTTTCGCTTTTCTTTCGTTTATTAAGTTTTATTTTTATCCACTTGACGCGGGGCTGTTACTTTTTTGATCCTCTTTATGTTTTTTGAAAATTTTATCTTTTCCCTTCGACGCGCTTACCCCTTTGGGGCACTTCGTGGGCCGCTACTTTTCTGACCCTTTTTTCTTTTTTTATAATTTTTACTTCTCCCTTCGACGCGCTCAGGCCGCGCCGGGCCCCTACTTTCTGGCCAGCAGAAAGTAGGCAAAGACTGGCCAAAGAGGGCTGCGCCCCCTTTGGGATTCCCCCACTGGCGGTCGCGCTAGAGTGGCTTCGCCACAACCGCGCGAGGGGAGTGACGGAACTCCTAGCCGCTTCGCGGCAGGAGCTTCCGCGCAGATTTGCGAAGGCGTTGCCGCAAAAGCCGTTTCGAACGTTGTCCCATGCGCGTTCGCGCATGATCGGCAGACTTTTCCCTTTGGGGAACGTGGGGCAAGGCGTGCATGACCAGCAAACGTTCCCTTCTGGGGAACGTGGGGGGGCCAGGGGGCGTTAGCCCCCACCCCGAAGCGGTGGAGGTGCGGCAACCGTGGCGAGCGCGTATGCGCTCGCGCTTTCCCCAACGGCACCGAAGCTCCAGCCGCGCAAGCGGCGAGGAGTTCGGCCAGGAATACCGCGCCAGCGAGGACTTGGGGGTTTCCAAAGGGGGGCGTCTAGCACCCCACTTTGGTCCGGGGATTCGCAAGGGGGTGAAACTCCCTTGCGCCTGTCTTTGCCTACTTTCTGCAGGAGCAGAAAGTAGGGGCCCGGCGCGGCCTGAGCGCGTCGAAGGAATAAACGAAAAATTTAAGAGAAGGGAAAGGAGATAAAAAAGAAACCCGAGTGCGTCGAATGGAAAAATCAAAAATTTAAGAAGCGGTAAAAGAAATAAAAAAGAAAAAATTTTTTAGGATTCGCCTTTTCAGGCGAAAATCCCCCCCGTTTTGTAAGGAGAAGTGAAGAGACTATTCCCCTTCGCTTCGAATCAAATGGAAAGGAGCGTATGATGAACTTTTTCCGAAAAAAAGAACAAACGAAAGAACCGGAAAAGGCCGCGGCAGTGAGTGTCCAGACCGCCGCCGAAACGCCCCCATTTTCGGGGCTTCTGCATTACGCGCCGGCCGAAAATGGGATGCTTTCGCTGTACACAAAACTGCGGCAGAGTGTGCCGATTGTCGATGCCGCGCTCGATAAGATTGTGAGGCTGATCGGCGAGTTTACCGTCACGTGCGAGGACCCGAAAATCGAGCGGGAACTGCGGGCCTTTTTACAGGACGTCAAAGTCGGCCCATTCGGCTGCGGCGCGCTCACGTTTTTGCAGTCGTTTCTCGATGACCTGCTCACATACGGCAACGCCGTCGGCGAGATGGTGGTCGCGAACGGGCAAATCGCCGCACTGTACAATGCATCGCTGTCGGACGTCGAATTTTCGATGACGACGCCGCTCGATTGGCAGGTGCGCCGGCGCACGCTTTCCGGCAGCGAGCCCGTGCCCTACCCGGCGCTCGTGCTGTCGTCCGCGCGCCGTCCGGAACCGGGCAGCGCACGCGGCAGGTCGCTGCTCGAAGGGCTCCCGTTTATGGGCGATATTTTGCTCAAGATTTACCATACAATCGGCAAAAACTGGGACCGCGCTGGGAATGTGCGCTTCGCCGTGACCGTCAAACCGGACCAAAACGCGGCGGCATTTGCGCCGCAGTACGCGCAGCAGGTGGCCGAGGAGTGGGGGCGCGCGATGAAAAGCGAGCGCGTCAGCGACTTCGTGGCGGTCGGCGACGTGTCCATCCGTGCGATTGGCGCCGACGGGCAAATCCTCGACAGCGAGGTGCCCGTGCGGCAGATGCTCGAACAGATCGTCGCGAAGCTCGGACTGCCGCCGTTTCTGCTGGGCCTTTCGTGGTCGAGCACGGAGCGCATGAGCAGCCAGCAGGCGGATGTTTTGACGAGTGAACTCGAAAGTTATCGCCGGCTTTTGGACCCGATTCTTTACAAGCTCTGCCGGACGTGGATGGCGCTTTCGGGGGAAATCTGCGCGTTTTCAATCGACTGGAATGACATCACATTGCAGGATACGACGGAGCTTGCGGCGGCGGCGTTAAACCGCGCAAGGGAGAAGTTAGCGCTCGCGCAGGCGGCGGCCGTAAAGGTATCACCGGCAGATGGAAAATAGCATCGGAAAACCGGGAAAACCGGCCGCAGAAAAGATCTTATATTGACAGGAAAAAGGAGCATGCAGATGAGAAACGGATACATCTTAAAAAGCGCGTCTTCGCCGCAGGATACAGACCTCGAAAAGATCAATTTATACACACGCCGGAAATTTTCCGCGGAGGAATTATACACATTTTGCGTGGTGCTGTGCGACAACGACATTGACCGCGATTTCGAGCAATTTTCGACGGATTCTTTGGGGACGCTCGCGCAGTTATTCTGCGGAAAGACGGGCATTTTTAACCACAGTTTCGACGCGAAAGGGCAGTCGGCGCGCATTTACGACGCCGCGGTGGAGGCGGTGCCCGGGCGCACGACGAGAAGCGGCGAGCCATACAAACGGCTTGTGGCAAAGGCGTACATGCTGCGCACAAAGGGGAACGAGGACCTGATTTTGGAAATCGACGGCGGCATCAAGAAGGAGGTCAGCGTCGGCTGCGCGATGGGGAAGGCGGTGTGCTCGATCTGCGGGGCGGACCTGCGGCAGGCGCCGTGCGGCCACCGGCCGGGCGAGGAATACGGCGGCAAGCTGTGCTGGCGGGTGCTTTCGGACCCGCAAGACGCGTACGAGTGGAGCTTTGTGACGGTGCCGGCGCAGCGCGAGGCCGGCGTGACGAAGGGGCTTTGCGGGCCGGGCGGCCGGAAAGACACGGACGACGCGGTGCTCGGGCGGCTGTGCCGCGAGGCGCTTTTAAAGCGCGCGCAGACGGCGCTGCACGTTTTGACGCCGGGGCTTTCGCCCGACGCGGCGGCGCACATGGCGGCGGGGCTTTCGCCTTCGGAACTGCTTTCGGCCGGCGAGGCGCTTTTGCAGGCGGCGTCCAAAAAGGTGCCGCTTACCCCGCAGCTTGCGCCGGAAAAATCGCAGAAACCGGCGCAGGCGCTCGACGGCTTTTTGATTTAAACCTCGAAAAAGCAAACGCAGAGTTTCGATAGAAAAGGACTTTTAAAAAGTCTTTTTAAAATGAAAAAACGCGCGTACAATCGACCGCGTTTTCATAAAACGGAAAAGGGCAAAGGCCGCTTTCAGATTGCCGAAAAAGGAGGTGAAAATTTCCGAAAAACGCCCTTTTCCGGCCACCGATTAGAAAGGGACAATGAATTAAAAAGGAGGACGCAGTTTAAGATGGCGGATACGTGTTATTTGGGATTTCAGGAAGGTGTTGCGACGTTTCTGTGCAGCGAAGATTTGGGCGCACAGGTGCCGGTGAAAATCACCGCGAATGGAACCGTCGCCGCGGCGGCGGATGGGGAGGCTTTTCACGGCGTGACCGCGGGCCCGGCGCGCAAGGGATACGTCGCCGTGCAGCTGACGGGCTTTGTCGAGCTGCCGCTCAAAGACGGCGGCACAAACCCGTCGCTCGGCTTCGCGGCGCTCGCGGCCGGCGGCAACGGGAGCGTGACCTCCGGCACGGCGGGGACGGCTGGGACCTGCCTCGTTTTAAGCGTCGATACGGACGCAAAAACCGTCGGTTTCCTGCTGCCGAATTGACGAAAAAAGGGGGCATTTCCCCGCAGAACAGGAAGCGTCAAAGCGGCCGAAACCGGCTTTCTACCACACAAAATCGGAAAGGAGATTTCGATGGCAAATTACGAAACGATTCAATTGGAAAAGGGGATGTATCAGGCGAAAAACGGCTTTACGGCCGCGCTCGAAAGCCTCGATCATTCCGAGAATTACCGCGGCACGCCGCTCGAGGGTTTGGACGCCTATCAGCGGCAGTTAAAACGCTTTGATATCCACGTCAGCGGCCGCGGCAGCGACCGTGTGGAAAAATTCTTTCAAACCGGCAGCAGCGCCGCGCTGTTTCCGGAATACGTGTGCCGTGCGGTGCGCCAGGGCATCGAGCAGGAGAACGTGCTGCCGCAGATCGTCGCGACCGTGACGCAGATCGAGGGCCTTGACTACCGCACGATCACGAGCACGCCGAGCGAGGACGAGAAGGCGTTAAAGCCCGTCGCCGAGGGCGCCGAAATCCCGCAGACGGTCGTGCGCACGCAGGATCATTTGGTGAAATTACACAAACGCGGCCGCATGCTCGTCGCGAGCTATGAGGCAATCCGCTTCCAAAAGCTCGACCTGTTTACGGTCACGCTGCGGCAGATCGGCGCGTACATCGCGCGCGCACAGATGGCGGACGCCGTCGAGGTGCTGCTGCACGGCGACGACGGGACGGACGCGGCCGGGGAGGTGTCTGCTGCCGCGAGCGGGACGCTGACGTACGCGGACCTGCTCTCGCTGTGGGGGGCGCTGGCGCCGTACCGACTCGACGCGATTCTCGGCGGGACGGCGGCGGTGCAGGACGTCCTAAAGCTCGACGAGTGCCGCGACGCGCAGGCCGGGCTGAATTTCCAGGGGACGGGGCAACTGATCGCGCCGATGGGCGCGCAGCTTTTGCATGTGCCGGACGTGCCGGACGGGACATTGATTGGCATCGACCACACGTGCGCGCTCGAAATGGTGCAGGCCGGCGACGTGCAGGTGGACGCGGATAAGCTGATTGACCGGCAATTGGAGCGCGCGGCCGTCAGCACGATTACGGGCTTTGCGAAGATTTTCAGCGGCGCCGTAAAGGTGCTGAAAATCACGGCATAAACGCATCGATTTTCATTCGGAAACCGTGGAATTTCACGGCGGGGTACGGGGCGGGAAACCGGCGGAAAGGAGACGAGAACAATAGACGAGAAAAACATCCTTTCGCGCGTTGCGATGTATCGCCACACAGACGCGGAAACGCTCGCTTCCTATGCGGGGCTCGTGACCGAGGCGGCCGCGTTTTTGGAGGGATTGCGCAACGGAAAACCGGGCGGGGAAACGCTTTTAGAGGCGGCCGCGGCGGCGCTCGTCAATTGGGAGCTTTCGATGCTCGACGCGAACGAAGATTTTACGGCGGGCGACGTAAAAATCGCAAACGGGGGCCGCGGCGTTTCGCAGGCCAAAGCGCTTTGGGAGCAGGCGCGCGCGGCCGCGGGGCCGTATCTCAATCAGGACCAGTTTGCGTTTCGGAGGATCGGTTTATGAGCCGCGAAGCGCGCGTGCGCGGGCTTCTGACGCGCTACGGGGACAAGGCCGTTTGGAACGGGCAGACGTTCGGCGTGCACCTGTGGCCGGTCACGGAGGGAGCGGGGCCGAATAAGCTCTACCATTGCGTGGCGCCCGCGTCGTTTCTGCCGTATTTGGGCGACACGGTTGAGTGCCTGGGAAAGACGTATACGGTGTATAAAGTGGAAGGCGAAATCCTCGAAGGGGAGCGCCTGTATACGACCGCGGTCCTCGCGTTATGCGACGAATGGGGGCGATAAAACATGGACGAAAATTTCCAGACGATGACGGAAGCGCTCAGCGACGCCCTGCGGCGCGAAACGCTCCGGTACCCGCACCCGTTTGACGAGGAAACGGACGCATAAACGAAAGAAAAAGCCGGGAGAGAATCCGGGAAAACCGGGTATTTCCCGCATATCCAAATAGGCGTTCAAAAAGGGGGAAACGCGATGGAAAAATTGAAGATGGTTTTCCGCGATTTCGTTTGGCCACAGCTGCCGGAGGAAATCACGGTTTCGGACACGCGCCAGGCGCAGAAACTCTCGCTGCAAAAGGCCGGTGAGGCCGTGCAGGACCTGGGGCCGGCGGGGCGGACCGTGACGGGAGAGGGGCTTTTCCTCGGCGCGCGGGCCGTTTCGGACTGGGAGGCGCTGTGGCGCTGCTTTTCGGCGGGCGGCACCGGCACGCTGCTTCTGCCGGGCGCCGGGCCGATGGAGGCGCTGTTTTTAAAGCTCGCGCTTTCGGGGCCGCCGCGCGAGGGGCGCATCGCGTACACGTTCACATTTTGGGAGGTGCTGCCGCCGCTGCGCACGCCGCGGGTCGTTTCCGCGCAGGCGGGCGATTCGCTGTGGCGGCTCGCAAACCGCTGGGGCGTGCCCGTGGATGCGCTGTTAAAACGGAATCCAAACCTGCCGTGGTGCAATGAAATCGCGGAAGGGGAACGGGTGGTTCTGCCATGAAGGCGGTACTCGAATCGTTCGACCAAACGAAGCGTTTCCCGCTGCCGGATTTCAACGCGTTTTCGCTTCTTTGGGAGGCGGACGCGCCGGCCGCAAGTTTTGAGGGGACGTTCCCATATTTTTCGGTGCCGAAAGGGCTCCAAACGCCCTTTTTGCGCCTGAGCGAATGGGGCGAAACGCGGTTTTTCGGGCCGGTCGATGTGCTGACGGAAACGGCCGGAAAAACGGCCTCCTGCAAGGTGGAGGCGCGCAGCCTTCCCGCGCTTTTATTGGACAGCGAGGCCGTGCCGGCGACGTACCGTGACCCCGATTTGGAGACGCTGTTTGCGCGCCACGCGGCGCCGTATGGCTTTTCAAAAATCGTCGGTGAAAAACGGAGCATAGCGGGCACCTATTCGGTCCAAAAAGGGGCGAGCGAATGGGCGGCTTTGGAGGGATTCTGTAAGCGCTGTTTGGGCGTTCCGCTGTACGCGGTGGGGGATACCTTATATGCGGGAAATTACCCGAAAAAAGCGCCGCTTCGGTTGGGGCGAAACGGCGTGCCCGTCTGCGCGGCGTCGAAAGTGGTTTCGCCGTCGTATGCGCTGTCGGAGGTCTGGGGGAAAACGGGCGATATGTGGGAAAAGTCGATCGAAGATAAAGACCTTCTTTCCCGCGGAATCCGCCGCCGGCGCTTGTCGCAGGACCCTTCTAAAACGTACGCGGCCGCGCGGAAAAATGCGTGGCGGTTAACGGTGATGGTGCCCGGATTCCTGCCGGCGGTATGCGGGGAAAACGCGGTGTTTTCGCGCGCGGCCGGACAGGCGGAAACGGGGGTTATCCAAAGTATCTTGTGGTCGCGTTCCGATTCCGGTGAAACGACGCGGCTTGTGCTGCAAAAGGCGGACGGGTTTTCGAAATCCGCGGCATCATAAAAAGGAGGGACGGTTTGCATGGTATGGTTAACAAGCCGGCTTTTGCGGGGGCGCGCGGCGGCCGGCGGCGAATATGCGTGCGTGCTGCCGGACGGCTGCGCGTTGGGCGACAGCGCCTACACGGGCGTGCGCTTTTCGGGGCCGTGGGGCCTTTCCTGGCGGCCGCCGGCGGGGGCGAGGGCCGTGCTCGTCCAGACGGCAAGAGGCCCCGCGTGCGTCGGCACGGTGGAGACGGAATCGGCAGCGCTTCAGGAGGGCGAGCTTTTGTTACAGGCGCAGGGCGGCGCCTCCATTTACCTGAAAAACAACGGCCAGGTGCTCATAAACGGCACGCCCGTCGCGGGAGGGGGTGCGACGTGAGTTTACAGATCGAAAACGGCGACTACGTGCGCACGTCCGGCGGCACGCTGCGGGAAATCCACGGCGCGGCGGCCCTTCTGCAGCGCGCGGCGGCCTGCATTTTGGCGGAATGGGGGCAATTTGACTATGGAAAGCGGCTGGGAAGCCCCTTGTACCGGCTGTCGGACACGCCGGGCGATGAGGCGCGCCGCGCGCTCGCGATGGCGCAAAAGGCGTTGCGGGGGCTGCCGGCGGTCAAGGCCGAATCGGCCGTCTATGACGGCGGCCGCTGCACGATTACGATTTCCTGCGAAGGGCAGACACAGCAGTTGGAGGTGGAAGTTTGATTTCGTATGAAGCGCTGCTTCGGCGCATGGAGGACACGTTTGCGTCGCTTTCCGGGTGCAGCCCGGAGGCGGCGGGGGACACGGACCTGCGGTTTCGCGTGCTGGCGGGGGAGGTGTACACGCTGCTCGCGCGGTTTGAGCGGTTCCGGCGGAATCTGGACCCGGACACCGCCGCGGGCGAAGCGCTCGACGCGCTGGGCGCGGAATATGGCGTCGTCCGGCGAGAAGCCCAGCGCGCGCAGGGGGTATTGACCTTTTCGAATGCCGCGGCGAGCCTTGCGAGCGTGACGATCCCCGCGGGGACCGTCTGCAAGACGCCCGGCGAGGACGGCGTGCGCTTTCACACGCTCGAGGAGGGGGTAATCCCGATGAACACGGTCGGTTCGGTTTCGGTCAAGGCCGAGGCGGAATCGCCCGGCGCGGCGGGGAACGTGGCGGCCGGCACGGTCACGGTGCTCGTTTCGAGCGTGCCGCTCGTCTCGGCGGTCACGAACGCGGCCGCGTTTTCGGGCGGGCGCGCGGCGGAGGCGGACGAGATGTACCGCAAACGGCTGCACGCGGCCCTCGCGGCGCCGCCGGTCCCCCCGAGCGCCGGCTTTTACCGCGCGCTGCTCTTGCGGGAAGTGGACGGCGTGCAGTCGTGCGCGTTTCTGCCAAAGGGGGCCGATGGGCGCGTGGAGGTCTATTTAGGCGGGGCGGGCGCTGCGGCGGAGGAGAGCGCCGTCGCGGCCGCGCAGCAAGTGCTCGACGAAAATGCCGCGTTGAATCTTTCGTTTCTGGCAAAGCCCGCCGAGGCCGTCGCGGTGCCGCTGTCGATTGCCGTGACGAAACAAGAGGGGGCACAGGCGGACGCGGTGCAGGCCGCGTGCGAGACGGCCGTGCGCGAACGGTTTTTGGCGCTCTCGATTGGGGAAGCGCTGCCGGCGGCCGGCCTGATTGCGGCGCTCGCGGCGGTGCCGGGCGTATACGACGTCCTCCTCGAAAGCGCCCTGCCGGCGTCCCCCGCGCCGCAGCAGCTTTGGACGCTCGGGGAATTGGAAATCCATGTTTCGTAAAATTTCCACGCGCAAAAAGCCCTTTTGCGGGGCACACTGGAGAGGAGGCGGGCGGTTTTTATGGAGATTTTAGAGAGCATGTGCCGCAAGCTCGCGCCGCTTAGGCTGTATCGGACGGGGACCGGCGGCGTGCTCGACGCGGACCTGCAGGCGTGCGCCGACGCGCTCAACGAGGCGAAGGACGCGCTGCTCGAACTCGAGCGGGAGGCGCTTTTGCAGACGGCCGAAAGCTGGGGCATCGACCAAAAAGGGCGGCTTTACGGCGTTTCCGACGGCGGCGCGGCCGTGAAGGCGGCCGTTTTGTGCCAGTGCCGGGCACAGCGGGCCGGGAAACCCGTTACGCTGAAAGCGCTGTGCGAGATCGCCGCGGCACTCGGCCTTTCGAACGTGCAGGGGCAGTCTGCGGCTAGCGGGGACCTCTTGCTGCTCGCGGACGCCGGCAGCGCGTCCCCCGCGTTTGCGGCGCGGTTTCTGGGCCGGTTCCTGCCGGCCGGCTGCACCGCCGTGCTCGACCTGCGGGGGGAGGCCGGCACCTGGTCGGCGCTCGATACCGCGGCCGGGCCCTGGTCGGACCTCGACGCGGCCGGCAAGACGTGGGCGCAATGGGAGGCGGGCGTTTATGCCGTCGGGAGCGTATGAGCACGGGCGGCTTTTGGGATTTTTCGATTTTTTAAAATTTATTTTTGAAATTTGAAATCGTGCCGGAGATCCCGAAACGAAGCGGCTTTCTTCTTTCGATTTTTTGAATTTTTCGAATTTTATTTATTATTATATTATGATTTGATTTTCCGTTTCTTTGAGCTCGATTTGAGCAGGCAAAAAGGAGGGTTTCGCGGTATGCCCGCAACGAACAAGACCGAAACATTGGGATTAAACCTTTGGCAGCCGGAGGACCGGCCGCTGCGCGCGGATTTCTGCGCCGACAACGAGGCCGTGGAGGCGGCGTTTGTCAGCCATCTCGCGGATACCACGCTGCACAAGACGCCGCAGGACGGCATTAATCTCTTGTGCGGCACCTACGCGGGTTCGGGGGAATTGCAGCAGTTTGACCTGGGCTTTACGCCGCAGCTTGTGTTTGTGTTCGACCAGAACACGCCGGCCGTCACGAAGGCCGCCGACGGCACCGTGGAGACGCGCTTTTTCTGCATCGGGCCGCAGTCGCAGCCCGACACGGCGCCCGCGTTCGTGAGCCTCGGCACGCTGTATATCATGCCGGGCACGACGGAAAACGGCGCGCGCACGGCGTTAAACGACACGGGCAGCCAATACCAGTACATCGCCGTCCGGTGAGGTTGCTTTTTCTTCGCGGGTGCGGTACAATCGTGAAAAAGGAGGGGCGCCTGATGTATGAAAACCGGGAGGCCATGCGGCCGCGCGCGCTGCTCGTCGCGTGCGATACGGGCGAATACGATGTGGAGTCGTCTTTGGCGGAATTGTACGCGCTCGCGCGGACGGCCGGCGCCGAGCCGTTCGGCTCGATGACGCAGAAGCGCGTTTCCCCCGACACGGCCACGTGCGTCGGCAGCGGCATGGTCGAGGAGATCGCGCAATTCTGCAAGGCGCATGAAATTGAGCTTTTGCTGTTTGACTGCGAGCTTACGCCCACGCAGGTGCGAAACCTCGAGGCCCTCTGCGGCGTGCGCGCCGTCGACCGCACGGCGCTGATCCTCGACATTTTCGCGAAAAACGCGCGCACGAAGGAGGGCCGGCTCCAGGTGGAGCTCGCGCAGCTTCAATACCTATTGCCGCGGCTTTCCGGGCGGGGCACGGCGCTGTCGCGCTTAGGCGGCGGCATCGGCACGCGCGGCCCGGGCGAAACGAAGCTCGAAACGGACCGCCGGCATATCCATGAACGCATCCGCGCGCTGCGGGCGCAGCTCGCACTCGTCCGCCGCCGCCGCGAGACGCGCGACCGCCGCCGCGAGAAGGACGGCGTCGTGACCGCGGCGCTTGTCGGCTACACGAACGCGGGCAAGAGCACGCTGATGAACGCGCTCACACACGCGGGCGTTTTGGCCGAAGACAAGCTCTTCGCGACGCTCGACCCGACGGCGCGCGCGTTAAAGCTGCCCGGCGGGTTCTCGGTGCTGTTGATTGACACGGTCGGCCTTGTGCGCCGGCTGCCGCACCATCTCATTGAGGCGTTCCGCTCGACGCTCGAAGAGGCCGCGCAGGCGGATATTTTATTGAATGTCTGTGATGCCTCGAGCCCGGAGGCGGCCGAGCATTTGAAGGTCACGCGCGAATTGCTGTTATCGCTCGGCTGCCACGGCACGGTGATCCCCGTGATGAACCAATGTGACCGCGTGCCGGCGCTGCGGGAGCTGCCGGTGATTGGCGGGGTGCGCATCAGCGCAAAGACCGGCGAAGGCATCCCGGACCTTCTGCGCGCGATTGAGGCTGCCCTGCCTGCGCGCATCCAGCATGTACGGCTGTTCGTCCCCTATACGCAGGCGGCGCTTTTGCCGCGCATCCGGGAGAACGGGGCGATTCTTTCGGAGGAATATGAGGCGGCGGGGGTTGCGGTGACGGCGGTTGTTGGCCCGCAGCTGTATGGGGCGGTTGCCCCGTATCTGACGACGTGATTTTTTCTATTTTTTATTCTGTTTGAAAGAGGGGGGCTTCGGCCCTCTTTTTTCTTTTTTTGTGGGGCTCTTATTTATCCTTTTTACGTCTTCTTAAAAATTTTTACTTTTCCCTTCGACGCGCTCGGGCCGCGCGGGGGCCCCTACTTTCTGCCCCTGCAGAAAGTAGGCAAAGACAGGCGCA
>CALWVT010000014.1 GCA_944385055.1 uncultured Clostridia bacterium | reverse complement strand
GCCGAACTCCTCGCCGCTTGCGCGGCTGGAGCTTCGGTGCCGTTGGGGAAAGCGCGAGCGCGTGCGCGCTCGCCACGACCGCCGCACCTCCACCGCTTCGGGGTGGGGGCTGCGCCCCCTTGCCCCCACGTTCCCCGTTGGGGAACGTTTGCCGATCATGCGCGAACGCGCATGGGACAACGTTCGTTGCGGCTTTTGCGGCAACGCCTTCGCAAATCTGCGCGGAAGCTCCTGCCGCGTAAGCGGCTAGGAGTTCCGTCACTCCCCTCGCGCGGTTGTGCCGAAGGCACTCTAGCGCGACCGCCAGTGGGGGAATCCCAAAGGGGGCGCAGCCCTCTTTGGCCAGTCTTTGCCTACTTTCTGCTGGCCAGAAAGTAGGGGCCCGGCGCGGCCCGAGCGCGTCGAAGGGAAAAATTATAATTTTAATAGGCGTAAAGAGGATAGAAAAAAGCCCCCCGCCACCGCGTCGAAGGGAAAAAGCAAAATTTTAAGAGAAGGCAAAGAGGATAAAAAAGAAAGCCCCGCCCCGCGTCAAGGGGAAAAGAGAAATTTTCAAAAAACGTAAAAAAGATAAACAAAGGCCGGGGCGCCTTGAGCCCTCAAAAAAACAAAAAGCCCCTCCTGCTGCGGAGGGACTCCCATCATCGTATGGATAAATAAAAATAAAAAATTCAGCCACCAGCTTTGGGGATCGCAAAGCGCCGGCGGAAGAGCTGCGTCAGCGGCCCCTGCAGCAGCGCGTTGCATATCGTCCCCACACCGAGCACACTCCAAATGGAATGGTGCGAGAGCACGCAGGCGGTCACCGCGACCGCCACACACGTCAAATCATCCACAATGCGCGCCTTCGCAAACGGCAATTTCCCGCGTGTGTACGTCTCCCAAACGAACGGCATGGCATCGTACGGCGCCATCCCGAGGGACGCCTCGATGTACATCGCCAAGCCGGCCGGCAGACAGACGAGCGCCAGCAGCAGATAGACAATCCGCAGCGGCAAAACGTCCGGCGCCTGGGCCGCCGTCTGGAACAGCCAGCAGAAGAAATCGGCCAGATACCCAATGCCGACCATATTGACCACCGTCCCGAGCCCGAGGTCATGCCGCTGCAAAAGGGCCACCACTACGAGCAGGCACACATTCATCAGCAGCTGCCAATTGCCGAACGTCCAGCCAATCCCGCCGCTAATCGCGAGGTTCATGCTCGAAAACGGGTCGGTGCCGAAACCGGCCATCCGGAACAGCGCCACGCCGAGACCGATGAAAAGATTGCCCACAAGCATCTGCACGACGCGCCGGCGCGTCCATGCGGGAAAACGCTTCATAAAATTACTCCTTCTTTTGCAAAACATACAGCCGCGAATCAAAATCCCGCGGCATCCCTGCCTCCCCGTGCATCTCGCCGCACAAGGCACTCGACGTCACAAGGCCCGCCTCCATGAGCTCGTCGCCGTAATGGAGCTGCGCGCCGCCGGAGACGGTGTAGCACGCGTCGGGGTCCAAACCGCGCAGGCGCAGGCGGGAAAACGGCTGGTTCGCGCCGTTTAACACGCGGTAGTCGCCGACAATCGCGGTGGAGCGGTCGGCGGACACGACCATCCAGGCCGTCTCATTGCCGGCAAACGGGCTCTTTAAGCGGTAGAACGTGCCAAACTGCAAAAGCGCGCGGTACCGCTTCTGGAACGCGACCTGGCCTTTGACCGCCTCGATTTCCGCGGGCGAGAGGCGCCCTAGGTCGAGCTCGTAGCCGAAGGTGCCGAAATGCGCGACATTTGCGCGCGTGTGCAGCGGCGTGACGCGGTTGACCTGATGGTTCGGCACGGCGGAAACGTGGCTGCCGATCGAGCTGATCGGATAGCACAGCGACGTGCCATACTGAATCTTCAAACGCTCGACGGCGTCGGAATCGTCGCTGGCCCACGCCTGGGGCGCATAGTACAGCATCCCAGCGTCGAAGCGGCCGCCGCCGCTCGCGCAGGATTCGAACAGCACATGCGGGAACGCCGCGTGCAGCCGCTCATACAGCGCATAGACGCCCAGGATGTAGCGGTGGTAAATTTCCCCCTGCTGCGCGGGCGGGTAAGCGGCCGAATAGCACTCGGTGATGCTGCGGTTCATGTCCCACTTGATATACGAAATCTTCGACGTGGCGAGCAGCTGCTCCATCTGCACGAAGACGGCGTCGACGACTTCCGGGCGCGAGAAATCGAGCACGTACTGGTGCCGCCCGAGAGACGGCGCCCGCTGCGGCGTCTGCAAAATCCAGTCCGGGTGCGCGCGGTAGAAGTCCGAGTCGGGGTTGACCATTTCCGGCTCAAACCACAGCCCGAACAGAAGCCCGAGCTGGTCGATCTTTTCGGAAAGGCCGGCAATGCCGTCGGGCAGAATCTTTCGGTTGGGCACCCAGTCGCCGAGGCCCGCATGGTCCGAGCGGCGCGCGCCGAACCAGCCGTCGTCGAGGACGAACAGCTCGATGCCGCAGTCCTTGGCGCGTTTGGCGATGGCGAGGAGCTTGTCCTCGGTAAAATCGAAATACGTCGCCTCCCAGTTGTTTAACAGGATGGGCCGCGGGCGGTCGCGCCATTCGCCGCGCACGAGGCGGCGGGCAAACAGGCGGTGGAACGTCTGGCTCATGCCGTTTAAGCCGTCCGATGCATAGACGAGCACGGCCTCGGGCGTCTGGAAATGATCATGCGGGGCAAGGCGCCACGAAAAGCCCTCGGGCGCGATGCCCACGGTGACGCGCGTGACGGAAAATGTATCGACTTCCGCCTGGATGCGGAAGTTGCCGCTGTAAAGGAAGCTAAACCCGAGCACTTCGCCGGCGTCCTCGGTTGTGCTGGGGCGTTTCAGGGCCATAAACGGGTTTTCGTTGTGGGAGGAATTGCCGCGCAGGCTGTCAATCGCCGTGA
Source organism: uncultured Clostridia bacterium (assembly GCA_944385055.1). Classification (GTDB taxonomy): domain Bacteria; phylum Bacillota; class Clostridia; order Oscillospirales; family Acutalibacteraceae; genus Caproicibacterium. The sequence continues at coordinate 12,672 of CALWVT010000014.1, read as the reverse complement.
TGCCGGGGGTAAGGGGCCTTGTGTAGAGGTGGCGTTCGCGCGCCCAGGCGCCGGACAACTGGAGCCATTCATAATCGCAGTCGGGCAAATCGAGCGAAAGGCTCATCGCCGACTCAATCTGCACGGGGGCCTCCCCCTCATTCGTAAAGCGGGCGCTGCGGGCGATGGCGGCATACCCCGAAAAAATCGTGTAGAAGAGCTCCAGGCACAGGCCGGTCACGGCGTCGCGCAAAACGACCGTGAGCGTCTTCGCCTCCTTGGGGTCTTCGACGTACGTGGCCGGCAGGCCCTCGAGGGCGGGCTTTCCCTCGCTGATTACGAAGCCCTCGTAGCGAAAGTCCATGATGCGGCTGCCGTTTTCCTGGCGGATGGAGAACGCCGGGTGGCGGAAATCGGTGCCGCCGCCGGAAGGATACTCCTGGCGGATCTGCTCGAGGGAAAACGCCGGGTCCTGCCCCGCCGGATAGGCGCCCATCGCGCGCGCGGAGCGCTCGCACAGATACGAAAAATCCGGCTTGTCGTGCAGGCGGCGCCCGCAATAAAGCTGGCCCAGCTGCCCGTTTTCGAGCACGCAGAAGAGATAGCTGACGTGTTCGTTGTAAAGATGGAACGTTTTCGTTTGTTCGTGAAAGACAATATCGACCATTGGAAATTCCCCTTTTTTGCGATGCTGGAGCCGCGAGGCCCCGCCTCTGAATTCCTGTCTAGTATACGCCAGGAAAGAAACGGGCGCGACTGCGTTTTGTTTTGAAAACCATGCAAAATGTTAGGTCCTCTGCATGGGCGGCGCGTCGGGGGAAAAGACGTTTTGCGCCTTCGCGCCGCCGCCCGCGCGCCGGAACGCGGAGGGGGTCATGCCGGTCATCTGCTTAAACGCGCGGGAGAAGGTCAGGCCGCTCGAAAAGCCGCAGGCGGCGGCGACCTCCTCGACGGAAAGGTCCGTCAAAAGCAGCTCCTCGCGCGCGCGGGAAATCTGGAAACTGCGCAGAAATTCCTTCGGCGACAGGCCGAGGGTCTCCTTAAACAGCGTGTACAAATAGCTGCGGTTGACGTTTAAAAAGGCGGCGAGCTCCTCGACGCGCACGCCCCGCGCGAAATGGCTGCGGATGTAGGCGGCGGCGCGCTCGACGTAAAGGTTTTCGCGGCGGGGCGCTTTGGGGGATTCGACAACGAGCCCGCGCGTGAGCACGGAGAAAAATTCGTACAGCAGCCCCTGCAAAAGGAAACGCTCGGAAAGGTCCGGGTGCGGGTGGCGCAGCATCGAGAAGACGAGGGCCTTTAACGCCTCGCCGTCGCCGCAGCGGTACGTCAGCTGCCCGTCCAAAAGGCCGACCTCGCGCAACAGCGCCCCCGCCCCCGTGCCGCCGAACCCGACCCACAGGTACGTCCAGGGGGTTTCGCGGTCGGCCTGGTAAAAGGTCATGGTTTCGGGCTCAATCAAAAACCCCTCCCCCTTCGAAAGGCGGTACTTCTGCCCGCCGACCCAATAGGTGCCGCAGCCGTCGAGGATGTAGTGGAGGATATAGTGCGGGCGGCTGGCCGGGCCGTAGCTGTGCAGCGGCATGCAGTCGGCCCAGCCGCAGAAAGCCAGGTAAAGTTCTTTAAAATTGGGCGTTTGCAGCTGCAAAACGTATCCTTTTTCCACAATTCATCCCTCCCCACGGGATTTCTTCTGTCCTTATTGTACCGAAATCGGCCGCATCCCGCAAGGGGGGCGGCCTTTTTTGCGGGCACCGGGCGCCGGGAAATTTTCCGCAAAAAATTTTTCGGATTCCCCTTGACTTTCCGGGGCGGATCGTTTATAGTTAGTTACAGAAGTAATGAACCAGTTATCCAGAGAACCAACCGGCAAGGAGGGACGCAGTTGGATGGAACATTCACAGCGGGCGTGCCGATCTACGAACAGATCGCGCGGAAACTGGAAGACGCAATTTTAAAGGGGCTGCTGGAGGCGGGCCAGCAGGCCCCGAGCACGAACGAGCTGGCGCGGGTCTACCAGATTAACCCCGCGACGGCGGCCAAGGGCTTAAACCGCCTGGTGGAGGAAGGAATCCTCTACAAGCGCCGGGGCCTGGGCATGTTCGTTGCCGAAGGCGCGCAGGAAATGCTGCGCAGTGCCCGCCGCGCAAATTTTTATGACGATTACGTTGTGGGCCTTGTGCGCGAGGCGAAGCGGCTGGAAATTTCCCCGGAGGAACTCATTGAGATGATCCGCACCGCCGGCCGCACGGGCCCGAAAGAAAAGGAGTAACACGATGAATGCCAAAACCTTAACCGCGGTAGACATCCGGAAAACGTACGGCCAGAAGGAAGTGCTCCACGGCATTTCCCTGACCCTTCTGCCGCACACGATCTACGGCCTGATCGGCCGCAACGGCGCGGGCAAGACGACGCTGATGGGCATTTTGACCGCGCAGACCCCGGCGACTTCCGGCAGCGTGACATACGGCGGCGAACCCGTGTGGGAGAATGCGCGGGCATTGTCCGAAATCTGTTTTTCGCGGGAATTGAGCCCGACGGTTCTCATGGGCCGCAACACGTTCCGCATCAAGCAGATCCTGCGCATGGCGTCGTACTATTACCCGAATTGGGATAAAGACTACGCGCAGAAACTCGTGGAGGCGTTCGGCTTAGACGTCAAAAAGCAGATCTGCAAGCTCTCGAGCGGCATGCGCAGCATGGTGACGATCCTTCTAGCACTCGCCAGCCGCGCGCCGGTCACGTTTCTGGATGAACCCGTCGCGGGGCTCGACGTCGTCGCGCGCGACCAGTTTTACCGGCTGCTGCTCGAGGAATACGAGCGCTCGGAGCGCACATTCGTCATCAGCACGCACATCATCGAGGAGGCCGCCAGCGTGTTCGAAAAGGTGCTGTTCCTCGACCACGGATCGCTTTTGCTCGCGGAGGACACCGACACGCTTTTGTCGCACTACGCGTACTTAAGCGGCCGCGAAGAGGACGTGCGGGCCGCGGCCGAAGGCCGCCCGGTGCTCCACCGCGAGCAGATGGGGCGCAGCGTGACGCTGTGCGTCGGGGAGGCCGACGAGGCCCTCTCGCAGCGCTGCCGGGCGTTCGACGTCGCGTGCGACCCGGTGCCGCTGCAAAAGCTGTTTGTCTATCTGGCGGGGCAAAAGGAGGCGTGACGCGATGGCTGCAAACTGCAAAAGCTACTGGCAGTACGTCTGGTATTACCCGATCCTGATTGTCGGGCTCTTCGTCTTCTATTCGTTTTTATACAGCGCGCTCGAGGAACTCGACGTGCTTGTGGTCGCGTCGGCCTCCATGGCCGTGTTCATCACGGCGATTGTGTTCCTCTACGCGAGCGTGCAGGTCTTCCCGATGACGCTGCAATTTGGCAGCACGCGCAAAGCGTCCATCGGCGCGCTGAGCGTGGTCGAGCTTTTATGGGGCGTCGCGATGCCCCTGGTGCTTGCCGCGTGCATTGGGCTTTTGCGCGGGAGCGCGGCGACGGCGCTTTTCATACAGATTCTCCCGGTGTACATCCCGGTGCAATTTCTGGCGGCGTCCGGCGGCGGGCTGTTGGGCTTTGCCGTGATGCGCCTGCGCAAGGTGATGCGCGTAGTCTCGTTTGTGCTCTTCTTCGTGCTGCTCTTCGGCTGCTTTATGCTGTTCATGCCGATGCTGACGCGCAAGCTCTCGGGGGTCCCGGCGGAAGTTTCGGTCCTGCCGGTCATCATCGCCGTGCTGCTCGCGGCGGCGGGCTTTTTGGGCGAATGGCTCGCGGCGCGGAAGTACAGCGTGTAAAGGAGGATTCCCATGGCATTTTTAAAAAATCTCAAACAGGAATGCGTGCTCGCGCGCGGCGCGTGGATTGGGCTTTTGTGCGCGGCGGCGGGCGCATACGTCCTGTTCGCGGTGTTGAGCGGGCCGCTATTGGACTTCCCGACGGTGTTCCCGGCCGCGGCGGCGTGTGCCGTCATGGAGATCGGGGTCTTCATCCTGGCGCTGTCGACGTTTTCGTATGGATTTAACTTTGCCGTGCAGATGAGTGTGCGCCGGCGCGATTATCTGTTGGCGTCGTTTTTACTGCTGCTGCTCCAGGCGGCGGCGGGCATCGCGCTCGTCGTGGGCTTGAGCGCCTTGGGGGCGCTATTTGGCGAACGGGGGCTGCTATTTGGCATCGGCTCGTGGCTGCCGTGGGCGCTCGTGCTCGCGCCGGCGGCAATCGGCCTCGGGTGGCTGACGGGCGCGATTTTGCAGCGCTTCGGCGCGACGGTCTACTCGATCGTCTGGTGCGTGTTCGTGTTCGGCTGCCTTTTGCTTTCGCGGCTTGTCGAATGGGGCATGACCGACGGGCGCGCGACGGTGTTCGGCCGGGCGCTGGCCGCGCTCCTCGGGGGGCTTTCGTCGCTCGGGATGCTCGGCGCGCTTCTGTGCGTGCTCGCCGCGGGGCTTCTGTTGTGCGCGATTTCGTGGGGCATCCAGCACCGCCAGGAAGTGCGCTGAGCGGGAAATCGCAAAGATTTCAAAATGACATAGAAAAACCGCCCGCGCGGCGGCCTTCCGGAAAATCCCGGGGGACCGCTGTGCGGGCGTGTTTTTGCAGCACAGGCGCCGAAAATTCTTACAAAATTCTGAAAAACTGTGTAATTCTCTTGCATTTTTTGACGCACCGGCGTATCATAGAGATAGGAACCGCGGGAGTTCCCGCGCCGGACTTTAGAAAGGAGGAAGGACCATGAAAGCCACAAAGCTGCCGCCTCATGCGAAACTCAACCCCGTTTTTCTGCCAGCGCTGTTCCTGCTCGGTGCCGCGCTGCAATGCAGGGAAAAGCTCCTGCATGCAGGAGGAGAAGGCGGCCGGGCCATGCCGCTGCCGTCCACTCCTCCGAAAGACGCCACCACCTCCCCCGCCGCCTACGCCGCATGGCGCATGGCCGGCCGCCGGTGAGGGCCCAAAACGAAAGGCAGCCGCCGCCCGAAGCGAAAACCTTCAGGCGGCGGCTGCCGCTTTTCTATTTTGCTGTTTTTTAGGTGCGCTTAATCAGCATATTTTCGAGCTTATGCTGCACGCGCCCCTCGCACACGGCGACGATTTCATCGCCCGGGGCGAAGACCGTTTCGCCGTTCGGGATGATCATCTTCTCGCCGCGCACGACGGAAATGACCAGGGACCCCTGCGGCAGCGGCAGATCGCGCAGCGTCTGGCCGACGACCCACGCGTTTGCCGGCAGCGTCATCGCGCAGATTGAGGCGCGGCCGCGGTTGAGCGTCGCGAGCATGTGCATCTGGGCGACGTCGACCTCCTGCTCGATTAAGTTCGTGATGATTTCGGTGCTGCTGACGACGATGTCGGGGCCGAGCGTGCGCAGCGTTTCGATGTTGCGCGGGTCATTCGCGCGCGCGATGACCTTGGGCACGTGGAACTTCTTTTTCGCGAGCTGGCAGGCGACGAGGTTGTCCTGGTCGGTGCCGCCCACGGCCAAAAAGCAGTCGCAGCCCTTCGTGTGGGCGCGCTCGAGCACCTCGATTTCGGTGCCGTCGCCGCAAATGACCTCGATCTGCAGTTCATTCGCGAGTGCCTTGCACAGGCCGCGGGTCTTTTCGACGAGATGGACCTCATTCTTGCGCTCGAGCATGTTGCGCGCGAGCTGGCGGCCGAGCTTGCCGCCGCCAACGATCACAATTCGCATACGGTTCTCCCCCTTAATCGATCACATTGACGAAAATGATGTGGTCGCCGGCCGCAAGCATCCGCTTCTCGGCGGCATTGTAGAGCTCCATGGCGCCGTCGGCATGGACGACGCCGAACACGCGCTCGCCCGGGAAATGCGGCGCCTCGCCGACCGGCATGCCGACGGCGGGGCCGACCGCCTGCCACGTGCGAAACGACACGGTCGCCGTGCCGAACGTCAGGCGCCTGGGCTCCCACGGGGAAAGAAGCGCCTGGTACACCGAATCGGCGGCCATCTTCGTCGGGCACACCGTGCGCAGGCCGAACGCCGTAAACACGCTCTCGCGCGCGGGGTCGCCGATGCGCGCGACGACGTTCTGCAGATGGAAGAATTCGCGCGCGACCTGGGAAATCGTGATATTCAGATTGTCATCCGCCGTAACGACCGCGACGGCGTCCGCGTTCTCGATGCCCGCCTCGCGCAGGACATCGACGTCCATCGGCATGCCGCAGACGGTCTGGCCGCCAAACTCGTCGGGCAGATGGGAAAATAGTTCCTCGCGGCTGTCGACGATGACGACGTCGTGGCCGCGCTCATCGAGCAGCGTGGCGAGCGCGACGCCCAAACGGCCGCAGCCAATGACCAAAATATTCATGGGTTCTCCTCCTCGCGGCTTTGCGCCGCGTACAAATACCGGATCATGCCGGGGCCGAGCGTGGGGGTAGGCCGCGCGATGAAGCCGCAGCTCTCATAAAACGGTTCGCGCCCGCGCGCGCACATCAAACACAGCCGCATCGTCTCGCCCGGGTCCAAAAGGCCGCGGGCAAAGCGTTCGAGCGCGCGGAGCAGGGCGGTGCCCACGTGGGCGCGGCGGTAAGCGGGCAGCACGATCAAATCCTGCACGTAGCAGATTGTGGCGCCGTCGCCGACCAAGCGTCCCATCCCGATGGGGCGCCCGCCGTCGCGCGCAGACAGCACATACAGGCTATTCCGCAGGGCGAGGGCAGCCTGGCGCTCCGAAAAGGGGTCCCAGCCGACAGCCTCTCGCAAAGCGCGGTACTCTTCCGGGCGCAAATCCCCTTCCGTATAAGTCAACTGCATACGTTTTCCTGCCTCACTTCTGCCTGTTTTGCGGTGAAAATCCGGACGAACAGAGTATAGCACACGAATTTGCTTCCCGCAAGGGGGGCTGCACATGAAAAAACGGCAGGAATCCAGAAATTCCTGCCATTTTTATAGGTCTTATCTCAAAATCTCAGCGTTTTACGGCCGCACGCAGCAGCAGCACAAAGACATCGCGCAAATCGTGCCACGTCTGCCCGCCGAGCTTTGCGGCGGCACGCATCATTGCCGCCACACACGCGGCGGAGAGCTCCCTGCGCTGCGAAACGCCGGAAGCCAAGAGGACTTTCTGCAGCGACTGGGCCACGCACGCGCGCTGTTCGCACGGGACGGAGGTAATCCAGCCGTTGAGCACCCGCGCGCGAAGGGCCGCCCGCCGCGTCAGCCCGCCGGGCGCGCGGACAAACCGCGTGCCCTGCACCTGCCACGAGAACGGGTCGTGCTGGGAGACACCGCCGCCGTGCGCGCGGCTGTAGACGACGACCGGGTCCGGGTGGCCGGACAGCAGCATCCCGACCGTGGAGCCCTGGGGCAAAAACGTGTGGATGCGCGGCGCGAGTTCCCCGATTGCCGCCGGGGGCGGGCCCTGCTGCAAAAAGCCGGGGCCGTCGTTGTTATACACCGCAAGAATCCGTGCGCGCACGTTTTCGGGGCTGTGCAGCGCGGCATACAGCGCGATATTCCCGCCCTTGGAATGGCCGCCGACGCGCAGCCGGCGCCGGGGCAGCGCGGCCGCGGCGGCCAACAGGTACGAAAGCCCCTCTTTCTGCGAAGGCGTCACCTCGAGATACGTCAGCGAGACATCCTCGCTCCAGCCGGCAAAATAGCCGTCCGTCCCGCGAAACGCGACGTAGCACGTGCCGTCCGGCAGCAAAAACGTCACCGCGGCGAACTGTTTGCCCGCCGCCTCCGTAAGGTCGACGGCCGCCGTATACGCGCACACCTGGACCGTGCGGAACACGGGATTTTCCAAAAGGGCCTTTACGAGCGCGTGGTTCTGGCGGCCGAACGCCGCGAAGGCGCCGCTTCCCCTGAGCGCGCGCGCCGCGGCACACAACGCCATGCCGGGGTCTTTCACCGCGGCGGGCACGATCCCGTCCCATGGAAAAAACGACAGCTGGGAAAACAGGAGGTTGTCGGCCTCCCCGAACGGCTGCGCGGCATACGGCGCGCGCTTCTGCACGAAGGATAAAAGATTTTCAAAGCTGTGCACCGGCACAAAGCCCCCTTCTCCCCACCGCTTTCGGGAAAACCGTCCCGCGTTTTCCGGATTCAATACGTGTAGGTATCGAGCATATCCTGCTTCAATTTCCACAGCGGGTGGGAGAGGTCGACGTAGTAGCGGTGGGGGTTATCGAAACGCTGGACCTCTTCCCAGAGCGTATTGACCTGTTCGCGGCAGAATTCGCGCAGCTCGGGCAGTGATTTTTCCTCGGCGACGCATTCGCCGTGGCGGAACAGGCGCTGCTGCAGCGGCTGTGCGCGGAAATTCTCGACCTTCTTGCGCTTCCAGATATGCACGGGATCGAAAATCTCATACGGCTTTGTGTCGTCGATCACCTCGTCGTGCAGCGCGATGACGTCGGCGATGGCCTTGTTCGTCTCGCGGTCGTAAAGGCGCCACAGGCGTTTAAAGCCGGGGGTCGTGATTTTGGCGACGTTTTCGCTGACCTTAATCTTCGGCTGGATCACGCCGTTTTCGTCCTCGACGGCGGAGAGTTTATAGACGCCGCCGAACACCGGGTGGCTGCTGCTCGTGATCAGCCGCTCGCCGACGCCGAACGTATCGACGGGCGCGCCCTGCAGGAGCATGTCGCGGATGATATACTCGTCGAGGGAATTGCTCGCGCAGATCTTGCAGTCGGGGTAACCGGCCTCATCGAGCATGCGGCGGGCTTTCTTCGCGAGGTACGTGATGTCGCCGCTGTCGATGCGGATGCCGGCCGGGCGCAGGCCCATCGGCTTTAAGACCTCATCGAACGCGCGGATCGCGTTGGGGATGCCGGAATGGAGGACGTTATACGTATCGACCAAGAGCGTGCAGTCGTGCGGATATTCGCGCGCATAGGCGCAGAACGCCTCATATTCGGAGGGGAACATCTGCACCCAGCTGTGGGCCATCGTACCCATTGCGGGGACGCCGTAGTCGCGGTCGGAGATCGTGCAGGCCGTGCCGCAGCAGCCGCCGATATACGCGGCGCGCGCGCCGAGGACGGCGCCGTCGGCCCCCTGTGCGCGCCGGGAGCCGAATTCCATGACGGGCCTCCCCGCGGCCGCGCGCACGATGCGGTTGGCCTTCGTGGCGATGAGGCTTTCGTGGTTAATCGTCAAAAGGAGCATCGTCTCGACAAACTGCGCCTGCACGACGGGGCCGCGCACGGTCAAAATCGGTTCGCCGGGGAAAATCGGCACGCCTTCCGGCACGGCCCAGACATCGCACGCAAAGCGGAATGTCGCGAGATACTGCAGAAATTCCTCATTAAAGAGGCCGCGGCTGCGCAGGTAGTCGACGTCCTCCTTCGAAAAGTGCAGATTTTTCAGGTAATCGACCACCTGCTGCACGCCGGCCATGATTGCGAAGCCGCCGCCGTCGGGCACTTCGCGGAAGAACATGTCGAAGTACGCAATGCGGTCGCGCATGCCGTTGACGAAATAGCCGTTGGCCATTGTCAGCTCATAGAAGTCGGTCAGCATGGTTAAGTTCATTGTTTGCTCTTTTTTCATATCCTTGTCTCCACTGCAAAAATTTGAAGTCACTTTCCGCCCCACCCGCGACATACACTAACGAAAGAGAGCCTTGGCGCACGCGGTTTCTGGGTTGTACTCTATTATAGCAAAATCTACTGAAAAGAACAATTCCTAACGGAAAAACATTTGCGGAAAACAGAAGCCTCGGTTGCATCCATGCAAAAAATACGGTATACTAAAAGGAAATCCGTTTGATCTTCCTTTCTATTTTCCCATCCGAATCGGAGATCGGCTGTGTGAAAGCGGGAGAAGGAGCCGGGAACTGCCGCGCTGTCCCTGCATAAAAGGGGGCCGGCTGACGGCCGGCAAAACGCCTTGTTTGTTGTTTTCAAAAGGTTGCGGAGAGGAGATGACCGACGTGCGGCTACGCACACAGGAACGGGGGGATCGGAACACGATCGGGGTCCGCGTAGAGCTTGCGCGCAAGCGCCAGGGGATGAAGCAGAAAGAGCTTTTGGCGCAACTGCAAGTCAACGGGATTGACATGAATGCCTCGGCGCTTTCGAAGCTGGAGGGGCAGACCCGGTCGGTAACGGATTTTGAACTGGTCGCGCTGGCGAAGATTTTAGGGGTTTCGGTCAACTGGCTGCTAGGCTTAGAGGACGACGCCCCCGAAGAGGAATAGAAAAATTTTAGAAGCGGAGCATGGGGAAGGGTTTCTTTTTTCTCCTGCTCCGCTTTTTTGATTCTCTTTACGTTTTCTTAAATTTTTGGTTTACCCCTTCGACGCGGGGTGGGGCTTTCTTTTTTGATCCTCTTTACGTTTTTTGAAATTTCTGATTTTTCCCTTCGACGCGCTTACCCCTGCGGGGCACTTCGCAGGCCGCTGGCGTCGTTTTTCTTGCCAAGAGCTTTTGTTATCCCCTAACCTTTATTTAAAATTATAATTTATTCCTTCGACGCGCTCAGGCCGCGCGGGGGCCCCTACTTTCTGCTCCTGCAGAAAGTAGGCAAAGACAGGCGCAAGGGAGTTTCACCCCCTTGCGAATCCCCGGACCAAAGTGGGGTGCTGGACGCCCCCCTTTGGAAACCCCCAAGTCCTCGCTGGCGCGGTAAATTTAGCCGAACTCCTCGCCGCTTCGCGGCTGGAGCTTCGGTGCCGTTGGGGAAGGCCGCGAGCGCCTGCGCGCTCGCCACGGCTGCCGCACCTCCACCGCTTCGTTTGGGGGCTTACGCCCCCTTGCCCCCTGCGTTCACCGTTAGGAAAAGCCTGCCGGTCATGCGCGAAGGCGCATGGTACCGCGTCCGAAACGGCTTTTGCGGCAACGCCTCCGCAAATCTCCCGGAAGCTCCTGCCGCGCAAGCGGCTAGGAGTTCCGTCACTCCCCTCGCGCGGTTGTGGCGAAGCCACTCTAGCGCGACCGCAGGGGGAATCCCAAAGGGGGCGCAGCCCTCTTTGGCCAGTCTTTGCCTACTTTCTGCTGGCCAGAAAGTAGGGGCCCGGCGCGGCCTGAGCGCGTCGAAGGGATAAATAAAAAATTTAAGAAAGCGTAAAGAGGGTAAATAAAAAGCCTCTGCGTGAACACATGGAAAATCCCTTATAAAACTTCAAAGTATTGCAGCGCATAAACAATTCCATCTTCATCATTCGTCTTTGTGACAAAATCGGCGGCCGCCTTGGTGGGCGGCTGGGCATTTCCCATCGCGACGCCGCAGCCGGCATACCGCAGCATGGAAACATCGTTAAATCCATCGCCAAACGCCAAAAGCTCCTCCTGCAAAAGGCCGGCCTTTTGCGCTAACGCCGAAAGCGCGTCGCCTTTATCGACGTGCGGCGGCATGACTTCGAGATAATACGGCTCACTGCAGTAGATGCTCAGGTTCGGCATATCCCGCTGCAGCTGCGGCAAAAACCGCGCGATGAATCCCGCGTCGCCCGGGAACAAGAATTTTGCCGGACAGAAATCGAGGGCCTTGTACAAATCCTCCACGCCGACGATGTGCATGTGGTTGACGCCGCCGTCAAACCGCACGTAGGGGTTGTCGGGGTCTTCCGTCAAAAGCGTCGCGCCGTGATAGACGATTGCCGTCAAGGCCGGGTACCGGTGCGGCAGCGCACACAAGGCGGGCAGGGATGCTTCGGGAATGGAGCGGCGGTAGAGCACCTCGCGGGTCTTATAATCGACGATGCGCCCGCCGTTATAGGAAATGAGGTAGCCGCCGAACGTGCCCATCGAGAGCGCCTCGGCCAGGGGTTCAACGCCGTGCGTCGGCCGGCCGGACACGAGTGCCAGCCGCACGCCTTTTTCCTGCGCGCGCAGCAGGGCCGCGCGGGTCCCTTCGCTGATGCGCTTCTGTGAATTCGTCAACGTCCCGTCCAAATCCAGCGCGATCCATGTATATGCCATGCAACTGCCTCCTATAAACGATCAATTTTACCGATTCCTCTGCTTCTTTTCATCATAACGGATTTTCGGGTGGTATGCAACGGCCGCCGGTGAAAATCCGTCAAAATTCGGAAAGCCTTTGACGTGCGCCGGAAAATACGGTATAATATTTTTTTGTGAGCAGGCCGGGCGGCCGCGGGTGCACGCGAAAGCAACCATCCGAGGAAAGTCCGGGCTCCATCGGGCAGGGATAACGGCTAACGGCCGCCGGGGGCGACCCTAGGGAAAGTGCAACAGAAAGAAACCGCCGCTTTTGCGGTAAGGATGGAAAGGCGAGGTAAGAGCTCACCAGCGTCCGGGAGACCGGGCGGCTCTGTAAACCCTATCCGGAGCAACACCGTGGAGGGACATGATGCGCCGGCCCGGCGCGTCCCGTGGAGGTGGCATTGAGCCGGGACGGCAACGCCCGGCCAAGATAGATGGCCGCTCAAGACAGAACCCGGCTTATAGGCCTGGTCACTTTAGCCGGAAGGGGAATTCCTTCCGGCTCTTTTCTTTTTTTCTTTTCTTTTCTTTGCTTGTTGGGCGCAGGGGGGCTTTTTGTTGGGGGTTTTTTTTTGATCCCTTTTACGCTTTCTTATCATTTTTACTTTTCCCTTCGACGCGCTTACCCCTTCGGGGCACTTCGCAGGCCGCAGGCAATGGCTTTTTTGCCGAGAGCTTTTGTTATCCCCTTACTTTTACTGAAAATTTTACTTTTTTCCTTCGACGCGCTCGGGCCGCGCGGGGGCCCCTACTTTCTGCCCCTGCAGAAAGTAGGCAAAGACAGGCGCAAGGGA
>CALWVT010000013.1 GCA_944385055.1 uncultured Clostridia bacterium | reverse complement strand
TTTGGCCAGTCTTTGCCTACTTTCTGCTGGCCAGAAAGTAGGGGCCCGGCGCGGCCTGAGCGCGTCGAAGGGATAAAAATAAAATTTAATAGGCGTAAAGAGGATAAAAAAAGAAACCCCGTCCCGCGTCGAAGGGAAAAATCAAAAATTAAGAAGAAGATAAAAAGGATCAATAAAGTTTCCCCGAGTGCGTCGAATCATAAAATAAAAACAAAAAAGGCCTTGTGGGCTTCCCACAAAAAGCCCACAAGACCCAAAATAAAAAATCAAGACGGCAGCGTGCTCTCGCGTATAATGAGCGCCGGCTCAATCACCGCGTGCTGCAGCGGCGTTGCATCCTTCCCACACCGGTACGCCGCAATCTGCCGCTCCAATAAATGCATCGCCGTCGATGCCATCATCCGGATATTCTGCCGCACCGCCGTGACCGGCACCACCGTCTGCTGCGCAACCGGCGAATCGTCAAACCCAATCACCTCAAATTCCGCCGGAATCTGCCGCCCTTCCCGCACAAGGCGGTTGACTAAAAGCTGCGCGAACGTGTCGTTGCTGACAAAAAAGCCCACCTTCTTGTCCGGGAACTCCGCCTCCACCTGGGCGAGCACCTCCTCGACCCGCGCCCGCGTCAGCGCGAAATCCTGCGGGTATTCGTGCAAAAACAGCCGCGCTAAGACGCCGTGCTGGCGGCATGTGTCCTGGAACCCCTGGATGCGCTTCATGCCCGGCGCCTGCGGATGTTCCGTGGAATTGATGTGCACGAGCACCTCGCAGCCGTCCGCCAGGAGCTTTTCGGCCGCGCTGACCGCGCCGGAATAGTTGTTGCTGTCGACGCTGCAGGTGTATTCGTTTTCGCGCTCAATCGTCACGACCGGCAGCTTTAAATCCGCGAGCTTGCGCGACGGCAGCGTGTGGCTCAAAACGAGCAGCCCCTCGACGCGGTAGGCGGTCAATTCCGCAATCGCGCGCTGCTCGACCGCTTCGTCCCCGTTGCACGTGAAGACGATGAATTTATAGTGGTTGTCGCGGAATGTGTCGAGGATGTCATTGATCAAATGCGAATAAAACGGGAAGAAAAACTGCGGCGTCAAAATGCCGATGAGCTCCGTCTGGCCGTTCGCGAGCATCCTGCCCACCTTGCTGCCCCCGCGGTAATGCAGCGCCTCGAGCGCCTCCTCAATGCGCTGGCGCGATGCCGGCGTCAGCGTCTGCGGCGCGTTGAAATACCGCGAAATCGTCGTCTTCGAAAAATGCGTGTAATCTGCGATGTCCTGAAACGTGACATGGCTGTTCTTTGGCGGCATAGACCCCTCTCCTCTCCGGGCTGCCTTGCAGTGTCCTTCGTCGATCCCCCCAAAAGGCCCGTCCCGCTTTGAAAACGGGCGGCCTCGGGCAGGATTTGTTAAAATGCCCTATTTTTCCGTGTGTCCACCATTCGATTTTTAGAAGGAGCGCACGTTTCTTTTTGGTGTATTTCTAGCATAGCAGACTTTCCGGGAAAAAGCAAGTGCGGCGATGGAACCGGTTCCATTGTGGAATCCACATAAATTATGAAGATTTTAAAAACGAGGGGTGATAACAAACGTAGAAAACATAGGTTTAATCAAAAAATGTGTGCGATTTCTTGTGCAAAACAGAAAAAATCCGTTGACAAATTCGCCGAATCGTGGTATCGTAATTTTGCACGAAAGCTGGAGTGGAATGCCGGAAATAACCGGTTACTCTTTTGGATGGCCGCAAAAGCTGTGGAAGGCATCCGTCCGGCAGAGGGAATTTTTTATGCAGGCAGACAATTTCGAAAAGAGGGATTTGTGGATGAGATGTAACAAAAAGCGTGCCGTATCGTTGATGCTGTGCGCGGCCCTGGCGTGCGGGACCGGCCTTCTGACCACGGCCTGTGACAGCGACTCTGCATCCGGCAAGGTGCAGATTGAGCTATTGCAGTACAAGCAGGAAGCCGTCAACACGTTTAACGAGCTCGCGGAGAAGTTCAACGCCTCGCAGGACAAGATTGAACTGACCGTCAGTTCGCCAAACGACGCGACGACGATCCTGAAGACCCGTTTGATCAAGGACGATCCGCCGGATATGGTCGCGATCGGCGGCGACTACAACTACGCGACGATGCTCGACGCGGACGAATTTATGGACATTTCCGACTATGAAGGCTTAGACAAGATTAAGGACGTCTACAAAGAGATGGATAAGCAGCTCGAGCTCGTGCCGAAGGAGGGCGTGTACGCGGTGCCGTATGCGGCCAACGCGGCCGGCGTGCTGTATAACAAAGAGATGTTCGACCAAAACGGCTGGGAGGTCCCGACGACGTGGACGGAGTTTATGGACCTGTGCCAGGAAATCCAGGACGCGGGGATTCAGCCGTTCTACTTCGGCTTCCGCGACGCCTGGACGTGCTTAGCGCCGTTTAACGCGATGGCGGTCAGCCTTGCCGACCCGACGATCTGCTCGCAGGTCAGCGCGGGCACGGCGACGTTTACGGAGGCGTACAGCGAGGTGTGCGACAAATACCTCGAGATGCTCCAGTACGCGGAGCCCAACCCGGTCGCCTACGCCTACAACGACGCGTGCACGGCGTTTGCGCGCGATCAGTCGGCGATGTTCGTGATCGGCAACTACGCAATCCCGCAGATCCGCTCGGTCGACCCGGACATCCAGATCGACTCGTTCGTGCTGCCGGCAAGCGACAACGCAGACGACAACATCTTAAATTCCGGCAACGACCTGCAGTTTAGCGTGATGGCCGCGACCGAGCACAAAGAGGAATGCTACGAAGTGCTCGACTTCTTCCTCGAAGACGAAAACGTGCAGCTTTACACCGACCAACAGGCTTCCGTGCCGTGTGTCGACGGCGACTTTGAGATCACCGACGACTTAAACAGCATGAAGCCGTACATCGAATCGGGCAAGATGGCCGACTACCAGGACCACCACTACCCGTCGGAGATGAGCGTCGACGCGATGATCCAGACGTTCCTGCAGAGCGGCGACAAGGACGCATTCCTCTCGAAGTTCGATTCCGACTGGGTCCGCTACAACCGCGATACGATCGCGAAGCTGCAGCAATATTACGAAGAGCATCCGGAGGCAGCCTCTTCCGCGGCTTCCAGCGATGCGGCGTAAGGTGAGAGAGGAGGACGTTTTACATGGATTCGAAAAAACACATGAGTGCTCGCCGGCGCACATTTTTGGCGATCACGATCCCGATTATGGCCCTATTTTTCCTGTTCAACACGCTGCCGCTTTTACAGGGCTTTGCGTACAGCTTTACGAACTTCCGCGGCTTTGGCAGCTATGACGTGATCGGGTTCCGCAACTACTACTACCTGTTCCAGGATTCGCGCGTCGGGCACTCGTATTTGTTCACATTTGTGTACGCAATTGTGTCGACGGTGCTGACGAACGTGATCAGTATGATTCTGGCGCTGGGCCTGACGTCGAAAATTGTCGGCAAGGGTGCATTGCGCGGCATTTACTTTATCCCGAACGTGCTGGGGTCGCTGGTTATCGGCTACGTGTTCAGCTTCTTCTTTACGTATGTGCTGCCGTCCGTCGGCGGGGCGCTGGGCATCCCGGGGCTCGACGCGTCGATCCTCGCGTCGACGTCGTCGGCGTGGTTCGGCGTCGTAATCGTCGGCTGCTGGCAGGCGATTGCATTGAACACGATCATCTACATTTCCGGCCTCGAGACGGTGCCGAAGGACGTGTACGAGGCGGCCTCGATCGACGGCGCGACGGGCTTCAAAAAGTTCCGCTACATCACGTTCCCGCTGATTATGCCGTTCTTCACGATCAACATGGTGCTGTGCTTAAAGAACGGGTTGATGGTCTTCGACCAGATCATGGCGTTGACGAAGGGCGGCCCCTCGCAGAGCACGGAGTCGATTTCGTATCTGATCTATCAGAACGGCATCAGCGGCGGGCAGTTCGGCTTCCAGAGCGCGAACGCGGTGATTTACTTCATCGTGATCGTCGCGATCTCGGTGTTCCAGATGAAATTCCTGGGCGGTAAGGAGGAACAGCTGTAATGGAGAATTCCACAAAAGTCGTGTATTCGACGGAAAAAGTGAAAAAGGAGCGCAAGAATATTCCGGTTACGGTCCTTCTGATCATCGGCTGCATTACGGTGTTCTTCCCGCTTTATATGACGGTGATCATCGCGTTTAAGCAGCCGTCGGAAATGACAAATGACATCGCGGGTGCCTTGATGCCGCCGTCTGCGTGGAGCTTTTCGAACTTCGCGCAGGCGATGGAGGTCACGGACTTCTGGAATTCGCTGTTAAACAGCGTGCTGATTACGGTGAGCACGGTCGTGCTGTCGATCCTGATCCACTCGCTCGCGGGCTACGCGGTCGGGCGCAACATGGACCACAGCAAATTCTATAAGTTCGCGTACCTGTACATGGTCAGCGGCATGTTCGTGCCGTTCGCAATTTTGATGATGCCGGAAGTCAAGCAGACGGCGATGATGGGCATCGACAACCCGGTGGGCGTTGTGATTCTGTACATCGTGTTCCAGCTGCCGCAGAGCATGCTTTTGTACACGGGCTACCTGCGCAACATCCCGCTCGAGCTCGAGGAGGCCGCGTACGTGGACGGCGCCTCGACGTGGCGCACGTACTGGTCGATCATTTTCCCGAACATGAAGCCGATGCACGCGACGGTCGCGGTTTTGATCGCGATGGCGGCGTGGAACGACGTGATGACGCCGCTGGTTTTGATGGGCGGTTCGGACCTGAACACGCTGCCGCTGGCGCAGTTAAACTTCCAGACGGCGTTCAGCACGAACTACAACCTCGCGTTTGCGTCGTACCTGCTCTCGATGATCCCGATTTTGATCTTCTATCTGATTTGCCAGAAGCAGATCATCGGCGGCGTCACGAACGGCGCAGTAAAGGGCTAAAATGCGAAATGCCTTGAAAACTTGAAAAAGAACCAAAGAAAGCCGGGAGGGCAAAAAGGCCTTCCCGGCTTTTCCTGTTTCCTGCCCCTGCAGAAGGCAGGAAAGACAGGCTGGAACTTTGGAATCCCACAAAAGAAACAGCGCGCCCCGCAGGACGCGCTGTTTCTCGCACTTCTTACCTTTCTCTTTACATGAAAAGAGATAAAGAAAATGTCTACCCTGCGGCAACAAGGTAGGCGGCCCGTAAAGGGAAAAGTCCTACTTTGAGGCAACCACTTTTGTGGAGCGATTGTTCTCTTCGCTTTTATTATAGCAGGAAAGCGGCGGCTTTGCAAGGTGCACCGCTTTTTAAATTTGCGCGATTCGCCAAATTCTGCTATACTTTTTGATAGAAGAGAACAATCGCACAACAGGGTGGCTGCCTCTTTCATCTCCGGATGGAAGGGGGTGGTGCCGGATGGATCCATATCAGGTTTTAAACTTGATGCTGACGTCTGTCAGCGTCCTCCTAGCGCTGCTTACCTATCTCAAGAAAGATTGAGAAAGATAAAAAATGCCTACCCTGCACGCCCCGCAAGGTAGGCAGGACCGCTAGGTCCTAATTCACTAAGATGAGGCAACCACTTTTGTGGAGCGATTGTTCTCTTCGCTTTTATTATAGCAGGAAAGCGGCGGCTTTGCAAGTGCGCCGCTTTTTTCAGGAAAATGCGGCCAAAGCTCACGCAAGGCTAAGCCGGGGCCTCCTCGCGCGGTTGTGCCGAAGGCACTCTAGCGCGAACGCAGCAGAGAATTCTTAAGGGGATGCAATCCCCTTAAGCCAGTCTTTGCCTACTTTGAGCTTCTCAGAAAGTAGGGGCCCCCGCGCGGCCTGAGCGCGTCGAAGGAAAAAGAAAAAATCTTAAGAAAACGTAAAGGGGGTAAGAAAAGCCCCGCAGGGGTAAGCGCGTCGAAGGGAAAAATCAGAAGTTTCATCTGCGTAAAAAGGATCCATGAGCCCCAAGCGGCCGGCGCTTCTATTTGCGAAAAGTGGGGCGCCGGGGACCCTTCCCCGTATAACAAACAAAAACCCGCCGCCGTCGGTTTTAAGAAAAGACCGACGACGGCGGATGGCTGGGCTGGCGGGATTCGGACCCACGCATGACGGAGTCAAAGTCCGTTGCCTTACCGCTTGGCTACAGCCCATCGCTTAGAAAATACGGGGCCTTAAGGATCGAACCCTAATGCCCCGTATTTTCTATGGTGTGGGGTGGAAGATGGGACTCGAACCCACGGTCTCCAGAGCCACAATCTGGCGCTTTAACCAACTAAGCTACATCCACCATATGGCGCGCCAAAAGGGACTCGAACCCCTGGCCTACTGCTTAGAAGGCAGTTGCTCTATCCAGCTGAGCTATTGGCGCGTGTCCCCTTATTGGAGCGAGTGATGGGAATCGAACCCACGTGACCAGCTTGGAAGGCTGGAGTTCTACCATTGAACTACACTCGCATCAGCGGCGAAAATTATTGTAGCATAGCCCGCGGCGGTTGTCAAGCCCTTTTGCGCGGTTTGCCGCGGAAAACAGGAAATCCGCATCAAAAAAGGGGCGGGCGCCGGGGAAATCCCCGAAACGTCCGCCCCTTTGTGGAAAGGGCAGGAGTATTTAAGATTGGTGCAGCACGCGCTGTGCGATGCGCTCAAGGCTTTCCTGCGACAGGCCGCACAAACACGCAAGCGCGTCCTGCCGCGCGGCGTCGTCGCCGGTGCCGAGCTCTTTGGTAAAGAACGCATAGAGCAGCTCGAAGCTCGTGTACAGTGTGTTCGCGAGCCGCAGGCCCTCGGGCGTAAACTGCACGGTGCCGTAGTATTCCTTTTCGATCAGGCCGTCCTCTTCGGCGAGGATCTTGAGCATTTTGCTCGTGCTCGGGCGTTTGACGCCCAGGGCCGCGGCGATGTCCTTGCTTTGCACGTCGCTGCCGTCCTGGCCGAGGGTGTAGATCGTGAAGAGATAGCGCTTTTTCGATGCCGAAAGCATGCGGGGGGCGCCTCCTTTGGTTACAGGCGCTCGACGCGCCGGGATTTTTGCGGCTTTTGCGGTGCGGGCGCCTGGCAGTGCGTGCAGTGGGCGCAGCTTTCACAGTGGCCGGAGCAGCCGCCTTTTTGGGCGCCTTTCGCGGGCTTGCAGCCGGGGCATCCCGCGCAGCCGCCGGAGCGCACCGTATAGCGGATCGAGAACACGAACCCCACGGCGATCAGCACCGTCAAAAGAATCGAGGCGAGTGTCATAAAGCCGCCTCCTTTTTAGGCCGGTACGGCCGGGGAGAGCTTTTTCGCGTAGGGATTCGGCCGCAACAGCAGGTACAAAAGGAGTGCAAGCACCGCAAGGCCCGCCACCGTGCCGGCGGAGAACACGCCGGTCGTGAACCATGTGCCGAACTGGTAGAGCAGCAGTGCGACGGCGTATGCGAACGCGCATTCATAAAGGATGGCGAACGCGAACCATTTGCCGCTTTCCATCTGGCGCTTGATCGCACCCATGGCCGCGAAGCACGGCGCGCACAGCAGGTTGAACGCGAGGAAGCTGAGCATCGCGGGGGTGGTGCCGAGCATGGCGCGCGTGGCCTGCCACATGCCCGGGTCGGTTTCCGTGCCGCTGCCGATGCCGAACAGCACGCCGAAGGTCGAGACGACGTTTTCCTTCGCGATGAGGCCGGAAATCGTCGCGACGGCCGCCTGCCACTGGTCAAAGCCGAGCGGCGCAAAGATCCATTTGATCGCGTTGCCGACGATGGCCAAGAGGCTGTAATCCATCACGTTGACGGCAGCCGGCGCCGCGTCCTGCACGAGCAGGCCGAATGCACCCGAGCCGCCGGCCCATGTCTGCCAACCGAAATTGGACAAAAACCAGATCAGCACGCAGGCACCGAAGATGACCGTGCCGGCCTTGATGATGAACGAGCGCACGCGCTCCCACATGTGGATCAGAACGCCTTTGGGCGCCGGCATGTGGTACTGCGGCAGCTCCATGACGAACGGGGCGGGATCGCCCGCGAACGGTTTTGTCTTCTTTAACAGGATGCCCGAAACGACGACGGCCGCGATGCCTAAGAAGTAGAACAGCGGCGCGACCCAGCCGCCCTGCTCGGTGCCGGCCAAGGCGCCGAACAGCAGTGCGATAATCGGCAGCTTGGCGCCGCAGGGGATGAACGTCGTCGTCATGATCGTCATGCGGCGGTCCTTTTCATTTTCAATCGTCTTCGTCGCCATGACGCCCGGCACGCCGCAGCCCGAGGAAATCAGCATCGGGATGAAGCTCTTGCCGGAAAGGCCGAACTGGCGGAAGATGCGGTCCATGATAAACGCGACGCGCGCCATGTAGCCGCAGTCTTCGAGGATGGACAAAAAGAAGAACAGCACGAACATCTGCGGCACGAAGCCTAACACGGAGCCGACGCCCGTGACGATGCCGTCGAGGATTAAGCCGGAAAGCCAGTCGGGCGCACCGGCGGCCGTGACGGCGAGATTGACGAGGTGGTAGATGCTCGGCACCCAGATGCCGAAGTCCGCCGGCGAGGGTTCGTCGAGGACGGGGGCCGCGGCGGCCGTTTCGGCGACGAGGGCGTCATCGACGGCGCCGTCTTCCGTCAAAAGCGGCGCGACGCTTTCCGAAAGGTCTTCGCTTTCCGCGGCGTCGGCGACGGCGGCGGGCAGGTCAACCCCGGCCTGTGCGGCGGCGTCGGCGAGCGACAGGTTCTCCGCGGCGGCAGCATCGGCGTCGAGGCCGGCCGCTTCGGCGGCGAGGGTCAGGCCGTAGGCGCTCATCGCGTCGTCGTAGTCGGCCGAACCGATTTTAAACAGATGCCAGCCGGCGGAATCGTCGCCGAACAGCTGGTCGTTCGTGAAATCCGTCACGTAGGTGCCGACGGTCGTGACGGAGACGTAATAGACCAAAAACATGATTGCGACGAAGATCGGCAGCGCGGCGATGCGGTTCGTGACGACGCGGTCAATCTTATCGGAAAGGGTCAGGCCGCTTCTGCGCTTATGGACGCAGGTTTTCATCAGGCGGCCGATGTATTCGTAGCGCTCGTTCGTGATGATCGATTCGCCGTCGTCGTCGAGTTCCTGTTCGATGCCGGAGACGATCGAGCGGATTTCGGCGTTATTTTCCAGATGGAGGCCGGCGAGGATTTTCTCGTCGCCTTCGAAGACCTTGATGCTGTAAAAACGCTTTTGTTCGGCCGGGACGCTGTCGGGCAGCAGCTCGCTGATTTTTGTGAGGGCGGCCTCGACGGGGGCGGAAAATTTGTGGCGCGGCACAGCGGGCGCCTTGCGTTCGGCGGCGGCGATGGCGGCCTCGGCGGCCTCGTGGGAGCCCTGGCCCTTTAAAGCGCTCATCTCAAAGATTGGGCAGCCGAGTTCCGACGAGAGCTTTTTGACATCGATGCGGTCGCCGCTCTTTTTCACGAGGTCGATCATATTTAACGCGATGACGACGGGCAGGCCGATCTCGACGAGCTGGGTTGTCAGGTAGAGGTTGCGCTCGAGGTTCGTGCCGTCGACGAGGTTTAAGACGGCATCGGGGCGGTCCTTTAACAGGTAATTGCGGCTGACGACTTCCTCGGGGCTGTACGGCGAAAGCGAATAGATGCCGGGGAGGTCGGTGAGGATGACGTCTTTTTTATGGCCGATTAGGCGGCCTTCCTTTTTCTCGACGGTGACGCCGGGCCAGTTGCCGACGTACTGCGTGCTGCCGGTCAAATCGTTGAACAGGGTTGTTTTGCCGCAGTTCGGATTGCCGGCGAGGGCAATTTTCATTTGCAAATGGATCTCCTCCTTTGTTTTTTGGGATTTGGATGTTGGGGCGGACTTTTTGATCCTCTTTACGTATATGAAATTTCTCAATTTCCCCTTGACGTGCTCGGGGTTCGTACTTTTTTGATCCTTTTTACGCCTATTAAAATTTTTCTTTTATCCCTTCGACGCGCTCAGGCCGCGCGGGGGCCCCTACTTTCTGCTCCTGCAGAAAGTAGGCAAAGACAGGCGCAAGGGAGTTTCACCCCCTTGCGAATCCCCGGACCAAAGTGGGGTGCTGGACGCCCCCCTTTGGAAACCCCCAAGTCTTCGCTGGCGCGGTAAATTTGGCCGAACTCCTCGCCGCTTGCGCGGCTGGAGCTTCGGTGCCGTTGGGGAAAGCCGCGAGCGCCTGCGCGCTCGCCACGGCCGCCGCACCTCCACCGCTTCGGGGTGGGGGCTGGCGCCCCCTTGCCCCCTATGTTCCCAAACGGGGACGTTTGCCGGTCATGCGCGCCTGTTGGGGGCTGGCGCCCCCTTGCCCCCCAAGGTTCCCCAAAGGGGAAAGTCTGCCGATCATGCGCGCCAGCGCATGGTACCGCGTTCGAAACGGCTTTTGCGGCAACGCCTTCGCAAATCTGCGCGGAAGCTCCAGCCGCGAAGCGGCGAGGAGTTCCGCTGTTCCCTCGCGCGAATTGCGGCCGAAGGCCGCGCCAGCGCGACCGCAGGGGGAATCCCAAAGGGGGCGCAGCCCTCTTTGGCCTGTCTTTGCCTACTTTCTGCAGGAGCAGAAAGTAGGGGCCCCGCGCGGCCCGAGCGCGTCGAAGGGAGAAAGTAAAAATTTTAAGAAAAGGGTAGGGGATCAAATAAAGTAAAGCCACGAGCGCATCAAAGGCGAAAAGTCAAAAATTTAAGTAAACGTAAAAAGAATCAGTAAAAACCCCTGCGGCGGTACAGCGCCGCACTTCTTCTGTGTGCGCATAAGTTAGTCTCAGCTAACTTATGCGCACACAATATTCTCCGCCTCCGATTTCCGCAGGGACAGTTCATATCCCCGCACGGTCACTTCAATGGGGTCCCCAAATGTCGCAACTTTGCGTACGCAAACCTGCGTCCCCTTCGTGATCCCCATGTCCATGATGCGGCGCTTCAATGCCCCGGTGCCCAGAAGTTTCTGGACCGTCACCGTCTCGCCGACTTTCGCTTCCTTGAGTGTTTTCATGCGGATGCCTCCTCTCGTTTCAATCCGTCAGGACACGGTTTGCCATCGCTTTGCTGATGGCCACGCGCGTCCCCTTGACGCTGACGATTACATTGCCGTTTAACTCCGAAATCACCGTCACCTCGGCGCCTTCTACAAACCCTAGGTTGCGCAGAAAACGCTGGGCGCTGTCCTTCCCGCGGACCGCCTGGACGTGCGTGGTTTCCCCGCTTTTTACAAGCCCCAGCGGGAGCCGCTGCGCGGAAACGGACGGTTCGGGCCGCGCCGCCGCGCCGGGCGTGGCTTTTGTAGCAGTCATTCCCATCGATTTTGACAAACTCCTTTCCAGATTGTTAGTCATGGCTAACTATAGCTCGTGCAGAGGTTAGCAATCGCTAATCCCCGGCCCCTCTAGTGTATGCCAGCCGCCGGGGAAAGTCAAGGGGCTGGCGCAAAAAAGCTGGGATTTATAAGATTTACACAAAATTTACTTTTCATTTTCGGGAGAATCGGGCTTTCTTCCGCCGCGCCGCCCGATTCTTTTTTCGCGCATAGAAAGGAAGGCGGATTTCGGCACGCCAAAATTAGAATATGCAAACATCCGAAAAAAGGCTTGACAACCGCCGCGGCGGTGTGGTACGATAGCGCCAGTGGTTAGCAAATGCTAACGCGAAACACGCGAAAGGAGGAGAAAGGAACATGACACGACGGGACCCAGAGGTGGAGGCGCTGCTTGTGCGCCACTGCGCGCCGGTGCTCGCGGGGGTAAAGCCCGCAAACCTCATTTCGCTGCCGCGCCCGCTGTTTGTGCGGCTTTGGCGGTATGCGGGCCTGCTTCGGGCGCGGGGGGTGTCGGTGCTGCCGCTGTGCCGCTGCCGGGAACGGGGGCTTGTGCTCCTTTACCGCGGCGCCCTTTTAAATGAGCGGCTGCGGCAGGCGCCGGCGCGCGCGTGCCTGCGGGCGTTCGGCTATCCGGTGGAGGCGGGGCTTTTGGCGTGCCTTTCCCATTTAAAGCGGCGCACGGCCGAACGCGGGGCCTTCCCGCACGAGGTGGGCGTCTTTTTGGGCTACCCGATGGAGGACGTGCGCGGGTTCATCGAAAACGGCGGGCGCCACTTTAAAGCGTGCGGCGCGTGGAAGGTGTACGGCGACGTCGAGGCGGCGCAGGCGCTGTTTCAGCGCTTCCGGGCGTGCCGCGAGGAATCCTGGCGGCGGCTGTGCGCGGGCGAACCGTTCGCGTCCCTGATCGCGGCGTAAAATCCCGCTTGCGCGGCGGGCCCTTTCTCTTTTCTTTCATATTATATTCTTTGTGATTCTTTTCGAAACGCCATGCACGGCATGGGAAGGAGGCTATTTTGATGGCAAAAGCAGCAGTGATTTATTGGAGCGGCACGGGGAATACCGCGGCGATGGCCGAGGCGGTCGCAAAGGGGCTCGAATCGGCCGGGTTTGCGGTGGAGGTCTGTTCGTGTGACGCGTTTGACGCAGGGCAGCTTTCCGAGTACGACCGCCTCGCGTTCGGCTGCCCGGCGATGGGCGACGAGGTGCTCGAGGAGAGCGAATTTGAGCCGTTCTTCGAGGGGGTTGAGGGCGCGCTTTCCGGGCGGAAGGTCGCGCTGTTCGGCTCCTACGGCTGGGGCGACGGGCAGTGGATGCGCGACTGGGTGCAGCGCTGCAAGGACGACGGCGCCGACGTGTTCGAGGAAGGGCTCATCGCAAACGGCGGGGCCGACGCGGCGGAATGCGAGTCGTTCGGCGCGCGCTTTGCGGCATATTGACGCGCGGGGCCGGATTTCCCGTTTTCCGTTTTGGAATCTTTTGATTTTCAAAATTTTTACTTCTTTTTTCGCTTACAAGGATACTCCATTTTATATTTTCTTCCAATCAGAAAAGCGCCCGCTGACCTGGGCGCTTTTTTGCGGACGGTTGCAATCCGACGCCCGGTCTGCTATACTAATAAATAAACAATTTTGATGGAACGATCGCACTTTAGCGAGGAGGGAGCGGCTTTGAAGGTGCAGGAATCGCGCGAAAATTATCTCGAGACCATCCTCGTGCTCAAAAACCGCAACGGCTACGTGCGTTCGGTGGACATTGCGCGGGAACTCAATTTCAGCAAACCCAGCGTCAGCCGCGCGATGGGCGTGTTAAAGGCGAGCGGCTGCATCACGATGGAGGAAAACGGCTTGATTTCCCTGACGGACAAGGGCCGCGCAATCGCCGAGAACGTCTATGCGCGCCACCGGCTTTTGAGCGCGTTCTTCACGTCGATCGGCGTTACGCCCGCCGTCGCCGCCGAGGATGCCTGCCGCGTCGAGCATGTGATCAGCGAGGAAACCTTTGACTGTTTGCATCAATATATGAAAGAAAGAGGCATTCCGACGGAATGAACGCCGGGGCCGCTGGGCCGCTCCTGCCGCGCGCGGGGGCGGCCAATTTTATGACAAATTTTTTCTTTTGTCCGACTTTCGGACTTTGCTTGCAGGTTGTCTAAGGACAAATCGAAATTTGCTTCCTATAATAGGGGAGTACCGAGGCGCCGGGAGGCTTTCTGGGAAGGCCTCGGCGCCTCTTTAGAGGCGAAAGAGGAGCCAAGGCCCGCCGCGGCGAAGCGGCCGGGCGCGGCCTTTCCGTATGTGATTAGGGGGAAAACGAACATGGCAGACATCAGCATGAAGGAACGTCTCGAAAAGTTCGGCCTGAAAAAGGCATTGGGCTATTTCGGGAAAGACCCGGACAAGAACATTCCGAAGATTTTGAGCTTTGTCGATGCGATCGACCGCGGCAATATGTTCCGCGGCCAGCGCGCGCAGTTCCACAAAGTGGTCGATAACCCGGACAACAACTGGTACCGTTTGATTAAGAAGCTGTTCACGGACATCGACACGCACGTTTTGCAGACGATCTTCTCGAACTTCATCGTGCACGCGACCCTGACCGGCGGCAAGCGCCAGCAGGAAATCCGCGAGAAGTACGGCTGCAATGTGCCGTGGGCCATCCTGCTCGACCCGACGTCGGGCTGCAACCTGCACTGCACGGGCTGCTGGGCGGCATCTTACGGCCACAAATTGAATCTGACGTATGAAGAGATCGACGATATCATCAACCAGGGCACGGCCATGGGCACGTATATGTATATCTACACCGGCGGCGAGCCGCTCGTGCGCAAGAAGGATATCATTAGAATCTGCGAAGCGCACCCGGACTGCGTGTTCCTGTGCTTCACGAACGGCACGCTGATTGACGACGAGTTTGCCGAGGACCTTTTGCGTGTCGGCAACTTCGTGCCGGCCATCTCCGTTGAGGGCGACGAGGCGAGCACGGACGGCCGCCGCGGCGACGGCGTGTTCCAGAAGGTCAAGAACGCGATGCGCATCCTGCGCGAGCACCGTCTGCCGTTCGGCGTTTCCTGCTGCTACACGAGCCAGAACGTCGACAAGGTCGGCACGGAAGCGTTCTACGACTGGATGATCGAGCAGGGCGTTCTGTTCTGCTGGTTCTTCACGTATATGCCGGTCGATGCGGATGCACCGCTGGACCTGATGGTCCGCCCCGAACAGCGCGAGCATATGTACCACTTTGTGCGTGACATGCGCACGAAGAAGGAGCTGTTCACGCTCGACTTCTTCCTCGACGGCGAATACGTCTACGGCTGCATCGCCGCGGGCCGCTATTACCTGCACATCAACGCGAACGGCGACATCGACCCGTGCGTGTTTATCCATTACTCCGACTCGAACATCCGCGAGAAGACGCTGCTCGAAGCGTACCGCAGCCCGCTGTTCATGGAATACCACAAGAACCAGCCGTTTAATGAGAACATGCTGCGTCCGTGCCCGCTGCTCGACAACCCGTACCGTCTGGAAAAGGTTGTCAAGGACTCCGGCGCACACTGCTCCGACCCGGTCAAGCCCCAGGACGTGCACGACCTGTGCGCGAAGTGCGAGGCGCAGGCGAAGGCCTGGAAGCCGGTCGCGGACCGTCTGTGGGTCAACAGCGAGGGCAACAAGCACGGCCTCGGCTGCGAGAACACGATCCTGCCGGAGAACCGCATCGATCACACGAAGGTGCGCCTGGTTGCGGACCTGATCGAAGAGGACATCGCGGCGGAGAACGCGAAGAAAGACAAGAAGGACGCGGGCTAAAGCGCGTGCCCTTGATAGGCCTTTTCAAATTGCCAAAACCGGCGCGTTTTTCGAAAACGCGCGCGTCATAAAGAAAGCCGGGCTTTCCTTTCGGGGAAGGCCCGGCTTTTTTATTTTTTATGCATGAAGGCGCGCGAAATTTGCAGAATGGAGGGGAATTTGCCCCTTTTCTGGACGGCGGAAATGTGGTACAATCTATGGTATGCGGGAGGACCCGCAGCGGTGGCGTACCGGGCGGCAAACGGTGCGGCGCCGGCTTTTGACACCTTAAAACAGATTGTGGAGGGAAGAAAACGATGGCAGAAGCGAGTATGAAGGAAAAGCTCGAAAAATTCGGCCTGAAGAAGGCAATCGGGTATTTGACGAAGAATCCGGAAAAGAACCTGCCGAAGCTGTTGGACATGGTCGACAAGTTCGACAAGGACAACGTCTACCTTGGCGCGCGCCACGCATTCCATGCGGCGCTCGATGACCCGGAAGGCAACTGGTATAAGCTGATCATGCGCGTGCTGCACGACGTCGACAACAAGATGATCCAGAGCTTCTTTGCGAGCTTCATCATGGGCGCGACGCTCGAGGGCGGCAAGCGCCAGGAGAAGATCCGCAAGCAGTACGGCTGCAATGTGCCGTGGGCCATCCTGCTCGACCCGACGTCGGGGTGCAACCTGCACTGCACGGGCTGCTGGGCGGCCTCTTACGGCCACAAATTGAATCTGACGTATGAAGAGATCGACGATATCATTAACCAAGGTACGGCGATGGGCACGTACATGTACATTTACACCGGCGGCGAACCGCTCGTGCGCAAGAAGGATATCATTAAGATCTGCGAAAACCACCAGGACTGCATTTTCCTGTGCTTTACAAACGGCACGTTGATTGACGACGAATTTGCGGAGGATCTTCTGCGCGTGGGGAACTTCTTCCCGGCGATCTCCGTCGAGGGCGACGAGGCGAGCACGGACGCGCGCCGCGGCGACGGGGTGTTCCAGAAGGTCAAGAACGCGATGCGCATTTTGCGCGAACACCGGCTGCCGTTCGGCGTTTCGTGCTGCTACACGAGCCAGAACGTCGACAAGGTCGGCACGGAGGCGTTTTACGATTGGATGATCGAGCAGGGGGCCATCTTCTGCTGGTTCTTCACGTACATGCCGGTCGACGCGGACGCGCCGCTTGAGCTCATGGTCAACCCCGACCAGCGCGAGTTCATGTACCATTTCGTGCGCTCGATGCGCGAGAAGAAGGACCTGTTTACGCTCGACTTCTTCCTCGACGGCGAATACGTGTACGGCTGCATCGCGGGCGGGCGGTATTACCTGCACATCAACGCGAACGGCGACATCGACCCGTGCGTATTCATCCATTATTCGGACTCGAACATCCGCGAGAAGACGCTGCTGGAGGCGTATCAGAGCCCGCTGTTCATGGAATACCACAAGAACCAGCCGTTTAACGAGAACATGCTGCGCCCGTGCCCGCTGCTCGACAACCCCTACCGGCTCGAGAAGCTCGTGAAGGATTCCGGCGCGCACTGCTCCGACCCGGTGAAGCCCCAGGATGTACATGACCTGTGCGCGAAGTGCGAGAAGCAGGCGCTGGCGTGGAAGCCGGTGGCGGACAAGCTCTGGGCGGAAAGCGCCGTGGACGGCAAGCACTGCTTAAACGACGACGACACGATTCTGCCGCAAAACCGCGTGAATCCGGCGAAGGTTATGTCGATGGAGGAAGCGATTGCGCATGATGACGCCGTTGCGGCGGCGAAGAAGGCAGCGAAGGCTGCAGAGATGAAGAAAGAAGCCTGATTTTCGGCTTTTTTGAAAATTTGTTTTTTCGGGAAAAATACCCCAGCGGGATGCTGGGGTATTTTTTGTTTTTTTGAGGCTTTTGCGATCTTTTTTACGCCTATTAAAATTATAATTTTCCCCTTGACGCGCTTTATCCTCTTTCCCTTTTTTTAAATTTTTGATTTTTTCCCTTCGACGCGCTCAGGCCGCGCGGGGCCCCTACTTTCTGCTCCTGCAGAAAGTAGGCAAAGACAGGCGCAAGGGAGTTTCACCCCCTTGCGAATCCCCGGACCAAAGTGGGGTGCTGGACGCCCCCCTTTGGAAACCCCCAAGTCCTCGCTGGCGCGGTAAATTTAGCCGAACTCCTCGCCGCTTCGCGGCTGGAGCTTCGGTGCCGTTGGGGAAAGCGCGAGCGCGTGCGCGCTCGCCACGATTGCCGCACCGCCACCGCTTCGGGTTTGGGGGCTGACGCCCCCTTGCCCCCCAAGGTTCCCAAACGGGGACGTTTGCCGGTCGCGTGCTTGTTCGGGGCTGACGCCCCCTTGCCCCCGCGTTCCCCAAAGGGGAAGCTCGCCGATCATGCGCGCCAGCGCATGGTACCGCGTCCGAAAC
>CALWVT010000012.1 GCA_944385055.1 uncultured Clostridia bacterium | reverse complement strand
CGCATGGTACCGCGTCCGAAACGGCTTTTGCGGCAACGCCTTCGCAAATCTCCCGGAAGCTCCTGCCGCGAAGCGGCCAGGAGTTCCGTCACTCCCCTCGCGCGGTTGTGCCGAAGGCACTCTAGCGCGACCGCCAGTGGGGGAATCCCAAAGGGGGCGCAGCCCTCTTTGGCCAGTCTTTGCCTACTTTCTGCTGGCCAGAAAGTAGGGGCCCGGCGCGGCCTGAGCGCGTCGAAGGAGTAAATTAAAAATTTAAAAAAGGGAAAGAGGATCACAAAAGCCCCGCAGGCGGCAAGCCTGCAAATGACCCCTGAGCGCGTCGAAGGGAAACGTGAAAATTTTCAAAAAACATTAAGAAAAATTTTCAGAAGGCGGCTGTACATTCGCCGAACCCGGGGTCCCTTCCCCCGGGACGGGCTTTGCCTGTTCCATCAGGCGGTTGAGGGCCTCGCGCCCCGCTTCGCCGCCCTTTGTGACCAACAACTGCATTTCTTCAGACGAGAGCGAAACGGTATAGCCGGACGCTTCCACTTTCGAAAGGATTTCCTGAATCGTGTCCCCAACGTAAGCGGTGAAAATTTTCGATGTCTGCCCGTCCACCGTCATATAGATTCCGGTTTCCCCTTTGCCGGTACACGTAAAGCCGAACACATACGTCGTGGTCCCGTCCGCATTTTTCACAGGCGCCCCCGCCACAAAGGTCTCCAAAACCTTTCCGTTTCCAACGGTGTAATCCGGTTTCGCCGCCTTGTCTTTCGGCGTAATCAGGAAGCAATACTTCTCCCCCACCGAAAAGAGTGTCCGGTCGGTCGTGTCAGATTCTAGATTGCCGACCATCCCGGCCGCATGGGCGGGCATCGCCGCCATGCCGAACAGCAGACCCACACAGGTTAAGATTTTTCCGATTGCCTTCGTTCCTCGCCGCAGCATGTCGATTCCTCCTTTTTTGCATTTTGTCGAATCCGAACGCCTTCTCTATTCAGAATACCATCGGATTGTATCGGCAGCAAGTGAAAAGATAGATAAAAATACATCCTTTCCCGCTGTGGGATTGTACAAAAAGGCTCGATTTTACAGAGAAACCCCTTTGAAAACGCCCGCCGCAAGGATCAAAAAGGCGGTGCCCCCAAAAAGCACCGCCTTTTTTGTATAGGATCCGCCGCGTCAGGCGTCCCCCAAAAGGTTCGTCACTTCCACGGTGCGCCCGCCGCGCACATACACCCGCGGCACGCGCTTATTGAGATTGCACGTGATTTCATACGGGATTGTCTGCGCGAAGCGCGCGATGTCGGCCGTGAGGATTTCCTCGTCCCCGTCGCGGCCGATCAGCACCGCCGTGTCGCCCTCCGCAACGCCCGGGATGTCCGTGACATCCACCATCATCTGGTCCATGCACACGCGCCCCAAAACCGGCGCGCGGCGGCCGTGTAAGAGCACTTCCCCCGCGTTCGACAAAAGCCGCGGGTACCCGTCCGCGTAGCCGACGCTCACCGTCGCGACGCGCGTTTCCCGCTCGGTGCGGTACGTGCTGCCGTAGCTTAACACCGTCCCCGCCGGCACGGTCTTTACGAGCGACACCGTGCTGGAAAACGACAAAACCGGCTTTAAATCGAGCTTTTCGCGCAGTTCCTCCGACGGCTGCATCCCATACAGGATAATCCCCGGCCGGCACATCGAAAGCTGCATCTCGGGATATTCCGAAATCGCCGCCGAGTTCGCGCAGTGGCAGATCGGAAACGAAATCCCCCGCGCGGAAAGCCGGTCGATCGCGCTTTGGAAGCATTCAAACTGCCGGCGCGTAAACGCCTCGCCGTCCGCGCCGCCGTCCGCGACCGCGAAGTGCGTGAAAATCCCCTCCGGGAGTAAGTGCGGCATCGAGCACACGCGCTCAATCGCGTCGAGCGCCGGCGTGCCCGTCTTCGGGTCCTGGTACAAAAACCCGATGCGGCTCATGCCCGTGTCGAGCGACAAATGGACGCGCACGCGGACCTCCGCCTGCGCGGCGGCCTGGTTTAATTCGAGCGCGTACCGCTCCGACAGCACCGCCTGCGCAATCTGGTTTTCGGACAAATCCAGCGCGCAGCGCGGCGGCGTGTAGCCGAGGATTAAAATCGGCAAATGCACGCCCGCGTCGCGCAGCTGTTCGGCCTCCTCAAGGTTTGAAACCGCGAGCCATTCGGCGCCCAAGCGCTCATACAGCCGCCCGAGCTGCACCGCGCCGTGGCCGTAAGCGTCCGCCTTCACGACGCAGCACATCTTGACGCCTTGCCCCATCGCCGCGCGGATCACGTGAAAATTGTGCGCGGCCGCGTCGAGGTCGATCGTGGCCCACGTCCGTCTTAAATACTCATGCAAAATACTTGACACCCGATTCAAACAGTTTTTGGTCCTTCTCGCCCGGGACATTCTTATAAAGGTCCTCGCCGCGGCGCTCGCTGTGGCCCATCTTGCCGAGCACGCGCCCGTCCGGGCTCGTGATGCCTTCAATCGCGCAGACCGAGCCGTTCGGGTTCCACAGAATCGAGCCGCTCGGATTGCCCGCGGGGTCCGTGTACTGCGTCGCGATCTGGCCGTTTTGCGCGAGCTTCTCGACCATCTCCGCCGTCGCGACGAACCGCCCTTCGCCGTGGGAAACCGGCACCGCGAACACGTCGCCCGCGTTTACCCCCGCAAACCACGGGGATTTTACGCTCGTCACGCGTGTGTAGACCATGCGCGAGACGTGGCGGCCGAGCGTGTTAAACGTTAAGGTCGGGTCATCGGGCAGAAGGCTGCGGATTTCGCCGTACGGCAGAAGCCCTAACTTAATCAGCGCCTGGAAGCCGTTGCAGATGCCGAGCATCAGCCCGTCGCGGTGCTTTAGTAAGTCCTCGACCTCGGCCGCGACGCGCGGGTTGCGGAACGTCGTCGCGATGAATTTGCCCGAGCCCGCCGGCTCGTCGCCGCCCGAGAAGCCGCCCGGGAGCATCACGATCTGGCTTTCGCGGATGCCGCGCGCGAGTGCGTCGATCGTCTCCTCAATGTCTTTCGGCGAGAGGTTTTTGACGACGAGCACTTTCGGATCGGCCCCGGCGTTTGCGAACGCCTTCGCCGTGTCGTACTCGCAGTTCGTGCCCGGGAACACCGGGATTAAGACGCGCGGCTTCGCGGCCTTCACGGCCGGCGCCTGGGAAAGGCGCTCGTGATAAAGCGGCACATCCTTCGTGACCGGCACATCCGGGGCATTATTCGGGAATACGCCTTCGAGCGGCGCGCTCCAGACTTTTACGAGGTCTTTTAGCGCCATGCGGTGCCCCGCGAGCACGATCTCCGGCGTGTCGATTGTCTTGCCGACGGCCGCGGCCGATTTCGGGAACGCCGTGCCCGGCGCCAATTCCGCGACAATCGCGCCCACGCGCGGCGCAAACAGCACGTTTGCGTCCTCCATATTCCGGTCAAACGAGAGGCCCACGCCGTTGCCGAACGCCATCTTCGCGGCCGCCGCCGCGATGCCGCCCTCCTTGACGACGGACGCCGATAAAATCTCGCCCTTCTTCACGCGCTTATAAAACCGCTTATAGTACGATTTCAGCGCGGCCCAGTCGGGCATGTGGCCGCTTTCGTCGAGCGGCAGCGGGAACACGACGACGTCGTGGCCCTCGCCCTGCAGCGCCGCCGAAACCGTCCGGCTCGCCTTCGTCATCGTCAGCGCAAAGCTCACAAGCGTCGGCGGGACGTCTAAGTGCTCGAATGTGCCGCTCATGCTGTCCTTGCCGCCGATGGCCGGAAGGCCGAGTCCGAGCTGCGCGGCAAACGCGCCTAAGAGCGCCCCCGCGGGCTTTCCCCAGCGCGTCGGGTCCTCGGTCATGCGCTCGAAATATTCCTGGAACGTCAGCCGCGCCTTCATCGCGTCCGCGCCCATCGCCGCGAGCTTTGACAGACTCTCCACGACGGCCCACACGGCGCCGTAAAACGGGCTCCACTTCGAAATCCCCGGGATAAAGCCGTACGCCATCGCCGTCGCGTCGTCGGTTTCGCCCTTCGTCGGGATCTTCGCGGCCATGCCCTCTTCGGGGGTCAATTGGTATTTCCCCGCAAACGGCATCAAAACGCTCCCCGCGCCGATCGACGCGTCAAACCGCTCGGAAAGCCCCTTCTGGCAACAGACCTCGAGCCTTGACAAGTTCTCGGAAAATGCCTCGTTTAAAGGCTTGCCCTTTAAAACGTCCGGCGTCTGTTCGCGGTAATCGTCCGCGGCGTCCGGCGCCGGGATTTCCGCCTCGGCCACACCGGTCACGCCGTTCGTATCCAAAAACGCGCGCGCGATGTCCACAACCTGCTGGTCGCGCCAATGCATCTGAAGCCTGGGCTCCGCCGTCACGGTCGCGACGGGGGTCGCCTGCAGATTCTCCTCGTGCGCGAGTGCCGAGAACGCCGCGACGTCCTCGGGCGCCAACACGACGGCCATGCGCTCCTGGCTTTCGGAAATCGCGAGTTCCGTGCCGTCTAATCCCTCGTACTTTTTCGGCACCTTGTCGAGGTCAATCGAGAGGCCGGGTGCCAATTCGCCGATTGCGACGCTCACGCCGCCCGCGCCGAAGTCGTTGCAGCGCTTGATGCGCTTGGCGGCGTCGGGGTTGCGGAAAAGCCGCTGGAGTTTGCGCTCGGTCGGCGGGTTGCCCTTTTGCACCTGCGCGCCGCACGTCTCGACGCTCTCGAGCGTGTGCGCCTTGCTCGAACCCGTCGCGCCGCCGATGCCGTCGCGGCCCGTCGCGCCGCCGAGCAATACGACGATATCCCCCGGGGCCGGCTCTTCGCGGCGGACGTTTTCTTTCGGCGACGCGCCGACGACCGCGCCGATCTCTAAGCGCTTCGCGACGTAGCCGGGGTCATAAAGCTCCTGTACCTGGCCGGTCGCTAAACCCACCTGGTTTCCGTAAGACGAATACCCCGCCGCGGCGCCCGTCGTGATTTTGCGCGTCGGGAGTTTCCCGGGCAGCGTGTCCTTGACCGGCACGCGCGGGTCGCCCGAACCCGTCACGCGCATCGCCTGGTAGACGTAGGCGCGCCCGGAAAGCGGGTCGCGAATCGCCCCGCCTAAGCACGTCGCCGCGCCGCCGAACGGCTCGATCTCGGTCGGGTGGTTGTGCGTTTCGTTTTTAAACTGGACGAGCCACGTCTCCTTTTTCCCGTCAATCTTGACCGGCACTTCTATAGAGCACGCGTTAATCTCCTCGCTCTCGTCGAGGTCGGGGATCTGCCCGCGCTTTTTTAAGACCTTCATGCCGAGGGTCGCCATGTCCATCAAGGACACCGGATGTTTGCCGTCGCCGAAGCCGCCGTAAACCTCGTGCCGCACGGCGTAATACGCCGCGAGCGCCTCCTCGATTGCCGCGCTCAACGCACCCTCCGTGATGCGGATGCGTTTTAGCCGCGTGTGGAACGTCGTGTGGCGGCAGTGGTCGCTCCAATACGTGTCAATCACCCGCAGCTCCGTGACGGTCGGGTCGCGGTGCTCGGTATCGCGGAAATAATCGCGCACAAAGCACAGGTCCTCATACGTCATCGCGAAGCTCATTTTCTCGAAATACGCGTGCATCTTCTCGTCGTCCCAGCTTGTAAAGCCGGAAACCGTCTCGACGGGCGCGGGGGCTTCCACGCGCAGGTCGAGGCTTTCGGGTTTTTCCATGGAGGCTTTGCGGCTCTCCACGGGGTTAATCAGATACTGTTCGATATGCGAAAGCGATTCTTCGGAGACCGCGCCCTTTATTGCCACGACCTTCGCCGTGACGACCTGCGGGCGCTCGCCCTGGGTCAGAAGCTGCGCGCACTGGGCG
This sequence comes from uncultured Clostridia bacterium, assembly GCA_944385055.1. Taxonomy (GTDB): domain Bacteria; phylum Bacillota; class Clostridia; order Oscillospirales; family Acutalibacteraceae; genus Caproicibacterium. Next base: position 11,850 of record CALWVT010000012.1, on the reverse strand, counting down.
GCGCTGTCGGCGCGCTGGTCGTACTGCCCGGGCAGGTATTCCATCGCGAACGCCTGCCAGCCGTCTAACGGGCATTCCTCGTCGTAGACGAGATCCTGGTTCGGCTCGGACAGAATCGTGTCGCGCACCTTTTGGAATTCGTCTTTGGAAAGCCCCGCCACATCGTAGCGGTTTAAAAGCCTGAGCCCTTCGATGCCCTCGATGCCGAGGTTTTCGGTCAGATCCTCCCGAATCTGCTGGGCCTCGATGTCGAAGCCGGGCCGTTTTTCTACAAATACGCGATAGACGAAAGCCATACTCTCCCCCGTTTCCGCCGGTTTCCCGGCTGTCATTTGGCACATGGACGGTTTGCCCGATTTTTGGGTGCTGCGCCCGAACGCGGCGCCGCACAAAAAAGGGCGTTTCTTTTGTCATTGTAGCATAAATCGGGCGCGGTGGAAAGGGTTAAAAACGGCGGGGCGGCGTTTTTTTGCAAACGCTGCCCCGCCGCTTTTGCCCTCTTCTGATTTTTTAAGAGGGGGGTCTTTATTTTCCGGGAGGAAAAGGGTGTAATTTTTTTATTGTTTGTTTGGTGGGCTTTCTTTACCCTCTTTACGTTTCTTTTGAATTTTAAGTTTTTCCTTCGACGCGGGAGCGAGGTTCTTTATTTACCCTCTTTACCTGCTTTTAAATTTTTAAATTATTCCTTCGACGCGCTCAGGCCGCGCGGGGGCCCCTACTTTCTGGCCAGCAGAAAGTAGGCAAAGACTGGCCAAAGAGGGCTGCGCCCCCTTTGGGATTCCCCCTCTGCGGTCGCGCTAGAGTGGCCTTCGGCCACAACCGCGCGAGGGAAGTGACGGAACTCCTAGCCGCTTCGCGGCAGGAGCTTCCGCGCAGATTTGCGAAGGCGTTGCCCGCAAAGCCATTTCGGACGCGGTCCCATGCGCGTTCGCGCATGATCGGCGAGCTTCCCCTTTGGGGAACGCGGGGGACAAGGGGGCGTCAGCCCCCAACAGGCGCGCATGACCGGCAAATGTTCCCCTTTGGGAACCTTGGGGGCAAGGGGGCGCTAGCCCCCACCCCGAAGCGGTGGAGGTGCGGCAGCCGAGGCGAGCGCGCACGCGCTCGCGGCCTTCCCCAACGGCACCGAAGCTCCAGCCGCGCAAGCGGCGAGGAGTTCGGCCAGGATTACCGCGCCAGCGAAGACTTGGGGGTTTCCAAAGGGGGGCGTCCAGCACCCCACTTTGGTCCGGGGATTCGCAAGGGGGTGAAACTCCCTTGCGCCTGTCTTTGCCTACTTTCTGCAGGAGCAGAAAGTAGGGGCCCCCGCGCGGCCTGCGAAGTGCCCCGAAGGGGTAAGCGCGTCGAAGGGAAAAGATAAAATTTTCAAAAAAGGGACAGAAGATAAAGCGCGTCAAGGGATAAAGTCAGAAATTAAAAGAAAGGTCAAAGGGATAGCATAACGCCCCCACCACAAAAGAAAAGAGAAGTAAAGCAGGAGAGCGTTACTTCAAAACGATCGCCTGCGACAAGTGCCGGGGGGTGTCGGCGTCTAACCCCTTCGCCGCCGCAATCGCAAGACCCAGCGTCTGGCCAATCAGACCAATCACCGGCGCATCCAACAGCTCGCCATATCCCTCGTCGAGGGAATATACATAGTCCGCGCAGCCGGAGAACGCGTCGCCGAGTTCTTCGCCGAGCACCGCTACGATCGCGCCGTACCCCTTCATCTGCGTCAATAGATCGACGTCCGCCTCGCGGCTGACCCGGTGGCTTAGGCACACAATCAGCGTCTTGTCATCGACCAGGCTCATCGGGCCGTGGCGGTACTCGAGGTCATAGTACGCCTCCGAGTTCGTCAGACCCATCTCCTTCATCTTATTCATGCATTCGTTCGCGATGCCGTAGTAAATCCCCTGGCCGAGCGTAATAAAGAGGTTTGCTTCCGGATGCTCCGCGATGATCTTCTGCGCGAGCGCGTCGGAATCCTCGAGCACGCGCTGGGCCATTTCCGGGTATTGGTCGAGTTTCTTTAATTCCTCGTCTTTCCCGCCGACGTACAGCGCCATCAATACCGCCAGATATACCATGCTCGTAAACGAGCGCGTCATCACGACGCTGTCCTCCGCCGTCTCGGGCGACAGGATCACATAGTCGTTGTAATCGCGGCTGTCCGCGTCGCACGTGATTGCGAGGGTCGTCACGTTCGGCAGCGCGCGCACCTTGTCAATCGCGCGGCGCACCTCCGTCGTGTAGCTCTTGCGCGTGATCGGCAGCACGAGATAATTCCCGTCTTTGATGTACGCTTCCGGGAAGAAGTACAATTCCGAGCACGGCACGCCCTTGGCCGGGATGCCCGTGCACGCCGTGAACGCCGCCGCCGACGCCTGCGCTAAGTAAAGCGATGTCCCGCAGCCCGTAAACAGAAGCTCGCGGTACGGCTTCCCCTTGCGGAATACTTCGTCGAGCGTCGCGAAAATCGCGTCCTTCGTGTCGTTGATTGCCCGAAACGATGCGGGCTGGCCGTACATTTCGGTTTTCGTCATCGCGCCGTTTTGTTTCATTTCTAAAACGCCTCCTTTTTATGCATGCTTATGCCTTGCCTTCGGCGCCCGCTAAGCGGATAATCTCGCGGATGTCCGCTGTGAGCGCCTCGTTTGCGTATTTCGAGAGCTTCCAGGAATGGCCCTGGTGGTCGGTCTTGAGCGCTTCCTCGTAGTGCTCGACGTATTTATAGCGGATCTCCGTGCCGAAATTGATTTTCGCGACGCCTAAGCGGATCGCTTCCTTGATAATCTCCGGCTTCATGCCCGTGCAGCCGTGCAGCACGAGCGGGAGGTCCGTAAACGCCGCCGTCTGCTCTAAGACTTCGAGGTGGATGTCCGGCTCGCCCTTATAGAAGCCGTGCGCGTTGCCGATGCCGATGGCCAGGGAATCCGGGTGGCACAGCGACAAAAATTCCCGCACATCGTCGACGTTCGCGATGTTCTTATTCTCAAGCATCACGCCGTCGCCGTCTAACCGCTGCAGCTCGCCGATTTCCGCCTCGACCGGCACCTGGAAGCAGCGCGCGACCTTCAGGACTTCGTTTGTCAAGGCCGCGTTTTCGCGGATCGGCTTCGTCGAGCCGTCGATCATCAACGACGTAAAGCCGTTTTGCAGCGACTGCATGCACAATTCAAAGCTGTCGCCGTGGTCTAGGTGGATCGCAATCGGTACGTCCACCTTCGCCGCGCACCACTTGCACACCTGCACGAACCAGTCGTCGCCCGAGTAGGCGCCCGTCGATTCGTAGTGCGCCAAAATTGCCGGCGCGTGGAGCTGCTGCGCCGCGCGGCACACCGCCCAAATGATGTCGTAATTGCCGCCCTGCGTGTTGATGGCCGGCACCGCATAGCCCTCGCGGCGGGCTTTTTTGAGCATTTCTTTCGTTGTAGTCAGCATAAAAAACTCCTTGAGAGAAGTTTTCCACCTCCTTTGCGGGAGGTGGAAAACGGAAAATCGTAAATCTAAAACGGGGCCTTTCAGCGCCTTTGCAGGCGTTTATTCGCCGGCTTCCGCCGCCGCCTCGTCGATGTCCTTGCAGGCCTCTTCCATCACGTCGAACAGGATATAATCCTCAAGCGGGGCCGCCTCGGCGTCGCCGGCCGCGACGATCGCGTCCTGCTGCGTCTGGTAGTACTGCTTGACGGTATCCATGTCGTTGTTGATGAAATCGGACGTCGTCCAGTCGGCCACGTTCACCTGCTCGAGCTGCGTGTCCTTGTCGCCCTTGATCTGGTCGGCAACCCAGCCCGCGACGGTGTCGTCGTTGTCGTGGTTTGCGCGGTAGTCAAAGCCCTTATACAGCGCGCGCGTGAAGCGGACGAGCACGTCGCGGTTTTCTTCGACATAAGACGGCATGCAGATCCAGCTCGAAAGCGAGACGGTCTGGTCTGTAAACATCTTATTGTCGCACAGCTGCACGGCGTCGTCGCCCATCTGCTTTAAGATCTGGTTCGTGTTCGGCACCCACGCCGCGCACGCGTCGACGGAACCGGAAATCATCGCGGAGACGAGGTTCGTCGCGTCCATGCTCATCGGCTGGATGTCGTCCATCGTCAGGCCCGCCTTCTGTAAGCCGAGTTCCAAAATATCTTCACTCGACGTGCCGGGCGCATACGCGACAACCTTGCCCTTTAAGCCCTCGAGCGTGTCGGTGCCCTTCGACTTGCTGCCGATGATCGCGTCGCCGTTCGAGACGTGCGCCAAAGCGAAGATGTCCGCGCGGCCCTGGATGCACAGCTTATGCGCGCCCTGGCCGATGTAGCCGACGTCGATCGAGCCGGATTCCATCGCGTTGATGATGGTCGGGCCGTCCGCGAATTCCGTCAAATTCACGTCGATGCCTTCCTCGTCAAAGTAGCCGAGGTTGATCGCGGACACAAGGCCCGACAAAGACGCATAGTCGGGCATGTACGCGACGTTGACCGTCGCGCGCTCGGCGGTCGTCTCGCCCGTCGAAGCGGCCGCGCTCTCGGTCGTCGTGGAAGCCGCCGCGCTCTGGGTGTCCGCGGAAGCCGTCGTGCTCGACGTCCCGCCGCCCGCGCAGCCGGCGAGCAGTGCCGCCGCTGTCACGGCGGACAGAAACATTGCAAATACCTTCTTCATGGTTTTGAGTCCTCCCTTACAAAAAATCAGTTTGTGCGCCCCGCCGCCCGGGGGAAAGCCCCGCAAAACGGCTTTGGAGCCCTTTTTTAAAAAAGCCGTTTTTTTAAAAACCGGCTTTCTTTCCTAAAAACCGTCTTTGCGGCCGCTTACTTGCGGACCTCGAGGTATTCCTGATAGACCTCGCTCCAGATCTTATTCTTGAGCTCGATAAAGCGCTCGCTCATCTTCGTCTCCTGCGTGCGCGGATACGGGATATCAATCTCCACAATGTCCTTGACACGCCCGGGCCGCGCGCTCATAATGACAACACGCTGCGCTAAGATAATCGCCTCGTCGACGTCGTGCGTGATAAAGAAGCACGTCTTGCGCTCCTTCTCCCACGTGTTCAAAAGCTCCTGCTGCAGCTGCGTGCGCGTCTGCGCGTCGAGCGCGCCGAACGGCTCGTCCATTAAAAGGACTTCCGGGTTGACCGCGTAGGCGCGCGCAATCGCCACGCGCTGCTTCATGCCGCCGGAGAGCTCCTTCGGGTAGTGGTTCACAAATTCTTCGAGCTGCACGACCTTGATGTACTTCATCGCGATCTCTTTGGCCTCTTCGGGCGATTTCCCCTGCAGCCGCGGCCCGAACATGACGTTCTTTAACACCGTCATCCACGGGAACAAAGCGTACTGCTGGAACACGACGCCGCGTTCGACGCCGGTCGTCGTGATGCGCTTGCCGTCGATGTACGCCGCACCCTCTGTCGGCGTGTCAAGGCCCGCGATGATGTTTAAAAGCGTCGATTTGCCGCAGCCGGACGGCCCGACGACGCAGACGAATTCATTTTCGTGAATGTCGAGGTTCACGCCGTTTAAGGCAATGACTTTGCCCGTGCGGCCGTTGTAAATTTTCTTGACCCCGTCGATTTTGAGCTTCACGCGCTCCGCGTTTCCTGCCATCCTGTCAGCCTCTTTTCCAAGAATTTAATGACTTTCTCGAGCACCAGCCCGATGATGCCGATGATGATGATGTACAAAAGCATCGCTGCCGTCTCGTAGTTGTTCGACAGTGCGCGGATGCGCATGCCGAGGCCCGCGAACGCGCCGGTCGATTCCGCCGCGATCAATGTTGTCAAGGCGACCGAGACGCCCAGCCGCACGGCCGTCAGGATAAACGGCGTCGTTGCCGGGAAAATCACCTTTAAAAACAGTACGGTGTCATTCGCGCCCAAGACCCGCGCGGCCTTAATCAGCGTGTTGTCCACGCCGCGCACGCCCTGGTAGATCGTGACGGCCATCGTCAAGAACGTCGCAATCCAGATGACGATGATCTGCGGCGTGCGGCCGACGCCCACCGCGATGACGACGAGCGGCACGTATGCGAGCGGCGGGATGTTGCGGATAAACTGGATCCACGGCTCCAAGATGCCGCGCACCGGCAGATACCACGCCATCAAGAACGCGACCGGCACGCTCGTCACAAAGCCGAGCGCGAAGCCCGCGCCGACCGAGATCATCGAGCTTGCAAGGTCTTCGCCGAGCGCGCCGTTTTGAATCATCGTCTGCAGCGCCTCAAAAATGGCCGGCACAAACGGGAAGCTGCGCGAGGTCTTCGGATTGACCGAAAGCGCGTACCACAATAACAGCGCCGCCGCGAAGGAGATCAGCACCCAACCCCAGTGGGGAACCTTCTGCAAAAGGCTCTTTTTTTCTTTCTGCTCCATAGGATTTCCTCCCTTTACTTTGGATAATACTGTAAGAAAGCGTCGGCCGCCCGATGCGGCAACGCGCTTTTTAAAGGTTTGCCCCGCCTGCGCGGTGCGGCAGGTGGAAAAAGTCCGGGAACGCCTCGCCTAAAAGCGGGCGGCACCACGCGCAAAACGATTCGGTCACGCCGTTTCCCCGGGCGTTTACGTAGCAGTCCGGCAGGCAGCGCGCCGAGAGCATCCCGGCCGAAAGGTCCACCGGCACAAACGTCACGCCATAGCCTTTCCCGCTTTCGCGCTCTAACCCGACCATCACGCCCGTGCGGCCCTCGAGGGCCCATTCGGCGGCCTTCGCCCCGGCGGCCACGGCCTCGCGCAGGTCGACGTCCGACTGCCACGCGACCGATGCCCGGCCCGCAAGGCCCGGCTTTTCGCTGCGCGCCTTGACCCCGAGCTCGCGGATGACAAGTTCGGCTAAATACGCGCTCACGTCGCCGAAGTACGTCGCGCGCCCGACCTGAAACACCGGCGGCACGACCGGCGCGCCCGTCTCGTCCTTGAGGCCCTCGCTCGCGACCACCACGGCCTCGCCCTTCTCGCGGTAGAGCCGCTCCACGTCCGACAAAAACCGTTCCTTCGAAAACGGCCGCTCCGGCACGTAAAGGAGGTCCGGCCCCTCGCCGGGCGCCTGCCCCGCGAGCGCCGCCGCCGCCGTAATCCACCCGGCGTCGCGGCCCATCGCCTCGACGACGCACACGTGGATTGGCAGGCTTCTGACGTCCTCCGTGATTTCCCGCACGGTCGCCGCAAGGTAGCGCGCCGCGCTGCCGAACCCCGGCGCGTGGTCCGTAAACGGGATGTCGTTGTCGATCGTCTTCGGGATGCCGACGACCGAAACCCCCGCGCCCTCGCACGCCTTCGCGAGCTTTGCACACGTGTCCATCGTGCCGTTTCCGCCGTTTAAAAGCACCCAGCGGATGTCGTGTTTTCGAAAGATTTCCGCCATCTTTTCGTAGTCGCCGTTTTGCAGCGGTGTGCGCGAAGAACCGATTGCGCTGCCGGGGGTCTGTAAGAGGGTTTCGAGCCGCCCGCTTCTGCAGGTTTTAAAATCGAAAAACCGCTCGTTTAAGACGCCCTCCGTGCCGCCGATTGCCCCGTAAATGTGCGCGGGCGTCCCGTCCGCTTTTGCCGCCATAACCGCCCCGTAAAGGGAGCCGTTGATGACCGCCGTCGGCCCGCCGCCGTGGACGATCAAAAGATTTGCCACAGCCCTCGCCTCCTTTCGTTTTCCTTGTCCTGATTTCCGTTTCCTCCGGGCCGGGCTACTCACTTTGCCCAATATGTTTCCCGGACGCCCCTTCTTTTTATCTTAATCCTACCACATCCGCGCCGAAAGGGAAAGCACGATTCAGGCAAACGTTGTCCTCCTTCCGGCCGCCGCGGGCCCTATGCGCTCCCTAAAACCGCCAACCGTTTCCCGCGGGTTTCCGCCGCGCGAAAAAGTTCCGGTTTTTTCCGGTTTCCGCACATTTCCGCCGCGCAGCGAACATGGAAATCCGCCGGATTTGAAAGGAAAACTTTTTGCGTTTCTTTACGCAAATTTTCGCGTTTTGTTTGCGCCGGGTTTTCCCGGAAACCGCGCGTTTTTCACGCAAAAATCACATCGCTTTTTGCGTCGATTTTCCGCGTTTTTCGGAAAAATTTTCGCTTCGTTTTGCGGGATTTTCGCCGATTTTCAGCGCACGATTTTTTCGCCCTTTACGAACGTATCCACAACAAACTGGTTTTCGTCTAAGAGCACCACATCGGCGTCCTTGCCGGGGTCGAGCGTGCCGACATGCGCGTCCGCGTGCACGAGCTTTGCCGGGTTTTCGGTCAGAAGCGGCAGCACCTGCGGCAGCGACAGCCCCGCAAACGCCATCAGATTCCGCAGCGCCAAATCGAGTGTGAGCGTGCTGCCCGCGCGGCTGTGGTCGGACTTTAACTTCGCGTCGCCGTCCTCGACGACCACGTCGTTGACGCCGAGCTTATAGTCGCCGTCGGGCAGCCCCGCCGCCATGATCGAGTCCGTAATCGCGACGACGCGGTCGAGGCCCTTGCACTTTAACAAAAACCGCACCGTGCCCGGGTGCAGGTGGCGCCCGTCGCAGATCGCCTCGCAGAAGATGTCCGACTCGAGCGCCGCGCCCATAATCGCCGGGAAATGCTGGTGCAATAGCTTCATCGCGTTAAACGTGTGCGTCGCCGCGCGCACGCCGCGCCGGATTGCTTCCCAGGCCGTGTCGTAGTCGGCGCCCGAATGGCCCATCGCCACGGTCATCCCCAAGCCGCACATCGCGGGGATCGCCTCCAAAACGCCCTCGACCTCCGGCGAAACCGTCAAATAGTGGATGTAGCCGCCCGCCAATTCCTGGTAGTGCCGCAAAAGGTCCACGTCCGCCGTGCGCAAAAGGTACTCGGGCATCGCGCCCTTATAGTCCTTCGCCAGAAACGGCCCTTCGAGGTGGATGCCCATCAAATGCGCGCCGTTTCTGCCGTTCTTCGCGTGCGCAACCGCCGCGGCGATCTCCCGCTCGGTCGTCTCCACCGTGTCCGTCAGAATCGAGCACTGCCACGACGTCACGCCGCGCGTCGCAAAGAAATGGCTGATCTTCGCAAAGCCCGCTTCGTCGGCCGCGTTGACGTCCACGCCCGCGCCGCCGTGCGTGTGCAGGTCGATAAAGCCCGGCACCACGCGCAGCCCCGCCGCGTCGTACACCTCCTCTTCCGGCACGCCCGCGGCCTTCGCCGTGCCCGGCGCTTCCAGCGCGCGGATTTTCCCGTCCTCGAGCACGACCTCGAGCTTCTGCAGGCGCCCCTGCCAGAACACCTCGCCGTTTATCAGAAAGGTCCGCATCGTTTAGTCCTCCAAGGCCGCCACGTAGTCGGTAAAGCGCAGCAAAATGTCCGGGTGATCCTGCAAAAGCGAAACCGGGAAGCCGGCCGTCTTCTCGCCGTACATCGCGCGGCGCACGACGGCGCGGTGCCAGTTGCGGAAGCACCCGAGACGAATCTTTCTCGCCGCGAAAATCTGCTTCATGCCAATCGTCACGCAGTAGTGCGGCATATCCTCGAGCGCGCCGTTCAAGTCGCCGATCGCGTTCGCCGCGCGCGTTTCGCGGGAAATTTCCAGCACGCGCGTCGGCAGTTCCAGAAATTGTGCGTTCGTCTTCGACGGGTCCGCCTCGTTAAACGCGACGTGGCCGTTGATGCCGATGCCGCCGAAGCAGATGTCGACGCCGCCGAGTTCCTCGATCTTCTTGCCGATGGCCGCCGGGTCCAATGGGTCCGGGAACACGCGCTGCTCGGGCGGCATCACGAGCGCGGGGTCAATTTTATCGTACACCGTGCGCTGCATGAAACCGCGGAAGCTCAACGGGTGGTCGATTGAAACCCACGTCTTGTCGTCCTCCAGATACTCGTCCATATTAAAAAACCAGACGTTGTGAAGGGAAATCTTCCGCTCGTTGACGAGCTCGACGAAATACGGGTACTGACCCGTGGGCCCCACCGGGCAGATGAACACCGTGCGCTCCCCTTTTTTGTTGTGCCGCGCAATCTCATCGGCCATTTCCTCGGCCAGCGCCCGGAATACCGCGGCGTTGTCCGGCAAAATTTGCACGGGCATTTTCGGGGAATTTCGGAAAAGTTCCTCGCGTGTATACCGATAATAAGCATGCTGCATCATTCATAAACTCCTTTCGGAAAAGTTTTGTTTTATTTTTTATCTCTACGTCGATTATATCGCAACAAAGCCGCACACCAAGGGGGAATTTGCGCAAACGTTGTCGCAATTTGGCCCCGCAAACGCGGCAAAAGGCCCGTATACTAATAGACAGAAAGCATCCAATTTCGAAAAAGATTCTAGGGGGGATTCCCATGACACTCAAAGAAATCGCGAAGCAGGCCGGCGTTTCGATCTCGACGGTCTCGCGCGTCATCAACCAGAAAAACACGAAGGCCGCCTCCCCGGAGGTGCAGAACCGCATCTGGGAAATCGTGCGCGCGAACGGTTATATCCCGAACAGCTCCGCGCGCGACCTGAAGATGGGGGTCTCGCCGTCGCAGGCCACCAAGCGCCCGAAAACGGTGGCATGCCTGTTTGCGCGCAGCGCGACCACGTCGACGGACCTGTTCTTCACGGAAATTGCCCGCGCGATCGAGCAGGAAGCGTTTAAGCACAACTATTTTCTGAAGCATTCGTTTACGGGCCTCGACCTCGCGGACCCCGCGGTGGCCGCGCGTTTGGGCGACATTCCGGTCGACGGCGCCGCGATTCTCGGCCGCTATGACCAGAAGATCCTGCGCTTTTTCTCCGAGCACTACAAATACGTCGTCTACGTCGGCTTAAACCCAATCGGCAGCCAATACGACCAGGTCGTCTGCGAGGGCGCGCAGGTGGCGAAGGCCGCCGTCTCCTACCTGCACAGCCTCGGCCACACGCGCATCGGCTATATCGGCGAAGTGGAAAACGAAATTCGCTACACGGGGTTCGGCGAGGCGCTCAAATCGCTGGGCCTGCCGTTTTCGCACAAGCACGTGGCGAACGTCAAGGTCTCGCTCGAGGGCGGCTATCGCGGCGCGAACCTGCTGATGGACACCGGCGTGGACATTACGGCCGTCTTCTGCGCGAACGACAACACGGCCCTGGGCGCGGTGCGCGCGTTCCAGGAGCGCGGCTACAAGATTCCGCAGGACGTGTCCGTGATTGGGGTCGATGACATTGAGACCGTGCAGTACATCTCCCCGATGCTCACGACCGTCCACATCCCGCTCGAGGAGATGGGGCACCTTTCCGCGAAGATTTTAATTGACCGCATTGAGGGCGGCCACCGGCTGCCGATCAAGGTGGTGCTGCCGTTCTACATTGCGAAGCGCGACAGCTGCGCGCCGCCGTCGATGCACCGCCGCGCATTCACACAGCAAAATGACGTGTGATTGAGAACAATCACACGTTGAAATGACGAAAAGGCGCTGTAAGGAAGCGGTTCCTTACAGCGCCTTTGCCATTTCCGCTATTGTACGCTGGCTTTTTGAAAAAGTCAATTGCTAGTAATGATTGATGGTTTGGTGTTTATGGGTTTTCTTATCCTTTTTATGTTTTTTGAAAATTTTTACTTTTCCCCTTGATGCGGCGGGGGCTTTCTCTTTTTATCCTCTTTACGCTTTTTGAAAATTTTCAATTTTCCCTTGACGCAGCGGGGGGCTTTTTATTTATCCTCTTTCCCTTTTCTTAAATTTTTGATTTTCCCTTCGACGCGCTTACCCCTGCGGGGCACTTCGCAGGCCGCGCCGGGCCCCTACTTTCTGGCCAGCAGAAAGTAGGCAAAGACTGGCCAAAGAGGGCTGCGCCCCCTTTGGGATTCCCCCCTGACCCCCCAATTTTAAAGTTTTCTTTGGCGCGCTAGAGTGACCTTCGGTCACAACCGCGCGCCAAAAGAGGCTATAAAATCGGGGTTTGACGGAACTCCTAGCCGCTTACGCGGCAGGAGCTTCCG
>CALWVT010000011.1 GCA_944385055.1 uncultured Clostridia bacterium | reverse complement strand
AAGTCTCGCTGCGCTATCCGGATTGGCCGAACTCCTCGCCGCTGCGCGGCTGGAGCTTCGGTGCCGTTGGGGAAGGCGCGAGCGCCTGCGCGCTCGCCACGGCCGCCGCACCTCCACCGCTTCGTTTGGGGGCTGCGCCCCCTTGCCCCCCGTTCCCAAACGGGAAAAGTTTGCCGGTCATGCGCGAATGCGCATGGGACGGCCTAAAAATCAGGACAAACAGGCAACGCCATCGCAAGTCTAGCGCGGAAGCTCCTGCCGCGTAAGCGGCTAGGAGTTCCGTCACTCCCCTCGCGCGGTTGTGCCGAAGGCACTCTAGCGCGACCGCAGAGGGGGATTCCAAAGGGGGAACGCCTTTGGCCTGCTCTTTTGCCTACTTTTCTGCAGGAGCAGAAAAGTAGGGGCCCGGCGCGGCCCGAGCGCGTCGAAGGAATCAATGAAAAGTTTAAAGAAAGGGAAAGGAGATCAAAAAGCCCTCGGAAAGAAAAGCCAAGGAGCAGCAGGTTCCAAAAAGGACACCGAGCGCGTCGAAGGGAAAAGATAAAATTTTAAAAAAGCATAAAGGGGATAAAGAAAGTCCAAACAAAAAAGAAGGGCCGTGGGAACCCTTTCCCACAAAAAAGCAGAAGGCCCTGCCTCCCCCCTGCAAGGGGGAAAAGCAGAGCCTCCCGCTGTGCTGTGCATTCCACTATAGCAAAAAGCTTACTTCTTGTAATCGAAATCGGGAATCTCGTGCCAACGATGGCGGAAATAGTGCGCCGCGAGCTTCGGTTTGCGGTCGCGCGTGAACAGGCCCTTCTTGTTGCCCTGCACGCGCAGAAGGCTCTGGCTCGTCGCGAAGTCCGCGAAATTCCAGACCTGCTCGCCGACAACGCTCGGATAATCGTCGAACACGCGGTTGTTCATCTTATAATACTCGACCTGGTATTCTTCCGTGTACATGACCGGCGTCGTGTCGTGGAAGCCCATGACCGTGTCGGCGCCGTATTCCGTAAAGAGGACCGGTTTGCCGAGCTTGACCCATTCGTCGAGCTCCGCGCGCAGCTGCTGTTCGGGGCCTTCGAGGTCCGGCGCGCCGAAATACCAGCCATAGTAGCGGTTTAAGCAGATCACATCGCTGAGCTTCGCGGAGCAGTCGGTCGTAGCCGTCGTGCCCTGGACGCTGATCAGCGTGCACGGGCGCTTCTGCGGGTCGAGCTCGCGGGCAAGTTCGTACAGCGGCGCAAAGTACTCGTAAGCGCCTTCCGCCGCGGAATCCGGCTCGTTGGCGATCGACCACATGACGACGCAGGCGTGGTTCTTGTCGCGGGCAATCAGGTCGCGGATGACTTCCTTATGATGCTCCTGCGTCTGGACGCCGTGCTCTTTGTCGAAGGTCGAGATATGCTCGCCCTCGAAATTCGCGCCGCCGCCGAACTGCAGGTTGATGCCGACCGCTGTCGTCTCGTCAATTACGACGATGCCTTCCTCATCGCACAGGCGCATCATTTCCTCGCTGTACGGATAATGGCTCGTGCGGAACGAGTTCGCGCCCTGCCACTTCATCAGCGAAATATCCTTGACGTTCATCGGCAGATTCTGGCCGCGGCCGTTCGGGAACGTGTCCTCGTGCTTGCCATAGCCCTTGAAATAGAACGGACGGCCGTTGATTAAGAACTTCGCGCCCTCGACCTTGACCGTGCGGATGCCGTAGGGCAGCTCGTAGGTGTCAGAGGCAAACTGCACCTTGACCTTATAAAGATACGCATGGAGCGGCCACCACAGCTTCGCGTCCGGGATGGACAGCTCGCCGGTCGTGCCTTCGGCCTCTGCGACGAGTTTGCCCTCGCGGTCATAGACGGAAACCTTGCAGTCGCCGGTGCCGACGGTCTTAATCTCATAGGCGATCTTCGCGTCCTTGCCGCAGACTTCCGGCACGAGCGTGACATCTTCGATATAATCCTGCGGGGTCGTGTAGATCTGCACGGGGCGGTTGATGCCGCAATAGTTAAAGAAGTCGAAGTTCGGGTTATTCTCCTTCTTCGTCTTCGGCGCGGTGTCGCCGGTGGGCGCCATACCGCTGAGCATGTTCGCCTTGCCGCCGACGGGCAGCGTCGAGTAGTCGATGACATTGTCGACCGCGATCGTCAGAAGATTGTCGCCGTCGGTCAGCTTGTCGGAAATATCGACCTCAAACGGCAGGAAACCGCCGCGGTGCTCGCAAATCATCTCGCCGTTTAAATAGATTTTTGCATGATGCGACACAGCCGCGCAGCGCAGCAAAATGCGCTGGCCCTTCGCGAACGGCGGCATCGCGATGTGGCGCTGGTAGAACACCCAGCCGTAATGGTCGCGGAAGTCGACGCCCTCCTTGATGTCGTTATAAGACGCCGGTACGGGCATCGTCATCGGGTCAGAAAGCGGGGAAGCATACCACTTCTCCTCAAAGCCCTCGCCGTCGTGGTCGAGCTTAAAGTCCCAGATCCCGCTCAAGTCCACGAGCAGGCGGGAAGGTGTTAAAGTTGGATACAGCATGGGAAACAACCGTCCTTTCGCATGATGATATTTGCATTTGCGTTTTTTAGAAAAGCGTCTCCGGAAAACCGAAGGCGCCTTTCCAAATGTAGTGCTGAATTTTAAGAGAACAGAATTGCAGGAGATCTGTCTTTATGAAAAGAAATTATGCATTCTTGTGGTCGCCCGCATGCCGTTCTGCAAGGATGGCGGAGTTCTTGTCGACCTTTTTCTTGCTCAACGGATACAGGAAGATCAGTGCCAGTGCCAAGACGGCAAAGCCGATGGCCGGGACGATTGTTGTGCAATTGTACAGCGCATCCGCGACGCCCTGGTCATACACATTGACATCGTAGCCGATTGCGGAAATTGCCGCGCCGACAAGGCCGGAAGACAGCGCCTGGCCGAGTTTACGTGCGAACGAATAGACGGAGTACATCGTGCCGTCGGAACGCTCGCCGTTGCGGACTTCATCCTCGTCAATGACGTCCGTAATCATTGCCCAGCACAGCGTGTTAAAGCACGCGATGCCCAGCATACCGATGGCATACAGTACGAGGAACACGACCTGGTTCGTCGTATGGACAACAAACAGGATGAAGAACGCGACCGCACCGATGATAGCGCCAACCGTAGAGAGTTCCTTCTTGCCGATGCGCTTCGAAACCACCGGGATGATGAACGAGAAGACGATCGTCACGGCCGTCAGGCACGCCGTCGCAACGGACATCATCGTGTTGCTCTTGAAGTAGTACGGATAGAGATACGGACCAAAGCCGGTCAGCGAAAGCTGCGTCAGCAGCAGGATCAATGCGCAGACGACGATGCCGATCAGCGGACGGCTGTGCACGAGTTGCAGGCCGAGCTGCTTGAGTGAGAACTTCTCGTTCTTCTGCGGAACCTGCACACGCTCTGTCGTGAGGTTGTAGCAGAGCAGGTAGCAAACCACAGCACCGATCGAACAAATCACTGCCGCGATGGACATGTTCGTGCCGGACAGGATCTGGCGGCCGCTGTCGTCCGTGTAATAGACGACCAGCGGGAGCACGACGCCGATAACCGTGCTTGCGAGCGTGGCGCCGAAGTTACGGAACGTCGACAGCAGCGTGCGCTGGTCGGGTTGGTCCGTAATGGCGGAAGCCATGGAGCCGTACGGGATGTTGATGCCGGTGTAGCAGACGCTGCCCCAAAGCAGATACGTGAAGAACATCCAGAAGATCTTGAATGCCATCGGCATATCCTGAAACCAGGACGCGTACAGCAGCAGCGACGCCACCGCCACGGGCCCGCACATGCGGCGGATCCATGGGGCAAACTTGCCCTTCTTGCCGGGCTTGCAGCGGTCGACGATCTGCCCCATCGCGACATCCGTAAACGCGTCTACGAAACGCGCCGCCATCATCAGGCCGCCGACGATTGCGCCGTCAACCTGCATTACGTCGGTATAGAAGATCATCATGAACGTCGACGACAGGATAAACGTAAAGTCGTTGCCGAAGTCGCCGAACGCGTAGCCGATGCAGTCTCGGATACCGAACTTTCGGATGGCCTTTTTGCCATTTGCCATAGTGTTGAATTCCCCTTTCCTTGAATTCAAAATTTGTATGTATTTATTATAATTTTAATGAAAAGAAGAAGTTATAATAATTTTGTTTCGTTCTAGTCAAATTTTTATTCGAACTTGCACAAAACAAAAAAATATACTAAAATACATAAAGGGAATTATAAGAAAGGGGTTAGCGCCGTGGATATAAATCTTTTGCACTTCACAGAAAATTTGTTTAAACGGCTTGGATTAGACTGTCACCGGTGTTCCTATCCGCTGCGGCCGAACCCAGACTATGATCGCGGGCTGCGGAATATGCTGTTTGGCAATACCAACGCATTCATAGAGCTTGCCGCGCGCATGCAGACGTCCATGGCCAAAAATCCGTCGCGTATCTGGATTTTGGAAGATCTGTACGCCTGTAATTATATTTTTATCCCCCTGCCGGCATCGGAGACCGAAGACCTTCTGCTCTGCGGGCCGTTTTCCTTTGAACGCATGACGGTGGGCCATGTGCGGGAACTGTGGGCAAAGCTCAAAGCGGACAAATCGATTGAATCGTTCGTCAAACAATATTATGCAAACCTCCCCGTGCTGGCCGACCAGGAAGGGACCGAAAAGTACCTGGCCTGCCTGGGAGAAGCACTGTACGGCGAATCGTTCGACGGTGTATGGAATTTACACGATGTGGATTTCCTTGCACGGAAGCTGCCCGGCGAAGAGGATCCCAACGAGCTCTCCAACGAGATGATCCAGGCGCTGCAAACGCGTTATGTTTCCAACAGCCAGCAGGACCAGCCGCCGATGAGCATTCTAAAAAAGCTCGAGGAGCGCTACGAGGGTGAGGAAAAAATGATGGAATGCATCGCGAGCGGCGATGTAAACGGGGCGTTAAAATGTCTGGACGTCGTGCACAAAGTCCCCGTGCAGCAGCGGCTGCCGGACCGGCTGCGCGACGAAAAGAACTATTTGATTATCCTGAACACGCTGTGCCGCAAGGGGGCGCAGGCAGCGCAGGTCCATCCGATTTATCTTGACCAGATTTCCGGGCATTATGCGCACGAAATCGAAGCGCTGACCTCCGTGCGGGGCGTTTCCGCACTGACGCGGGACATGCTTCGGCGCTACTGTGAATTGACGAACCAATACGCGGCGCGCGGGTATTCGCCATTAATCCAACAGGTGATTCACTACATCTCCATCGACATCGCGGGGGATTTGAGCTTAAAGCGTTTGGCGGAGCTCGCCAATGTCAACGCGAGCTACCTTTCCGCGCGGTTTAAAAAGGAAGTCCACCAGACCCTGACCGAATTCGTCACGAACCGGCGCCTCGATTTCGCGGCGTATCTGCTGACGACCCACACGGAATCCACCGTGCAGGAAATCGCCGAACAGTGCGGCATCGGGGACTTGACCTATTTTACGAAAATTTTCCGTCAGCGCAAGGGCATCACCCCGGGCCAGTACCGCCGCCGCAAGGGCGCCCTGCCGCCGGCCGCAGCGCGGGAGGAACCCTCCGCCGCAAACGGAACCCGATAAAACAAAACGGACCGGCATCCTGCCAAAGCAGCAGGGTGCCGGCCCGTTTTTATTCGGTGCCTTTTTATATTAAGTATCGGTGAAAACAAATTTCTCTGCGGCCGCTTTTTTATACGCCGTCCGCCGCCGGCGGGGGCAGGGGATCCTTTGTGGGCTTCGGGTCATTGGGCAGGCGCTTTAAGACCATAAAGTACGCCGGAATCAAGAAGCAGTCCGCGCAGATCCAGGCAATGGGGCTTGCAAAGCACGCCGCCGTAAAACCGAACAGCGGCACAAACACAAGGCCCACCACGGTGCGTGCAGCCATCTCCGCAACGCCCGCGAACAGCGCGACCTTGCTGTAGCCGACGCCCTGGATAATCAAACGGAACACGTAGATGCCGACCAGCGGGATGTAAAACGCTGCGTTCGTCACGAGCATCTGGTAGGCGTCCGCGATGATCTCCGTTTCCCCGGCATCGACGAACAGCGTCGCCAAATGCTGCCCGAACAGGATGAGCACGACGAGGATGACGACCGCATAGATCGAACCGAGCGTCATGCCCGCGCGGACGCCGGGGGTCAGGCGGCTCTTTTTGCGGGCGCCGATGTTCTGCCCGCCGTACGTCGACATGCCGACGCCCAAGGCGTCAAACGCGCAGCAGCACAGGTTTGACAGCTTCGAACCCGCCGTGACAGCCGCCACGGCGCCGGAACCGAGCAGGTTCACCGACGCCTGCAGGATGACGCTGCCGATGGCCGTAATCGAAAACTGCAGCCCCATCGGCAAACCCATATTCAAAAGGATTTTTACGTGCTCCCGCTCGAGCTTCGCGTCCTCGCGCGTAAAGCACAATAAACGGAAGCGCTTGCGCACGAACAACAGGCAGCAGAAGCCCGAAATAGCCTGCGAGATCACGGTCGCCACCGCGGCGCCCGCCACGCCCATCGGGATCACGACGACAAGCAGCAAATCGAGCACCACATTGATGACCGACGAGAGCACCAAAAACAAAACCGGCGTCTTACTGTCGCCGAGCGCACGCAGGGCGCTGGCCAGAATATTATAAAAGAACGTTGCCGGAATGCCCGCGAAAATAATGACGATGTAGTCGTAGGCGTTGTCGATGATATCCGCCGGCGTCTGCATCAGCTGCAAAAGCGGCCGGCAGAACACCACCGTCAGCACGGCGAGCGCCACCGCAAACGCGACCGCAAGCCACACGATATTCCCCATAAACCGGCGCAGGTCGTCGAAATCCTTCGAGCCGAACCGCTGTGCGATGGGGATGGCAAAGCCGCTGCACACGCCCTCACAAAAACCGATGATCAAAAAATTGATGGAGCCCGTCGAACCCACCGCCGCCAGCGGGCCCGTGCCCAGAAACTGCCCGACGATGATCGTATCCACCATCGAGTAAAGCTGTTGGAAAATATTCCCGAACAATAGCGGGACCGTAAATGCCAGCAAAAGCTTTGTCGGCGATCCGGCCGTCATGTCCTTTGTCATCCATCATAACCCCCTGCTACAAACTTTCCGAATGCGATTTTATCACATCCACGGTAGAACGCAAGGGGGGAACGCGCATTTTTTTAATTTTTTGCGCCGGCCGCCGCATCCTGGCTTTCCAGCCACTGCAGCGCAGCCAAAAAGCCTTCCGCGTCCTTTGAAAATTCTTTTTCCGCTTCCACTTCTGACTTTTCCAGGCATTTTTCGCCGTGCCACACGGAAGCCCGCAGCGTGTCGCCGCCCGCGTCGAGGCAGAAGCGGAAGCTGCCGCAGCTTCCCGTATAGCGGTTATTGTTTTCCGTAAAGTAGTCGGCCTTCGGGATGCCGAAACGGTTGCTTTCCATCGCCCGCCCTCCTTTTTATAGATCTGGGGTTTATTATACGCCGTGCGAAAATGCCCCGCAATGCATTTTCAGAAAAAAGGGCGGCGCCGAACGCCATGCAAAATTTTCCTAAATACATTGACCCCGCTTGCCGTACACAAAATCCCCAGTGCAATCGCGGCAGCCTCGGAGAGCACAAGCTGCACACGCGCACCGAACGCCGCCCCTTCGCCCCGCACAAAGCTGTACATCGCGTAGTAGAGGTCCCCGCCGGGGATCAGCGGAATGAGCATCGGCACCAAAAACAGCAGCACCGGCGCCTTTTGAATCCGCGCCAGCGCTTCGCTGAGCAGTGCCGTCAAAAGCGTTGCGAGCAGAAGCGCCGAGAAAACGCCCTGCCCCATCCCCAAAAAGAGGGCATAGGCGCCATAGCCCACCGCGCCGCCGCCCGCAATCCAAAAAAGCTTTTTGCCCCGCACGCCGAACAGGAGCGCAAAACCGACCGCACCCGCGGCAGCCATCCAAATTTTCAGCAAAGCGCTCACCTCCAAAACAGCAGCAGCGCCGCACCAAACCCCGCCGCGATCGCCAGCGCTTTGAGCACCGCCTCACACAGCCCCAAGAGCCCGGAAATGGTGTCGCCGCTGATCATATCGCGCAGGGAAGCCGTAAACGCGAGGCCGGGGATTAACAGCATGATGTTCCCGATTAAAATCTGGTCCAAATGCTCCCCAACGCCGCACGCCGTGAGCGCAGCGGCGCCAGCCCCCGTCAGCATGCTGCATGCGAAGGCCGAAAAGACCTCGTTGAGCCGCAGCTTCTGCATCCCCAAAACCGCGAAGGACAGCAAGACCCCGCTGCCGGCTGCCGCCACGGCGTCCCATGCCGTCCCGCCGAAAAAAGTCGAAAAGACGGCGGAAACCAGCGCATACAGCGCAATATGGAGAAAAAGCGGCATCGGGCGCGGCAGGATCGCTGCAATCGCCGCGGAAACCTGTTCGGCGGGCAGCGGCGTCTTACAAAGCCTGCGGGAAAGCGCATTGACCCGCGCAACGCAGCCGAGGTCCGTTCCCCGCTGCCGCACACGCCGCGTCATCGTCAAAAAGCGCCCCGTTTCCGTCTTGACCGTCAGCACAATGCTCGATGGGATCGAAAAGATATGGATATCGGAAAAGCCGTACGCGCGGCACAGCCGCGTGACCGTGTCCTCCACACGCATCGCTTCCGCGCCGTTGGAAAGCAGCAATTCCCCCATCCGCAGGATACAGGCGAGCATTTCTTCGTCCGGCATGGCGCTTTATTCGTCCCGGATCTCCACCACCACATGCTCGATGGCCGTATGGCGGTGCATATAAATCACATGGAGCAGCCCTTCCCGGTCGAGGCACATGGCGGGTTGGCACTTATTCCCCGGCGCCGGCGCCAATTCCAAAAGATTGTCCCAGGTTTTCCCTTCATCCTTCGAATAGGCAAGCGTCAAGGGGCTTCTCTCGTGCCAGTCCGCCACGGGGGTATCGTTATAAGCCATCAAAATCGTGTCCGCATTGTAGGAAAGCACATCGATTTTCGATTCGTTATTCAGGATGCCGCACGGCACAGGGGGCGTCCACGTTTTCCCGCCGTCGCGGCTTTCCGCCGTGTAGCAGGGAATGGACTGACAGCCGGCGCCCCAGCCCGTATTGCCGGGGCATGTGCGCGTGAACATGCGCAAAACGCCGTCCGGGCGCAGACACAAAGCCGGCTCCCGAATGAGCGTGCCGTCTTCCGCGGAAAGGATCGGCCCTTTTTCCCACGTCTCCCCGTCGTCGTGGGAGAGATAGACGCGCACGGCGCCAAAATATTTGTTGGGCAGTTCGCTGCTCGTCGAGGCCAAAACGATGGTCCCGTCGGGCAGCAGCACGCTGTCGTTCGAGGCGTGCCCGCTCTGGATCCCCGCAGGCTTTGCCGGCTCCCAGGTGCGGCCGCCGTCCGTCGTCTTGCGGATCCACAGCTCGTCACGGCCGTTGCACCACGTCGCAAAGTTCACTTCGGTATCCAGGAATTTCGCAAATAAAAGATAGATTTCGCCTTTCCGGTTCTGCACAAAGACCGGGTCATGGCAGCAGTAACGGATGTCGTTGCCGACAGCGTCCGGATTGCTCCAGTGTTCGGCGCCGGGCTCTAAAATCGAAACCCAGTCTTTCGCATCGCGGCCCATCGGGTCTCCGTTCCACTGCAAAAAGCCGCCGTTCCATACGGCCAGAAGGTTCCCGTTTGCCGCGCGCGTGAGGCTCGGCATATGGTAACACTGGCGCTCGTCGAACCATTCGACCACCCAGCCCCGCTTTAAAATTTTCGCTTGCATCGTGTCCATTCACTCCTTTTCGTCTTGTTCCCACCAGAGCATGACCGCTTCCATGCTCGGCAGGGAAAGCGCCAGGCGCACGCCGTCTTTGTCCGGCTGCGTCAAAAACGCCTGCACCGTTTTGGTGCGGGAATCGAAGGCAAACACACGCTTTGCCCAAACATTGCGCAGGGAAAGCGTCTCGATGTCCTCCGTGCTCGCATTGACGAGGTAAACGCCGCGGTTTTTCCCGTCCTGCCAGGTGTACGGCGCCGCATACGGCGCCCCCTGCACCATCGGGAAATCTGCCCCCATTTCCAAGAGGGCCTCCTGCAAAATCTCCTGGCGGACAGGGTTTAGCAGCATTGGCGGGATTTCAATCGGCGACGGGAAGCGGCCGAACGGGTAAAGGAACACGCGCCCCTTTACGAGGGCCTCCCCCGGCGCCGTGCGCCGGCGGAACGAATCGAAGAAGGCCGTATAAAGCGCGGCATCCGTCCCCGGTGCGAATGTAACCCGCAGCGCGTCGCTGCAGGAGATCACGGCCGACGCACGCGCTTCCCGCAGCCCGCCGTAAACGCGCCCGTTTACGACCTGCTCGTACGTATACGCGCCCTCGTCCTGCACCATCCATTCCGCCGCCTCAAGCCCAGCCAGTTCCGCAAGGCCGCGTTCGAGCAGCACACACGCCGCGTCGCCGGAAAGCAGCACCCGATTCTTCATAAACAGGCCGCGGATCGTCTCTTCGTCCCAATTGCGCAGCACCTGCCCCGACACCGCAACGATCTGCCCTTCGCAGTCCGGGGAAGTTTCATAGCGGTAGGGAATCCCCATCGCCGGCAAAAGCCCCGCAAACAACGTTTCCTGCGGATAAAGCTCCTCCATTTCGGCGCCGCGGGACGTATGGAGCGTATAGGCCGATGTCTCGCAGACGAGCACCCGCACGCCGTCCGCCCCGCGCGCAAAGGGCGCCCGGAAGCGGGCAATGGCGCTGAGATACGGTTTTACTTCCCGCAGCATCTCCTGATAGCCCTCCTGCCAGACGATGCCGTTGCCGTTTAAGTCGAAAAGGTCGAGCATCACGCCGTCGGCAGCAAGCGGAAACAGGCACAAAAGCTGAAACCGCGTAAACCGCTTCGACTTTGCAAAGCGCGAAAACGGATAATTTTCAAGCTCCGGGTAAACTTCGGTTCCCGCGGGCAAAAACGCGCGCGTGAGCATGGAAACCTGGTTGAACGTGTTTAGGTAAAGCCCCGGCGCCGTCTCCTGATACCCCGGCAGATGGATGCGGTCCGCGGGGCACGTATCCCCCGCAAGCGCCTTCAAAAGGCCGCCCCAGCGCCGGCCCTCGGCCGCATGGATGTGCGGGTCGGAGCTCATCAGGCCGATGCGCGCCGTGGGATTTTCCCGATGCACCGCCCGTTCGATCGCCTCGGCGGCCTTGCGCATCGTCTCAAAGCTGACATCCAGCCAGATTTTCCGGTATGGATGGACCTCCCCCGGCGCCAGAATGCCGCGCACGAATTCTTCCCGCGAAAGCGTCTTGCCCGCGCGCTCGCTGTAAAGGCGCATATGTTCCTCACAAAAGCAGCCGCCCCAATGCAGCGGCGCATGGTTGTGCAGGCGAAAGTCGTCTTCAACCCACAATAAAAACGGGGACAGCGCCGCATAACGCGCGTAAAGCTCGCCGATATACGCTTGCCACGCTTCCGACAGCGGGCAGACGCACAGGTCCGATTCGCGCCCATCGATATCCACCATCGGACGGAAACCGTCCTCCTCGCGGAAGCGTTTTCCAAGGTCCGCGTGCATGACGCTGTGCCATTGGTTGACGGACATCGTCACGTTAAACGGAGAGAGCCTCTGCTGAACGCGGCGCATGAGCGCCAGATACCGGTCCTGCTCTTCGAACGTCATATGGCCGGTGTTCAGCTCCTCAACATTTGCAAAGACCGCAACGTCGTCGATCTGCGCGCACTGCACGAACTGCGACAGGCTTTCGAGTTCCTCCTCTTCGCGAAATCCCGGATCGCAGCAGAAACGGAATGTGTAGAGAAACGGCGGCTTCACGTGGACCCCTCCTCTTCTTCCTCAATTGCAAGGCCGTAAAACGAAAGCATCGGCATGCGCATACAGTCGCACGGGATGGCCGGCCCCGGATACATGCGCCACGCGCCGTGCAAGACGGCCTTTTCCTGCAGGGGCCGCGGGAAAGAAAGCGTCAGCGTATCGCGCCCCACCTCGTAGCGCACGGGATGGCACAGCCCTGCCCCATCCTCGGCGTCAAACGGCAAAAGCGCCGCCGGCACTTCGTAGGGGTTCAGCCAATTGCGGATGCGGGAAAACGTCAGCCGCACGGTGTCGGGCGCCGTCTTTTCGGCTTTCTCCACTTCGGGCGCTTCCCAATCCAACGGCCGGCCATAAACAGCCGCCAGCGCCGCACGCGCGCAGCGCTCGCCAATTACGAGGTTGCTCTCGGCGGCATTGTGGATAAAGTCGTAGGCGGCAAGGTCCGCGGACGGCACGACGGTAACCCCGGGGATTTCCCGCGCCGCCTGCCGCTGTGCTTCGCGCACAATGCCCCACTGGCGGTCGAGCGCCTCATTGGGGGCTTCATAGCAGCGGTTAATCTGTACCGTCAAAACGGGAAGGGCCGGCGCATCGAACGCCTTGCGCAGTTCTTTTACCAGATTTTTAAACCGGGGCAAATACGTTTCCGCGCTCTGTTCATAGCCTTCCGCTTCCCCCTGAATCCAAAGCACGCCTTTCGGCTGTTCGCAGGCAGCACGGCTCATGGCGAGCAGGTTTTGAAACAAGGCGCCGTTTTCCGGCGGGTTCCACCAGCGCAGCGGCGCGCCGCCGTAAGCGCATGGCACAAGCCCCACCGGATAGCCGAGCTCGCGCGCCAACCGTTTCCCAAATGCGAGCCACGGGCTGTGGCCCGGGTTATGGTTTTCGTAGTGGCCCACAAATTTCGCGCCCGTCGTCTCGCCGAGCGGATGGGTCCCCAAATCCCACACGCCGCTTGTGCGGAACACGTGCACCAGAAGGTCGGGCGCATCCTCCACGGGCCCTTTCGCGCGGCCGGCGGCATTGCTCTGCCCGGCAATCAAATACACATCCCCCACGCCGATGTGATGGACCATATCCCCGCGTGTGCAGGAAAGGCCGTCCCAGCCCGTGTATTCCATGTACGTCTCAATCCGGTATAAACCGCCCTGCGGGACGTGCGAAAACGTCACGCGCCACTCGTTTTCTCCAAAAAGCTCGCACACGGTCCACGGCACCACATCTTCGCCCGTGCTCTCGAGCGCGATGCGCGCCTTGACAATTGCCGAAACGCCCTCTATGCGCGTAAAGGAAAGCGGCAGTTCCTGCGAAAGGCGCACGGGGAAATACTGCCCCTGCACGGAAATTTCCGCTGTGCCATCCGCGCGCCGGCTGAAAACCTGCCAGTTGGACGCTCCGCTTGTAATCGTGACCCCAAATTCCATCGTATCTTCTAGGCTCCTTTCTCCGCACCGTCCAGTCTCAGTGCCCTATATGGTTTCTTTTTGTATTTTACACATACCACTCTCCCGCTGTCATGGCGCAGACATCGGCCAAGGGGGACGGCGCATGGACACTGGAAATCCAGAAAAAGCTGCCTTCCTTTTCCTGCGCGGCGCCGCACGCACACAGGCGCAGCGCAGCCTCGCGCCCTAGGTTTTCCACCGGCACGCGGCGTTCGCCGAGGTGCTGCTTGAGCACATAAACGGCATAGGGAAACGCCTGCAAAAAATCCGGTGAAAGGTATAAGACCCCGCCCGCAAAATAGGCCTCGTACGGATACGGGCAGCGCCGTTTCGGCGTCAATGCCAGCACCGTCATTTTCGGGCTCTCGCACGGCAGCGTTTCCGCGTCCCCCGCAAACACGCAGTCGGCCGTATAACTCAAATGGATATCCGCGCGATGGTCATAGGCATCCGCCGCCGCTTTTGCACAGCCGTCCGCGTCCGTTACGGCCGAAACCTGCAGCGGCGCTTTCTGCTGTGGCGCTTGATTGACGCTGCCGTCCTCGTTCCAATACGTTGTAAAGCGGAAACGCACGCACCTGCCCGCTAAGGGCTCTCCATTTGCGGTGAGCCTTGCCGCGAACACGTTTTCGTACTGGCTGCCGTCCGCAGACAAGCACCGCCGCAAAGAAAGGTGCGCGGGCTTTTTTAACAGGGAAACGCTTTCGGGGACCGCGCGCTCGATATACATGCACATCTTCGCTTCCCCGAACGCCTGGTCGCCGCCGGCATGGCCAAAAAGCAGCGCCGTGCCGTCCGGCAAAAGCAAAAGCATCGGCTGGTAGAGCTTTTTTTCTTCAGTTGGCGGCTGGACACGCGCCCAGTTTGCGCCGTCATCACTCGAAATCGACCAGCCGCAGTTGCGCCGGTAACCGAGCAGCGCTCCGCTTTTTTGCACATACACAAACGTTTCCGGCAAAAAGCCGCCCTGCGGGTTTTCACCCGGCGACGGCGGCGCGCCCGCATGGATCGGCAGCACGGGGCCGTTAATCCACCGGCCGTTTTGAAGCGCAACAAACTGCCGCCCCACCTTTGTTCCCTGGACATCGCCCGCCAAAAACAGCAGCCGCCCATCCGGATATTCGGCCACATCGAATTCATGCGCATCGAGGCCCGGCAAAATATAATGCGGGCCCGAAAACGCAATGCCGTCCCGGCTTTCCATAAAAAACGTCTGGATTTTCCCGACATAATCCTCCTCGGGCAGCGTGGTGTTGCGCGTGGGGCGCTCCCGCCCCGGCCCCCACGGCGTGCCGTACAGGGAGGCAAGCAGCAGAATTTTCCCGCTCGGAAGCTTTCGCACGCGCCACAGATACGGCGCGCAGCCTTCCAAAAGCCGGCCGCGCTCGACCCAGGTGGTGCCGCCGTCGAGGCTTTCACGCACGGCGATAAAGGTGCTCCAGGCACAGCCGTCCGCGTCGCGCCGCGGCACGTCATACCCCACTAAGCGGCCATCCGGAAACCCAATCGTGCAAAAGGAACCTTCCTCCCGCCGGCACCGGCCGGTTTCCGAGAAATTCCTGCCGTCCTTTGACGCCATATAAACGCGAAAGCGCGTCAGTGCCGCGCTGCCCGCTTCGACGCTCTCGTATGAAACCGGTACGCCGGCCGCCTCCGCGTATTCGAGTTTCGGCGGCACATGCGCGGGGTCCGGCACATTTTGGATTTCGTCAAAACAGACGCCGACGCGCCCGTCCCCATATTCCCATGCGGCCGCCCAGGCCACAAATCCCGGCTCCGTTTTCGGCGCATAGAGGACTTTTTCTGCAAACTCCCCGCGCCAGGGGATTTCCTTCCCCGTGCTCACGGCGCCACCGCACAGGCGGCCTCGTCAATCTGCGAAGCGCGCTTCACGCCGATCAACGCGCTGACCACGCCCTGCTGCCGCAGCGCCCAGCGCAGCGCATACTGCGTCATCGAAACGCCCTCCTCTTGCGCGGCCTGCTCACAGGCGGCTAAGATTTTATAAATATCGTCGGTCAATGGCTTTACCCATTCCGGCTTCTCCGCCAGACGGCTGCCCGCAGGCGCCGCGGCACCTTTGTGGTATTTCCCGGTCAGGATGCCGCCCTGCAGCACCTGATACGGCACAACGCCGATGCCCGCTTTCGCGCAAAGGGGCAAAAGCGCCTGCAGCGCCTCCTGATTCAAAAGATTCAGCTGGGGCTGGCACAAAGCCGGCGCCGGCACGTTTTCTTCATTCGCCGCCTCCAAAAGCGCCTGCAGCTGCGGGGCCGTGTAGTTGCTGACGCCCCATGCACGGATCATGCCCGCCTTTAATTCCCTGGCGATGGCGCGCACGATTTCATGCGGCGGGGTGTTTGCGTCGTAGCAGTGCAGGTAATAAATATCTACATAATCCGTGCCCATGCGCTGTAAGCTGCGGCGCAGCTGCGCGGCAATGGCCTTAGGGCTCGTCCCCTCGTCTTCCGGGGCCTGCCCGACCTTCATGCCGACCTTCGTCGCCAGCACAAATTCCGTGCGATGGCCGTGTACGGCGCGGCCGACAATCTCTTCGGCAACGCCGCCCGCACTGCCCGCAAACCGGTTATAGCCCTCGTACATGTTCGCGGTATCGATAAAATTGATGCCGTGCTCTTCTTTTGCATATGCAATGAGTTTGACGGCGTCCGTCTCCGAGACGGGGCTGCCAAATGTCATCGTACCCAGGCAAATGCGGCTGACTTCCTGTTCGAGTCCGGGAATTTTCGCGTACTGCATCGTAAAAAACACTCCTTTCGTTTGCCCGAATGGGCATCCAATCTTTGTTTTGCTTTTTCTTTTTTAGGAAAGGTCTTTTGCCATCTCTTCGAGCGCAGAAAGCTCCGCAAAGAGCTTCTGGAGCACGTCCGGCGGCACACTGCCGGGCGTCCAGGTGCCGGGCTTGCGGAAGCACCGCCGGGCAAAGCCCTTCGCGCACATGAGCTCTTCAAACGTATTCAGCACGCCGTAGTCCCACGCAAGCGTGAGAAACGCCGCAAACCGCTGCGTCAGAGGCAGGACCGCCTCTGCCTCCCCGTTTTTGGCGTGTGCAAAAACGGTCGCATAAAAATCCGGCAGCAAATTCACCCATGTGCCGATGCAGCCGTCCGCGCCGTAAAGGATGCCCGGCAGCAAAAGCTCGTCGAGCCCTTCAAACACGACTTTTTCGGGAAAGGCACGCTTTAGGCGGCGCACAAGGAACAAATTCCAGTCGCTGACTTTGATGCCCAAAACGCCCGGCAAGCGCAACAGCTCGCACAGTTCCTCATAGGAAGCCGCCTTCCCTGTCATGCCGGGAATGTAGTAGACCAGCACCGGCACGCCCACCTGCGTCAGCGCCTCATAATAGGAACGCACCTGCGCAAAATCCTTCTGCGGCGGCACACTCGCCACGGCGTCCGCATGCAGCGCCGCCGCCTGCTCCGTGAGCGCCAGCGCACAGCGCAAACTGGTCTGCCCGACCTGCACAACGGCGCATTTTTGCCGTGCCCGCAGGCGCGGCACCGCATAGGCGGCAATCCGCAGCCGCTCCTCCTGGGTAAGGTTTGCGGCATCGCCCGTGCCGCCGTTGAGGTAAATCCCGTCTACCTTCGAATCGAGCAGCCGCGAAAGCTGCGCTTCCAGCGCCGGAAAATCGAGGCTGTCATCCTCCCGGCACGGGTTTACAAGCGGCGCCAAAACACCACCGGTTACCTGCATTTTGAACCCCTCCTTTTTACTGGGAACAACAGAAGCGGCCGAAGGGCCCGCTTTGTCAGACCATTTTCCCTTCGGCTGCTCCGTTTTTGTTTCGTTTACGCTTCGTTTCTCAGATCTTCCACCGCGTGGATCAGACCATCACACATGATCTCCATGCTCTCGTCGTCAATGCCGCACCACCACGGGAACGAGAAGGAGTTGTCCCACCACTTGTCGAGCACCGGGCAGTCATACGCGCCGCAGCCCTTCTTCTGGAACAGCGGGTAACGGTACAGCGGATAATACTGGACAATCGCGCGCACACCGTACTTCTTCGTCAGAAGGTCGAGCAAATCGTCGCGGGTCTTGCCGTACTTGCTGCCGTCGTAGTGCAAAACGTACTGATGTACCACGTAACGGCCGCCTTCGACGACCTTCGGGAACGAGATTTCCGGCACGTCTTTGAGCCATTCGCGGATGCGGCGGTCCTGGTCGATCAAAATCTCGTTGTTCGCAATGACGCTCTTGAGCTGCTCCGAACCCAATGCGCACTGCGCCTCGCCGATGCAGAAGTTCTGCGGCCAGCGGTCCTCCAGGAATTCGTCGACGTTGCTCATCGCCGGGACCCAATACCGCTCGCGCTCGCCTTCAAACGCGCACAGGCCGTTGTGGCGGATGCCCGGGACATTGTGGGCAATCTGGTCGTCCTGACACACGAACATGCCGCCTTCGCCCAAAGTCGTCATCGTCTTTGCCGCGTGGAAGCTAAAGCATCCGAAGTCGCCGAACGTGCCCACATGCTGGCCGTCGATGCGGCAGTCGAGCGCCTGCGCGCAGTCCTCAACGACCTTAACGCCGTGCTTTCTTGCAATCGGCATAATGCGCTTCATATCGCACGGAATGCCCAAAAGATGGACCGCTACGACCGCCTTGGTGCGCGGCGTAATCTTGCGCTCGAAGTCGTCGGGGTCAATCGTCCACGTATCGGGATTGATGTCCGCCCAGACGATTTTCGCGCCGAGGTCGCCGAACGGGATGGCGGAAGCGCAGTACGTATACGCCGGCACGATCACCTCGTCGCCGGGCTGGATGTGGCAGAAAATTGCCGCGAGCTTCAACGCATTCGTGCAGGTGTTGACGCCGAACGCATATTTTGCGCCGACAAATTTCGCAAAGTCCTTCTCGAACTGTTCGAGATACTTGCCCTGCGTCTGCCCTTCCGCATTGCGCATGACGTTGACAACCGCCTGGATTTCCGCCTCCGTGTACGGATGCTGCATCTGCGGGAAAATTACCTTATACCCCTCTACCCGGCCGCGGCCGGAGGGATCGCTGAGTTTTTGTGCCATTTTAAAAAGCTCCTCCTTTTAAATGATTTACAATATATTCCCTCAAAGCTGTTCGCTTTGTGCTGACAGAGGAATCGCCGTAAAGCTCCGGCTTTATTCGCCGTACGTCTCGCGCGCGGTGGCAATGGCGTCATTGACCATCTGCTCGAGTTCGGCCGCACCGTCTTGCTCATAGGCCGCGACATAATCGT
This sequence comes from uncultured Clostridia bacterium, assembly GCA_944385055.1. Taxonomy (GTDB): domain Bacteria; phylum Bacillota; class Clostridia; order Oscillospirales; family Acutalibacteraceae; genus Caproicibacterium. The sequence goes on along the minus strand of CALWVT010000011.1, from coordinate 7,648 downwards.
CCCAGCTTTCGTCGATATCGAGCTGGCCGCCGAGCATCTGGCTCAAATACTCGTTCGTCGTATTGGTCAGCTTCGTGCGGATCTCTTCCGCGTCCGAAGACAGGGAAATCATGTTGTAGTACGTCGGCAGCGTCACATTGACTTCGTCACGGAACTCGGAAACGACGCCTCTGGCGTACTCGATCGCCGCCTGGTCGGATTCCGTCGCCCAGTGTTCGCTGTTGTCAATCGGGTTGGACACGGCCTCCCACCAATCGTTGTCGGCAAAATTGACTTCGTATTCCGTGCCGCTGAACATGTAGCTGAACCACACGTATTTGCAGCGGCCGTCGCCGTAGCCGTACGGTGCCGTTGCGGCATTCCAGTAGTCGGCGCCCTGGTCGTCACGGTAGACGTAATTTTCCGTATTGTGCAGAAGGTCCTGGCCCTCGGTGCTCGCGACAAATTCGACAAGGTCGAGCACACGGTCCGGGTTCTCGCAGCTGGTCGGGATGAAGTAATGGCTGCCCACCCACGTGCCGGTCGAATACGTCTTCGCATAATTGCCGTCTTCCGTTAAGGCGGTGCCGAGCGTCAAATCCGAAAGCTGGCCGTCCGGATTAGAGGCAAGCCAAGGATTGTTGTAGAAATCCTTAAACTGCGAGGGATAGCCGAAGCCGAAATCCGCGCTCGCGAGGTTGCCCGCGCCGAATTCCGCATACGCGTCGTCGAAATCGCTCTTGACGCCGATGCCGCTGTCGAGCGCGCCCGCTTCATACATCTCGTGCAGCTGGCGGACCACTTCCTTGCTCTCGTCGCTGACAGTCGCAAGCGTCCACTTTTCCGAATCCGTGCCGAGTTCCCCGGAAAGCACGAAGCCGTTCCACGCGTCGCCGGTCGGCGGCATAATCGTCGTGCCCTGCGGGCGCGCAATCGTCATGTCGATCTGCTGCCAGTTTGTCAGCTTGTCGTTTCTCGGCCACCAGCCGACATAGCCGGCTTTCGCGCAGGCCTCCGTATAGTCGATAAACTCGTCGACCGTTGCGGGGACTTTGCCGCCGTTGACCTCTTCGAGAATCGCCGAATTGTAGACCGGCACGCCCGAGAAGCTCGGCTCGGCGTAAGCGGAAATCCCGTAGATCGCGTAGGCGCTGTCGGGATCGCCGGTATACAGTTCGTTATACATCTTGTATTCGTCGCTATTGAAAATCTTATAAAGCGTCGGATAGCGGTCGGGGTCGGCATTGACAATCTCCGAAAGGTTGACGACCAGGCCGTCCTCCACCCAGCTGGAAATCTTCTCCGACTCGCCCCACGTGGGGAACAGGTCCGCGGCGCCGCCTGTAAAGAGCTCGTTCTGCATGCGGTCGTCGAAGCCCTCCGTGCCCGTATCGTACTCGAGCGTGATGTTGACGGCTTCCTCAATGGCTTTCTTCACCGGGTCGTTTTCCATACCCGCGACGTCGTCAACGCTGTTGCCATACTGGGCAAAGCGGATGTTGACCGTTTCCCGGTCTGCATTGGTCGCCGCTGTGCCGCTTGCGGTACCGGACGCGGCACCGGACGCCGTGGCGCTGGATGCCGTGTCGCCGCTGCAAGCGGAAACGGCCATACTAACCGCCACTGCTGCTGCCAGACACATCGCGAGCATTCGCTTTTGCTTCTTCATCGGAAATCCTCCTTTGTTTCATCTCAAAAATCCTGTTTTTTTAAATCCCGTTTCCGGGGGTTTGCCAAAAATTGTCTCCCTAAAAAATGAATGTGCTTTGCTCATTCCTTGACCGCACCGAGTGTGATGCCGCTTGTAAAATATTTTTGCAAGAACGGATAGACACACAGAATCGGCACCATCGCGCAGATAATCGTCGCCATGCGCAGCGCCATCGGCGGCGGTGTCTGCAGCCCGAGGCTCGCCGCACCGTTGCGGACCGTATTCATCATCGACTGATCCACAAGCATCCGGCGCAGAATCCACGCAAACGGCTGCAGCTCCGTCTTGTTCCCGATAAACATCATGTAGTTATAGTAATCGTTCCAGTTGATGACGGCGATAAACAGCGTGACCGCCGCAACCATCGCCTTCGACACGGGCATGACGATGCGGAAGAAAAGCCCCACATCCGTGCAGCCGTCCAAGCGCGCCGCCTCTTCGAGTTCCTTCGGGACCGAATACGTGAAGTAATTGCGCATGATGACAAAATACGTGATGTTCAGCGCGCCGGGGATCACCATTACCCAGTAGGAGCGCAGAAGCCCCAAATCCTGATACAGCATGTACTGCGGGATCAGGCCGCCGGTAAAGAACAGGTTAAACACCACCAACGCATTAATGACCTTCATGCCGCGCACATGCGTTTTGCTGACGGCGTACGCCATCGTCGACGTAACCAGCACGGAGAGGACGGTCGCCAGAACGGTCTTGCTGACCGAAATCCAAAGGCTATTTAAAAAGCTTTTCGTGCTGAAAATCGCAATGTAGTACTGGAAATCAACCCCGCCGCGCGGCCACAGCATCAGCCCGCCCTTGATATATTCTTCATAAGGCGTCACGCTCGCGACGAACACATACCACATCGGGTACACGCACACCAGTGCAAACAGGATGCAGAAGCCATAGATAAAAACATCATAGAAGTTAAACCCCAAGCGCCCCAGCATTGTCCGCCGCCCTATGGAGGGCTTTTTCGAACGATTTCGTTTCATAGAAAAGATCCCTCCTTTAGAAAATGCCCTGCACATCGAGCTTTTCGACAAATTTGTTTGCAATCAAGACCACAATCAGGCCGCCCAAATTCAGCACGAGGTTCATCGCCGTGGAGAGTTCGTACTCGGTGCCGCCGCCCAGGCTGATGCGGTAGATATACGTTGAAAGCACATCGCCGGTCGAGAGCACGTAGTTGCTGTAAAGGTTATAAACCTGGTCAAAGTTCGAAGCGAAGAGACCCGAAAGCTCCAAAATCAGCATGATCGCGACGCTCGGCAAGATGCGCGGCAGCGTAATGTGGAACATCATATCCTTGCGGTTTGCGCCGTCAATCGCGGCCGACTCGTAAAGTGTCGGGCTGATGCCCGCCATCGCCGCAAAATAGACAATCGAAGAATACCCCGCCGTCTTAATAATGTTGCTGATCGTCAGGATCCCGCGGAACATTGACGGCTCTTTTAGGAAATCAACCGGCTGCCCGCCGAGTGATTGGATGACCTGGTTGACGACACCGCCCAAATCCGACGCGCTGGGATACTCCAGAAATACCTGAATCAGGCCCGCGAAAATGACCCACGACAGAAAATAGGGAAGATATACGCAGGTCTGCACGACGCTTTTGACCTTCTTGCGCTTGATCTCATTGATGAACAGCGCCAAAAACACATTAAACGTAAAGCCGAACGCGATCTTATAAACGTTGATAATGACCGTGTTCTGAAATGCGCGGATAAAGCTCGGGTCCTGTATCATTTCCTGAAAATGCGTGAAGCCTACCCACGGGCTGCCCCACACGCCGAGCCGCGGCGAATAATCTTTAAACGCCAGCTGGATGCCATACATCGTCCCGTAATTAAAGACGATCATACAGATAAGCCCAGGCAGAACCAACAGATAAATAAACCAATATTTGCGCATGTAAATGAGGAACCGCTCCCACTTCCCGACGTGCCGCGGCGGGCGTGCAGCGGTGATTGACCGGCCGATCATAAAACCCCTTCCTTTCTAAATATTACTAATCTTTTAACTTGATTTAGCGAGATTTTTTCGTACTTCCTCTTGACTTTCTGCTGGGAACTGTAGCATAATATCTGTGGAAGTTTTCTTCGCAATCACACTATATCAATAATTTTGCGGGATGTCAAGCGGTTTTTTGATGAATCTCGCAATTTTATTCGAAGATTTTTGGATTGCCGCGCGACTTTTGTTTACTAATAATAAAGTAATATTACTTTTCTAATTTTCGCGCAGTTTTTGCAAGACTTCGAAGATTGCGAAGAAAACCTATTAGCTAATTTATTGGACTTTTTGGCAATTGAAAACGTCCTAGGATTTTAAGGAGGCGCCAACAAATGAAACGGATTGGTTTTATCGGCTACGGCCTGCGCGCGAGTGTCCTGATGCGGGCATTTGCCGCGCTGGAGGCGGACATCACCGTAGCCGCTATTGCAGACCCGCGCGCAAAAGAGATTCAAAAGGAAGTCGCCGAAGACCCCTATTTTGCCCATACGCGGTATTATCCGGACGCACAGGCCATGCTGGATGGGGAAGCGCTCGACGGCGTCATTCTGGCGACGCGCTGTTCGCTGCATACGCCGCTCGCGTGTGCGGTCCTAAAGCGGGGGCTGCCGCTCTTTCTGGAAAAGCCCGTCTGCATCAGCGAAACGCAGTACGCATCCTTAAAGGAAGCGGGCGCCTCCCAGGCGGACCGTGTCGTCGTCAGCTTCCCGCTGCGCCTCTCGCCAATCGTGCAGGAGGTGCGCCGCATTGTGGAAAGCGGCGCGCTCGGGCGCATTACAATGGTACAGGCGGTCAACAACGTCCCTTACGGCAGCGTGTACTACCACAGCTGGTACCGCGACCCAACGGAAACCGGCGGGCTCTTTTTGCAGAAAGCGACACACGACATCGATTACATCCGCTTTTTGACCGGGGATGAGCCGGTTTCCGCATTTGCGGCCACCGAAAAGCTCCATTTCCGCGGCGACCGCCCAAAGGGCCTGCACTGCCCGGATTGTCCGGAGTACCACACCTGTACGGAAAGCAGCTACGTTATTTCCCACCTTTTAAAGGAAGAAGTGCAGGGTGACTGCTGCTGCTTTGCCGAGGACACGGGCAATGAAGACGGCGCCTGTGCGATCTTCACGACAAAATCCGGCGCGCTGTGGAGCTACAGCCAGAATTTCATTGTCAAAAAGAATGCCGGCCGGCGCGGCGCACGCCTCATTGGCACGAAGGGGAGCGTGGAGTTCGACTTTTACAGTGCCACAATCCGCGAGGACCCCTACTTAACCCCGCAGACCATTACCCATCAATTCACGTTTCCGGCCGGCATGCATTTTGGCGGCGACGAGGGGCTGGCGCTCGACTTTTTGCGCGTGCTCAATGGGCAGGCGGCCCAGTCGGACCTTTTGGCAGGCCTCAAAAGTGCCGCCTGCTGCCTTGCCGCCCGAAAGGCCGCTGCCGAAAGGCGCCCCGTTCCCATCTTTTATTAAGGAAGTATTCCCCGTAGAAAAGGAGGATTTGCAATGCTCGTAACCCTTTCTGAAATTTTGCGCGACACGCGGAAAAAAGGCTATGCGGTGGGCCTATTTAACTGCGTAACGCTGGAAATGATGGCCGGCATCCTCGAGGCGGCCGAAGCGCTGCAGGCGCCCGTCCTGTTGGGCCCCGCCGAAAGCCTGTTAGGCCCTGTTTCCCTGGCCGATTACGCCGATCTGCTATTAGGCCCCGCACGCCGCGCGCGCGTGCCCGTTGCGCTGCACTTTGACCATGGATTTACGCCGGAACTCGTCGAGGAAGCGATCTCTCTCGGCTTTACGTCCGTCATGTACGACGGCAGCATGCGGCCGTTTGCGGAAAACGTGCGGGAAACCGCGCGGCTCGTCAAAATCGCGCACGCGGCCGGCTGCAGCGTCGAAGCGGAGATCGGCCACGTCGGCTCAAACGGCTCAGCGGAAGACGCTCTTTCAAAAAGCATTTACACGCAGCCCGAAGAAGCACTCACTTTTGCCGAACAGAGCGGCTGCGACGCGCTGGCCATCGCGATCGGCACGGCGCACGGGGTTTATCGGGAGGCGCCGCGGCTGAATTTGGACGTCCTGTCCCGCGTCTCGGCCGCGTGCGAAACGCCGCTCGTGCTGCATGGCGGCAGCGGCCTGTCCGACGAGGATTTCCGTGCGTGCATCGCGGGCGGTATTTCAAAAATCAATATTTTTACCTCCTTGAACCTGGCGGCGGCACGCGCCGCGCACGCACAGTTTACGGCCACGTCGGGCGCATTTGAACTGATGCCCTCTGCCATCGAGGCGGTCAAAGCGGAAACGATGCGCTTAATCCGTGTGTTTGGCAGCGACGGAAAGGCGTGATGCCCATGAAAAAGCCGTGCATCGCCGTGTTTGACGTGGGGACAACGTCCATCAAAGTGTGCCTGTTTTCGCCGGATTTATCGCTGCTCGCATGCAGCGTGCAGGAGTATCCGCTGCAAACCGCCGGCCCTTGCGCAGAAGTCGACGCCGGCACCTACCTCTCTGCGATGCGCCGCGGGGTAGCCGCCGCCCTGGCGCAGGCGGAAGGCTTTGCCGTGGCGGCCATCGGTCTGAGCACGCAGGGGGAAACGCTCGTCCCCGTCGACCGCGCGGGCGAGCCGCTGCATCCGTTTCTCGTCTGGCTTGACGCCCGCGCGGAAAAGGAAGCCGCGGCCTTGGGCGCCGCTTTCCCGGAACAGACGTTTTACGAGACGACGGGCCTGCCGGCGCCAAGCGGCGCACTGCCGCTCGCAAAACTCTCATGGATTCGCCAAACGCTGCCCGACGTCTTTTCGAAAACGTATAAATTCCTGCTTTTAGAGGATTACCTGCTCTTCTTTTTGACCGGGAACTTCCTAAGCGAACGCTCCTTGCAGACGTCGACGGGTTACTTTTCCCTGCAAACGGACGATTTTTGGGAAGACGCCTTACAGTGGGCCGGCATCCCGCGCTCGATGCTGCCCGACTGCCTTGAAAGCGGCGAAAAAGCGGGTGTGCTTCTCCCCCATGCCGCGCGGTTTTTGGGGCTGCCTGCGGACATCCCCGTGTTTACGGGCGCAATGGACCAGACGGCCGCCGCACTCTCCGCCGGCGGGTTCACGCCGGGCACCATCACGGAGACGACGGGGACCGCCCTGGTTGCGGCCGCCTGCACGGACGCCCCCGTCTTTGCAAAAGCGCACCATGTGACCATTTACCGGCACGCCGTGCGCGGGCGTTTTTTGTACCTGCCAATCGGAAACACGGCCGGCATGGCCTTAAAATGGTTCCGCGACGAATTCTGCCGGGATCTTCCCGAACAGGAGGCCTACAGGCGCCTCGACGCCCTGGCGGAGTCGGTCGGGCCCGGCAGCGGCGGCGTCACGTTTTTGCCCTATCTTTCCGGCAGTGTGGACCCGGATTTCTGCCCGCAGGCAAAAGCCGCCTTTTTCGGCGCCACCCTTTCCACCGGCCGCGCGGCGTTTGCCCGCGCCGTGATGGAATCGGTCGCATTCCTGCTCTCCGATTTCCTGACGCTTTTGGAGGCGCTTTCCTGTCCCTGCAAAGCGCTCTATTCGCTGGGCGGCGGCGCAAAAAGCCGGGTGTGGCAGCAAATCAAGGCGGACGTCTGCAACCGCACGCTCTTTGTCCCTGCCTGCAGGGAGGCCTCCGCGCAGGGGGCCGCGCTGCTGGCCGCATGGGGAAACGGGTGGCTTTCCGCTCCCGAAATGCCCAAAAAGGAGCCCACCGCCTGTTTTTCCCCGGATGCAGAGGCGGTTCTGCGCTATCAAAAACCGCTCGCGCGCTTTCATGCGCTATATCAGGCCGTAAAGCCCTTATACGTTTGATCCATCCACAAGGAGGATCCCTTTATAAAAGTAAAAGTGAAAGACCTGCTAATAAAAGTCAAGTAGAAATTTCAGATTTTTAGGGAGGCGAAAAAATGCAATACAAAATC
>CALWVT010000010.1 GCA_944385055.1 uncultured Clostridia bacterium | reverse complement strand
CGAAGGGAAAAATTATAATTTTAAAGAAAAGTAAGGGGATAACAAAAGCTCTCGGCAAAAAAATAGTGCCTGCGGCCCGCGAAGTGCCCCGAAGGGGTAAGCGCGTCGAAGGGAAAAATTATAATTTTAAAGAAAAGTAAGGGGATAACAAAAGCTCTCGGCAAAAAAATAGTGCCTGCGGCCTGCGAGGCGCCCCGAAGGGGTAAGCGCGTCGAAGGGATCAATCAAAAATTTAAAAAAGCGTAAAGAGGATCAAAAAAGTTTCAAACAAAACCCCCTTGCATTTCCCGCCGGTGTCCGCTACACTAGATTTGGAAACCGTCTAAACTTTACTATTTCATAAAAAGGAGTCTTTCAAATGCCAGAAACTTATGTGGAACGCATCGAAAACATGTGCGGCGGCAAAGGCCACGTCATCATCGAACACATCCTGGGCGAAAAAGAATTAAACGGCAAATGCGGCCTGTATGCAAAAGTGACCATCGAGCCCGGCTGTACGCTCGGCTACCATGAGCACCACCACGAGAGCGAGACGTATTACATCCTCTCCGGCCAGGGCCTTTATAACGACAACGGCCAAAAGCGCCCCGTAAAATCCGGCGACGTCACCTATACGCCCGACGGCTGCGGCCACGGGCTCGATAATACGGGCGACGAGGACCTGACGTTCATGGCGCTGATTATTTTCGACTAAACCGCTGCCCGCGGCATGCCCGCCGGGCCTTCTGCTTTCCCCGCAAAGGGGCGGAAGGCCCGGCGTTTTGTTTTTCGCAAAACCGCCGCTTCCCGCATAGGCTGAAAGGAGCCCCGCTCGTTTTGCGCCCGGCGCCCTAAAAATACCGCCGCAAAACGGGGGCAATCGCGTTTCGAGGAGGAATGCTGCGTGAAAAGACTTCCGCTTTCGTCTTTGCGCCCCGGCCAGCAGGGGGTCCTGACGGGCCTTTCCGTGCAGGGCGCCATGCGCACCCGGCTGGAGGATTTGGGCTTTGTGGAGGGCGCCGGGGTCCGGTGCCTCGGCGTAAGCCCGCTGGGGGACCCGAAAGCATATGGACTCGGCGCCACGACCGTCGCGCTGCGCGCCAGGGATGCCGGGGAAATTTTTGTGCGCCTCGTGCGGGAAGGGGGTGCGCCCGATGGAACCGCAACAGCCCATGACCGTCGCGCTCGCGGGAAATCCAAACGTCGGAAAATCGACACTGTTTAATGCCTTGACCGGCAAGCACCAGCACACCGGCAACTGGGCCGGCAAGACCGTCGGCAGCGCGCAGGGGATGTGTACGTGGAAAGGCAGGCGTTTTTTGCTCGTCGATGTGCCCGGCTGCTATTCGCTGACGCCGCATTCGGCCGAGGAGGCCGCCGCGCGGGACTTTTTGTGCTTTGGCGGGATTGCAGCCGCCATCATCGTGTGCGACGCCACGTGCTTGGAGCGCAGCGTCCGCCTCGCCTTGCAAGTGCTCGAGGCCGTGCCGCGCGCGGTCGTGTGCGTGAACCTCCTCGACGAGGCGCGCCGCAAGGGCATTACGGTCGATCTTCGGCGCCTCGAGCAAAGGCTCGGCGTGCCGGTCGCCGGCACCGCGGCGCGCGGGCGCGAGGGGCTCGACGCCCTTTTGGAGGCGCTGTTTTCGCAGGCGCCGCGCACGCCCGCGCGCATCGTCTACCCGACCGCGCTCGAGGATGCCGCCGGCCTGCTCGAAGGCCCGCTTGCCCCCGCGTGCGCCGGGCGCATCCCCGTGCGCTTTGCCGCGATGCGCCTGCTCTGCGGGGAGGCGGCGGAACGGGCCGCACTCGAAAAGCACCTTTCGCGAAAAGCCCTCGCACAGCCCGCGCTGCAGAATGCCCTGCGCGCGGCGCGCGAACGTTTGGCCGCGGCCGGATTCCCGCCCGAAAAGGCCGCGTCCGCCGCGGCTGCCGCCCGCGTGCGCACCGCGCACCTGCTCTGCCGCGGCGTCGTCACGTGCGCTCCCGGCTGGGACCGGCGCGACCGCCTGCTCGACCGGCTGTTTACGGGCCGCGTGACGGGCTTTCTCTGTTTATTTTTACTTTTGCTGCTGCTTTTCTGGATCACCATGGCGGGCGCCAATGTCCCGTCGGACCTATTAAGCCGCGGCTTTACGGCGCTGCAGGGCGTGCTTGCGCAGGGGCTCTCCGCGCTCGGCGTGCCGGCGGGGCTCTCGTCGTTTCTCTTGGACGGCGTCTACCGCGTGACGACGTGGGTGATTTCCGTCATGCTGCCGCCGATGGCCATTTTCTTCCCGCTGTTTTCGCTTTTGGAGGAATTCGGCTACCTGCCGCGCGTCGCGTTTAATATGGACCGCGCATTTCAGGCCTGCCACGCCTGCGGCAAACAGGCGCTGACGATGTGCATGGGGATCGGCTGCAACGCCGTCGGGGTCATGGGCTGCCGGATCCTCGATTCCCCGCGCGAGCGGCTTTTGGCGGTCTTGACGAACGCGTTTGTGCCGTGCAACGGCCGCTTCCCGACGATGCTCGCGCTTTTAACGATGTTCCTTTCCGCCGGCGTTTCGGGCGGCGCGCAGCCGGCGGCGGTGGCGCTGGCCCTGTCCGCCGTGCTCGCCGTGGGTGTGCTGGCAACGCTTGCGGCCTCGTGGCTTTTGTCGAAGACCCTTTTGCGCGGCGTGCCCTCTGCGTTCGTGCTCGAGCTGCCGCCGTACCGCGTGCCGCAGGTCGGGAAAGTCCTCGCCAATGCGTTTTTGCAGCGCACGCTGCACGTGCTGTCGCGCGCGGCGGCGTTCGCGGCGCCGGCCGGGGCCGTGTTGTGGGGGCTTTCCCATGTGCAGGCCGGCGGGCAGCCCGTGCTTTTGGCCTGCGCGGATGCCCTGGACCCCATCGGCCGCGCGCTCGGCTTCGACGGGGTGGTATTCCTGTCGTTTTTGCTCTCGCTGCCGGCAAACGAGCTGTTTTTGCCGGTGCTGCTCATGACCTACACGGCGGGCGGGACGCTCATGCCGGTCGGGGACCTTTCGGCGCTGCATGCGCTGCTGCTCGCAAACGGCTGGGGCGTCCAAACGGCCGTGTGCGTGCTGCTGTTTTCGCTGATGCACTGGCCGTGCGCCGCCACCTGCATGACGATTTATGGGGAGACAAAGCGCGTCAAATGGCTTTTGGTGGCCGTCTTTCTGCCCACGCTGTTCGGTGCTGCCGCCTGCCTGCTCGTGCACGCGGGCTTTGCGCTGGCTGCCCTGTAAAACCGGCTTTTTTAGGTCCCCCAAAGAGCCCCGGCGGCCGCGCCTTTTTACGTGGAAGGCGGCTGCCGGGGCCTTTTTGACCGGACCCGTTTGACCCGCCGGAGCCGCCGTTTTATAATAAAAGAAAATGAAAATACAAAAAACAGGGGAAGCCGTCGGGCTTTCCGATTTTCCGGATGGAGGGATTTCTATGGACGAACGCCTGCAAAAACAATTTGCCTTTTTACTCGAGATCGATCAGGAGAAAAATGTGTTCCGCCAGACGCATCTGTCGCACCACGGCCGGCGCGAAAACGACGCCGAACATGCGTGGCATATGGCGCTGATGGCGTATCTTTTGCGCGAATATGCCAATGAGCCCGTCGATATCGCGCGGGTGATGCTGTTGTGCCTATTACACGACCTCGTCGAGATCGACGCCGGCGACACCTATGCCTACGATCCCGAGGGCCTGAAAACGCAGAAAGCCCGCGAGGAGGCCGCCAAACAGCGCATTTTTTCGCTTTTGCCCGCCGACCAGGCCGCAGAGCTCAAGGCCGCGTTCGACGAGTTTGAGGAGGGGAAAACGCCGGAGGCAAAATTCGCGCACGCGATGGATAACCTCCAGCCGCTTCTGTTAAACGACAGCAACGCGGGCGGGGATTGGCGCGAACACGGCGTCACAGCGGACAAAGTCTACGCCCGCCAGAGCCGCACCGCACAGGGGTCGAAGGCCCTGTTCGCCGCAACCGAGGAAATCCTGCAGAAATATATCGACAATGGGACGCTCCCCCGATGAGCGGCGCAAAAAATTTTACGCGCCTGTTGACAAAGCGCGGAAAATCGGGTATAATCAACGTTGCGTGTAAAGCAAATTCCTTTACAGAAGAAAAGGGGGCCCCGTTTTGGCGAAGGATCTGAAGATCGCGCTGCTGCTCGATTATTACGGGGAAATGCTGACGCCAAAGCAGCGCGCCGTGCTCCGGTGCTATTACGACGATGACCTTTCCCTGTCGGAAATTGCCCAGAATGCGCACATCACCCGCCAGGGCGTGCGCGACGCGATCAAGCGCGGCGAAGCGCAGCTGCTCGAAATGGAGGAAAAGCTAGGCCTCGTCGAAAAGGAGCGCGCGCTGCAGCAGAAACTTTCCGCGATCCGGAAGCTCGCGGAGAACGTGCGCGATTATAACAGCCGCTTCGTTTACGACAAGTCGATCACACGGCAGATGGAAAAGCTGCTTTCTGCGCTCGACGCGCTGCAAAGCGGGGCACCGGACGAAAAGGGGGAGCTTTATGGCGTTTGAAAGCCTTTCGGATAAGCTGGCCGCGGCCTTTAAGCGGCTCAAAAGCAAAGGAAAATTAACCGAGGCCGACGTAAAGACCGCGATGCGCGAGGTGCGCCTGGCCCTTTTGGAGGCCGACGTCAACTATAAGGTCGCGAAAGATTTCACGAAGCGCGTCAGCGAACGCGCCATCGGCAGCGAGGTCATGGAAAGCCTGACCCCGGGCCAGATGGTCGTCAAAATCGTCGACGAGGAGCTCACGGCGCTGATGGGCGGCGGCGAGGCGCGCCTGAAAATGCCGTCTTCCGGCCCGTGCATCATCCTGTTGTGCGGCCTGCAGGGCGCCGGCAAGACGACCCACGCCGCAAAACTCGGCCGGCTTTTAAAGAAGCAGGGCCACCGCCCGCTGCTCGCCGCGTGCGACGTCTACCGCCCCGCCGCCATCCGCCAGCTGCAAATCGTCGGCGAGCAGGCCGGCGTGCCCGTGTTCGAGGAGGGCCAGGGGGACCCGGTGAAGATCAGCAAGGACGCCGTGCGCCGCGCGAAAGATTACGGCAACGACTTCGTCTTAATCGATACGGCCGGCCGCTTGCAGATCGACGAGAAGCTCATGGGGGAACTCCAGGACATCAAAAAGGCCGTCGAGCCGCAGGAAATCCTCCTCGTCGTCGACAGCATGACCGGCCAGGAAGCCGTCAACGTCGCGAAGACGTTCGACGAGAAGCTCGACATCACCGGCGTCATCCTCACAAAGCTCGACGGCGACACGCGCGGCGGCGCGGCGCTGTCCGTCAAGGCCGTCACGGGGAAACCCATTAAATATGCGGGCGTCGGCGAAAAGCTCGACGACATCGAGGTCTTCCACCCCGACCGCATGGCCTCGCGCATCTTAGGCATGGGCGACGTGCTCACGCTGATCGAACAGGCCCAGACGCAGTTAGACGAGAAGGAAGCCAAAAAGACGGCCGACCGGCTCATGAAAAACCAGTTCGACTTCAACGACCTGCTTTCGCAGTTCCGCGAAGTGCGCAAGATGGGCCCGATGCGCGGCATCCTCGAGAAGATTGGCCTCGACACGCGGAAATTGAGCGACAGCCAGCTCGACGACCACTTGATCGACCGCCAGGAGGCCATCATCCTCTCGATGACACCCAAGGAGCGCGCAAAGCCCTCGCTGATTAATCCCAGCCGCAAGCGGCGCATCGCCGCCGGCAGCGGCACGCGCGTCGAGGATGTCAATAAGCTTCTGCGCTCGATGGAGCAGATGCAGAAAATGATGAAGATGATGAAGGGCAAAAAGGGCCGCCGCCTGCGCGCGATGATGGGCCCCGGCGGCATGCCGCCCTTCTCCAAATGACCGAATGCCTTTGTGCATCCCGGGCTTTTTCGAAAAGCCCGTTTAGGATACAGCGCCGCGGCCTTTTGCGGGCCCCGCGCGCAGCTTTTGCATTTTATTTTCAACCAAACAAACCAAAATTTCTCGGAGGGAACAAAACACATGGCAGTCAAAATCCGTCTGCGCCGCATGGGCGCAAAGAAGAACCCGTTCTATCGCATCGTTGTCGCGGACTCCCGCTATCCGCGCGACGGCCGCTTCATTGAAGAAATCGGCTATTATGACCCGCTCAAGGAGCCGGTCGAGGTCAAAGTAGACGCGGAAAAGGCCCAGAAGTGGCTTTCCAACGGCGCCCAGCCGACCGATACCGTCAAGCGCCTGTTCAAGCAGAACGGCGTCCTGTAAATCCCAGACAAAGGAGGCCTGTCCGATGGAAGAACTCCTCATTGCGATTGCGCAGGGCCTGGTCAGCGACCCGTCGGCCGTCACCGTCACCAAAGACGAGCCCACGCCGGAAAGCGGCGTGGTGACGTACCACCTGCACGTCGCGGAAACCGACATGGGCCGTGTCATCGGCAAGCAGGGCCGCATCGCAAAGGCCATCCGCACGGTCGCCCGCGCGGCGGCAGCCCGCCAGAACCTTCAGGTCTGTGTGGAGATCGACTAAACGGGAAAAGACGGCGCAGCGCGAGGAAATCTTTCGCGGCGCCGCTTTTTCGAAACGGAACAAAGGAGGTGCGCGATGCGCGCTGCGTATTTGGAAGCCGGCAAGGTCGTGGGCACCCACGGCGTGCGCGGGGAATTGCGGGTGGAGCCCTGGTGTGACAGCCCGGAGTTTTTAAAGCAGTTTTCAACGCTTTACTGGAAAAAGGACCTGCGCCCGGCCGTTGTCGAGAGCGCCCGCGTGCACAAGCATCTGGTGCTTTTAAAGCTCCAGGGCGTCGATTCCGTCGAGGCGGCCGACGCGCTGCGCGGGCAGGTGCTGTGCTTTCAGCGGGAAGACGCCGCGCCCCTGCCCGAGGGCCGCTATTACTGGCAGGACCTTTTGGGGCTTTCGGTGTTCGACGAGGAAACCGGCGTTTTGCGCGGGAAACTGACGGACATCTTTGCGACGGGCGCTAATGACGTCTATGAAGTCACGGACGCCCAGGGCAAAAAGACGCTCGTGCCGGCCGTTCCGGCGGTCGTCTCGCGCATCTCGCTCGACGAAGAGGCCGTGTATTTGAAGCCGCTGGGGGGCCTGTTCGATGCGGATTGATCTCGTCACGCTGTTCCCCCAGATGTGCGAGGCCGTCCTCGCCGAAAGCATCGTCGGCCGCGGCCGCAAGCGCGGCGCCGTGCAGGTGGTGCCCCACCAGCTGCGCGACTACGCCTACGATAAGCATGCGACCGTCGACGACACGGTGTTCGGCGGCGGCAAGGGCATGCTGCTGTTGGCCGAGCCGATTGCCGCGTGCTTCGACGACCTCGCCGAAACGCTCGGCCGGAAACCCTACACGCTCTTTATGAGCCCGCAGGGACGGCCAATCGACCAGAAGCTCTTAAAGGCGCTGTGCGCGCACGAGAACCTGTGCGTGCTGTGCGGCCATTACGAGGGCGTCGACCAGCGCGTCTTGGACGCGTACGTCGACGAAGAGGTCTCGCTGGGCGATTTCGTGCTGACGGGCGGGGAGCTGCCGGCCGTGTGTTTAATCGACGCGCTGGCTCGCCTGCAGCCCGGCGTGCTCTCGGCCGACGAGTGCTTCGAGGAGGAGAGCCACTTCGGCGGCCTGCTCGAATATCCGCAGTACAGCCGCCCGCAGGTCTGGCGCGGCCGCCCGGTGCCGGACATGCTCATGACCGGCCACCACGCGAAAATCGCCCAGTGGCGGCACGAGCAGAGCCTTTTGAATACGCTCAAAAAGCGGCCCGACCTTCTGAAAACCGCCCCGCTTTCCGAAAAGGACCGTGCCTTTTTATTGGAAAATGGGGCCGGGGAAAGCCTTTTCTCTGTAGAAACCGTCTGATTTTACGCCGGAATCGGGAAAAAGTTTTCAACAACCCTATCAAATTGCACGAAGGACATCGGTGGAAAGCCGCGTGTTGTTGGTGATTAATCCAAACTTCGCGGAAAATGATTGATTGCATCTGGAAATGTGCTATAATACGGATGTATTCGAGTTTTTATAGGTACCGTATCGAATTCTCTCAAGTGCATCAAAAGCAGTCATAAATCTGAAATTTATTTTAGAGGAGCGTTTGTGTATGTGTGTGAAAGAAGTATTGGTCCAGAATCAAGTCGGCCTGCATGCCCGTCCGGCGACGTTCTTTATCCAGAAGGCGAATGAGTATAAGTCTTCGATCTGGGTGGAGAAAGAGGAGCGCCGCGTCAATGCGAAGAGCCTGTTGGGCGTTCTGTCCCTGGGCATCGTCGGCGGCACGACGATCCGCATCATCGCGGACGGCCCCGATGAGGAAGACGCCGTGGCGAACCTTGTCGACCTGGTGAAGTCCGGCTTTGCTGAGTAATTTCTTCGAATACAGAGCCGCCCTGGGCGCAGCTTGCGCGCGGGGCGGTTTTTCTGTCTATCCGGACTAAGAAAGGAGGGGGCGCCGTTGACGGAGGAAAAGCGCCGGGCGCTGCGCAAGCAGGCGATGAACCTGCCGCTGCACCCGGGGGTCTATCTCATGCACGCCAAGGACGGCACGATCATCTACATCGGCAAGGCCAAGGCGCTGAAAAACCGCGTCAGCCAGTATTTCGGCTCGGAAAAAAACCACGACGAAAAGGTCCGCCAGATGGTCGCGCACGTCGACTGGTTCGAATACATTTTGACGGACAGCGAGTTTGAGGCGCTCGTGCTCGAGGCAAGCCTGATTAAGCAGCACACGCCCAAATACAACATCCTTTTAAAGGACGACAAGGGCTATCACTACATTAAAATCACAAACGAGCCCTGGCCCCGCCTGGAGCAGGCCAAGCAGAAGCTCGACGACGGCGCGCGGTATTTAGGGCCCTACGTCAGCTCCTGGGCCACGAAGGAGAGCGTCGACGAGGCGCGCAAGATCTTCCGCCTGCCCGACTGCACGCGCCGCTTCCCGCAGGACATCGGCAAAAAGCGGCCGTGCTTAAACTATTACATCCAGCAGTGCTGCGCGCCGTGCCTCGGGAAAATCAGCTGCGAGGCGTATAACGCTTTGGTCGAGGAGGCCGTCGAGTTCGTGCAGGGCGGCAGCGCCGCGACCGTCAAGAAGCTCCAGGCCCGCATGCAGGAGGCGAGCGACAACCTGCAGTTTGAGGTCGCCGCGCGCCTGCGCGACCGCCTGACCGCGATCCGCCGCATGGCCGACCGCCAGAAGGTCGTCGCGAACGCCGTGCCCGAGCAGGATGTCATCGCGCTCGCGCAGGGGCCCACGCTTTCGTGCTTCCAGGTGTTCCGCTTTGAAAACGGCCGCCTTTATGACCGCGAACGCTTCCAGATGGGCCCGGTCGGCGAGGCCGAGAACGCCCGGCGCGAATTTTTGGAGCGCTATTACACGATGCGCACACCCATCCCGCCGCGCGTCACGCTCGACGGCCCGGTGGAAAGCGCGGACCTTTTGGAGACGTGGCTCTCCCAGAAGGCCGGCCGCGCGGTCCATATCACCGTGCCGCAGAAGGGCGAGCAGGCGCGTTTAGTCGAGATGGTCCGCACGAACGCGGCCGAACAGGTCGCCCAGGCCACCGGCCGCACGGGCCGCGAGGCCAGCGCCCTCGATGAACTCGCGCGCCTTTTGGGGCTGCCCGGCCCGCCGCGGTACATTGAGTCGTATGATATTTCCAATTTGGCGGGCGAGGACAACGTCGCGGGCATGGTCGTGTTCGAAAACGGCCGGCCGTTAAAGTCCGCCTACCGGAAATTCCGCATCAAAACCGTCGAAGGCCAGGACGACTACGCCTCCATGGCCGAGGTCCTCGCGCGCCGCTTTTTGGAGTACGAGGCCCACAAGGGCGAACCCGAGGGCTTCGGGCGGCTTCCGGATTTAATTTTACTCGACGGCGGCAAGGGCCAGGTCAGCGCCGTGCGCCCCGTGCTCGAGCGCTTCGGGCTGTCGCAGGTGCCGCTGTTCGGCATGGTCAAGGACAACTCCCACCGCACGCGCGCGATTACGGGCGAGGGCGGGGAAATCGCCATCAACTCCCATCGCGCGGCGTTTACGCTCGTCTCGTCGATTCAGGACGAGGTGCACCGCTGGGCCATCGGCTACCACCGCCAAAGCCGCAAAAAGCATACGTTTTCCACTACCCTGACGCAGATCCCCGGCGTCGGCCCCGCGCGCGCGAAGGCGTTGCTGCGCCATTTCGGCACGATCACCGCGATCCAAAAGGCCACGGAAGAGGAGCTTTCCGCCGCCCCGGGCATGACGCGCCCGGCCGCCGCGCACGTGTACGCGTTCTATCACCCGGAGGAGGCGGCGATTTCCGAAACACAGGGCGAGAGCCCTGCCGAAAACTAGCAAAATAGCCGGTTTTCTGCCCCGCAAGGTTGACAGAACGCCGGGAGGATGCGATAATAAGCGTGTCCAACATTTCGGAGAGGAGGCGCTTGCGATGCGCGTCATCACGGGCACGGCCCGCGGGCGCAGGCTCGCTTCAAGGGAAGGGTTGGAGACCCGCCCCACCCCCGAACGGGTGAAAGAGGCCATTTTCAATATCGTACAGTTCCAGGTGGAGGGCCGCTGCGTGCTCGATGCGTTTGCGGGCTCCGGGCAGCTGGGCATCGAAGCGCTCAGCCGCGGCGCCGTCCACGCCGATTTCCTGGATGTCAGCCGCGAGAGCGTCGAGATTATCAAACGCAACTTAAATACCACGGGCCTTGCCGCGCGCGCGTCGGTTTACCAGGCGGATGCCCTGGCTTTCCTGCGCGGGAAAAAGGCCGTTTATGACCTGTGCTTTCTCGACCCGCCGTACCGCACGGGCCTTTTGCAGGAAGCGATGCCGCTGTGTGTCAAAGCCCTGAAGCCCACGGGCATTCTCGTCTGCGAACACCCGACGGATGAGGTCCTGCCCGACGAATGCGGGGCATTTTGCCGCTTGAAGGATTACCGCTACGGCAAGATCGCCCTGACTACTTATGCACAGAAGGATGAGGAAGTATGACGCCGCGCACCGCCATTTATCCGGGCAGTTTTGACCCGGTCACGCTCGGCCACATGGACATTATCCACCGGGCCTGCAAGCTGTTTGACAAAGTCATCGTCGCGGTTTTGACGAATCCCGACAAACATACGGCCTTTACGGTCGAAGAACGCATGGACCAGCTGCGCCGCTGCACGCGGGACCTCCCGCAGGTGGAGGTCGGCTCCTTTAACGGCTTAGTCGCCGACTACGCGGCCGAAAACCGCGCCGTGGCCGTCGTGCGCGGGCTGCGCGCGATGTCCGACTTTGAGTATGAGTTCCAGATGGCGCTGACGAATAAGACGCTCAACGCAAAGCTCGAGACCGTCTTCTTGGCCACACGGGCCGAGTATATGTTTATCAGCTCCAGCGCCGTCAAGCAGATCGCCATGTTCGGCGGCAATATCGAACGGTGGGTGCCCGCCTGCATCGAGCAGGATGTCCGGGCGCGCATTTATGCAGGAGGACAATCATGAGTGATACGAATACTTTGAATTCCGAAGACCTGATCGACGAGATGTACACGGTGCTCGAACGGGCATGGTCGCTGCCGCTCGGCCACGGCCGCACGGTCGTCGACGGCGACGAGATCCGCCAGATCCTCGACGAGCTGCGTGACTCCCTCCCGCGCGAAGTGCAGGAGGCGCGCCGCATCACGGCCGACCGCGAGCGCATTTTGAAGGACGCGCGCCAGGAGGCCGAAAGCATCGTCCACGTGGCCGAAGAGCGCCGCGACCAGCTGCTCGACAAGTCCGCCGTCGCCCAGGCAGCCCAGCAGCGCGCCAACGAGATGCTCGCCCTCGCGCAGAAGAAGGCCCGCGAAATCCGCAAAGCCGGCAACGACTACGTCGAGGACCTTTTGCGCCGCACCGACGAGAGCCTCTCGGCAAACCTTTCCGAGCTGCGCAAGACCCGCCAGAACGTGCACAATGCGGCCCAGTCCCGCAAGAAAAAACGATAAGGCTATCCGATGTATCCGATGCCGCCGCCTTTTTTCAAGGGGGCGGCTTTTTTCTGCCCATTTTTGCCCCGCCGCAATTCCAGGAGATTTCCCTAGGGATGTGATTTTTATAGATTTCTTCTGGATTTTCAGGAAAGCACAGGCCATTCGCCGCCTATAGCTGCTTTTTTCGTCCGCGCGCCCGCGGTTTTCGCACGTGTGTTTACATAATTTCAGAAAAAACCGTTGCAATTTTACGTGCCGCGGGCTATAATGTTCTTAACGGTGGTGAAAGGTGGAGGAAAGTGGCACGTCAAAACACAAGGTGCCCGCCTGACGCCATCCCGTGGAGAGAGAATATGCTGATTGGAGAATTCCAACATAATATCGACGCGAAGGGCCGCGTCATCGTCCCCGCCAGGTTCCGCGAAGACCTGGGGGAGACGTTTTATGTGGCGAAAGGGCTGGACCGGTGCCTGTTTGTGTTCCCGCCCGCGGAATGGGCACGCCTGCAGGCGCGCATCTGCGCCATGCCGATCAGCAAGGCGCGCAAGCTGCAGCGCTTCTTCTTTTCCGGCGCGGCCGAGCTCGTGCCCGACCGCCAGGGCCGCGTGCTGATCCCGCAGCCGCTGCGCGAGTATGCGGGGCTTGTAAAGGATGTCACGTTCATCGGCGCGGGCGGCCGCGCGGAGCTCTGGAGCACCGAGCGCTGGACGGCGTTTAACGCGGACTTAAACGAGGAATCCATCGCCGAGGCGATGGACGAGCTCGAACTGTAAAAAGGGGGGGCGCTGCGTGGAATTTTCACATGTCCCGGTCCTATTCCGGGAAACAATCGAAAGCCTTGCGGTCCGCCCCGGCGGCCATTACATCGACGGCACAGCGGGCGGCGGCGGCCACAGCGCGGCAATCCTCGAGCGCTTAGGCCCCGGCGGCATGCTGCTTTCGATTGACCGCGACCCCGACGCCATTGCCGTGTGCCGGGAACGCTTTGCGGGCCGCCCCGAGAGCCGCGTCGTGGAGGGGAACTTCTGCGACCTGTACGCGATTGCCGAACGCGAGGGGGTCTTGCCCGCCGACGGCGTCCTGCTCGACATCGGCGTGTCCTCCCACCAGCTCGACGACCCGGCGCGCGGGTTTTCCTACCAGCACGACGCGCCGCTCGACATGCGCATGAGCCAGAGCGGTACGAGCGCCAAAGACCTCGTCAACACGCTTTCGCCCGACGCGCTCGCGGACATCCTGCGCCGCTTCGGGGAGGAGCGCTTCGCCTGGCGCATCGCCAAGGGCATCGCCGCCGCGCGCGAAAAGCACCCGATCGAAACGACCGGCGAGCTCGCCGAAATCGTCAAGGAAAGCGTCCCCGCCGCCGTGCGCCGCGCGCCGGGCCATCCGGCACGCCAGACGTTCCAGGCGCTGCGCATCGCCGTCAACGGCGAATTGGACGCGCTGCAGAAGGGCTTGGAGGGCGCGTTCGAGGCGCTCGCACCCGGCGGGCGGCTGTGCGTGATTACGTTTCACTCGCTCGAGGACCGCATCGTCAAGCAGCAGATGGCCGCGTGGTGCCAGGGCTGTACGTGCCCGCCCGATTTCCCCGTGTGCGTGTGCGGCAAAAAGCCGCGGGCAAAGCTCTTATATCATAAGGGCCTGACGCCCAGCCCCGAGGAACTCGAGAAAAATCCCCGCAGCCGCAGCGCAAGGCTGCGCGTCTGTATCAAATTGTAACAAGGTAACAGCCCGGTTACAGGAATTAACGGAATGTTCATAAACCAACGCCGCGAATGTGGTAGAATATAAGAGATTGAAGGAACGAAAAGGAGGGATGCCGCAATGCGAAGTGGTGAGGCGTACGATTTTTCCCTGTTTGAAGACCATTCCGACGCGGTGCAGGAACCGCTCCCCGAAGAAGCGGCCGTCAAACAGGATAACGTCATTGTGCTGCCAAACCGCGCGCAGCAGAAGCGCAAGAAGGCAAAGCTGCGCGGGCACGCGTTTCGGGCCGTCGCCTCCTGCGTCGTGATCGTGTTGATGGTGGGGGTATTTTCGGGGTTTGTCTATGGCCAGGTGCAGCTCTCGGAGCTCGCCATTGCGGTCAGCGATGCGAACCAGGCGCTCAGTGAACAGGAAAGCGTCTACACCCAGCTGCAGATGCAGAATGAATCGCAGCAGTCCCTTTCCGAGATTGAGGAAAAGGCGACTACACAGCTCGGCATGAGCAAGATCGATTCCAGCCGCCTGGAGACGGTGGATTGGAATACGACGGATAAGGGCCAGGTCGTCCAGTCAACGGACAACGGCTTCTTGGCGAAGGTCTGGTCGTACATCCAGTCGCTGTTTTCATAAGCGCGCGGCTTTTCGCATAGAAATCCCGCAGAAGGGATTTTCAGCCGGTTTGAGGAATTTTGGGAGAGAGTTAAGAGTGCACCGTCTTAACTCTCTTTTTCTATCTATTTGATTTAGCAAAGCGTGCCGCGCCGCGGTGCGCCCGAAGGGGGAATGCCTTGTGGCAAATAAGACCACATCGAAAGTGTGGCGGCGGACGACCATCGTGCTGGCCGTGCTGCTGCTGTTGGGGTTCGGCTCCGTGCTCGTAAGCCTGGTGCGGCTGCAGCTTGTTGACGGCGAAACGCTCAAAAGCGCCGCCGTGAGCAACCAGTTAAACGATACCACCATCACCGCCCAGCGCGGCACGATTTACGACGTCAACGGCAAGGTCCTCGCGCAGAGCGCGACGGTCTGGCGGGTCGTGCTGGCGCCCGCGCAGCTGAAATCGTATGCGGAAAAAAACCAGGAGACCGTCAAAGACGGCGTCGCGACGTGCCTATCCCAGACGCTCGGGCTTTCCTACGACGACGTGCGCGCGACGATCGACGAAAACCCGAATTCCTATTGGCAGGTCATGGCCACGAAAGTGGAGACGGATATCAAAGACCAGATCCTGGCGTTTGAGGAATCCTTCCAGGAGGCGCACGAGGGCCTCGATATCTCCTCGATGATCGAGCTCGTCGCGGACTATAAGCGCTACTACCCCTACGGCGACTTCGCAAGCCAGTTGTTGGGCTTTACAAACGACGACGGCACAGGCGTCGAGGGCTTGGAATCGTATTATAACGACGAGCTTTCAGGGGTCAACGGCCGCATCGTTTCCGCCAAGAGCGCGACGCAGCAGGATATGCCGTTTGAGTACCAGCAGGAAGTCCCTGCCCAGGACGGCAATTCCCTGGTTTTGACGATCGATGAGGTTGTGCAGCACACGCTCGAGAAATACCTCGAAGAGGGCGCCGAATTAAACGAGGCCGGCAACCGCGCGTGCGCGATCATGATGAACGTCAACACCGGCGAAATCCTCGGCATGGCCACCAAGGGCAATTTTGACGCCGACGACCCAATCGCCGAAAGCGTCGCCGAGGAGGGCAGCTTTGACCCGAACGACCCGCGCGCCCTGACCGAGAGCGAACAGGCCCGCATCGACGCGCTCCCCGAAGACGAGCAGGCCCAGGCCATGAGCGACGCTTTGCAGCAGAAGTGGCGCAACAAATGCGTCAGCGACACGTATTACCCCGGCTCCGTGTTTAAAATGGTCACGGCCTCGATGGGCTTGGAGGAGGGCATCGTCAACGACAATACGACGTTTACGTGCCCGGGCTACTATTACCCCTCGAAGAACGCAAACCCGATCCACTGCTGGCAGACAGCGGGCCACGGCGTCGAGACGTTCCACGACGGCCTTGTCAATTCCTGCAACGTCGTGTTCATGCAGGTCGGCCTGTCGCTCGGCCCGCAGACATTCTTTAAATATTTCGAGAGCTTCGGCTTTACGGAGCCGACGGGCATCGACGTTTCCGGCGAAGCGCAGCAGACGCAGTATTACGATGCCACCGAGTTAAACCCTGTCGAGCTCGCCACCGAGTCGTTCGGCCAGAACTTCTCGATTACGCCGATCCAGATGCTCACCGCGTGCGCGACAATCGCCAACGGCGGCGAACTCGTCCAGCCGCACGTCGTCAAGCAGGTGCTCGACCCCGACGGCAACGTCGTGCGCACCGCAAGCACGCAGACGAAGCGCCAGGTCATCTCCGAGGCGACCGCGCGCGACGTCGCCGGCCTGATGGAGGACGACGCGAAATCCGGCACCGCCAAAAACGGCTACGTCGCCGGCTACCGCATCGCGGGCAAGACCGGCACGAGTGAAAAAATCGAAAAGGATAACCGCTACGCGAATTATATGAACGAAAACGGCAACCCGGGTGCTACCCACGACTATTACATCGCGTCGTACTGCGGCTTTGCCCCGGCCGACGACCCGCAGTATGCGCTGCTCGTGTTTGTCGATGAGCCCAACGCCGGCAGCTATTACGGCAACGCCGTCGCCGGCCCGATCTTCAATAAGATCATGACCGACCTTCTGCCGTACCTCGGCGTGGAGCCCGTCTATACGGAAGAAGAGCAGGCCCAGCTCGACGTGCAGGCCGAAGACGTCGTCGGGCAGAGCGTCGCCGACGCGGAAAACGCCATCGAGTCGCAGACGGGCGACCTGACGGCCGTCGTTTACGGCGACGGCGACACTGTCCTCTCCCAGCTGCCGGCCGGCGGCAGCAACGTGCCCCGCGGCGGCCAGGTCGTGCTGTTTACGACCGCGGAAAGCCAGCAGGAAACCACCGAGGTGCCCAATTTCATCGGCCAGTCCGTTGCAAACGTCGAGTACCTCGCCGCCCAGGCGGGCGTGAACGTCACGTTTACGGGGGCCACGAACAGCACCTCCGCCTCCGTTGTCGCGAGCATGCAGAGCGCCGCGGCCGGCACCGCCGTCCAGCCCGGCACCGTCATCACTGTGACGATCGCCGAGCAGGGCGCTTCGGGCTGATTTCCCGCCAAAACGGCCCCTTTGTGTGCAGGGGGTGCCAAAAAACGCGATTTTTCGTTTTCCTTTCCGCCAAGGATGTGGTATAATGCATAAGTTACGAGAAAGGAATTTTCAGAAAGAGCAGGCGGGTCCCCCGCGGTGAAGGGTGTTGGAGAAAGATGACGAATGTGTTGACGATTGCGCTGGCGGCTTTGATCGCGTTTGCGGTCAGCGGCCTTTTGGGAAGATGGATGGTGCCGTTTTTGCATAAGATCCATTTCGGGCAGACCATCCGCGAGGTGGGCCCGAAGTGGCACGAGAAGAAGAGCGGCACCCCGACGATGGGCGGGTTTCTGTTCATCATCGGCATTGCGGCGGCGCTTGTGGTCTGCGTGCCGTTGTTTTTGTCGGGCAGCGGCACGACGCTCGACGACGAGATGTTCGGCACGAAGGTCATCGGCGGCTACCTGCTGGCGCTGGGCTTTGGCGCCGTCGGCTTCCTTGACGATTACATCAAGGTCATCAAAAAGCGTAACCTCGGGTTAAACGTCCGCCAGAAGCTTGTTTTGCAGTTCGCGGTCGCCGTGCTGTACGTGCTGGCGATGCATCTCGGCGGCGCCGACACGCGCACGATGATCCCGTTCGCCGGCGCGGTCGACCTCGGGGTTTGGTATTGGATTTTGTCCGTGCTGGGCATCGTCGGCATCGTCAACGCCGTCAATTTCACCGACGGCATCGACGGGTTAAACGGCTCCGTCACATTCTTTGTGGCCGTGTTCTTCATGATCATGGCCGGCATCCTGAAGGCGAGCGGCGTGAGCATCCTCGCGGCGGCGTGCGCGGGCGGCTGCTTAGGGTTTTTATTGTGGAACTTTAACCCCGCGAAGGTTTTCATGGGCGACACCGGGTCGCTGTTTTTGGGCGGCATGGTGTGCGCTTTCGGCTTCGCGCTCGACGTCCCGATTTTGATTCTCCTGATGGGGCTGATCTACGTGATCGAGATCGGTTCGGTCGTGCTGCAGGTCGGCTACTTTAAGCTGACCCACGGCAAGCGCCTGTTTAAGATGACGCCCATCCACCACAGCTTTGAGCTGCGCGGCTGGAGCGAGGTAAAGATCTGCACGGTGTTCTCCGCCGTGACGATTGTCTGCTGTGTGCTGGCGCTTTTCCTCGCGATGAGCGCTTACGGCATGGCCGTATAAACGGGCGGCTTTCCCGCACACGAAACGCATTGACGAAAGGGGGCGGCGTTATGCCGCGGCAACGTACACGTCCTGCGCCCCGTCCCGCGCAAAAGCGGCACCCGGTTTCCAAACGGCCGGCCGTACCGCCCGCGCCGGGACAGAAGGCGGGGGAGGGAAAATTAAAAAGCCGGCTGCGCCTTTTTTCGACGCGGTCGGGTATGGATTTGACGTTCTTTATCCTCGTGCTCGCGCTCGTGGCAATCGGCCTCGTGATGGTCTTCTCCGCGAGCTATGCGAATGCGAGCTACCGCTTTGATAATCCCTACTATTTCGTCGCCCAGCAGGCGCGCTGGGCCATCATCGGCGTCGTTTTGATGATTGTCATCTCGTTTTTTGACTACCATCACCTGCACCGCCTCGTGCCGCTGTTCGCGATCGTGACGCTCGTGACGCTCGGCATCACGGTCGTGTTTAAGAATACCAACCTCGTCCCGAACAATAACGGCGCCTACCGCTGGATTCAGATCGGCTCGTTTTCGTTCCAGCCGTCCGAAATCGCGAAATTTACGCTCGTGCTGCTTTTGGCGCAGATCCTTTCGGCGCATGTGTTTTCCCAAAAGCGCCGCCGCGACTTAACGCGCAATGAAAAGCTCGAGCAGCGCCGCCTGATGCTCGAGGTGCTCGTCGTGGTCGTCGCGATCTGCGGCCTCGTCGTGCTCGAACGCCATATGTCCGCGACGATTATTTTGCTTTTGCTCGCGGTCATCATGCTGTTCGTCGCGGGCGCGCCGCTGCGGTGGTTTGCGGTCGGCGGCGCGGGGATTGCCGGCGCTTTGCTTCTGATGCTCGCCACGCCCCTTTACAGCCACGTCGGCGGCCGCATCGCGGGGTGGTTAAACCCGTTTAACCCGCCCGAGGGCGTCGACACGTGGCAGACGCAGCAGTCCCTGTACGCGATCGGTTCGGGGCAGCTTTTGGGGCTGGGGCTCGGCAACAGCCGCCAGAAATATATGTACCTGCCCGAACCCCAAAACGACTTCATCTTCGCGATCGTCTGCGAGGAGCTCGGCTTTATCGGCGCCTTAATCATCATTTTGATGTTCGGTGTCTTAATCTGGCGCGGCGTCATGATTTCGCTGCGCGCGAAGGACCGCTTCGGCATGCTTTTGGGGATTGGCCTGACGATGCAGGTCGGCATCCAGGTCGTCTTGAACATCGCGGTCGTCACGAATACGATCCCGAACACGGGCATCAGCCTCCCGTTTTTCAGCGCGGGCGGCACGTCGCTCGTGATGCTTTTGGCGCAGATGGGCATCCTGCTCTCAATCTCGCGCACGTCGAGCATCGAAAAGACGTAGGATCTTTCGAAACGAAGGCCCCTTTTAAAGTAAAGCGGGCCGCTTTCACAGCTTTGAAAACCGCAGGGGCCCCGCCGTGTGCCGGGGCCTTCCATGCAGAAAAGGGGAGAATCCGCACGATGAAGATTTTGTTTGCAGGCGGCGGCACCGCCGGACACATCAATCCCGCGCTCGCCATCGCCGGCTATGTGCGCGAAAAGGAGCCGGACGCCGAGATCTTATACGTCGGCGCGAAGGGCGGCATGGAGGAACGCCTCGTGCCGCAGGCGGGCTACGATTTTCGCAGCATCACGATTTCCGGCTTCCAGCGCAAGCTGAGCTTCAAAAACCTGCAGAAAAACGCAAAGACCGTCGCCCACCTCGTGACGAGCACGCTCGAATCGAAAAAGATCCTGCGCGACTTTAAACCCGATTTGTGCGTCGGCACGGGCGGCTACGTCTCCGGCCCCGTCATCCGCGAGGCCGTGAAGCTACACATCCCTTGTGTCATCCACGAGCAGAACGCGTATCCCGGCGTGACGAATAAGGCGTTAAGCCGCCGCGTCGACCGCGTCATGCTCGCAAACGGCGACGCGCAGAAGCACATGGAGCGCGGCGCGCGCTGCATCGTCACCGGCAACCCCGTGCGCCTCTCGGTGCTGCGCGCCGACCGCACAGCGGCCAGAAAACGTTTGCACCTCGACAACCGCCCGGTCATCCTGTCGTTCGGCGGGAGCCTCGGGGCCAGGAAAATCAACGAGGCCGTCGCGGACCTCATCGCGAACACGGCGAAGACGGACCAATACCAGCACATCCACGCCTACGGCAAGTACGGCGCATGGTTCCCGGACCTTCTTTCCGAGAAGGGCGTCGTCCTCTCCGAGCACCCGAACTTCGACATCCGCGCGTACATCGACGACATGCCCGACTGCCTGGCCGCCGCGGACCTCGTCATCTGCCGCGCGGGCGCGATTACGTTAAGCGAGCTCGAGGCCGTCGGCCGCGCGTCGATCATCATCCCGAGCCCGAATGTCGCGGAAAACCACCAGTACTTTAACGCAATGAGCCTCGTCAACCGCGGCGCCGCCGAAATTCTCGAAGAGAAGGACCTCTCGGGCGACACGTTGACGGCCCTGGTCGAAAAGCTGTTCTCTGACCCCGCGAAAATCCCCGCGCTTGCCGAAAATGCGAAGAAGATGGCGATTTTAGACACCAACGAGCGCATTTACCGCATTTTAAAGGAAGTCCTCGCCGAACGCCGCGCGTAAAGCGCCCGTCCCCGATTTCCATATTCCCATTTCCATTCCCCAAATTCGCCCGGTTCGCATAGCATGGGAAAAGCCGCTTTTGCTTTTCCGAAAAAAAGCGGCCAAAAAGAAACGAGGTGCAGGGAATGGAAGCGTTTTACGTAGTCGGGCCGTGCAGGCTCAGCGGGAATGTGCGCATACACGGCGCGAAAAACAGCGTGCTGCCGCTTCTGGCGGCGTCGCTTTTGTGCAGGGAATCGTGCGAGCTGACGAACTGCCCGGACCTTTCGGATGTGCATACGGCCCTTGCCATTTTGCAGGCGCTCGGCGCGCCGGCGCAGCGCGAGAAGGACCGGATTGTGCTTTCCCCATGGGACGGCACGGTGTGTGAGATTCCCGAGGAACTCATGCGCCGCATGCGCTCGTCGATTATCTTTTTGGGGGCGATTTTGGCCCGCGCCGGCGAGGCGGCCCTGAGCCTGCCCGGCGGCTGCGAATTGGGCCCGCGGCCCGTCGACCTCCATCTGCAGGCCATGCGGGCGCTCGGCGCAACCGTGCGCGAAGACCACGGGAAAATCCGCTGCGAGGCCCCCGGCGGATTAAAGGGCGCACAGATCGTGTTGGCCTTCCCGAGCGTCGGCGCGACGGAGAATGCGCTGCTCGCGGCCGCCACGGCGTCGGGCACGACGGTGCTCGAAAACGCCGCGCGGGAGCCGGAAATCGAGGACCTTGCGGGCTTTTTAAATGCGTGCGGCGCCTGTATCCGCGGCGCGGGGGAGAGCACCATCGTCGTCGAGGGCGTCAAACGCCTTTCGGGGGCTTCCTACCGTGTAATCCCCGACCGCATCGAGGCCGCCACCTACCTTGCCGCCGCGGCCGCCACGGGCAGCGCGATCACGCTTGTGGACGTCATTCCCCGCCACCTGCGGCCGGTGCTCGCCGTCTTGCAGGAAGCGGGCTGCCGCTTTTCCGGCCGCGGGCGCGTGCTCTCCATCGAGGCGCCCGCCCGCCTTTCCCGCATCCACAGCGTGCGCACGATGCCCTATCCGGGCTTTCCGACGGACGCGCAGGCGCCCGTTTTGGCCGCGTCCACGCTCGCGCGCGGCACGAGCATCTTTGTGGAAAACATCTTCGAGGAGCGGTATAAGCACGTCGGCGAGCTTTTGCGCATGGGTGCCTCCATCCGCGTCGACGGCCGCGTCGCCGTCGTCGAGGGCGTCGAACGCCTTTCGGGCGCGCGCGTGCAGGCGGCCGATCTGCGCGGCGGGGCGGGGCTGCTCGTCGCCGCGCTCGCGGCGCAGGGCGAGACGGTCTTAGAGGGCGTCTGCCACCTCGACCGCGGCTATGAACACATCGAAGACGCGCTGTGTGCGCTCGGCGCACAGGTCAAGCGGCGCGTCATGGAGGGATAAGGGTAATGGCAAAAGACGTGAAAACTCAGCCCCGGCGCACGCCGCCGAGCCCGCGGCAGCTTTCCGCGAGCCAGCGCCGCCGCGCCTATAACCGCATGCGCCGCCAGAAGCGCAGGAAGCTCTTGTTTTATATCGCGGCGTTTTTGGCGGTCATCGTCGTGGCGGTCGTTTTGTGCCTGACGGTCCTGTTCCGCATCACGGCCATCGACGTCGAGGGCGATACGCGCTATTCGGCCGACGACCTCATCGCCGCCTGCGGCATTGAGCCGGGCGAAAACCTGTTTTTGGCGGACACGAAAGGCGCCGAGGCCGCGCTCGCGGAAAAATACCCGTATCTTGCCACCGTCGAAGTCCACCGCAGCCTGCCCGCACGCATCGAGATCTCTGTCACGGACGCAGTGGTCTCCTGCGCGGCCGCGTGGAATAACCAGTATCTCCTGCTCGATAAGACCGGGAAGGTTTTGGAGATTACGGGCACCCCGCCCGACGGCACGCCGGTGTGCACGGGCCTTTCCGTCAAGAGCGCGCAGCTCGGGCAGAAGGTCGAGCTCGATGACCCCGAACAGCTCTCCCTTTACGCCGAGGTCGCCGGGGCGGTTTCGGAAAGCGGCCTCGAGCCGGTGACGAGCATCGACGTCTCCGACGCGTTTAATCTGAAAGTCGTGTGCCAGAACGAGGCCGGCAACCGGATGACCTTAGAGCTCGGCAATGAAAATTACCTCTCGAAGAAGCTGCGCTTCGCGAAAGCCACCTTAGAGCAGAAATTGTCGGACTCCGCGGCCGGCACGTTTGACCTCTCGCTTGTAACCCAGGAGAAGTCTTTGACGTTCTTCTCCCTCGACCCGGTCGAGAGCACGCCCGAGGAATCCCCCTCCTCCGAAGACCCCGATTCGGGGACCGGCACGTCTTCCGAGGAATCCGGCGGCGAAGGCACGGCTTCCATCCCCGAAGACGCGCCCTATTTCGTGCAGAACGGCGGCTATACGTACAACGGCGACGGCACGTACACGGACGCGGACGGCAATGTGTTCGACAGCTCCGGCAATTGGCTTTATAATGAGAATTATTGATGCGGAAACAGACGCGAAAATGAGAATCCCCGCCGGCCTTTCGTGCGCCAGCTTTTGTGGAAAGCGCACGAATGCGAAAAAAAGATTGAAATTGCCTGCGAAACGTGGTAGAGTAAAGAATAGGATTGCGCGGGTACATTGGACGGCGCCCTGCGCGCAGGATGGAAAATAAGGAGGACTCGGCAAATGCCTTTTGAGATTGATAACGATTTTGAGAACATCGTACAGATCAAAGTGATTGGTGTCGGCGGCGGCGGCGGCAACGCGATCGACCGCATGGTGACAATGGGTGTGCAGGGCGTAGAATTTATCAGCATCAACACCGATAAGCAGGCCCTGTTCCGCTCCAAGGCAACACAGAAAATCCAGATCGGCGAAAAGGTCACCCACGGCAAGGGCGCCGGCTCGAAGCCGGAGACCGGTTCGAAGGCGGCCGATGAGAGCCGCGAAGCGATCACCGAGGCCGTGCGCGGCAGCGACATGGTCTTCATCACCGCCGGTATGGGCGGCGGCACCGGCACGGGCGCTGCGCCCGTCGTGGCCGAGATTGCGCGCGACATGGGCATTTTGACGGTCGGCATCGTCACGAAGCCGTTCGGCTTTGAGGGCCGCCGCCGCATGGAGCAGGCGGAAGCCGGCATCGAGCAGCTGCGCCAGCACGTCGATTCCCTGGTCGTCATCCCGAACGAGCGCTTAAAGCTCGTCTCCGAACAGCGCATCACGCTGTTGAACGCATTCTCCGTCGCGGACGATGTGCTGCGCCAGGGCGTGCAGTCGATTTCCGATTTGATTAAGCTCCCGGGCCTTGTCAACCTCGACTTTGCGGACGTCACGGCCGTCATGAAGGACGCCGGCTACGCGCATATGGGCGTCGGCCGCGCTTCCGGCAAGGACAAGGCGGAGACCGCCGCGAATATGGCAATTTCGAGCCCGCTGCTCGAGACGAGCATCTCGGGCGCGAAGGGCGTCATCATCAACATCACGTCGTCGCCGGATATCGGCCTCGACGAGATCGAGACGGCTTCCTCGATGATCAGCGAGCAGGCCAGCGAGGACGCAAACATCATCTGGGGCGCCGCGTTCGACGAGAACATGGACGACGAGATGAGCGTCACGGTCATCGCGACGGGCTTTGCGACCCACGACGGCAGCGAAGAGGCCGAGAACGATTTGGACGACGAGCCGGTCGAGCCGGTGGCCGCCGTGCAGGCGCCCACGAGCCCGCGCACGTCTTCGTCCGCGAAGGCGCCGGCCGCCGCTTCCACGAGCCGCCCGCGCCCCTCGACGAGTGCGTCCGATACCACCCAGGCGACGGACGACGACGACACGTTCGTCGATATCATGTCGATTTTTAACCGCAACAAATAAAGGCTTCCGTTTCGCTTTGCAAACGGGGAAAGCCGGCTGCTTTTTGGCGAGAAAGGGCAGCCGGCTTTCCGGCGTTTTGCTTGCAATCTTTTCTGGAAGTGCTATAATAGGGCAGGGTGTTGTCTGCCCGCAGTCTGCGCGGCGCCCCGGGAGGTGAAACATTGTGAATACAGATCCTTACAGTCGATTATGCGGCGAATGGACATATGGCAAAACGAATAAAGGAGAGGATTCCAATGTTGACCTTCTACAAAACCCAGGAGGGCCGCATGCAGCAGCTTTCTGCCTGCGAGCCGGGCTGCTGGGTGCACTGCGTCGCGCCCACGGATGACGAGGTTTCGCGCTTAATCGACCATCTCAAAATCGAGCCCGACTTTTTCCGCGCGGCCCTCGATGAAGAGGAGAGCCCGCATATCGACCAGGAAGACGCCTGCACGCTGATTATGGTGGATATCCCGACCGTCTTAAAAGAGGAGGACGGCCTGACGTATTCCACGCGGCCGCTGGGTTTGATTCTCACGGAGAAAAACGTCGTGACCGTCAGCCTCTATGAAAACCCGCTGTTCGACGAGTTCGCGGACGGCGCCGTCAAGGATGTGCAGACGAACTTGAAAACGCGCTTCGTCCTGCAGTGGATGCTGCGCATTGCCTCGCGGTATCTGCTCTACTTAAAGCAGATCGACCGTACGAGCGACCAGCTCGAGGAGGAAGTGCGCAAGTCGATGAAAAACAACGAGCTGATCCGGCTGTTAAATATCGAGAAGTCTTTGATGTACTTCTCGTCGTCGTTAAAACAGAACGAGATTACGCTCGAGAAGATCATGCGCGGCCGCGCCGTCAAGCTCTACGACGAGGACCAGGACCTTTTGGAAGATGTGCTCATCGAGGTCAAGCAGGCCATCGATATGGCAAACATCCATTTGAATGTGTTGTCCGGCACGATGGACGCGTTCGCCTCGTTGATCAACAACAACATGAATAACGTCATGAAGATCTTGGCGTCCATCACGCTGATCATCTCGATCCCGACCGTCGTCTCCGGCATCTGGGGCATGAACGTCGGGAATTTGCCGTCGGAGAATTTCTGGGTGCCGATTCTGGTGACCATCCTCGCGATGATCGTGTCGGCCGTGGTGCTGCGGCGCAAGAATATGATCTGATGAAGATTCGTTGGAAACGAAAGGGGAGACCATTGTGGCACAGCGCCGCATCTCGACGCTCACATTAAAAACCGACGCGCCGGCGCTTTCGGCGGGGGACACCGTGCTGCTTTCGGGGCCTTTGTATACGGCCCGCGACCAGGCGCATAAGCGCATCGCGGCCCTTTTGCGCGAGGGGAAACCGCTGCCGTTTCCATTAGACGGCGCGACGATCTATTATGCCGGCCCGACGCCGACGCCGCCCGGTCTGCCGATCGGCGCGTGCGGCCCGACGACGTCTGGCCGCATGGACCCGTACACGCCGCTGTTTTTGGACCATGGCCTGTGCGGCATGGTCGGCAAAGGCGCGCGAAGCAAAGAAGTGTGCGACGCGATTTGCAGGAACGGCGCCGTCTATCTGTGCGCAATCGGCGGCGCGGGCGCGCTGGCGGCCCAGTGTGTCCAGTCGCTCGAAGTCATCGCGTTCGACGACCTCGGCTGCGAGTCGGTCAAGCGCCTGGAAGTGCGCGATTTCCCGCTGATTGTCGGCATCGACTGCCACGGCGGGAACCTGTTTTTGCGCTGAAGGCGCCCGCAAAACGAAATCGTTCCAAAGCCCCGCGTATTCGCGCAAAGGGGGCTTTTTTTATCGGCAGTTTGTGGTACAATCAAAAGACATACCAGCGGGCGGCCCGCGCCTTTTCGGGCTGCCCCGTTTGAGGAGGAAGCAGTATGACAGAATTTCTGGTCCGCCACTGCGTCAAAGGCTATGACAAGACCGGCGACCCGCAGGTGCGTATGCGTTACGGGAAATTCGCGGGGATCGTGGGGGTCTGCACGAACCTTTTGCTCGCCGCCGTGAAGATGGTGACGGGCACGGTGGCCGGTTCCGTCTCCATTTTTGCGGATGGCATCAACAACCTTTCCGACTCCGCTTCCAGCATCGTGACGCTCGTCGGCTTCAAGCTCGCGGGCAAACCGGCGGACGCGGAGCACCCGTTCGGCCACGAGCGGATTGAATACATCAGCGGCTTAATCGTCTCGTTCGTGATCCTGCTCGTCGGCTTCCAGCTCGCGCAGGAGGCGGTCGACAAGATCTTAAATCCCCAGCCGGCGCAGACGAGTCTTTTAACGGTCGTGATTTTGATCGTCTCGATGCTTTTAAAGCTGTGGCAGTGCCTGTTTTACCGCAACATCGCGAAACGCATCGATTCCTCGTCCCTGCTCGCGACGGCGACGGACAGCCGCAACGACATCCTCGCGACCGGCGGCGTGCTGGTCGGCGTGGTGCTGTGGCTTTTGACGGACATCAACCTCGACGGCATCTTAGGGCTTGTCGTCGCGGTGCTCGTGCTCATAAGCGGCATCCAGCTCGTGCGCGAAACGAGCAGCCCTTTACTTGGCCAGGCGCCGAGCAAGGAGCTCGTCGACTCGATTTACGAGCATATTTTATCGTATGACGGCATTCTCGGCGTTCATGACCTGACCGTACACAATTACGGCCCGGACCGCTGGTTTGCGACGGTCCACTGTGAAGTGGACGCGCGCGAGAACGTGCTTGTCAGCCACGACCTCGTCGACAACATCGAGCGCACGGTCGGCAAGGGCCTGGGCATCCAGCTGGTCATTCATATGGACCCGATCGTCGTCGATGACCCGCGCACGAACGCGGTGCACCGGCAGATCGCGGAGATGGTCCGCGCGGTGGAGCCGCAGGCGACGGTGCACGATTTCCGCGCCGTCTGGGGGCCGACGCACGCGAACCTGATTTTCGATGTGGCGGTGCCGTTTACGTGCAAGCTCTCGAAGCAGGAGCTTTTGCAGCGGATCCAGCAGGGCGTCCATGCGCTGGACCCGTCGTATTATCCGGTGATTACGATTGACCGCGACTACGTCCCGGGGCTTTCTTCCGATGAGGAACCAAAGGGGAAATAAATTTGTTTTGTTGGGCTTGGGAGCGATTCGGCGCTCCCAAGCCCTTTTTTGTTTTGTTTTTGGGGTTGTTTATCCTTTTTATGTTTTCTTAAATTTCTGATTTTTCCCTTGACGCGCTTACCCCTGCGGGGCACTTCGCAGGCATCGTTTTTTGCTGGGAGCTTTTTGTTATCCCTTTACTTTTCTTTAAAATTATAGTTTATCCCTTCGACGCGCTCAGGCCGCGCCGGGCCCCTACTTTCTGGCCAGCAGAAAGTAGGCAAAGACTGGCCAAA
>CALWVT010000009.1 GCA_944385055.1 uncultured Clostridia bacterium | reverse complement strand
CCCTCTTTGGCCAGTCTTTGCCTACTTTCTGCTGGCCAGAAAGTAGGGGCCCCCGCGCGGCCCGAGCGCGTCGAAGGGAAAAATTATAATTTTAATAGGCGTAAAAAGGATAAAACAAAAAAACCGCCTTTTCAAAGCGGCCCAAAGCCAGCTTTGAAAAGGCGGTTTCCCAAAGAGAACGCTTTTAAGCGTTCAGGGATGCGAGAAGGGCATCGAGGTCCTTCTCCGAAAAATCAGGCACCAGCATCCGCATCGCGCGCAGCGGCATCGCCTCGAGCATCCCCTGCTGCATCTGCTCGCTGACGGCGGAATCCTCCGTCGTGACGCGCGACTGCATCCGCGCCTTCAAAAGCGCACCGAGCACTTCCTGCCCGCGCGGCGTGCGCAGGATGTCGCCGGCCGTCGAATTGCGCGAAAACGGCTTCGGCTTCGCCGTGGACTGCACGGTGACCGGCGCCAGAAGTTCGATGTCGTGCGCGTTTTTGCCGATCTCAACCGTATAGGTGCCGGTCTCGACGCGCCAGGCGTGGGTGTCCGTGTCCCAATACGAGAACGCGCGGGCGTCGAGCGCAAACTGCACTTCGACGGTCTGGCCGGGGGCGAGGTCCACCTTCTGGAACGCGCGCAGCTCGCGCACCGGGCGCACGACGTGGCCGTCCTTGGGCGGCGCGACGTACAGCTGCACGACCTCCTTGCCCTGGCGGTCGCCCGTGTTCCGCACGCATACGGAAACGGTCAGCGTGTCCGTGTCGTCAATCTGCGGGGCGGAGAGCTTCAAATCGCTGTACGCAAACGTCGTATAGGAAAGGCCAAAGCCAAACGGGAACAGCACCGGCATGTGCTTACTCTCATAGTAGCGGTAGCCTACGAACACGCCTTCGCGGTAATCGACCTCGTCGCCATGGGGCGCGAACGTCAAATAGCACGGCGTGTCCTCTAAGCGCTGCGGGAACGTCTCGGGCAGGCGGCCGCTCGGGTTGACGTCGCCCAATAAGACCGCGGCCTCGGCGCCGCCGACGGCCTGGCCGCCGAGGTATGCCTCGAGCACCGCCTTGACCTTCGAAAGCCACGGCATCTCGACCGGCGCGCCGTTGTGCAGCACAACGACCGTGTTCGGCTGCACGGCGGCCACGGCTTCGATGAGCGCGTCCTGGCACGCGGGCATGTGCAGATGCGTGCGGTCATAGCCCTCGGATTCGAAGCTGTCGGGCAGACCCGCGAAGATGACCGCGACGTCGGCGGCCTGCGCCTGCGAGACGGCCTCCTGCAGCAGCGCGGCATCCGTTTCATCCTGCCCGTCGACAAAGCCCGGCGCATACGTAAAGTCGAGCTTCCCGCGCAACGCGTCGAGCGCGCTCGTCACCTTCCAGCTGTGGATGTGCGAGCTGCCGCCGCCCTGGTAGCGCGGCTTTTGGGCGTACGTGCCGAGGAGCGCGACCTTCTGGCCCTTTTGCAGCGGCAGGAGATCCCCCTCGTTTTTGAGCAGGACGATGCAGTTCTCCTCGACCTTCTGCGCGAGCTTGTGGTCGTCGCGGTACTGGAATTTCGCGCTCTCGTCGCGGTTTTCGGCGTAGCGGAAAATAATCCGCAGAATGCGCCGGCAGGCCTCATCGAGCACCGTCTCGTCGAGTGTGCCGTTTTGGACGGCTTTGACGATCTCGCGGTCGCGTTCGCCGCCGGACGACGGCATCTCCAAATCGAGGCCGGCCTTTAACCCCGGCACACGCTCGTTGACGGCGCCCCAGTCGCTCATCACGTAGCCGTCAAATCCCCACTCGTTGCGCAGGATCTCGGTCAAATACGTGCGGTTTTCGGACGCGTACACGCCGTTTATGCGGTTATACGAGCACATCATCGTCCACGGGCGCGCGCTCTTGACGACGCCCTCGAAGCCGCGCAGGTAAATTTCACGCAGCGTGCGCTCGTCGATATTCGAGGAGGCCGACATGCGGCGCGTCTCCTGGCTGTTCGCGAGGAAATGCTTCGGGCAGGCGCCGACGTTTTTCGACTGGATGCCCGACACGAGCCCCGACGCGATCGCCGAGGCGAGCAGGGGGTCTTCCGAATAATACTCAAAATTGCGCCCGCAAAGCGGCGAACGCTTTATATTCATCGCGGGGCCTAAGATCGTGCTGATGTTTTCGGCCTGGCATTCCTCGCCGAGCGCCTCGCCCATCTGCTCCAAAAGTTCCGGGTCGAAGCTCGCGGCCGCCGCGCAGCCGGCCGGGAAACACACGGCCGGGATGCTCTCGTTTAAGCCCAGATGGTCCGCGCCGCCGGACTCATCCTGCTTGCGCAGGCCGTGCGGGCCGTCGGACACCTGCACGCGCGGGATGCCGAGCCGGTCAATATGCTTTAAATGCCAAAAATCCTCGCCGGAGCACAGCCCGGCTTTTTCTTCTAAGGTCATCTGCGAAATCAATTCCCGAATCTTTGCCTCTTCCATAGAGCGTCGTTCCTTCCTTTTTGCGCGGTATGCCGCAAGCTTTCTCCACGCCGCCGGGGCGGGGACTTCTGTTTTATTATACCAGAATGCGGGGCGATTGAAAAGGCGAAAACGGGAAATTTGCTGCTTTTTCTTTGTCGGATTGTGGGCAAATGAAACAGTTTCAAAGGGTTTGTCGCTCGACTTTCCGGCGAGCATTTGCTATAATGAAAGCAGCGAAAGCCCCGCCGCGCGGGGTGGGATCGGGAAAGTTTCCAAAGCAGAGAAGGAGGGCTTTTATTTGAAAGAACGGATTTTGCGCGAATACCTGCAGGGGCAGAGCTGCGAGGCGTATCTCGCGCTCGGCGCGCATTTTGCGCATGAATACGGCCAGGAAGGCGTGCGGTTTACGGTATACGCGCCAAACGCGGAGGCGGTGTACCTAATCGGCGATTTTTCCGAATGGAACGCGTGGGACATGAAGCGCACGCCCCAGGGCTTCTGGACGATTTTTGTCGAGGGCGCGCAGGCCGGGCAGCTTTATAAATACCGCGTAAAGACCGAAGAGGGGCTCTTTGACCGCGCGGACCCGTTCGGCTTTTACACGGAACTGCGGCCGGCGACGGCGTCGGTCGTGTACGACATCGACCATTTCCGCTGGACGGACGGCGCGTGGATGGCCGCGCGGGACAAAAACTACAACCGCCCGCTCTCGATTTACGAGGTGCACGCGGGGTCGTGGCACATTCACCCGGACAAAAAGGATGCGAAGCGGTTTTTAAGCTACGACGAATTGACCGACACGCTTCTGCCCTATGTGCGCGAAAACGGCTACACACACGTGGAGCTTCTGCCGCTGACGGAGCATCCGCTCGACGCGTCGTGGGGGTACCAGGTGTCGGGGTTTTTCGCGCCGACGAGTCGGTACGGCGAACCGCTCGGGCTCATGCGCTTTGTAAACGCCTGCCACAAACAGGGCATCGGCGTGATTCTCGACTTCGTGCCGGCGCATTTTGTCAATAACTACTCGTCGCTCGCGAAATTTGACGGGAGCTATCTCTACGAAAGCGACGACCCGGCGCTGCGCGACAGCGAATGGGGCACGACGTTTTTCGATTTCACGAAGCCGCACGTCGTGAGCTTTTTAAAATCGGCGCTCGACTTCTGGCTGACGTACTACCACTTCGACGGCATCCGCTACGACGCGGTGTCGCGGCTGATTTACACGTGCGGGGACGAGTCGCGCGGCCTCAACGAAGCCGGCATCTGGATGCTGCGCAGCGCGAATTACCAGCTCGAGCAGCGGCACCCGGGCGCGATGCGCATTGCGGAGGATTCGACGATCTACCAGAAGGTGACGGCGCCGGTCGTATACGGCGGCCTCGGGTTCGACTACAAATGGGACATGGGCTGGATGAACGAGGTGCTCGATTACATGAAGAAGCGGCCCGATGAGCGCGGGCAGTTTGCGCAGGAGATCCTGCACCCGATGGAGTATTTTTACAGCGACATTTTCCTGTTGCCGCTGTCGCACGATGAGGTCGTGCACGGCAAGGGGACGCTTTGGGGGAAGATTTACGGGACACCCGACGAAAAGATGCGGCAGCTGCGCGCATTCTGGCTGTACTTCTTCACGACGCCGGGCAAGAAGCTGAGTTTTATGGGCAACGAGCTCGCGTCGCGCCGGGAATGGGACGAAAAAGCGGCGCTCGAGTGGGGGCTTTTGTCCGAGACGGCGCACGAAGGCTTTTACCGGCTCAACGGGGCCCTGTCGGCGCTGTACGGGGCGCATCCGGCGCTGTACAAAAACGACTACAACGCCGAGAGCTTTTCCTGGATGGACACAAGCCGCGCGGGGCAGGCGGTGTTTGCGTACTGCCGCGACAGCCTGGATGCCGAGGCGCCGGAGCGGCTGTACACCGCGCTGAATTTCTCGAACCGGCCCGTGCCGGGGTATGAGATGCCGGTGCGGCGGCTTGGGATGTACGAAGTGCTCCTGCACACGGAGGAGCCGTCGTTCGGCGGCGCGGGGGGCTTCACCCAACCGGTGCCGGCGCATCTTGTGCGCGGCAAGCCCTGCATCCGCTTTGACCTGCCGGCGATGTCCGGCGTGCTGTTCCGCGAAAAGAGCGCGCAGATTTAACATCCGATTGCGTAATATCCTTTATATTATTATAAAGAAAAAGACAAAAAGAAAAGAGGGCCCGCGTTTTCACACACGGGCTCTCTTTTTTATTCCCTTATTTTGCCCCTTTCCAGAGGCGGAACGCGCGCACGGCGACGACGAGGAGCAGGACGGTCACGACGGCGCCGAGCACGACGACGGCCGCCGTTTCCGTATGCGAGAAGCCGCCGGCTAGGATGTCCGCGACGGTCAACGCCGCGAACAATACGGCTAAAAGCACGACGACCGCGAACACGCGCCCAAAGCTTCTGGCCGTGGGGGTTTCCCCTTTGCGGCCGCCGGCGTAGTGGCGCACGAGCGCGTCGATGTAATAGCCCAACGAGCGCTTTTCGGGGCGCGGGGCTTCGTTATTCGCCATATTTTTCGGCATAAGCGGGGCCAAACCACAACCCGATCTCGCGGCGGACGGCCTCGGGGCTGTCGCTTGCGTGGATCAGGTTCTCGCAGGCGCGGTGCTCGACGTTGCACTTTTCGTAGCTGTCGATGCCGAAGTCGCCGCGGATGGTGCCCTTCTCGGCGGCGGCGGGGTTCGTCGCGCCGACGACCTTGCGGATGTCGGCGATGAGCGTGTCGCTTTCGCCCTTGACGACCATCGGCATGACCCAGCGGTTTGCAAAATAATCGACGCACTGGCGCTCAAAATCCGGGCCAAAGCGCGCGATGACCTCCGCGTAATGCTGGGACAACAGCTGCGCGCCGACCTTGCGGCAGTCGGCCATTTCGATCTCGACGCCGGCCGCCTTGAGGCGTTCCAGAATCTGGACACATAAACCGCGCTCGAGCGCGTCGGGCTTTAACATGATGAAACTGTACTTCAAATTGGTTCCTCCTCGTGGTTTGTCAAAAGACAGATTCCATACGTAGTATTATATACCCGCGGCGGCGGCAAGGCAAGGCGCGGGCAGGGGGTGCGCTTGACAATCATGCATTTGCACAATTTTTAGGCGTGTGCGCACGAAAGCTGGGTAATCGGCGCAGTGGAGGCGCCCACGAGGGCGAGGAGGTCCTGCGGCGAAAGCTCGACCTGCGTGCCGACCTTGCCGCCGCTGACGAGGATTTTCGGCTGCTTTAGTGCGCTTTCGTCGAGGACCGTCGGGAACGGCTTTTTCATGCCGATGGGCGAGCAGCCGCCGCGGATGTAGCCGGTGGTGGGCAGAAGGTCCTTGACGTGGAGCATTTCGACGCGCTTGACGCCGGCGGCGCGGGCCGCGGCTTTTAAGTCGAGCTCTTCGGCGACGGGGATCACAAACACGTAAAAGCCGCCGTCGGCGCCGTGCGTGACGAGCGTTTTAAACACGGCCTCCAACGGCTCGCCGAGCTTTTCGGCCACGGCGACGCCGTCGATCTTGCCGTCCTCGTGGTCGTAGAAATGCGGGGTATAGGGGATTTTCGCGCGGTCGAGCACGCGCATGACATTCGTTTTTTCGTCTTTTTTCTTCGCCATTTTGGAGGACTCCTTCCTTTTTCGGGGTTTAGTATACCGCAAAAAGGCGCCCAATGCAAGGCAAACACAAATAGATATGACGACGGCCCCGAGGTTTCCCTCGGGGCCGCCGCCGCGCAAATACACTACATTTATTTTAGTGAGACGTACCTTGTAATCAAATTAGATAGATAGATTAGCCGACCAAATGCGCCGTGAAGACTTTGTAGGTCTTGCCGTCGATCACGCAGTACACGCCAACATCCTGGTTCACAGCGTTTGCCGTGACCTTGCAGTAGTACGTGCCGGTTGCATCCGGGTACACTGCCTTGTTGTAGGACGTGGAGAGCGCTTCGCCGTTCGCCGTCAGGAACGTGAAGGACGCGTTCGGGTCGTCCGGCGTAATCGCGAACTGATAGGTCTGGCCGCGGGAGATGTTCATGTTCAGCGTCGTGTCAGACGTGAACGGACGATCCGTCACACGCAGCGTGAAGATCTTGATGCCGTTGATGTAAGCGCCGGTCTCGGAGCCCACTGCGCCAGCCGCATAGATCTGATAGGAGCCGGACGTGCCGTTCCAAACCGTGTTCGTGTTCGTGCCGCCAACCTTGCAGTTACCGACCGTGTAGTCGAAGTCTGCAATCTCTTCTTCAGAGGAGATGTCGAAGTTGAACGCCATGGACTGCGGAACCTCGATGACCGTGGAGCCATCCGCTGCGCAGGTGGTCTTTTCGCCTTCTGCGTTCGTGACAACAACCGTGAACGGATTCTCGGAAACCGTCACTTCGCAGGTAGCCGTGAACTCGCCGCAGGTTGCGGTGATCGTCGCGGTGCCGTCTGCAACAGCCGTGACATTGCCTTCGGCGTCGACCGTCGCGACCGCCTCATCGGAGGTGGACCAGGTGACCGTCTTGTCGGAGTTCGTGTCAGCAGGCGTGTAGGTGACCGTCAGCTGCTGGGTCTCTTCGGGCTGCATCGTCATGCTCGTCTCGGACAGCGCGATGCCCGTCAGCGGGATGTCAGCCGTCTCATTCGTCAAAGTAACCGTTGCATTGACAGAGTTCGCAGCGACATCGCCGTAAACCTTGCCGTCCTTCATCAGCGTAGCCGTCACAACAACGTTGTTGCCACCGTTGATGTTGTCTTCCGTGTAGCCCGTCGCAGCAACGACACAGCTCATGCCGTCCGCAGAAGGCGTCAGGGAAACGGTCTGCTCGCCAGCCGCATTCTTCGTAGCCGTCCAAGAAACCGTCACGCCATCCGGCAGTTCAGCACTGTCAGGCATAGCGGCCAAGCTCAGTGTAACCGGCGTCTCACCGACGGAAACAGCCTTATTGACCATGCGGATGCCTTCAAAGCCAACTTCCTGGAGCTGGAAGCTATAAGACTTGTCAGAATTCTTCACGCCGAGAACCTTGTTTGCGCCCGGGATAAAGATGTAGTTGCTGCCCTGATCGTTGTACTTCGTGTACAGCGTATCACCCGGCTGTGCGCTCGGAACATAGAGGTAGGTGTTGATCGCACCAGACTGAACACGGCTATCGTTCATAATAAACAGGCTGTCCGTGTCCGTCATCGTGAGGGAACCAGCACCGGAACCCTCGCGATCCAGAATATGGTCAACCGTCACACTGTCAGCCGTCAAAGCGGACTTCGCATTGATCTGCAGCGTGCCAAGATTGACTGTCCGATCAAGTGCGCTCTTGCTGCCCGTGACCGAACCCGTATCAATCGTGCCAACCGTCACGTCAGCCGTCGTATTCTTCGTGCCAATCGTGACCTTGCCAACCTTATCGAGATCGCCGAGGCTGAACGTGCCCTGGTTCACGCTGACCTGTGCGCCGTACGGAGAATCTTCATACGGGCCAGCTTCGCCGGAAATCGTGCCCAGCGTCATCGTATTGACATACTGGCCAGCCGTCAGCGTCAAGCCCGTGTTGCTGGAATCCTGCGCATCGCGGAGAATCGTGATGTTGCCAACCTTAACGGTGCCGCGGCCCTGGGGCTGCTCTTCGTCCTGGTTGTCATACGCCGTGATGTTGATGTTCGTGCCCTCAAGATCACCGGTCTCGATGCCTTCATAGTTGCCCGTCACGTTGCTGACAACGTTCGTGCCGGTCACGTTGATCGTAGGAGCAGAAATGTTGCCCGTCGTGATCGTGGAGCCAGCCTTCGGATAATCCTTGAGATTGTCCTGAACATTAACCGTGCCAGCAGACGTAATGTCCTCCGTCGTACCAGTTACGGTAATCGGAACACTAGCGGCATTATTCGTAATGGTACCAACAACAGCGTCAGCGCCGATTACTACAGATGTATCAGCATCATCGTTTGCTGCTTGTGTTTGATTGGTATTCGGTCTATCTGAGCTACCAGATTGCTCATTTGCGGCAAGGTCAACGATAATGTCTTTACCCTCAACATTGTAAGGCTTCGCGTCTTCCGATTGAGTGACACTGCCATTTGCGATAAACTCATCATTTTTGTTGCCCATGACCTTGTACGTGTCATCGACATTGACCGTGAAGGGGATGACGTCGTCAGCCCTAATCGTAAGATCATCTTCAGTTAACTTCGTCCAATTATGTGTGTCGGTATTCTGATATACAGTAGCCGTGATTTCAGCACTGCCGACCTGCGGATTTTCCGGGTCCTGAGCGGCCACAACACCCGTGCCGATATTTACATCAATGGCATCGTTGTCAGACTTCCAGTTGGAGGTTGCGGTCCAGCCATTATAAATCGCGCCGTCCTCACGAGAACCTTCACCCCACTTCTTGTCAAACTTGACTTGACCACTCTTATCATCTTCAATAAGATAAGCTGCTAAGTCAAGCTTCTGGTTCATGGAGATGGTCTCTTCACTTGCCGGCGTAGCGCCCACAGCATAATTCGTCTCCGGCAAAATAATATACTTGCCTTCCGGGTAAACCGTAACTTCTACAGCAACAGTTACATGGTCGGCAGTCACAGCTGTAGAACCCGTACCCGTGGTTGCAATTGTCTTCGCAGTAAGTTCTGCCTGGTGCGTAACGACAACCGTGCGGGGGCTCGTCAAATCGGTAGCCTGATCCCACGGAGTCAACACACCGTTAGCATTCACTGTGACAATCGACGTATCGTTCGTGTCTACATGCCAACCGTCAGTACCAGTCAGTTTAATCGTTGCATCCGACGTCACGCCATTAACCGTAATGGTTCCCGTCTTTCCGTCGACCAGTTTGTTCAAGTCAACGTAAGAACGGCCACTTGTCGTGTCTGCATTATTCGTGATACCAACCGTGAACGGTGCGACACTAGCGGAAATCTGATTGTCCGCCGCAAACGCAGCCCCGGTGCTCACAGCGAAGGCGCTAGCCGCCATCGCAGCAGAGAGAACCGCAGCAAGCGTTTTGCTTACTTTCTTGTTCATTCTTTTGTCCTCCTTAAAACAATTGTATGCATAAGCGCGGTGGAGCTTAGGAAA
The DNA here is from genome assembly GCA_944385055.1 of uncultured Clostridia bacterium. Lineage (GTDB taxonomy): Bacteria > Bacillota > Clostridia > Oscillospirales > Acutalibacteraceae > Caproicibacterium. The sequence goes on along the minus strand of CALWVT010000009.1, from coordinate 21,318 downwards.
ACTTGTATCGCTTTGCAAATCTTCCTCGGGATGGGACTCTCCCTTCCCGCTCCGTATTTGCATCTCTGCGCTATGTTGAGTTCATTATAGCACACTTGTGCGCATTTGACAACATATGTGCGCAAAAAAGTTCGGGGAAATTTTTAAACTATTTTGTGAAAGGAGGCGAACAAACATGTTGGATCCAATCGTCGTCGGGCGCGTGATACAGAAATTCCGGGAAGAGCGCAAACTTTCGCAGGAAGTCGTGTCCGGCCTGGCGGACATCGGGCGTACGCATTTGAGCGCGATTGAGCGTGGTACGAGACGGCCTACTTTGGAAACGTTTTATCGCATTTCCGAAGCAATGGACGTGCATCCGAGCACCATTCTGGCTGAAATTGAAGACCAGATGGGAAAAAACTGAATTTTGAGCCGAATTCCAGGGAAGAATATCCTCGAGATGAAGAGGCGTTCCAGAACCTGACGCCGGAAGAGCAGTCGCTGGTTTTTGCCCTCGTCGAAATGCTCAACGCGCACCGGGGGATGGCTTCCAGAGAGGACAAGTAATGCTTGTATTTGCGCACAAATGAAGACAATGGAGCCGCTGTGCCGGGGGAGATGATTTCCCGGGGCAGCGGCTCCGGCGTTTCGATAGATCTATTTGGGGGGCGATCGGCCCCTTTTTCCTTTTCCTTTATATATAGAAGGTTTTGGGTTTGTCTGTGCCTTGTTACCTCTTTTGCGTCTGTTTAAAAATCTTCCTTTTCTCCTTTGACGCAGGGGCGGGGGGATTTTGGGCTATGCTGCCCGGGGCTTTTTTGTCCTTCTGTGCCTTTCTTTAAAATCTTTTCTTATCCCTTCGACGCGCTCAGGCCGCGCCGGGCCCCTACTTTCTGGCCAGCAGAAAGTAGGCAAAGACTGGCCAAAGAGGGCTGCGCCCCCTTTGGGATTCCCCCTGGCGGTCGCGCTAGAGTGCCTTCGGCACAACCGCGCGAGGGGAGTGACGGAACTCCTAGCCGCTTCGCGGCAGGAGCTTCCGGGAGATTTGCGAAGGCGTTGCCGCAAAAGCCGTTTCGGACGCGGTACCATGCGCTGGCGCGCATGATCGGCAAACTTTCCCCTTTGGGGAACGCAGGGGGCAAGGGGGCGAAGCCCCCAAACGCGCATGACCGGCAGGCTTTTCCTAACGGGGAACGCAGGGGGCCAGGGGGCGAAGCCCCCACCCCGAAGCGGTGGAGGTGCGGCAGCCGTGGCGAGCGCGCAGGCGCTCGCGCTTTCCCCAACGGCACCGAAGCTCCAGCCGCGAAGCGGCGAGGAGTTCGGCCGGGACGGCCGCGCCAGCGAGGACTTGGGGGTTTCCAAAGGGGGGCGTCCAGCACCCCACTTTGGTCCGGGGATTCGCAAGGGGGTGAAACTCCCTTGCGCCTGTCTTTGCCTACTTTCTGCAGGAGCAGAAAGTAGGGGCCCCCGCGCGGCCCGAGCGCGTCGAAGGGGAAAAGAAAAAATTATAAGAAAGCGTAAAAGAGATCAAAAAAGAAGCCCTTTCCGCGTCGAAGGAATAAATCAAAAATCTAAAGAAAGGGAAAGAGGATCAATAAAGCCCCGCAGGCGCAGCCTGCAAACCCCCTCACCAACAAACTTTTAATCCCCCCTTCACAGAAAGAGCATTGCACCCGCAGGGCCGGTCAGGTATAATAAAAGAATCCGAAAACACCAAAAACGGCAAAGGAGGCGCGGCAATGCGGCTGCGGTATCATACAATCTTCTTCGATTTCGACGGGACCCTGTGCGCAACGGGCCGGGGCATCGAGCACTGCGTGGCGTATGCGCTCGAGCAGATGGGATTCCCGGTGCCGGACGAGGCGGGGCTGCGCCGGTATATCGGGCCGCCGGCCGAGTACGCGTATATCCATTTCGCGGGCATGACACTCGCGCAGGCGCAGAAAGCGGTGCAGATTTTCCGCAGTTTATATAACGTAGAGGGCTGGAAGGAAAGCGAGCTCTACGCGGGCGTGCCGGCGCTATTGCGGGACCTGCGGGCCGCGGGGGCGACGCTTTTGACGGCGTCGTCGAAGCCCGAGGAGATGGTGCGCCGGCTTTTAAAGCGCGACGGGATTTATGACGCGTTCGATTCCATTTGTGCCGCGCAGGGCGACGGGCCCGGCGCGCAGAAAGCCCACATCCTGCGCCGCGCGATGGCGGCCTGCGGGCTCAAGGACCCGGCCGCGGGGGTTCTCGTCGGCGACACGCGGTTTGACCTGGAAGGCGCGCGGGCGGTCGGCATGCCGTTTCTCGGCGCGGGGTACGGGTATGCGGGCAGCGCGGCCCTGCGGGCGGCCGGCGCCGAAGAGGTAGCGGACACGGTCGAGGATCTGCGGGGGCATTTGTTTTTATGGGATGCAGAATAAAAAAGGGCGCCGTCGAAAGGCAGGGGATCATAAAGAAGTATTGTAAAAATACTGACCTATGCCAAGTGAACGGGAAATAAGAAAACTCTATGTGAATGGACAAACCATTTGCATAGAGTTTTTCTTTTGCTTATTTCAAATTTTCAGCGTCCGCAGGACGCGTAGCCGTCACCGAATGGGACGATCTTGGGGCTTGGGGGTTATCCCTCAACAAGCGTTTTGGCAGGTAGAAAACCCTCCAAAATCGCAAACATGTACATGGGTGCATTCCATAAAGGAGAAAGTGGCTTTTCAACGGAATGGTTTTTTAAAGTTATCCCGAATCTTTTTACAAAAAGCAGGTGAATAAGCGGCTTCTTTTAAAGATTCGGGATAATCTAACTTTCGGTATAACCAATTGCAAGAATATTAACAATATTCATTGGTTCATATTTGGCAGATTTAAGGTTACACAAGAACTGTATTATTTCTGTAACTGTATCACTTGCAGAAAATGAGCAAGTGATTTCTGATTTTTCTTGGAGAAATACAGGTAATAGACAATATTAGCTTCTTTATCCAGAATCGGCACCTTGACTCGGTTGGGCACCTCGCCTTCCCGCTGGATCACCAGGTCGCTGGTAAAGGACGGAAGCGCCGATGCCTTGACCAGTTCGTCAAATGCCGACACCTCTTCTTGAATGAGAAAGCGGGTGTCCGGCATTTTTTCTATATGCAGTTTATGCCAGAAGCCGATTTTGGAGCGGAGCAGCATGGTCTCCCCGTTCAAATCGGCAAAGTGCAGCCCTTTGCTGCCGGAAAGCGGGTGGGCCGGCGGCAGGGAAAAGAAAAGATGTTCTTCGAGATATTGCCGGCTTTCCACCCCCTCCATCTCCTGATGATAGGGCAGGATAATCATTTGATAGGTGCCGTCCTGTAGCCCCTGGATCAGAAGTTCGGTGTCACGGACATCCGAGGCAATCGTCCTGTCAGAATACTGGTCCGAAAGCATGGGAAGAAGGCTCCACAACGGTGCAGGCGCACAGGAGCCGACCGAGATCGTGTGGTTTCTGCGGTCAAAGGAACGAATACCGCTGACCATGTCATTGGCTTGATCGATGATTTTCCGCGCATAGTCCACGGCAAGTTTACCGTTCTCGTTGAGTTCTATCCTGTTTTTATGCCGGATAAAAAGCGTCACCCCGATTTCGCTTTCCAACCGCTGCATAGACCGGCTTAATGCAGATGGAGACAGATGATTCTGCTCGGCTGCGCCGGATAAAGTGCCGCACTCCGCTACGATCAGCAGCTGCTCTAATTGGTATAGCTCAAACATTATGCCACCTCCTGCTCATTTATATTGTACCACAGCGTTCCTGCTCTTTCAAGTTCACTTTGCGTTCTATTCAAAGCAGGATGCAGAATCGGCACTGTACTTTTGCCGGAATGCGGCCTACAATATACTGCAAGGAAAACAAAGGAGGCGCAGAAATGCAGGATTGTACCCTTTCTAACGGCGTATGTATGCCGGCCTTGGGGTATGGCACTTTCCAGATAACAGATACCGCGCTCTGCGAACAATGCGTGGAGAATGCGCTGGACGCAGGGTATCGGCTGTTTGACACTGCCGCATCCTACGGGAATGAGGAAGCGGTGGGACACGCCATCCGCCGTTCTGGTATCCCGCGCAAAGAGATCTTTGTGACCACGAAATTGTGGATACAGGATACCGGGTACGACAATACGCTGAAAGCCTTTGACACCTCCCTGAAAAAACTGGGCCTGGAGTATATCGACCTCTACCTCATCCACCAGCCTTTTGGCGACATCTACGGAGCATGGAGAGCAATGGAGCGGCTCTACCAGGAAGGAGCGATACGGGCGATCGGGGTCAGTAACTTTTCCCCGGAACGGCTGGTGGACCTGTGTATGAATCACGCAATCAAGCCGATGGTCAATCAGGTTGAGATCCATCCCTTCTATCAGCAGGGAGAGGCCATAAAGGTGATGCAGGATTACGGCGTCATGCCCCAGGCATGGGGACCGCTTTCCGAAGCCCAGCGGGATATTTTTCACCATCCTATCCTGACAAGGATCGCCAAAAAGCACGGAAAGACCACGGCCCAGGTGATCCTGCGCTGGCATTACCAGCGCGGTGTGGCGACAATTCCGAAAACCGTCCACCGGGAACGGATGTTGGAAAACCTGAGTATTTTTGATTTTACGTTGACCGATAAAGAAATGACTTCCATTGCGGCGATGGACATCGGCCACAGCGAGATCATCGACCATCGCTGTTACTGTACCGCAAGGCAGCTCAACAGTGTAAAAATTCATGCGTAAGGAGTGTGTTGGATATGAAGCAACATTATCTTAGGAACTTAGAGACAACAGACCCGGAATTTTCCGAGTTGTTTTCACGGTTTGCCGGGGATGAAGTCATCCACGAACCAGGTAAGACACTGGATGAACGCACCCGGTACATGGCTGTTTTGGCAGCTCTGCTTGGATGCCAGGGTAGAGAACTTTTCCGGGAGATTCTCCCCCAGGCGCTGGATGCAGGCGTGACCCCAGTAGAGGTGAAGGAGATCGTCTACCAGGCCACGGCGTACCTCGGCATCGGCCGCAGCTATCCGTTCCTGAACATCACCAATGAGGTCCTGGAGGCACACGGTGTGCATCTTCCGCTGCCCGGTCAGGCTACTACCACCCCGGAGGATCGGGTGCAGAAAGGCGAGGACAAACAGGTGGAGCTGTTCGGGGAAAGTTACCGCGGCGCAGCTTCCCGTGGCCCGGAGGAAAGCCGGCATATCAACCGCTGGCTGGCAGGCAACTGCTTCGGCGATTACTACACCCGCAAGGGGCTGGATAACCGCCAGCGGGAGATGATTACCTTCTGCTTCATTGCCGCCCAGGGCGGCTGTGAACCGCAACTGGCAGGACACACGGCAGGCAATCTCGGCGTGGGAAACGACAAGCAGTTTTTGATCAACGTGATCTCCCAGTGTATGCCCTATATCGGCTATCCCCGGACGCTGAACGCGCTTCGGGTCATCAATGAAGTCTGCAAGGAGGCGGAAAACCATGACCAAAAGTGAATTTCAAAAGAAGGATATGTTCCCCATCGGTGAGGAAAACACCGGCTTTGCCCAGTATTTCACCGGCAGAAGCTATCTGGCGGGGCTGGTGCCCCAGCCCATTCCCATCGCCAATGTGACCTTTGAGCCGGGCTGCCGGAACAACTGGCACATTCATCATGGCGGCGGGCAGATCCTGCTTTGTACCGCCGGACGCGGCTACTACCAGGAATGGGGCAAGCCCGCCCGCAAGCTGCATCCCGGCGACGTGGTGAATATTCCGCCGGAGGTCAAACACTGGCATGGAGCCGCCCCGGACAGCTGGTTCTCCCATATTGCGATTTCCGTCCCGGCTGAGAACGGTAGCTGTGAATGGCTGGAACCGGTCGCGGCTGATTACGAAAACTTAAAATAAATTTGAAAATGGAGGTTACAAATTATGTTTACTGTTTCTTTACCTACTACTGCGCTGTTCGGCGCTGGCAAACTGAATGAGCTGCACAATCAAATCAACACCCCAATGGGGGTTGTACATGGCAAAAAGGCTCTGATCGTCATTTCCAATGGCAAATCCACCCGCGCCAACGGGTATCTGGACCGGCTGGAGAATGAGCTGAAACAGGCCGGTGTGGAGTATGTGGTCTTTGACAAGGTGGCGGCCAACCCCACCAAGCCTGTGGTGGAGGAGGGCGGACGGTTCGCCCGTGAAAACGGCTGCGACTTCATCGTAGCTCTGGGCGGCGGCAGCGTGATGGACGCATCCAAGGCCATCGGCCTGATGGCGGCCAACGGCGGCGACCTGTGGGACTATGTGATGTTCGGCACCGGCAAGAAGCAGTGGCCCCAGACTCCTGCTCTTCCCATTGTGGCCATCACCACCACGGCGGGCACCGGTTCGGAAACCGACGGCGGCGCAGTCATCACCAACCCGGAGACCAATGAAAAGACTGGCGTATTCGGTCCCGGCACCTATCCTGTGCTTGCTATCGTTGATCCGGAGCTGATGATGAGCGTGCCCGCAAAATTCAAGGCCTACCAGGGTTTTGATGCCCTGTTTCACTCCACTGAGGGCTATATCTCTGCAAACCGCAATGCGTTCAGCAAAATGGTGGCCGCCGAAGCTATCCGCAATGTGGCCCGCAATCTGGTTACTTCCATCCGTAAGCCGCAGAACGTAGAGGCTATGAGCTGTGTTGCCCTGGGCAGCTACCTGTCCGGCATCCAGATGGCGATCGGCTCCTGCACCAGCGCCCATCCGCTGGAACACGCCCTGTCCGCCTACCACGAGAAGCTGCCGCACGGTGCCGGCCTCATCATGATTTCCAAGGCGTATTACAGCCATTTTGTGGAACAGCACGCCTGCGATGAGCGGTTCATCGAGATGGCAAAACTCATGGGCATGGAGGATGCCAGCAAGCCGGAGGACTTCATCACCGCCCTGGTCAAATTGCAGGAAGAATGCGGTGTGGCCGATCTGAAGATGTCCGACTACGGTATTGACCCGTCCGAGTTTCCCAAGATGGTACAGAACGCCCGTGACACGCTGGGAGCCAACTTCCTCAACGATCCCTGCCAGCTCTCCGATGAGGACTGCGTGAACATTTATCAGAAGTCTTACAAATGAAATCAATAAAACTGCATCGTACATGATGAAAATGAATGGAGGAAATTCAAATGTCTGAACTGAACATTGCAAAGCCGCCCATCGAGCGTGTGGCACGCACCCCTGTTGTGTTTGAAAACCAGGATTCTGGACTGAAGCTGGCTGGCATTGTTTACCGCCCCCGTACCATGAAAGAAGGGGAAAAGCTCCCCGCCGTTGTTGTCGGAGGTCCTATGCTGAGCGCAAAGGAACTGGTGCAGAGCTTGTACGCCCAGCTTCTGGCGGATCACGGCTATGTCACAATGGTCTACGATAACTCCTACATCGGCTCCAGCGAGGGCAACCCTCGCGGTCTGGAGGACCCGGAAATCAAAGGCAGCGACATCCGCAGTGCTGTGACCTACTTACAGACGCTGCCCTATGTGGATGCAGACCGCATCGCAGGTGTTGGCATCTGCGGCTCCGGCGCTTACCTTCCCAACGGCGTGCGCAACGATCCCCGTGTGAAGGCAGTAGTCTCCATCGTACCCTTCACCATTATGAGCATGGTGACTACCGCCAGTGATGACGAGCTGATGAAAATGAAGGCAGCTTATGAAAACGGTGCCGAGCCGGAGCGTCTCGACCTCATTGCCGGGAGCGAAGGCGTGGACTACTACATGGATGTCAACCGCGGCGCAGCGGCGAACATGGTCAATCCCGTGGCCTGGTCGCAGATCTCCTGGCACAAGTTCCATCCCACAGAGACGATCAAGGAGCTGAAGGTCCCCTATCTGGTTATCACGGCAGAGAACGCCTTTACCCGCCAGGGTGCGGAGGAGCTTTACCAGAACGCCAACGAGCCGAAGGAGTTTTACATGGTCAAAGGAGCCCGGCATTTTGAAATGTATGACCTGGAGCCCTATGTTTCGGAGAACATGGAACAGATCCTCAAGTTCTTCCAGAAGCATCTCTAAGGGAAGAAGGTGCAACTACGTTGAGCAAGAAAGTATTGGCGATTGTCAGCAGCCCACGCAAAAACGGCAACACCGAGCTGCTGGTAGATGAATTTGTAAAGGGCGCACGGGAAGCCGGACATGAGGTGGAAAAGCTCTGCCTGCGGGAAAAGAAGATCGCGCCCTGCCTGGCCTGCGAAGCCTGCCTGCGTAACGGCGGAACCTGTGTTCAGAAGGACGATATGGCAGACGTGCTGCAAAAGCTCATGGATGCCGATGTGATCGTCCTCTCCACGCCGGTTTACTACTATTCCATTTCGGCACAGATGAAAACCATGATCGACCGCTGTCTGGCCGGCGGCGCACAGTTGAAGAACAAGGAATTTTACTTCATCACCACTGCCGCCGATGCGCCTCACGCGATGGAACGCACAATGGCCGACCTTCAGGGATTTGCGGACTGTGTACCCGGCTCGGTGGTCAAGGGCAAGGTCTACGGACAGGCGTTTGGTGTGGGTGAGATCAAAGGCAGACCCGCCATGCAGGAGGCATATACCTTCGGCAAAAACTGTTGAAGGGGGCGGATGCGATGGTATTTTATTTCACAGCCACCGGCAACAGTCTGTATGTGGCAAAACAGTTGGATGACCGCCTTGTTAGTATTCCCCAGGTTATTGATGGAACCGACGTGTCTTTCCGGGATGCGCGTATCGGCGTTGTCTGTCCAGTGTTCGGCCATGAGGCCCCGCCGATGGTCAAAGAGTTTCTGCACAAGGCCGCGTTTGAAACGGATTACTTCTATATGATCCTGACCTATGGCAACCGCCACGGCGGTGCGGCGGAGCTGGCGCAGCAGCTGCTGGAGAGCTGCGGCATCCACCCAGCCTACATCAACGTCGTGCTGATGGCAGACAATTTCCTGCCCGCCTTTGATATGAACGAGCAGAAAAAATTGGATAAGCGCGTTGACGAACAGATTGCTGTCATTCGGGCAGATATTGAAGCCCGGCGGCACTGGATCAGCCCGGTGACCGACGCGGACCGTGCCGCTCATCAGGAGTTTCTGGCCCGCAGCAATACCCCGCCGGCTGACCGCTGGAAAGATATTTACCAGGTAACAGATGCCTGCATCGGGTGCGGTGTCTGCACAAAGGTCTGCCCTGCCGGATGCTGGACGCTGCAAAACGGAAAGCCGGTTTATGAGGGAACCAACTGCCAGGGCTGTATGGCCTGTATCCATGCGTGCCCCCAGAAAGCTATCCAACTGAAGATGCCGGAGAAAAACCCGGAGGCCCGGTATCGCAACGAACATATCACCCTGGCGGAGATCATCCGGGCAAACTGCCAGGACAAACCACATACCAACCATGAGGAGTGATGAAATGGAATTTGTGACATTGAACAATCAGGTAAAAATGCCGCTATTGGGATTCGGTGTGTTTCAGGTGCCCGATGCGGCCCAATGTGAGCAAGCTGTACTGGATGCGATTTCTACCGGCTACCGCCTCATTGATACGGCATCTGCCTACATGAATGAGGAAGCGGTAGGAAAGGCCATTGCAAAGAGCGGCGTACCCCGTGAAGAACTGTTTATTACCACCAAGCTGTGGGTACAGGATGCCAGCTATGAAGGGGCTAAAAAGGCGATTGAGACTTCGCTCAGAAAGCTGGGCCTGGAATATTTGGACCTGTATCTCATCCATCAGCCGGTGGGAGATTATATCGGCGCTTACCGTGCGATGGAGGAAGCCTATAAGCAAGGGACGCTGAGAGCAATCGGCGTATGCAACTTTTATCCCAACCGTCTTGCCGATTTTTGCGAGACTGTGGATGTGATTCCGGCGGTGGATCAGGTGGAACTTCACCCGTTCTTCCAGCAGGAGGCTGCGCTGGCACTTATGAAGGAGTATGGGGTCCATCCCGAAGCCTGGGGGCCCTTTGCCGAAGGAAAACACGGCATTTTTACGCACCCCGTGCTGACCGAAATCGGGCAGAAGTACGGAAAGAGTGCCGCTCAGGTGGCACTGCGCTGGAACGTACAGCGTGGCGTCACCGTGATCCCGAAGTCTGTTCACAAGGAACGTATGGAGCAGAACATGAACATCTGGGATTTCCAGCTCAGCGAGGCGGATATGAAACAGATTGCCGAGTTGGATCTGGGACACAGCGAGATTGTGGATCACAGCGATCCTGGTTTTATCAAGGCTTTACACAATATCAAGATTCACGACTGATACCTCTGCCGTGATAGAAGATACAAAAGCGCGGCAAAGGAGCCTGGAATCAGGTCCCTCTGCCGCGCTTTCTATTGATCGCAGGAGGTGATATTTCCATGAAAAAGAAAGTTGCCCTTATCTTTGTCGCTATGATGAGCGTTTGCCTTCTGTCCGCGTGCGGGAACACAGATACAGCCTCTGCTTCCGCTTCGTCACAACCGCAAAGCACAGCGGCAAAGGCAACTGAACCACAGACACAGGAGGAAACTGAAACTGTGCCTGCCGGCAGCATTCCGGCTCTGGACGAGATTCGGGAGATCCCGGCGGCGTATTTTCAGGAGTCCAGTCAGCCCGGAACCATTGAGCGGGTGGAGTATCAGACGGCCTCCTATACCGATCCCGATGAAACACAGGACAAATATGCCTACATCTATGTCCCCTACGGCTACGACGAAACCAGGCAATATGATGTGCTGTACCTGCTCCACGGCGGGGGTGGCAGCGTAGGGACCTGCTTTGGCGGGGAGGGACAGTCCAGCGAGCTGAAGCGGATTTTGGACAATCTTATCGCAAATGGCGAAATGGAGCCGCTTCTGGTCGTCACGCCCACATTTTATTCGATGGGCAACACAGATAACAGTGTGTCCACGGCAGGGGAACTGGTAGCCCATTTCCCTGCTGAGCTGACAAACGATCTGATTCCAGCCGTGGAGTCCCAATATTCCACCTATGCGGAAACCACCGATCCCCAGGGATTGACTGCTTCCCGCGGTCATCGGGCGTTTGGAGGCTTCTCTATGGGGGCTGTGACCACCTGGTATGTATTTATGGAAAATCTCGACTACTTCCACACCTTTATTCCTATCAGCGGCGACTGCTGGGCCATCGCCACGCAGGGCGGCGGTTCCCAGCCGGAGGAAACCGCCGGGGTGCTGGAGCAGGCGCTGGAAGATTCCGGCTATGGCCCGGAGGACTTTTTCATCTATGCGATCACCGGTTCAGAGGACATCGCCTATCCTATGATGAGTAGTCAGATACAAGCCATGCAGGATTTGCCTGACAGTTTCCATTTCGGCACAGAAAATGGCGCGGAAAACATTCGATTTGCAGTATTGGACGGCGGCGTTCACAACTATGATTATGTGCGCCGGTATCTGTATAATCTGATGCCGCTTTTGTGGCATCCGGGAACTTGATGGGAGGTGATTCAGTGAAACCGTTGATCGTCTATTTTTCCTGGTCCGGGACTACCGAAAAAGCAGCGAAACGAATTGCCAAGGCAGCAGATGGCGATCTGATAAAACTGGAGCCGGAAAAAGCATATCCTGCGTCTTACGGAATGACAGCTTTGAAATCCCTGGTGGAACAGATCATTCACGCCCGGCCCAAACTCAAGACGTTCATTCCGAATTTTGATGAATACGACCGTATTCTGATTGGCTTCCCGATCTGGTGGTACAACTGCCCGATGCTGGTTTGCAGCTTTTTGGAACAATACGATTTTACCGGCAAGCAGGTTTATGGTTTTTGTACGCATGGCGGCAGCGGTCCAAGCAAGAGCCTTGCAACCATGCAGAATGCCTGTAAAGCCGGAACCGTTGTGGAGTGTGTAGATGCAAGCTCCCTGACAGAGCAAAAAATAAGAGAATGGCTTTAACGGAGGTGCCAGAATGAATTACAAGAAAAAAATCAACAAACGACTGGCTGTTGTATTGGCAGCAATTTTAACCATGAGCCTTGCCGCGTGCAGCAGTGAAACACCTGATGAATCCGGTGCCGATGCGGAAAGCAGCCAGAGCAACATGGCGGGGTCTGTACAGACAGATGAACCTTCTTCGGAAGAAAGCTCTGCTTCCACTGCATCCGACGGCGGCCAAAACATCCTGATTGCCTATTTCAGCCTCCCCTTAAACGATGGCGTGGACACTGTGGCCAGGGCCAGCCGTAAGGAATCGGACGATGGAAGCTTAGGGAATGTCCGTTTTATGGCAAATGTGATCCAGGAAAATGTGGGCGGCGACCTGTTCTCGATCGAAACAGTTCAGGAGTATCCTATGGACAGCATGGATGACCTGTTGGAATTTGCCTATGAGGAAAAAGCGGAAAACGCCCGCCCGGAGCTTTCCACCCATATTGACAACCTGGATGATTACGATGTGGTTTTCATCGGCTACCCGAACTGGAACGCCGACCTGCCCATGCCGATGTATACCTTTTTTGAGGAATACGATTTCAGCGGCAAGACCATCATTCCCTTTGTCGCCCACGGCGGCAGCGGCGCATCCCGGACGGTAGATACCATTGCAGAGCTGGAGCCGGATGCCACAGTGATTGATGATCCCGTTACAGTCTATTGGGATGAATTGGACGATGCTGAGAGTATCGTCACGGAATGGGTACAGAATTTGGAATTTTAAGAATGGCATGGCGGAAAGCAGACGCCATCCGCCAGACAGGAGAATGAAAAAATGAAACGATGGATTTGCGTTCTGCTTTGCGCCTGTCTACTGCTGACTCTTGCTGCCTGCGGCGGGATCACAGCCACGGAGTCCGACCCATCGGAAGCACCGGAAGAAACGGAATCCTCTGCACTATCGGAGGATTCTTCCCGGGATACCAGTAGTGAACAAGCACAAGTGAGGGAAAGAGACGCGGCAGACGTGCAGCAGACGGAATACGAATACGAAATACGGGAAATGGACTGCACCATTGGAAGTCAAAGCATATATGGGTTGGCCTATATCCCCGAAACGGACGGCACCGTACCCTTGGTAATCTTTGCCCACGAACTGGGCAGCACCCACCGCTCCGGTACAGAGTATGCAGAGGAACTGGCTTCTCGCGGCATTGCAACCTATACCTTTGATTTCCGGGGTGGCAGTACCGCAAGCCGCAGCGATGGCAGCACGGTGGGAATGTCAGTCATGACAGAAGCCGCTGATGTGGAGGCCGTGTTGGATGCGGCAAAGGAATGGGACTTCGTAGATTCCGGCCGTATCGCCCTGATCGGGGCCAGCCAGGGAGGTATGGCCAGCGCGGTTGCGGCGTCCCGCAGGCCGGACGAGATTGCCGGGCTGATTTTGCTCTACCCGGCGCTGCTGGTTCACGATGCGGTCCATGAGCAGTTTGATTCTCTGGAGGAAGTACCGGAGCAATTCTATTTCAACGGTTGGATCAATGTTGGGAAAAACTATGTTTCCGATGTGTGGGACTATGATGTATATGCGGAAATGCCGAACTATACGAGCCCGGTTCTGATCCTGCATGGCGATCGGGATGGAATTGTAGATGTGTCCTATGCACAGCGGGCTGCGGAAAGCTACCCGGATGCGGAACTCCATATCCTCCACGGCGCAGGGCACGGCTTTTATGGCAGCAGTTTTGACACGGCGATGTCATATATTTTGGATTATCTCAGCGAAATTGGATTTTTAGCGTAAGGAGGCGGTGCAAATGTCAAAAAAAGCAATTTGCAGAATACTGGTTGATCTGCTCATGACCGTAGCACTGCTTTTTTTAATGACCTATCATATGCTGGGCGATGCCTTTCACGAATGGGTGGGTGCCGGGATGCTGGTGCTGTTCCTGCTGCATCACATTTTGAATTTTAAGTGGAGCCGCGCCATTTTCCGTGGGAAATATACGGCGTACCGTGTTCTGCAAACGGCGCTTGTCCTTTTGATTTTACTGACAATGCTGGGGTCATTGGTCAGCGGGATCCTTCTTTCCCGCCATGTTTTCACGTTCCTCGGCATTGATGGTGGCCGCTCTTTTGCCCGGACTGTCCATTTAGTCTGCGCCTACTGGAATTTGATACTTCTCTCTTTCCATTTGGGCCTGCACTGGAACAGCATGATGGCTATGGCGAAAAGGGCCAGTGGAAAACCTTCTGCGACCCGCACTTGGGTGCTGCGCATTTTAGCCTTGCAGAAGGGGTTGCTTCTGCCTTGCTCGATCTCGGCGGCAATATCGTGATGATCGGCTCCCGGCCCGATGGCAGCGACTGGCGGCTGGGACTGCAAAGCCCATTTGAGAACGACACCGTAGGGGTGTTGACCGCTTCCGACTGTGCGGTGGTGACCTCCGGCAATTATGAGAACTTTTTTATAGCGGATGACGGCACGATCTATGGCCATATCATAAACCCTGCTACCGGCTACCCTGTGAATAATGACCTTGCTTCTGTAACCATTGTAGCCAAGGACGGAAAGCTATGCGATGCCCTTTCTACGTCCCTATTTGTGATGGGCTCGAATGGAGCGATTGATTATTGGAGAAACCACCCCGGCTTTGAAATGATTCTGATTACTCAGAACAGACAGGTTTTACTTACTGAAGGGCTGGAAGAACAGTTCACCTTGGATGAAACTCATTCGGATATGGAAATGCAATTGGTAGCAAGATAAAAACGAATGGTGAATCGAGTTGTATTTCAGATAAATTCCTATTTCTAATTTCTTATGCTGTAGAAACGAGAGAAAGGGGTGATGGTAATATGGGAAATGAGTCGTACTGAACTTAGAGGAATCCGGAAAACAAATCGGTGAAAAGCTGTTTGCCCTATTTTCCACCACTCAAAAAAAGGAGCTGACTCAGTTTATCCATGACTATGAGGCTGGCAATATTCCGGCTTCATTTTGTCTGCCTAAATGGGAATATCCAGGATTGGTTTTTCAGAACGTGGCAAAGCTGACGCTCTGGAGCGCCCATATCCTATATTTCAGTCCGTGGCTTTTCCGCCTCTCAGACAGCCCGGATTTAGACGGTAGTTAATAAAAAAGAGCTAAATACAAAATAGTCAATATCAATCTATCATATTCCCCCGTTTCCTTATCTCTCCGGATTTATCCAATGACGCCAAGGTGCTGTACGCCCCCCTTTGGAAACCCCCAAGTCCTCGCCAGCGCATGGTACCGCGTCCGAAACGGCTTTTGCGGCAACGCCCCCGCAAATCTCCCGGAAGCTCCTGCCGCGCAAGCAGCTAGGAGTTCCGTCAAACCCCGATTTTATAGCCTCTTTTGGCGCGCGAATTGCGGCCGAAGGCCGCGCCAGCGCGCCAAAGAAAACTTTAAAATTGGGGGTCAGGGGGGGAATCCCAAAGGGGGCTTGAGCCCTCTTTGGCCAGTCTTTACCTACTTTGAGCTTCTCAGAAAGTAGGGGCCCCGCGCGGCCTGCAAAGTGCCCCGCAGGGGTAAGCGCGTCGAAGGGAAAAGATAAAATTTTAAAGAAAACGTAAAGAGGATAAAAAAACAAAAAAAGAGACCGCCTTCTCCGATGAAAAGCGGTCGGAGAAGGCAGCCCCCCCTGCCTATAAAATTTTAGTCCGTGACCCCCGGTGTCGTCGGGTCAACCAGGACGCCCAGCGCCGTCAGCACATTGAGCGCCGCCATCACGAAGTCGCCGGCCGTCGTCTGCGTCACGCTCGGCACCACGCCGAAAAGGCCGAGCACCGTATACACAAACGTCAGCGCCGCGCTGCACAGCGCCACGACCGTCGCCTTGTTCTGCAGGCGCAGTTTCCAGTTGATGCCCTTCACGTGCATCCCTTCCCTTTCTTTTACGTCACGCGGTAGCGAAACCGCAGGCACACTTCCTCGCCGGGCACCTGCGTATAGATGCCCACTTCGCCCGTTTGATAGCCCACGAGGTTACACAGCCACGTGTTTTTGCCGTCCGCGGAAAGCGGGCACACGCACACGCCCTTCGACCCCGCCGTGACCGCCGGTTTCTGCGGGCACGTGAGCTTTAGCGTGTAGCAGGTGCCGAGCGGCTTCTCGACGTCCATCGTCGTGTCGAGCACGCACGTGGTCTCGACGATTTCCCCGCTGTCGGCCGCGCGCGCCGGCTGTGTGGCGGCTGTCGCGCGCGGCCAGCCGTTTTTGCCCTCCTGCCGCACGCGCACAGGATAATCGACGAAGCTCTCGTCCGTGTCGCAGCCCGAACCCGGGATATTCGCGCCGGGCCATTTCCCGCCCGTCGAGGGGAAATCGCTCTGCCACACGTCGCAGGCGCGGTCCGGTTTCTCGACGCCCGGCCGCGCGTACCAGAAGCTGTAGCCGGACAATTTTTCGGGAAAAAGTTTCGTCTCCACCCAGTCGCGGTTCGCGTAATAGCCCGCGAGATATCCCGCGTCTTCGAGGCCCGCGCACACGGTTTTGACGATTTCGGTCAGCACTTCCCGGCTCGGCATGCCGCGCTTCGCCTTATACCCGTCCGCGTCCTCCATATCGAGGTAAATGGGGAACAGCGGCCGTTTGCCCTTTAACAGGCGCAACAGATGCTGCAATTCACTTTTGGCGTCCGTGGGATTGAGCGCGTAGCTGTAAAGGTAGGCGCCCCACGGGATGCCGTTTGCGTCGCATTCCCGGACGTTGCGGGCAAATTGCGGGTCGTCCTGGCTTTCGAGGTCGGAGCCGTAGCCGCAGCGCAGCAGCGCAAACCCAAGGCCCGCGGCTTTGGCGGCTTTCCAATCGACCTCACCGTTATACCGGCTCACATCGATACCTTTCATCATCACAATCACCTCCTTCTACTTCTCCCGCCGAAGGGGCGTTGGAATTCGCCTTTTTTCGGAAATGGAGGCGGGTTTTTTTTGCGAGGAGGGGTCCTCGCACTCTACTTTATGAGGGGGTCTGGGGGGAGGTGATTGTTCTTTTTCTCCTTTTTACGTCTATTAAAATTTATTTTTATCCCTTTGATGCGCTCAGGGTTTTCTTTTTTATCCCCTTCCCTTTTCTTAGATTTTTCATTTATTCCTTCGGCGCGGAAGGGGGCTTCTTTTTTGATCCCTTTTATGTTTTTTGAAAATTTTATCTTTTCCCTTCGACGCGGGGGCGAGGCACTTTTTATCCTTTTCACCTTTTCTTAAAATTATAATTTATTCCTTCGACGCGGAAGGGGGCTTCTTTTTTGATCCTTTTTACCCTTTTTTAAATTTCTAATTTATTCCTTCGACGCGCTCAGGCCGCGCCGGGCCCCTACTTTCTGCTCCTGCAGAAAGTAGGCAAAGACAGGCGCAAGGGAGTTTCACCCCCTTGCGAATCCCCGGACCAAAGTGGGGTGCTGGACGCCCCCCTTTGGAAACCCCCAAGTCCTCGCTGGCGCGGTCGCCCTGGCCGAACTCCTCGCCGCTTGCGCGGCTGGAGCTTCGGTGCCGTTGGGGAAAGCGCGAGCGCATGCGCGCTCGCCACGGCCGCCGCACCTCCACCGCTTCGGGTTGGGGGCTTCGCCCCCTGGCCCCCTGCGTTCCCCGTTAGGAAAAGCCTGCCGGTCATGCGCGCCTGTTGGGGGCTTCGCCCCCTAGCCCCCACGTTCCCCAAAGGGGAAAAACTCGCCGGTCATGCACGCCTTACCCCCGCGTTCCCCAAAGGGGAAAGTTTGCCGATCATGCGCGCCAGCGCATGGGACCGCGTCCGAAACGGCTTTTGCAGCAACGCCCCCGCAAATCTCCCGGAAGCTCCTGCCGCGTAAGCGGCTAGGAGTTCCGTCACTCCCCTCGCGCGAATTGCGGCCGAAGGCCGCGCCAGCGCGACCGCAGAGGGGGAATCCCAAAGGGGGCGCAGCCCTCTTTGGCCAGTCTTTGCCTACTTTCTGCTGGCCAGAAAGTAGGGGCCCCGCGCGGCCTGAGCGCGTCGAAGGGAAAAGTAAAATTTTCAAAAAACATAAAAGGGATCAAAAAAAGAAAGCCCCGCAAGCGCAGCCTGCAAAAAAACCACCGAGCGCCTCGAAGGAAAAAAGTAAAATGCTCAGAAAACGTAAAAAGGATAAAAAAAGGGTGAGGGGGGCCACAACGGCCCCCCTCAAAAAGAATCATTCACTCCGCTGGGAACGATCAAATACCGCACACAGCTCTTCGATTTTTTTCTCCGTCTCCTGCGGGTCCCCGCTCTGAATCGCCTCGATGACACAGCCGCGCATGTGCGCGTGCAATACCTCGCGGTTCGCCTTCTGCAGCATCGCCGCCGCAGCCTGGATCTGGTTCGAAATGTCAATGCAGTAGCGGTCCTCGTCAATCATGCGTAAAATCGCCGAAATCTGCCCCTGCGTCGTCTTTAACAGCCGCTTGATGCGGTCGTGGTCGGCCTTCATGCCGCCGTGACCCCCATCGGCGTGTAGCCCGCGTCTTCCACCGCCTTCGTGAGCGCCGCGTCCGAAACGCTTTCCGCGCACGTCACAACCGCCTGCTTCTCCTCAAGCGAGACCTCCGCCTTCTCAACACCCGGCACGCCTTCGAGCGCCTTCTGCACATGCATCTGGCAGTGCGCACACATCATCCCGTCCACTTTTACAATTTTCGTCATGCTGGATACTCCCTTTCCATTGTCTGTATTATCTGTATGGCCGGCCGGCGCGGGATTTCCCGCTTGTTCCCGGTCGGACATCGTCCATGTTTTGCCTTCCTTCGCCGGCGAAACGGCCGGAAGCTGCCCGCTCTCGGCGGCCGCCCGCGCGGCGATGGCCGCTTTCGGCTTAAAGAACCGCAGGCGCAGGGCATTGCTCACAACGCACACGCTGCTTAAGCTCATCGCGGCCGCGCCGAACATCGGGTTTAGCTGCCAGTGCAAGAGCGGGTAATACACGCCCGCCGCCAGCGGGATGCCCAGCGCGTTATAGAAGAACGCCCAGAACAGGTTTTCGCGCACGTTGCGGATTACCGCGCGGGACAATTCGAGCGCCGCCACCGCGTCGAGCAGGTCGCTCTTCATGAGCACGACGTCCGCGCTCTCGATTGCGACGTCCGTGCCGGCGCCGATCGCAATGCCGATATCCGCGCGCGTCAGGGCCGGCGCGTCGTTGATGCCGTCGCCGATCATCGCGACCTTGCGGCCCTTTTCCTGCAATTGCCGCACGACGCGCTCCTTATCCTGCGGCAGCACCTCGGCGACCGCCTCGTCGAGCCCCAAATCGCGGCGGACGGCTTCGGCCGTTCGGCGGTTGTCGCCCGTGAGCATCACAACGTGCAGCCCGAGCCCCCGCAGCGCCCGGACCGCGGCGCGGCTCGTGGGTTTTAAGAGGTCGGCCGCGGCCACAAGCCCCTGAATCTTCCCGTCCCGCGCGAAATACAGCGGCGTGCGCCCGCGCGCGGCGAGGTCATCCGCGGCTTTCGAAAACACGGAAACATCGGCGCCCGCCTCCGCCATGAGCTGCGCGTTGCCGGCATACCAGAATGCCCCGTCGAGCGTGGCGGTCAAGCCCCGGCCCGGAATCGCCGAGAAACCGGAAACCGGACGCGGGGAAATGCCCGCCGTTTCGGCCCGGCGCGCGATGGCCTGCGCCAGCGGGTGCTCGCTCGGCGCCTCGAGGGCGGCGGCCGCTTCGAGCAGCTCCCGTTCGGAAATCCCGGCGCCCGGGGCCGTCAGCACGTCCGTGACCTCCGGACGGCCCTGCGTCAAGGTGCCCGTCTTATCGAGCACGACCGTATCGACGCGGTGCGCGTTTTCGAGCGCCGTCGCGGATTTATACAAAATCCCGAGCTGCGCGCCCTTGCCCGTGCCGACCATGATCGCGACCGGCGTCGCGAGCCCCAACGCGCACGGGCACGAAATCACGAGCACGGAAATGCCCGTCTTTAAGGCCGCGCCGACGCCCATCCCCAAAAACAGCCACACGAGCGCCGCGACGAGCGCGATGCCCATGACGACCGGCACGAACACGCCGGCGATCTTGTCGGCGAGCCGCGCGATCGGCGCCTTGCTGTTGCCGGCGTCCTCGACGAGCTGGATGATCTGCGAAAGCGTCGTGTCGCCGCCGACCTTCGTCGCGGAGAACAACAGCCGGCCCGTGCCGTTGATTGTCGCGGAGAGGACCTCGTCGCCGACGTGTTTCTCGACCGGGATGCTCTCGCCGGTGATTGCGCTCTGGTCAACGGCGGAGAGCCCTTCTATCACGACGCCGTCGACGGGGATGCGCGCGCCGGGGCGCACGACGACCGTGTCGCCGACTTTGACGTCCTCGACCGGGATTTCCTGCTCTTCGCCGCCGCGCAGCACGCGGGCGGTCTGCGGCTTTAAGTCCATCAGCGCCTCGACCGCGGCGGTCGTCTGCCCGCGGGACCGGCTTTCGAGATATTTCCCGACGGTGATGAGGGTCAAAATCGTGCCGGCGGATTCAAAGTACAGGTCCATGTGGTACTGCTCGACGAGCGCCCAATCCTGGTGCGCGAGCCCCTGGCCGATCTGGAGGATGGCGACGACGCCGTAGACGAGCGCGGCCGTCGCGCCGACGGCGATCAGCGTATCCATATTCGGGGCGCGGTGCCACAGGGATTTATAGCCGCGGATAAAGTAGCTGCGGTTTAAATACAAAATCGGCAGCACGAGCAAAAGCTGCGCCATCGCGTAATTGACCGCGTTTTCGAGGCCGGCCAGAAACGGCGGCAGCGGCAGCCCGATCATATGGCCCATCGAGACGTAAAACAGCGGCACGAAGAACACGATCGACGCGATCAGCCGGTGGAGCATATGGGTCTGCTCCTCCTTCGCGGCGGCGCGGGCCGATTTTTCGGCGGCGGCTGGGTCGGCCTTCGCGTCGGCGGGCGTTGCGCCGTAACCGGCGGCGGAGACGGCCTGGCAGATGGCGTCGGCGTTTGCGGCGCCGTCGTAGGCGACCTGCATCGTCCCAGACAAGAGGTTGACGTCGCACTGCTGCACGCCCGGCACGGCGGAGACGGCCTTCTGCACATGGGCCTGGCAGGCGGCGCACGTCATGCCGGTGACGATGAATTTTTCCTTTTGCATGGAAGTTTCCCTCCTTCTTTGCATTTTGGGGTGCGCCTTATGGGGGCGGCACCCCCCTACCCCCTCCCCGGGGGTTCCTGCTTCTTATTATAGGCGCTGGGGCGCCGTTGTCAAGGGGGTTTTTTATTTTTTCTTTTGATGCCATTTATCCTTTTTACGCCTATTATATTTTATTTTGATCCCTTCAACGCGCTTTATCTTCTTTACCTTTCTTTAAATTTTTCATTTATTCCTTCGACGCGCTCAGGCCGCGCCGGGCCCCTACTTTCTGGCCAGCAGAAAGTAGGCAAAGACTGGCGCAAGGGAGTTTCACCCCCTTGCGGATCCCCGGACCAAAGTGGGGTGCTGGACGCCCCCCTTTGGAAACCCCCAAGTCCTCGCT
>CALWVT010000008.1 GCA_944385055.1 uncultured Clostridia bacterium | reverse complement strand
AACCGCCGCACCTCCACCGCTTCGGGGTGGGGGCTGCGCCCCCTTGCCCCCTATGTTCCCCATTGGGAAACGTTTGCCGATCACGCGTGCCTGTTGGGGGCTTCGCCCCCTTGCCCCCT
Source organism: uncultured Clostridia bacterium (assembly GCA_944385055.1). Taxonomy (GTDB): domain Bacteria; phylum Bacillota; class Clostridia; order Oscillospirales; family Acutalibacteraceae; genus Caproicibacterium. The sequence goes on along the minus strand of CALWVT010000008.1, from coordinate 49,960 downwards.
ATGTTCCCCAAAGGGAAAAGTTTGCTTGTCATGCGCGCCTGTTGGGGGCTTCGCCCCCTTGCCCCCGCGTTCCCCATTAGGGAACGTCTGCCGATCATGCGCGCACGCGCATGGGACCGCGTCCGAAACGGCTTTGCGGGCAACGCCTTCTCAAATCTCCCGGAAGCTCCTGCCGCGCAGCGGCTAGGAGTTCCGTCACTCCCCTCGCGCGAATTGCGTGCGAAGCACGCGCCAGCGCGAAGGCAAGCGAGGGGATTCTCAAGGGGGCGAAGGGCCCCCTTGTGCCTGCTCTTTTGCCTACTTTTCTGCAGGAGCAGAAAAGTAGGGGCCCCCGCGCGGCCCGAGCGCGTCGAAGGGGATAAATTAGAAATTTAATAGGCATAAAAGGGATAACAAAAGGCTCTCAGAAAGAAAAACGGTGCCCGCGGCCTGCGAAGTGCCCCGCAGGCGGCTAAGCCTGCAAAACCAGAGGAAAATAGAAAAGAAGGAGACACAAAGCGTCTCCTTCTTTTCATCGAAGCTCCACCGCTTCTGCAGATCTGCACCGCCCCGTTTTTTCGTCCAGGTCAAACAGGCAGCCGTTTAATTTCATCGGCCCCTCCTGTACGAGTGCAAACCGCACCGGCATCTTCGTGCGCATCTTCTGAATCGTCAGCTCCGGCTTCACGCCGAGCACCGACTCCACCGGGCCCGTCATGCCGAGGTCGGAAATATACCCCGTCCCCTTCGGCAGCACACAGGCGTCCGATGTCTGTACATGCGTGTGCGTGCCCCACACCGCACTGACGCGCCCGTCCAGATAATACCCGAGGCTGCGCTTTTCGCCGGTCGCTTCCGCGTGGAAATCCACCACCGTCATCTTCGGCGCGTCCTTTAAAAGCGCATCCGCCGCGTAAAACGGGTTGTCCATCGCTTCCATATACACCGTGCCCAGAAGGTTTAAGACCCCTAACTGCACACGGCCGAAATCGAGCACCGCAAACCCGCGTCCCGGCGCCCCGGATGGGAAATTCGCCGGGCGCAGAAGCTGTTCGCACTCGTCGTAAAGATCATACGTCTCGCGGCGGCGGAAGCTGTGGTTGCCGCCCGTCAAAAGGTCTACGCCGCTGTCGAGCAGATAGCGCACCGACTTCGCCGTCACGCCGTTGCCGTCCGCGCTGTTTTCCGCGTTCGCAATGACCACGTCGATGCCCTTGTACCGTTTAAAGGCAGGCAGCTTTTCCCGCAGGAACCGGCAGCCCACGCTGCCCACAACGTCCCCAATTGCAAAGAGCCGCAAAAAGCCTCCCCCTTTCTATCCGGGTGCACGCCGCTGTGCGCCCGGCGTTTTCACTTAATCCCGCGCCTTCTGCGCGACTTCCTCGTGCAGGCGGTCGATGAAATCGTTCACGGACATCGCGCCGAGGTCGCCCGCCTTGCGGTGACGCACGGAAACGTTCTGGTCTGCCATTTCCTTGTCGCCGATGACGAGCATGTACGGCGTCTTCTGCAGCTGTGCCTCGCGGATCTTATAGCCGATCTTCTCGCTGCGCTCGTCGACTTCGACGCGCAGCCCCGCGCTCTCGAGCATGTCGCGCAGCTGCTCGGCGTAGGCGTGGTGGCGCTCCGCAATCGGCAGCACCTGCACCTGCACCGGCGACAGCCACAGCGGGAACGCGCCCGCGAAATGCTCGGTCAAAATGCCGATGAAGCGCTCCACCGAACCGAACACGACGCGGTGGATCATGACCGGGCGGTGCTTCTGGCCGTCCGCGCCGATATATTCGAGCTCAAAGCGCTCCGGCAGCTGGAAGTCGAGCTGGATCGTGCCGCACTGCCACGTGCGCCCCAAGCAGTCCTGCAGATGGAAGTCGAGCTTCGGGCCGTAGAACGCGCCGTCGCCCTCGTTGACGTCGTAGTCGTAACCGAGCTCCGTGATCGCCTCGCGCAGCACGTTCGTCGCGTTCTCCCACGTCGCCTCGTCGCCCATGTGGTCCTCCGGCATCGTCGAAAGCTCGATGTGGTACGGGAAGCCGAACGTCTTATAGACGCTGTCGATTAATTTCACGACGCCCTTAATCTCGTCCTTCATCTGTTCGGGCGTCATGAAGATGTGCGCGTCGTCCTGGTTAAAGCAGCGCACACGCATCAGCCCGTGCAGCGCGCCGGAAAGCTCATGGCGGTGCACAAGGCCGATCTCGCCCATGCGCAGCGGCAGGTCCTTATACGAGCGCATCTTCGTCTTATACACGAGCATGCCGCCCGGGCAGTTCATCGGCTTAATCGCATAATCCTCGCCGTCGATGACGGTCGTGTACATATTCTCCTTATAATGATCCCAGTGGCCGCTGCGCTCCCAGAGCTTGCGGCTCAAAATCACCGGCGTGCTGATTTCCTGGTAACCGGCCTTCTTGTGGACCTCGCGCCAGTAGTCGAGCAAGAGGTTCTTTAAAATCATGCCCTTCGGCAGGAAGAACGGGAAGCCCGGGCCCTCCTCCATAATCGTAAACAGTTCGAGCTCGCGGCCCAACTTGCGGTGGTCGCGCTTTTTCGCCTCTTCGAGCATGTGCAGGTAGTCCTCGAGCTGCGACGTTTTCGGGAACGAGATGCCATACACGCGCTGGAGCATCTTGTTGTTCGCGTCGGCGCGCCAGTAAGCGCCCGTGCAGTTCGTGAGCTTCACGGCCTTAACCTGCCCCGTGCGCATCAGATGCGGCCCGGCACACAGGTCAATGTAATCGCCCTGCTCATAGAAGCTGATTTTCTCGCCCTTGCCGCTGTGCTCCTGGATCAATTCGACCTTATAATCCTGGTGCTTTTCCTCCATCAATTTCAGCGCCTCGTCGGCGGGCATCTCGATGCGCTCGAGCGGGATGTCGGCCTTGATGATCGCCTTCATTTCCTTCTCAATCGCGTCCATATCCTCCGGCGTGAGCGTGCGGGGCAGGTCAAAATCGTAGTAAAAGCCGTTTTCAATCGCGGGACCGATCGCGAACTTCGCGTCGGGGAACAAATGCTGCACGGCCTGCGCCATGATGTGCGCGGTCGTGTGCCAGTATGCGTGCTTGCCTTCGGTGGAATCAAACGTCAAAATCTCCACCGTGCAGTCGTGGTCGAGCTTCGTGCGCAGGTCCACCGCTTCGCCGTCGACGCGCCCGGCACAGGCCGCCTTCGCAAGGCCCGCGCCGATGCTCTGCGCGACTTCGTAAACGGTGACGCCTGCTTCATACGTGCGGACGTCGTCTTTGAGTTTTACTTGGATCATTGGAAACGCTCCTTTTTGAAAATTCCCCGGCGGGGGTGTTTCTTGGGGGCAAAAGCCAAAAAAGGCCCTGCCCCAACACTGGGGCAAGGCCAATGCGTTCTAGTCTCGCGGTTCCACCCAGATTACGCCCCATCGGAGAACCCCTTTGTGGCGCATCTCATTTGGGGCCTATAACGGGGCCCTGTGCCGGCACGCCTTCTTTCGGCGCGCACTCCGAGGTGGTCACCTGTTGGCACGCTCTGCGGCGGGCGCTTTCAGCCGCGGCGCCGGCTCTCTGGCGCAGAGGGATGCCAGGCTTCCTCATCAACGTTTTCAGATATCCGTTTTTTTGGATCGATAGAAGCATACCACCAAACGCCCACGTTTGTCAACCGCTTTCGTGCGGAAATTTATGTTTTCAGGGAAACTCCAACCGTGGGATTCCAAAGGGGTTGAGCCCCTTTGGCCTGTCTTTGCTACTTTCTGCAGGAGCAGAAAGTAGGACCTTCAAGAAAAGGCACACCGCCAGGTGTGGCTTTTCAAAGGTAATTTCAAGAAAAGAGAAGATCCTTTTCGAAGCCTTTGCAAATCCATCCGCAGAAGCTCCAGCTCCGAAGGAGCGAGGAGTTTCCGCCCCACCGAGCGCAGTTCCTAAACAAAAAAAGAAGGGCAGAACCCTTTTTCAAAAAGCGGTTCTGCCCTTCCCAAAAAGCCCTCTCGATGAGAACTTCTTACTTCACTTCGACCTCTGCGCCGGCTTCCTTCAGCTTTGCAGCGATGGAATCGGCCTCCTCCTGGGAGACGCCTTCCTTGACAGCCTTCGGAGCGCCGTCGACGAGCGCCTTGGCTTCCTTCAGGCCCAGGCCCGTGATCTCGCGGACAACCTTGATGACCGGGATCTTGCTTGCGCCCGGCGACTTCAGGACAACGTCGAACTCCGTCTTCTCTTCTGCAGCCGGAGCAGCACCGCCGGCTGCCGGAGCAGCAGCGACAGCGACCGGAGCCGCAGCGGAAACGCCGAATTCCTCTTCCAGAGCCTTCACCAGTTCGCTCAGCTCGAGAACGGTCATGCCCTTTACTTCTTCAACCAGCTTTTCAACTTTCTCAGACATTGTAATACCTCCAACATGTCGATTTCATTCGTTTTTTACGCTGCCCGTCTTTGCGGGCATCTTCTTATGCCTGTGCGGACTGCTTTTCGGCAATCGCGTTCAGCGCAATTGCGAGGCCCTGGATCGTGCCGTTCAAGACGCGCACAAACCCGGTGATCGGCGCATTCAAGCCGCCGAGGACCGTCGCCACCAGGACTTCCTTGCTCGGCAGATCTGCCAGCGCCTTGACGCCTTCCGCGTCCACGGCGCCGCCGTCTACGAAGCCGCCTTTAATCTTAAAGGTCTTGCTCGTATCTGCGTACTTCTTCAGTGCCTTCGGCGCGCTGACGTAATCTTCGCCCAGCGCGAGGGCCGTGCTGCCTTCCAGAAGGCTGTCGAGCCCTTCGATGCCGGCCTGCTCCAGCGCACGCTTGAGCATCGTGTTCTTCACGACCTGATAGGAATCGCCAGCTTCACGCATTTCCTTGCGCAGCTTGGTGTCGTCGGCAACGTTGATGCCTTTGTACTCGACGAGCACGCCCACGTTCGCGTTCTTGATCTTTTCCGCAAGATCCGCGACAGCCTGCTTTTTGGCGTTCAGTGTTTTCTCACTTGGCAAATGATTTCACCTCCACGGGGCGTTCCCCGAAACCAAATCTTCAACAAAAAAGCCTTTCCCCCAATACCGGAGGAAAGGCAGAAATTCTACTTCTCGGGCGCTTTGCGGCGCACGTTCTGATTTCCGCATTCCTCGGCAGGCGGGAGACCCCTTTGCGCATTTAGATGCACCTGCTGTCTTTGGAACAGCGTAGATTATTATAACCGCTTTCGCGGTGGTTGTCAAGGCTTTTTTTATTTTTTGGGGTTTCGGCGACCCCTGGGCTTTTCTGCCGGGGACTTTATTGATCCCTTTTACGCCTATGAAACTTCTCCATTTTCCCTTCGACGCGCTCGGAGGTCAATTTGCAGGCTGCGCTTGCGGGGCTTTGTTTACCCTCTTTCCGCCTATTAAAATTCTAGTTGATTCCTTCGACGCGCTCAGGCCGCGCGGGGGCCCCTACTTTCTGGCCAGCAGAAAGTAGGCAAAGACTGGCCAAAGAGGGCTGCGCCCCCTTTGGGATTCCCCCTGCGTTCGCGCTAGAGTGCCTTCGGCACAACCGCGCGAGGGAACGGCGGAACTCCTCGCCGCTTCGGAGCTGGAGCTTCCGCGCTAGATTTTTGGGTTTCAGGCGCGTGCGCGCCTGGTTTACGGACAGCAAGCTAAAAATTTCACTTCTATGACTTATCATGCGCGAATGCGTATGGGATAAGCCAAAAGTCTAACAAAAACAAAAAGTCAAAGCAAAGCCCGCCCATCATGCGCGCAGCGAAGCAGCGCATGGGCTAAAGCCGAAAGTCAAACAAAAACAAAAAAGCCAAGCCAAAGCCCACCGATCATGCGCGAACGCGCATGGAACCAGCCAAAAGTCTAGCAAAACGGCAACGCCTAAGCAAGTCTAGCGCGGAAGCTCCAGCTCCGAAGGAGCGAGGAGTTCCGCTGTCCCCTCGCGCGGTTGTGCCGAAGGCACTCTAGCGCGAAGGCAAGCGGAGGGATTCTCAAGGGGGCGAAGGGCCCCCTTGAGCCTGCTCTTTTGCCTACTTTTCTGCAGGAGCAGAAAAGTAGGGGCCCCCGCGCGGCCTGAGCGCGTCGAAGGGAAAACTTAAAATTTTAATAGGCGCAAAGGGGATAAGAAAAGCCAACGGGCAGAAAAGGCCCCCGGGCGGCTAAGCCCACAAATAGAAGCATCAGCCCCGCAGGCAGCAAGCCTGCAAACTATCAAAAAAGCCTCCGGGGCGGCTAAGCCCCAAAAAGAAAAAGAGAGGCCCGAAAGCCCCTCTTTCAAAAAGCATGAAAACTTAAAAATCTTTATACTTCTTAACCTTCTTCATGTTGCGCTTGTTGCGGCTGTAAATCAGCGCGAGAATGATATAAATCACAACAAGCAGCAAAATGACCGAGCCGATCAGAATAAACCACGGCGACGTCAAAATCTCCCCAATCGTGTTCGCCGAATAGACGACCTGGCTGCGTTCGACGCTCTCCGACGCGACAAGGTTGACCGTCGCGAGCGTCTGGTTCGCATACATGAGCGTCGCCGTGCCGATAACCTGGCCCTTCTGCACGGGCGCCTCGACCTCGTCGGGCAGGCTCGGCGTAAGCACGACGCTCGACGCCGCCACATCGTTCGGCAGGACAGCCGAGACGTCCGTCTCCGGCTCATACTGCAGGGTATCCTGGTTCCACGCGTAGGCGAGCTTCACTTCCCCGACGGGCATGTTGGCGCTCGCGACCTTCTTTAATTGAAAATTCCGGTACGCCCAGCGGTACAGGCTCCGCGTGTCCGTCATATCGCAGCGGTTGCCCGTAAAGTCGCCCATCACGACGCATAAGTACGACTGCCCCTCCGCGACGGCCGTCGATACCAAACAGTGGCCGGCCTCGTCGGTGTGGCCGGTCTTGACGCCGCGCGCGTATTGATACCAGTACTGCTGGCCCTGCTGGTTGCGGTCGATTAAGTAGTTCGTCGTCGAGAGCATGCGGCTGACGTCCGGGCGGTTCTGCGGCGTCGCATAATACGTCGTCGTGTTGACGATCTCCTGGAAATAATTATAGGAAAGCGCCGCCTGCGTGATTTTCGCCATATCGCGCGCGGTCGTGTAATGGTCCGGGTCATGCAGGCCGTCCGGATTCGCGAAATGCGTGTTCTCACAGCCGAGTTCGGCGGCCTTGTCGTTCATCATCTGCACAAATGCGTCGAGGTCGCCGTTGCCGACGTAGCTTGCGAGCATGACGGCCGCGTCGTTGCCGGACGGCACCATCATGCAGTAGAGCAGCTGGTGGACCGTAAACACGTCGCCGACCTCCATGCCCGCGACCGAGCTGCCGGTGCCCTCAATCACGGATTCCATCTCTTCGGTATACGTGACGGTCTCCGTATCGACGTTCGTGACGTGGTCCATGACGACCATATACGTCATGATTTTCGTCGTGGACGCGGGGTACATTTTCTGGTCGGCATTTTTGCTGTAGAGCACCGTGCCGGTATCGAGGCTCATCAAGAGCGCGGCGGTGCTGCCGACGTTGAAATCGGGCGTATAGGTGGCGTCGCTGTTCTGCACGGGCACATATTCGGAAGACACCGGCGATTCGGAACTCGCCGTCCCGCTTTCGCTGGTCTGGGAAGCCGTGGAAGCCGTGACGTCCGCGGCCGCGGCCGGCGCCGTCCATACGGAAAAGGCGGTAAAGGCCGCCAGGAAGAAGCAGAGGAGCCGTTTTTTCATGGATGTTTCGCCCCCAATATGATAAAATAGACGCAAAGGTCTCGTATTTTCGAAGGAAAGCCATTCGGCTTGCTTTCCAGTATACCAGCATTTTCGCAAAAAGAAAAGGGCGCCGGGGGAGATTTGGGGGCGCAGCCCGCCCCCAGGGGGGGTTGGGGGCTTGCCGCCCCCAGGGCCTTTTTGGCCGTTGACTTTGTTTACCCTCTTTACGCCTATTAAATTTTTACTTTATCCCTTCGACGCGCTCGGGCCGCGCGGGGGCCCCTACTTTCTGACCAGCAGAAAGTAGGCAAAGACTGGCCAAAGAGGGCTGCGCCCCCTTTGGGATTCCCCGCTGCGGTCGCGCTAGAGTGCCTTCGGCACAACCGCGCGAGGAAGCCTGCCGAACTCCTCGCCGCTTCGCGGCTGGAGCTTCGGCGCAGATTTGCGAAGGCTTTCGCCCCCTTGCCCCCACGTTCCCCAAAGGGGAAAGCCTACCGTTCACGCGCGCAGCGAAGCAGCGCATAGAACAAAGCTAAAAGTCAAACAAAAACGAAAAAGTCAAGCCAAAGATTGCCGATCATGCGCGAACGCGCATGGGACCGCGTCCAACGCAGCATTACGGCAGCGCCTACGCAAGTCTAGCGCGGAAGCTCCAGCCGCGAAGCGGCGAGGAGTTCCGCCCCTCCCTCGCGCGAATTGCGGCCGCAGGCCGCGCCAGCGCGACCGCAGGGGGATTCCAAAGGGGGAACCCCTTTGGGCTGCTCTTTTGCCTACTTTTCTGCAGAAGCAGAAAAGTAGGGGCCCCCGCGCGGCCTGAGCGCGTCGAAGGAAGAAATTAAAAATTTAAAGAAAGGTAAAGGGGATAAAGAAAGCCAACGGACAAAAAAGGCCCCGGAGCGGCAAGCTCCAAACAGAACGCCGAGCGCGTCGAAGAAGTAAATCAGAAATTTAAAGAAAGATAAAGTGGGTAAACAAAGCCCCGCAGGCGCTAAGCCTGCAAAATTTCAAAAAGCCCCGGGGCGGCTTGAGCCCCCCCAAAGCCCCGCAGGCGCTAAGCCTGCAAAAAAAGAAAGGACCACAGCCATGTACTTACTCCATACCGCCGACTGGCATTTGGGAAAAGCCCTGTTCGGCCGCAGCCTTTTAGAAGATCAGGCCTATTTCCTCCTCGAATGGCTGCTCCCGCTTCTCGACCGCGAACGCCCCGATGCCGTCCTCCTCGCGGGCGATGTGTTCGACCGCCAGGTCCCGCCCACCGAGGCCGTATTGCTGTTCGACGAATTCCTGCGCGGCCTGCAGGCGCGAAATCTCCCGCTGTTGGCCGTGACCGGCAACCACGACGGCGAAAAGCGGCTCTCTTTGGGCACAAGTTTCCTGCGGCGCGAAGGGGTCGTGCTCGCCACCCGGCCGCAGGACCTCGATACCCCGTACGTGCTCGAAACGAAGGCCGGCGAAAGCGCGCGGTTTTATTTTCTGCCCTACTGCACGCCCGCCGCGGCGCGCGAGGTACTCGGCGACGACTCCATCCACACGCAGAACGACGCCTACCGCGCGCTGCTGGGGCGGCTGGAACTGCCGGGCGATCTGCCGAACGTGCTGATTACCCACTGCTTCGCGGCCGGCTCCACGGCCGGCGCAAGCGAAAACCCGGCGTTCGTCGGGCCCGCAAGCCAGGTCGGGCTCGATTGCTTTTCGCCGTTTTCCTACGTCGCACTCGGCCACCTGCACAGGCCCCAGAAGGCCGGCCCGGGCCGCTACGCCGGCGCGCCGCTCGCCTACAGCTTTGACGAGGAGGGCCAGGAAAAGAGCGTCACGCGCGTGCTTTTGGAAAACGGCGCCGTCCATTGCGAGGAAATCCCGTTTGTGCCGCCCCGCCGCGTGCGCCGCGTCCGCGGCCTGTTCGCGGAGCTGCTCGCGCAGGCGCAGGCGGCGCCCTCGGAAGATTACCTGTTCGTCTCCTTAACGGACCCCGCGCCCGTCTATCAGCCGCTCGACCGCCTGCGGCCATATTGGCCCAATGTGCTGACCGTCGCAAACGAATGCTTTTTGCATATGGGCACCGGGGAAACCGCGCAGCTGCGCGAGGAGATCCGCCAGCACCGCGCCGGCGACGAAGCCGTGTTCCGCGCTTTCCTGAAGGAGATCTGCGGCGAAGAGGCCACCGACGCGGACTTAAAGCATTTTGCAAAAACGCAGAAGGAGGTGTCGGCGCTGTGACCCCGCTATTTTTATCGATGCAGGCGTTCGGCCCCTACGTCCACCCCACGCGCCTCGATTTTACGCAGCTCGGGGAGCACCCGCTGTTTTTAATCACCGGGCCGACCGGCGCGGGCAAGACGACCGTGCTCGACGCGATGAGCTTTGCGTTATACGGCTGCTCGACGGGCGGGCGGCGGCGCTTCGCGAATATGCGCAGCCTTTCGGCCGATGACAAGACCGAAACGGCCGTCGATTTCCAATTTTCTTATTTAGGGAAAGAATACCGCTTTGTGCGCACGATGCTGCCGTATCAAAAGCGTTCGGGCGACGCCGGCGTGCGCGAAAGCCATCGCTGCTACAAGCGCCGTCACGGCGAGGAATGGAAGCTCTGGGAAGAGGGCAGCGAATCGCGCGTGCGCGCCTGCGCACAATCGCTTTTGGGGCTTTCGGCCGCGCAGTTTTCGCAGGTCGTCGTGCTGCCGCAGGGGGAATTTTTAAAATTGCTGCTCGCGTCCTCCAAGGAAAAGGCCGCGCTTTTGACCACGCTGTTCGATACCCAGCGCTGGGCGCGGTATACGGCCGCTTTGTCCCAGCAGGCGGCCGAGCAGAAGCGCAAGGCCGATGAAAACGCCGCCTCCTGCCATGCCATCCTCCGCCGCGAAGGGGTCGAAGACCTATCGTCCCTCGCGGAAAAATGCGCCGCCCTGCAGGCCGAGGCGGCCGCGCTGGGCGTCCAGAACGAGGCGGCGCAGCAGGCGCTGCAGCGCTCAAACGCCGCCTATGATGCGCTTTCGGCCGTGGCGGCGGCATACACGCGCCTGCAAAAGGCAAAAACGGCGCTCGCCGCCGCGCGCGAAACCGAAGCCGCCGCCGAAACCGCCCTCCGCCTGGCCGAAGAGGCGCTGCCGCAGGCGCAGCAGCAGAAAGCCCAGGCCGCCGAAAAGCGCGCGCAGGCCGCGGCGCTGCAGACGTCGCTGCAAACGGCCAAACGGGCCGAAACCCTTTCCCGGGAAGCGAAGGATGCCGAAAGCGCCGCCGCGCGGGCCAAAGCGGCGTGCAAAGCACTCGAGGCCAAAGCCGCGGACGCCGCCGCCCGCTGTGAAAAGGGCGCGGCGCTGATCGAGGCGCAGGGGAAGCTCGCCGACACGCTGCCCCATTGGGCCGCCGCCGTGGAGAAGGCCCTGCGCGAAAACGCCGCGGCGGCCGTGGCGGCAGACCTGCGCCCCGGAAAGCCGTGCCCGGTGTGCGGCGCCATCCACCACCCGTCGCCCGCAAAGCCCGCGCAAGCGCTGCAAAGTGCGCGCGAAAGCCAAAAGGCCGCCGAAAGCGCCGCAAAAGCCCTGCCGAAGCTGCGGGCGCTGCTGCGCCAGCGCGAACGCGAACGCGACGAAGCCCGCACGCGCGAACAGGCCGCCCGCGAAACGCTTTCCAAGGCCGAGGCCGCCTTTGCCGCCGCGGACGCCGCCGCGCGCGAGGCCCGGGCGCTGCTAAACGGCCGGACCGCCGAGGTCCTTTCGGCGCAGCTGCAGGCGCTTTTGCAGCAGGCCCAGTCGCTCGAAGCGCGGGAGCAATCCATCCGGACGCGCGTGTCCGGCGCGCGCGAAGCCCTCGCCGCGGCGAAGGCCGCCCGGGAAAGCGCGGCCGCCGCCCAGGCGGAAGCCGCCGAAAAGCTCTCGGCCGCGCAGGCCGCGCTCCCCGAAACGGCCGCCCCGCTGCCGCAGGACGCGCCGCCCGACCTTACAAAAGCCCTCTCGGCGCGCGAAGCGTGCCGCAAAGCGGCCGAAGCGGCGGCCCGGTCGCTCGGCTCCGCCGCCGAAAGCCTGCGCGGCGCCGTACAGTCCAAAAAGCAGCTCGAAGCACTCGAAGCCGCCGGCAGCACCGTGCGCGCCCAATACGCGGAAACCCAGCGCCTGGCGCGGCTTCTGTCCGGCCACAACACGCGCAAGATGCCGATCGAGCAGTTTGTGCTCAGCGTCATGCTCGAGGATATCCTTTCGCGCGCGAACGTGTTCTTCGCGGACCTGTCCGGCGGACGGTACCGCCTTTTGCGCCGGCAGGCGCCCGCTTCCGGCAACGCGATGGCCGGGCTTGACCTGTGCGTGCTGGACGCGGCGGCCGGCGGCGAGCGCGCCGTGGGCACGCTTTCGGGCGGGGAGCTGTTTTTGGCGTCGCTGTCTCTGGCGTTCGGGCTTTCGGACGTCGTGCAGAACGAGTCGGGCGCCGTGCGGCTCGACGCGCTGTTTATCGACGAGGGGTTCGGTTCGCTCGACCAGGAGACGCTCGACACGGCGGTGGGGGCCCTTTTGCGCCTGCAAAGCAGCGGCCGCACGGTCGGGATTATCTCGCACGTCAGCGAGCTGCAGACGATGATCCAGACCCAGGTGGCCGTGTCCGTCCTGCCCGACGGCACGAGCACCATAAAAATCCAGGGCGCCGGACCTTCCGAACACCCTTGACCGCCCCATTTCCCGCTTAGGAGAAAGGAGACCATGTCCCGATGCGGATTTTGATTGCCGAAGATGAAAAAACACTCAACCGCCTCTTAAAAGAGCGCCTGGAAGCCGAGCAATACGGCGTGGATGCCGTCGAAAACGGCCGCGATGCGCTCGATTACCTCGAAAGCGCCGAATACGACGTGGCCGTGCTCGATATCCTGATGCCCGAGCTCGACGGGCTCACGGTCTTAAAGACGATGCGTGCGCGCGGCGATGCGACGCCCGTGCTGCTTTTGACCGCGAAGGGCAGCATTGAGGACCGCGTTTCGGGCCTCGACGCCGGCGCGGACGATTATTTGGTGAAGCCCTTTGCGTTCGAGGAACTGTTGGCGCGCATCCGCGTGCTTTTGCGCAAGCCGCAGAAGGTGCCGTCGAACTGCTGCCGCGTCGGCGACCTCGAAGTCTATCTCGACACGCACACCGTCCTGCGCGGCGGCAAGGAAATCCACCTGTCCGGCAAGGAATTTGCGCTTTTGCGCTATATGGCCCTAAACGCCGGCATCGTGCTCTCGCGCGGCAAATTGGAAGAGCATCTGTGGAATTTCGACTACGCGGGCGGCTCCAACGTGATCGACGTCTACATCCGTTATCTGCGCCGCAAGATTGACGACGGCCACGAAAAGAAACTGATCCACACCGTGCGCGGCGCGGGCTATGTATTAAAGGAGGATGGCTGATGCGCCGGGGATTGCACTGGGGATTAAAGGGGCGGCTGACGGCGCTGTATACGTGCTTTATGGTGCTCGTCACGTGCGCGGCCCTCGCGATTCTGCTGTCATTGAGCAGCCGGGAGGTGCTCGCCTCCGTCCAGGCGGGCTTAACGGCGCGCGTGCAGGACAGCGCCGCCGCCGATATTTCCTTTGAAAACGGGGCGCTGCGCCTGGATTCTGACTTTTACACCGTCGAGGGCGATATCTATCTCTCGCTTTACGATGAAAACCTTTATCTCCTCTATGGAAAAATCCCCTACGGCTTTGACGAAAGCCCGCCGCTTTCGGACGGCGAGGTGCGGCGGCTGTCGGAGAGCGGCCGGGAATGGTACGTCTATGATTTGTCGCTGCCGCTCGAAACGGGCGAGACGGTGTACCTGCGCGGCATTACGAGCGTAACGGACGCGGAGGCGGACCTGCGCGTGACCGTGCGGTTTACGCTGATCCTGCTGCCGGGGCTTGTGGTGTTGACGGCCGTCATCGGCTACCGCACCGTGCGGCGGGCACTGCTGCCGGTCAAAAAGATTACCGAAACGGTCCAGGAAATCCGCACGGACGCCGACCTGTCGCGCCGCGTCGGCGAGGCGGGCAGCGGCCGGCGGCAGGATGAAATCACGAACCTCGCGCACACGTTCGACGGCATGCTCGATGAACTCGAGGGCGTGTTCGCGCGCGAAAAGCAGTTTGTCTCGGACGTCTCGCACGAACTGCGCACGCCGGTCAGCGTCATCCTCGCGCAGTGCGACGCGGTGAAGGCGCAAACGGACGTGCCGCCCGCCGTGGAGGACGCGGTACTGGGCATTGAAAAGAAGGCGCGGGGCATGTCGGAACTGCTGTCGCAGCTATTGTTCCTGTCACGCACGGACCAGGGGCGGCTGCAGCTGCACCCCGAGCGCATCGACCTGACGCCGCTCGTCGAGACGGCCGTCCAGGAAGAGGAACTGCTCCTAACCCAGGCAGGCCGCGGCGTCACGATTGCGTGCCGTGCCGAGGCGGAGGTCTTCGCCGAGGTGGACGAGACGCTGTTTTTGCGGCTTCTTTTAAATCTGCTCTCGAACGCGGCCGCGTACAGCAAGGAAAACGGCCACATCGATGTGACCGTCAAGGCCGAAAACGGCGAAGCGGTCGTCTGCGTGCGCGACGACGGCATTGGCATTGCGCAAGACGCGCTGCCGCACATCTTCGAGCGCTTCTACCGCGCGGACACGGCGCGCGCGGGCGAGGGCCACGCGGGGCTCGGCCTCTCGATGGCCAAGTGGATCGTCGAGGCGCACGGCGGCTGGATCCAGGCCGAAAGCGTGTTGGGGGAAGGCAGCGCGTTTACATTCGGCCTGCCGCAGCACCACACAAAACATAAAAAATGAAAAAAATAAAAAAATGAAAACTTCTAATGTTCCTTTAATCTTCGCCCCGTAAAGTATAGATACAACGAAACACAAAAGCGCACAGCGCTTCGCACGATGAGAAAGGAGCATACCTATGAAAAACGCAAAAACCTTCGGAAAAATCACCGCCATCGCCGCCGCACTCGCGGCCCTGTTCACGCTGACCGCCTGCCAAAACGGCCTTGCCCCCGGCGCCGCCCCGAACGGCGGCACCACCAGCAGCGCCGTAGATATCGGCCGCGACGCCGCCCTTTCCGCGGCTTTGACCGATGCGGGCGTCGCCGAAAGCGACACCGACCGCCTGCATGTCGCCGAAGGCAACGACGACGGCCGCAAGTTCTACGACATCGAATTCACCGCCGCGTCGCGTTCGTATGACTACGAAATCGCCTCCGACGGCACCATTTTGAGCTCGGACGTCAAGACCCTCTCGCAGCCCGCCGCGCAGAGCCAGGCTGCCTCCGCCCCGAGCACGTCGAGCCAGAGCGCTCCGGCCCAGAACCCCGTGCCCGCTTCGTCGGCGCCGGCCGCCGCGTCGAGCACGCCGGCCACCTACAACGGCCCCAATTACGGCGCGAACAACGGAAACGGAAACGGCAGCGGCAACCGCGGCAGCTGCTCGCCGGCCTTGAGCCTTGCGGAAGCCTCGCAGATCGTGCTTGCCCGCGTGCCCGGCGCGACGGAGCAGAACCTCCGCATCGAGCTCGACCACGACCACGATCATGACCACGGCCGCTGCACGTATGAGGGCGAAATCCACTATAACGGTTCCGAGTACGAATTTGAGCTCGACGCAAACACCGGCACGGTCCTCGAGTGGAGCCAGGAAGACGCCTAACGCGCAAACGCTATCGAAAAATTAGCATCTGCTTTTTAAAAAAGAGGGGCCCTTTTAAAAAGGGGCCTCTCCTTTTTGGGTGCAAAAAACGGCGGCAGGCGCGGGAACTCCCCCGGCCTGCCGCCGTTTTTTTAAAGCAGTGCCTTTTGCACCGCGTATTTTCTTTTTTCAGCGCTTACACACCGAAGCGGCTCGGCGAAATGCGCACGCCCGGGCCCATCGTCGTCGCAACGACGCAGGAGCGGATATACTGGCCCTTGGCCGCCGCCGGCTTTGCCTTGACGAGCGCGTCCATCAGCGCGTCGAAGTTCTCCGTGAGCTTCTCGGTGCCGAACGACACGCGGCCGATCACGCAGTGGATGATGTTCGACTTGTCGAGACGGTACTCGATCTTACCGGCCTTCGCCTCGCGGATGGCCTTGCCGATCTCACGCGTCACGGTGCCGGCCTTCGGGTTCGGCATCAAGCCGCGGGGGCCTAAGATCTTACCTAAGCGGCCGACCGTGCCCATCATGTCCGGCGTCGTCACGACGACGTCGAAATCGAGCCAGCCTTCCTGCTGGATCTTCTGGGTCATGTCCTCCGCACCGACGAACTCGGCGCCGGCCTCTTCGGCTTCCTTCGCCGCGTCGCCCTTGCAGATGGCGAGCACGCGCACCTGCTTGCCGGTGCCGTTGGGCAGAACGAGCGCGCCGCGGACCTGCTGGTCTGCATGGCGGCCGTCGACGCCCAGCTTCACGTGCAGCTCAACGGTCTCATCGAATTTTGCCGTTGCCGTCTTCACGGCAAGGTCCAGCGCTTCGGCCGGCTCGTAAAATTTAGAACGGTCGATCTGCTTTGCGCTGTCGACGTATTTCTTTCCGTGTTTCAAAATTCAGTAACCTCCCTGTTTAGTGGTTTTGGCGGATGAATCAGTTCCTCCCACCGGGTGTCTCAGTCGACGACTTCCACACCCATGCTGCGCGCCGTGCCCGCGATCATGCTCATCGCGGCTTCGATGGTGGCGGCATTCAGGTCGGGCATTTTGGTCTCGGCGATCTGCTTAATCTGTTCCTTCGTGATCTTCGCGACCTTCTTCTTGTTCGGTTCGCCGGAGGCCGTCTCAATGTTGCACGCCTTCTTGATCAGAACGGCGGCAGGCGGCGTCTTCGTGACAAACGTGAACGAACGGTCCGCGTAGACCGTAATGACGACCGGGATGATCAGCCCGGCATCCTTTTTCGTGCGCTCGTTGAATTCCTTCGTGAACGCCATGATGTTGACGCCGTGCTGGCCGAGAGCCGGGCCAACAGGCGGCGCCGGCGTTGCCTTGCCGGCAGGTATCTGGAGTTTAATGTAACCCGTTACCTTTTGAGCCATTCGTTATTGCACCTCCAAAACTCGTGGTAAACGGAGCGGATGCTTTCGGATTTTCCGCTCCTCCCACAGGACCCGCAGACGGGCCCTTCATCCAGCGGGGGTGGCTCCCCGCAAAATGCCAATTGCTTTTCTCGGCCGCTTTAGTCGTCCACCGGCACGACCTGGCTTAACTCCAGGTCCGCGCGGGTCTCGCGGCCGAACATGTTGACGGTCACGGAAACGCGGTTGCGCTCCGTGTCGAGTTCCTGCACCGTGCCGATAAAGCCGTCGAGCCAGCCCTCCACGATGCGGACCGTATCGCCCACCGTGTAAGAGACTTCCACGTTCTTCTTTTCCACGCCCAGTGCGGCGACCTCCTCGTCCGAAAGGGGAATCGGCTTGCTTTCCGGGCCGACAAACCCCGTGCAGCCGCGGATGTTGCGCACCACATACCAGGAGTCGTTGTTGAGGACCATCTTGACGAACACGTACGACGGGTAGATCTTCCGCTCGACCTCGCGTGTCTTGTTGTCCTTGATCTCCGTGACTTTTTCGGTGGGCACGAGGATATCGGTGATGAGATCCTGCATATTGCGGTTCTCCACCGTTTTTTCCAGGTTCGACGCGACCTTGTTTTCGTAACCGGAGTAGGTATGCACAACATACCAGCGCGCTTCTTCAGACATCGTCAGACCTCATTTCTCTCGTCAGACCGCAACGTCCATAAACAGCCGCAATAGATGGGCGAACGCCTCGTCGAGACCGAACACCACAACACCCAGCACGACGATCATCACCACAACCACGCCCACGTTTTTCCATACGGCGCGCGGCTGCGGCCAGACGACCTTTTTGGCCTCGGACTTCAGATCGTGGAAAAAGCGGCGGACGCGGTGGCTTTTCTGCTTTTCGGCAGACTTTTTGGCTTTTCCGCCCTTCGCAGGCTTTGCCGCTGCCGCCTTTGGCACCTTAGCGTCGGCCTTTTTAGGCTTTTCGCCGGCCTTCGGGGCGGGCTTTTGGGCCTTGTCCGCGACGGGCTTCTTTTCCTTGTCAGCCATTTGCTGTCCCTCCGTCCGGCTCACTTGGTCTCTCTGTGCAGGGTTTGCTTCCTGCAGAACCTACAGTACTTCTTCATTTCGAGTCTGTCCGGGTCATTTTTCTTGTTTTTCTTCGTGTTGTAGTTGCGCTGCTTGCACTCCGTGCAGGCCAAAACTACCTTTACTCGCATGACGGCACCTCCCGTTTATCCGGAAAAATATGGGGGCCAGAAGGCCCCGGCCTCCCTCCCAAAAGGGTGCAAAAAAAATACCCCTTTATCGAGGTAGCTCTATTCTACCACGCGCCGCCCCCCTTGTCAAGGGCCGCGCACAAAAAAGGCCCGGCGCCGTCTTTTGGGGCCCCGGGTCCTTTTTTAATTTTTACGATTTAGGCTTCGGCATGTTCCCGCCGGGCGGGGGCGGCGGGTCCTCCCCGCCGGGCGCGTCCGCGCGCTGGGAAACCGCTGCCAGGTAGATGCCTCCAAGGCTCACGACGATCGCGACGACCGCCGCCGCGACCGACAAGGCGTCGAGCTTTAAGGGGCTGAAAATCATCGCGAGCAGCGCCGCCGCCAGCGCGATGCAGAAAAAGATGCCGGAAAGCTGCCGGTCAGACAAGTTCCGCATGGGAAACCGCTCCTTTCATGCGCTTTGCACGCCGTACAAGGCGTCCGCCAAGGCCGCGAACTGCGAAAGCGTCAGCGCCTCCGCGCGCGCCGTTTTGGGCACGCCGGCCCGCTCGAGCGCGGCGGCAGCCACCGCCTTCGGCACCGAGAGGCCGGAAGAAAGCGCGTTTTCACACGTCTTGCGCCGCTTCCCGAAGCACGCCTTCACGACCCGGAAGAAGAACGCCTCGTCCTTGACCGCCACGGCCGGCTTTTCCCGCACGCGCAGGGAAATGACGGCCGAATCGACGTTCGGCTGCGGCAGAAAGCTCCCGCGCCCGACGGGAAACAGCACCCGCGGCTCGGCGTAATACGACACCGCCGCGCTCACGGCGCCGCACGCGCGCTGCCCCGGGGCCGCGCACAGCCGCTCGGCCGCCTCCTTCTGCACCATGACCGTGATCGATTCGACGGGCAGGCGCAAGGATAACAGCTTCATTAAAATCGGCGACGTCAGATAATACGGCAGGTTCGCGCACACCGCGGCGCGAAGGCCGGGGAATTCTTCGCGGAGCAGCGCCTTTAAGTCCATCTCCATCGCGTCGCCGGAAATCACGTGCACATTCGAAAACGCCGAAAGCGTCTCCTCCAAAACCGGCAAAAGCCGCCGGTCGAGCTCGACGGCCGCGACCTTCTCGGCGCGTTCGGCCAACGCCGCCGTCAGCACGCCGACGCCCGGGCCGATTTCGAGCACGCCCACGCCCGGGGCCGCGCCGCACGCCTCGGCCATGCGCGGGCAGACGGTGGGATTGACTAAGAAATTCTGCCCCAGCTTGTGGCTGAAATGAAAGCCGTGGCGCGAAAGCAGGCTTTTGAGCACCTGGGGATTCGAAAGGTCCACGTTTTTCCTCCGTTTCGTCAATACGTCAATACAAAATGGCGCCGTATTTTTTCGCGAGCGGCAATAGCACATCCTCGTCGAGCGCGCAGTGCGTGTCGATCAAAAGCCGCCCCTGGTAATACCGCAGCGCGGCCTCGAGCACGGGCAGGCTGTCCGCATGCACGGCAACCGGCATGCGCGTCAGATGCGCGCATGCGGCCAAGACCTGCGCGTCGCCGACGCTTGCAATCTCGACGAGCGCGGCGCTTGCGGGGCTGTCGTCGAGCGCGATCAGGTCGTCGGGCAGCTGCGACGTGCAGAAAAGCGGCCGCGAATACGTCACGTCGTCGCCCAGGAAAAACGCCTCGGTCTCAATCGTCGCGGCCTCACAGTCGGGGTCCTGCGCGACGGGGCGCGGCGTTTTCCCCTGTAAGGCGGCCTTGAGCGCCGCAATGTGGGCGGGCGACGTATCGAGGCAGCCGCCTAAAACGGACACGCCCGCACAAAACAGCCTTTCCATCCCGCCGGCCCAGGCCGCGGGCGGGATCGTGCGGTTGCCGGGCCGCGCGACGAGCGGCACGCCCGCGTGCGGGAACACGTCTTCAAAAATCCCCGCCATCTTTTCGGGCGCACACGGGAAATTGAGCCCCACCGCGTCGGCGCCCATCGCCTGTAAGGTCAGAAGCACCGGCAATAGCTCCGCGCCCGTCACCGTGCGGCCGCTCTCGTCGACGTTCATCGTCACGAGCACCGGCAGATCGTTCGTGCGCGCCGCCAGCACCGCCGCGCGCATATCGGACAGGCACGTTAAAGACGACATGAAGATATAGTCCGCCCCCGCCCGTTCGAGCGCGCGCACCTGCTCGCGGTACAATTCATAGACGTCGTCGAAGTCCGCCTCGCCGTCGGGCGGCACAAAGAGCCCCGACGGCCCCAACAGCGCCCCCACGAGCGCCCCGCCCGCATTTTCGCGCGTGCGGGCGATGAGCGTCTGGTTTAACGGCTCCACCGCCTCTTCCAGGCCGTATTCCCGAAGGCACGCACGGTTCGCGCCAAACGTCGGCGCCAGAAGGGCCGTGCTGCCGGCCTGCAGGAACCGCGTCTGCACCGCTTTGAGCACCTCCGGATTCTCCGCGGCCCATTGCTCCATGCACACGCCCGCCGGCATGCCCGCGCGCGTTAAATTCGTCACGGCGCCGCCATCGAGCAGCATCGGCAGCGCATAAGGAAAAGCAGAAAAATCGTCCATCGCACGGCCCCCTTTTTCCGCCCGCTTACATGCTCTCCGGCGCGGAGATTTTCAAAAGCGCGAGCGTGTTGCGCAGCACCGTGCGCGTGCAGTCGCACAGATACAGCCGCGCGGCCGCCAAGGAATCCGCCTCGCCCTTAACGCGGCAGGCGGTGTAGAATTTATGGAACAAGGTCGCGAGTGTCACCGCGTAGCGCGGGATGCGCGCGGGGTCGTAGTGCTTCGCGGACTCGACGATTTCCTCGGCAAACGTCGAAAGGTGGCGCATCAGGGCGATCTCCTCCGGCGCGCGCAGGAGGGCCAATTCCTCGTCCGTGCAGTCGCGCAGCGTCATGCCCTCGGCCGCAAGATTTTTAAACAGGCTGCACAGCCGCGCGTGCGCGTACTGGACGTAATAGACCGGGTTCTGGCTGTCCTGCTGGACGGCCAGGTCTAAGTCAAAGTCGAGTTCCGAATTGGGCTCGCGCTGGTTAAAGAAGAACCGCGCCGCATCCACCGGCACCTCTTCCAAAAGCGTGACGAGCGTGATCGCTTTGCCCGAACGCTTCGAAGCCTTGATGACTTCGCCGTTGCGCACGAGCCGCACCATCTGCATCAATAACACATCCAAGCGGCTCTCGTCGACGCCCAATGCCTTTAAGGCCCCCTTCAGGCGCGGCACATAGCCGTGGTGGTCGGCGCCCAACACGTCAATCGCCTTATCAAACCCGCGCGTGACGAGCTTATTGTAGTGGTACGCGATGTCCGGCACGACGTACGTCGGCACGCCGTTCGAGCGCACGAGCACGAAGTCCTCGCTGCCGTATTCGGACCCCTTAAACCACACAGCGCCTTCCTTTTCGTACGTTGCGCCGCGCTTTTTGAGCCCTTCGACGACACGGTCCACGTCGCCGTTTGCGTGCAGCGTCGATTCCCGGAACCAGTGGTCGTAGGAGATGCGGTATTTTAATAAATCGCGGCGCAGCCCCTCAATATTCTGCGGCAGCGCAAAATCGACGAGCGCCTTGCGGCGTTCCTCGGAGGTAGACGCGACGTATTGGTCGCCGTACTGCTCGGCAAAATGCTTTGCGTGCGCGACGATGTCCGCGCCCTTGTAGCCGTCTTCCGGGAACGGCACGGCGTCCTCGCCCTTATAAATCTGAAGATAGCGCGCCTCCAGGGACGCTGCGAATTTATTAATCTGGTTGCCCGCGTCGTTTACGTAGAATTCGCGCTCGACGTGATAACCCGCCGCGTCGAGGACGCTCGACAGGCAGTCGCCAATCGCACCCCCGCGCGCATTGCCGATGTGCATCGGGCCCGTCGGGTTTGCGGAGACGAACTCGACCAACACCCGCTTGCCGCCGCCGAAATCGCTGCGGCCATACCGTTCGCCGTTTTCGCGGATTTCCCGCAGCACGGCCGTGTAAAAGGCGGGGCTGTAGTAAAAGTTTAAAAAGCCCGGGCCGGCCACCTCGCAGCGGTCAAAGAACGTGCCGGAAAGGTCGAGCCGCCCCAAAACCGCGTCGGCGATCTTCCTCGGCGCCGTGCCGTACGTGCGCGCGTTGACGAGCGCCGCGTTGCACGCCCAGTCGCCGTGCGCGCGGTCGGCGGGCACTTCCAGCATAAAGGCCGGCCCGTCAGCGCCCTGCGCGCTCTGTTTGGGGTTCGGCTTGCGGTTGAGCTGCCCAGCGGCTTCGCAGTCCTTCAGGGCCTGTTTCAGTTTGCTTTCGATCTGTGTTTTTGCCAGCTCCAGATTCTTCGACATGGGGCTTTGCAACCTCCTTAATCGTGATGAATAATTCGTTTTCGCTGACCTGGTTCAAATTAAAATCGAGCGTATAGCGCACATGCAGCGTGCCGCCCGCCTCGGTCAGATGGTTTTCAATTTCCGCCGTGTAAATGCCCAGCGTAAACGACCCGAACGGCGTCGCATAGCAGCAGTTGTGCCGCTGCCCTTTCTGCAGGATCAGCTGGGTGCCGCTGCCCGCGCCGCTGCGGCGCAGGGTCACGCGGTCGCTGCCCTCGATGCGCAGAAGGTTGCGCGTGGTGATGGGCACGCCCTTGTCCGGGCCTTCCTCGACGCTGTCATAGGCGATAAACAGCGCCTCGCCCGCCCGCTTATAGCGGCACTGCGTATAGACCGTCTCGCCGTCCTCTTCGCCGTTGACGACCTGGCGGCCGCGGATCGTGAGCATATGGTCATTCGGATTTAAACTGTAGGCCATGGGGCTCCTCCTTCTTTTTCAATATCGACGAGTTGGACCTCCTGCTGGACGTCCTCGCGCAAAAAGATGCCCGCGACTTTCGAAAAGTCGTCGATGCGGTCGCTGACGTAATACGTGCAGGCCCCCGGCGTTTCCCGCTGTGCCAAAAGGCCGTGCTCCTCGAGCAGCGTGCGGCAGCGGCGGGCCGTTTCGCGGCCGCTGTCGATTAAGCGCACCGCCTCCCCGACGACTTCGCCGATGATCGGCTTTAAAATCGGGTAATGCGTGCAGCCGAGGATAACCGTATCGACGCCGCACGCGCGCATCCCCGATAGATACGTCTCGGCAATCTCCTTTGTAATGTCCGGATGCTCGAGCATAAAGCCCGATTCCACGACGGGTACGAACAGCGGGCAGCTCTGCGAATAGACCGAAACCGCCGGCGCGAACCGCTTTAAGAGCTGCGCATACGCGCCCGAACGGATCGTCGCCTCCGTCGCCACCACGCCGATGCGCCCGGCCTTTGTCGCCTCGAGCGCCGCGCGCACGGTCGGCTCGAGCACGCCCGTAAACGGCACCGGCAGCTCGCGGGAAAGCAGGTCCCCGGCCACCGAACTGACCGTTCCGCACGCGGCCACCATCGCCTTGACGCCCTGTTTTAACAAAAACGCGGCGTCCTGGCGCGCGTACTGGCGGATGATTGCGCGGCTGCGGTTGCCGTAAGGGACACGGCCGGTATCGCCGAAATAGACGATGTCCTCGTGCGGCAGGATCCTGTGGATCTCGCGCACGGCCGTCAGGCCCCCGAGCCCGGAATCAAACACCCCAATGGGCCGATTATCCATCCCGAAAAGCGCCCCCTTCCCTGCCGGTCCTGCGCGCCATCAGCGGTAATAGACGCGCTGTTCCGCGAGCGCGATCAAGTCGTCCAAAAGCACGGGCAGCGGCTTCCCGGCGGCCTCCCACAGCTTCGGGTACATGCTGATCGCCGTAAAGCCCGGCAGCGTGTTGAGCTCGTTTAAGAGCACTTCCTTGCCGTTGCGCACGAAGAAATCGACGCGGCAAAGCCCCGTGCAGCCTAAAAGCCGATACGCGCGGCAGGCCGTGTGGCGCAGCTCTTCGGCGACGGATTCCTCCAGGTGCGCGGGGATATAGAGCTCGCTTTTCCCATTTTTATATTTATCGTCATAATCGTAAAACTCGGCGCCCGCGGCGATCTCGCCGACCATCGAGGCCTGCGGGTGTTCGTTGCCCATGACGGCGCACTCGACCTCCTGGCCGACGATGGCCTCCTCGACGACGATCTTCGCGTCGTTTTGGGCGGCCAGCGCGACGGCGTCGTCGAGTTCATCGACGGATTTCACCTTCGAGATGCCCACGCTCGAGCCGGCGTTGGCGGGCTTTAAAAAGATGGGCCATCCTAACCGCGCGTCGATCTTGCGCTGGATCTTCTCGCGCCCGGCGCCGCGGTAATTTTCCACATAGAACCACAGAAAATGCGCCTGCGGAATCTGCCAGCTCGCCAGGAGCGTGTGCGTGACGGCCTTATCCATGCAGCACGCGCTCGCGAGCGTCGGGCTGCCGACGTAGGGCACGCCGCTCAAATGCAAAAGCCCCTGCAAGGTGCCGTCCTCGGCGTTTTTCCCGTGCACGGCGGGGATCACGCAGTCGAGGCGCATGGTCTCGAGGCGGCCGGCCGGGCCTTCCACAAGCAGGCCGTGGACGGACGTGTCCGGCGCCAATACCGCACGGCGGCACGACGGGTGGCGCACCCATTCCCCGCTGCGCATGCCCTCGGTGGGGCCTTCATACAAAAACCACGCGCCTTCCTTCGTGATGCCGACGGTCTTGACATCGTACTTTTCTTTCGAGAGGGATTCGGCGATCGTCGCACCCGACACGCACGAAACCTCATATTCGGACGAGCTGCCCCCAAACAGGACCGCAACCGTTTTCTTCATACTGTAGGTTCCCCTTTCCGGCCGACCCCAGCGGCCGGCTTACTCCTTGACGGACTTATCATACCACAAGATGCCACCAGACGCAACGCCGCAAAAAACATTGCGTGACAAATCTCCCCACCTGTAGTATAATAAAACCGTCTATACACGAAAGGTCCGCGCGGGCCCTTCCCGCGCGCAAGGATACAGGAGGAATGATTTTGGAGAGCAAGGCATTTGCACAGGTCGCCGCGAGCGTTGGGGAGGCTTTGGCGCCGCAAGCGTTTGAGAAATCCGATGTTGCCTCATCGGAAAACAGCGCCGTTTTTGTGGGCAAAGAGATCGCCTACGAGGTCCTTTATAAGCCGGAGGAAAAGCTGTTTTTGCTGCGGTACTGCAGCGTGGAAAACGGCGTGCCGGACGAAAAGTGGAACACGCGCTCGCAGATGCTGTTTGACCCCGCCGATGAAGCGGACGCCTCGCGCCTGACGGCAAGCGTCATCGCGGATTTCACGGACGAGGTTTCCGCCAAGGAGAACGCGGCGGCGGCGCTCGCGAAGGTCAAAAAGACGCGCAAGCGCAAGGAAAACACGGTGGACGCGGTGTTCTTCTTTAACCGTCTGGTAAACCTGTTCCCCGAGCTGCGCGAGGAGATCATCCAGGAGCGCATCCATTACGGCGATGTACGGCCGGTCGCATTTTCGAAGGAACACGTGCTGCCGAAGCTCGAGGAACTTCTGCAGCGCGACGTGGCCGACGCGCCGGCAGTGAAGAAGCTCGGCGGACTGTTTAACGAGATTTATGAAAACGGCGATTTCGACATCCGCTCGATCTTAACGTTCGGTCTTGCGAACAACCTCTCGGACGGGGCGTTCGAAGCGCTTCTCGAAGACTGCAACAAGGACACGGTGACGGCGCTGAAGGCCGCGCGCGCGATCAAGGACAAGCCCTTAAAGCCCGAGAAGCCGAAGAAGAAAAAGCAGGTTTCGGCGCGGAATTTAAGCGGCGAACGCATGTAAACGAAAAAGAGGAGAGCCCAAGGGGACGGCCTCCTCTTTTTTTGATTCCTTTGACGCGGACGTGCGAAAACCTTGCGCCGCGTGACTTGTTTTTTCCTATAAACCGGCGGCACCCTTGCAAAAGCGCCGCATTTGTAGGACCCTAAAAGGGAAGTGAGCAACCGCCACAAAAGTGGTTGCCTCTAAGGTTGAGCTAGGCCTGAAAAGGCCCGCCTACCCTGCCGGCCAGCAGGGTAGGCATTTTTATTCCTTGCGTTTTGAAACATACGTAAACAATGTAACATTTTATTGCTTTGATGAAAATCTATCCCTGTACACTGCATCGAACCGTTTATAAGCATCGACAATTTCGCTGTTCGTACCGTCCGGCATGTTATAAAATTTACTTGCGTTCATTCGCACAGAATTTCCTTTTAAGTAAATATTAGCCCCAACCATAACTTGCGGCCCCGGCTTCGATGTGACCGTCTTTTTGGCTGTAGCAGCCCCTGCGATTGCGCCAATCGGCCCGAACAGCGCGCCGCCTACAAGCCCTCTTCCGATTGCGCTTGACGTTGAAGTCTTTACCGTCGTAGTTACATCATTTCCGTATAAAATCTCAAACCCTAAAAAGTCTGAGAAATTATAAAGTCTTCCGTCTATTACAAACTTTTTTGCTTTATCGTCAAATTGAAATTTGTGTCCGCACCAATTGTGTGAATCGTGAAGTTCAAGATTAAAATCTCTCCTAAAGTCACTTCTCTCCTGCGCTTTGCGATCTTCTTCATGATCGCACACAGCGACGATCACAAAAATCAGGATTACAATTAAGACTACGATCAAAACAAACATAGGCTATCTCCCTCCTTATAGGTATATATTACCACAAATTGTGACGACAATCAAAAAAAGAACGCCTAAATTTTAGAATACAAATTTAGGCGTTCCTCATTGTTTTCTTGCGTTTTATCCGCTCACATTTCTTTCAACGCAACATGCGAGCAATAAAAAATGCCTACCCTGCTGGCCGGCAGAGTAGGCGGGGCGTTTAGGCCCTTTTACAATGCTTTTGGCAACCACTTTTGTGGGCGGTTGCTCTCTTCCCTTTTAGGATAGCACAAAAGCGGCGCTCTTGCAAGGGCGCCGCTTTTCTTATTTGCGTTTTTCGACGAAATCTGCTATGCTTTCCTTTGAAGAGAACAACCGTAAACAGGGTGGCTGCCTCCTTTTTCCTGACCTCAAGGAAGAGGGGGTGATGCGAATGAGTCTTTACGAGGTCCTTTGCCTCTTGATTCGTGCAGGTGAACTCCTGCTCGCATTGCTTACGTATTTTTCTACGCGCAAGCATTAAAAATGCCTACCCTGCGCTACCAGGGTAGGCGGCCCGTAAAGGGCTTGCTCTACGATGGAGGCAACCACTTTTGTAGGCGGTTGTTCTCTTCGCTTTTATGATAACACAAAAGCGGTGCTTTTGCAAGGGCGCCGCTTTTTGATTTTCTAAAGTTTACACCAAGCTCGCGACGAGCGCGCCCATCTCCTTGCAGGGGAGCACCGGCAGGCCCGGCGCCTGGATGTCCGCTGTGCGCGCCTGGGAAAGCGCCTTCGACACCGCCGCCTCGATTGCGTCGGCCGCCGCGGGCTGGTCGAGCGAATAGCGCAGCATCATCGCCGCCGAAAGGATCGTCGCCAAGGGGTTTGCCTTGCCCGTGCCCGCGATGTCCGGCGCGGAACCGTGGATCGGCTCATAAAGCCCCGCCTTGCCGGACGACAGGCTCGCGCTCGCAAGCATGCCGATCGAGCCGGAAATCATGCTCGCCTCATCGGAGAGGATGTCGCCGAACATATTCGACGTCACGATCACATCGAACTGCTTCGGGTTGCGCACGAGCTGCATCGCGCAGTTGTCGACGTACAGGTGGCTGACCTCGACGTCCGGGTAATCGGCCTTCAGGCGCTCGACCGTCTCGCGCCACAGACGCGACGACTCGAGCACGTTTGCCTTGTCGACGCTGCACAGGCGGTGGTGGCGCTTCTGCGCCATCTCGAACGCGACGCGCACGATGCGCTCGATTTCCGGCACGGAATATTTCTCCGTATCATATGCATACGGCACGCCGTTTTCCTCGCCGCGGCCGCGCTCGCCGAAATAGATGCCGCCGGTCAATTCGCGCACGATCAAAATGTCGAGGTTGTCGCCGATGATGTCCTCCTTGAGCGGGGACGCCGCGCGCAGTTCCGGGAAAATCAGCGCCG
Organism: uncultured Clostridia bacterium; assembly: GCA_944385055.1. GTDB lineage: Bacteria > Bacillota > Clostridia > Oscillospirales > Acutalibacteraceae > Caproicibacterium. Next base: position 22,230 of record CALWVT010000008.1, on the reverse strand, counting down.
GGCGCAGGTTCGCAAAGAGCCCGAGCGCCGCGCGGATGCCCAAAAGGCCCTTTTCCGGGCGGTTATGGGACGGCTGGCTGTCCCATTTCGGGCCGCCCACCGCGCCCAGCAGCGTGCTGTCGGCCGCCTTGCAGATGTCGATCGTCTCCTGCGGCAGCGGCACGCCCGTCGCGTCGATCGCGGCGCCGCCGAGCAGCGCCTCCTGGAAATGAATCGTAAAGCCGAACTTTTCGCCGGCCTTCTTTAACACCGCCATCGCCTGCTCGACGATTTCCGGGCCAATCCCGTCGCCCTTGAGCACGGCAATTTCATAGCTTTGCATGGTCATTCTGCCTTCTTTCTAAAATATGCAAGATGCTTTCGATCTGGGTCCTGCGCCGGACGCCGTCACGCCTTCGTTTCGGCGCGGCAGCTGCGGTTAATCGCACACAAAATGCCCTTAATCGAGGCAAGGCTGATGTTCCCGTCGATGCCGACGCCGAAGAAGTCGCGGCCGTGTTCGTCGCGCAGGTGGATATACGACACGCCCTTGCTGTCGGACCCGCGGGAAATCGCGTGCTCGCGGTAATTGACGAACGTGTAGCCCGTCACGCCGGCCTGCGCGAGCGCCTTAAAGAACGCGTCGATCGGGCCGTTGCCGGTCGCGTTGACGAAATGGTCCGCGTCGCCGAAGCGGATGTTCCCCTCAAAATGGACGCGCGGCACATCGACGCTGCTGCCCGCGTTTTCCTCGTAGAGGCGGTACGATTTCAGCTGGTAGGGCCGGTCGATCTCGAGGTATTCGCGGCGGAAAATCGCGAGCATCTCCTTCGGCAGCAGCTCGCGGCCCGATTCGTCGCACGCCTTCTGGACCATCGCGCCGAATTCCCCGTGCATCTCCTTGGGCAAATCGAACCCGAACGTGTGGTGCATCACGAACGCCGCGCCGCCCTTGCCGGACTGGCTGTTGATGCGGATGATCGGCTCATACTCGCGGCCGATGTCCGCCGGGTCGATTGGCAGATACGGCATCTCCCAATATTCATTATCGTGTTCCTGCATATACGCGAAGCCCTTGTTGATTGCGTCCTGGTGGCTGCCGGAGAACGCCGTGAACACGAGGTCGCCGCCATACGGCCAGCGCGGCGGCACCTGCATGTGCGTGCAGCGCTCGTACACTTCGCGCACGTGGCGGATGTCGTGGAAGTCGAGCTTCGGGTCGACGCCCTGGCTGTACATATTCAGCGCCAACGTCACGATATCGACATTGCCCGTGCGTTCGCCGTTGCCAAACAGCGTCCCCTCGACGCGCTCGGCGCCCGCGAGCATCGCGAGTTCCGTCGCGGCGACGCCGGTGCCGCGGTCGTTGTGCGGGTGGATGCTGATGATTGCGCGCTCGCGGCCGGGCAGATGGCGGATAAAGTATTCAATCTGGTCGGCATACGTGTTCGCCGTGCACATTTCGACGGTGTTCGGCAGGTTTAAAATCGTCGGGTTTTCGGCCGTCGCGCCCAGCGCGTCCAAAACCTTCTCGCAGATATAGACGGCGTTGTCCATCTCCGTGCCCGAAAAGCTCTCGGGCGAATACTCGTAGCGGATGTTCATGCCCGTCGCGGCGATTTCCTGCTCGGTCAATTTGCGGATGAGCTCTGCGGCATTGACGGCGATGTCCGTCACGCCCTGCATGTCCGTATGGAACACGACCTTGCGCTGAACGGTCGACGTCGAGTTATAGAAATGGACAATCACGTTCTTCGCGCCGTGGATCGCCTCAAATGTGCGGCGGATCAGGTGTTCGCGCGCCTGCACGAGCACCTGGATCGTGACGTCGTCGGGGATTAAGTTGCGCTCGATTAAGGCGCGGCAGATCTCGTACTCCGTCTCCGACGCGGACGGGAAGCCGATTTCAATCTCCTTAAAGCCGACATCGACGAGGAGCTTGAAGAAATCGAGCTTTTCTTCTAAGTTCATCGGGTCGATCAACGCCTGGTTGCCGTCGCGCAAATCGACGCTGACCCACGTCGGCGCCTGCGTGATCGTGTGATTCGGCCACGTGCGGTCGGGGAGGTTGATCTGCTGGAACGGGATGTATTTTTGGTAGCCTTCTTTCAACATTGTGTGCATCTCTCCTTACATACAAAAAGCCAGAAAACAAAAGCCCGGATGCAAAAACGCATCGCACGCTTCTGCATCCGGGACGAATTCTTCGCGGTACCACCCGAATTTCGGCCGTCCCTTGCGGGGCGGGCCCTCATGGACCTCATCCCTTTGGTTTTCCAAAAAGGGAGAAGGCCCCGGCTCTGCTAACGCTGCCGCTGCGGCCGGCCCTACGGTTTGCGCGCCGGCGGCGCGCCTTTCGGACACGGCGGCTCGGGGATGAGGTATCCACCCGCGCCGCTGCACCGGTTCGCACCGGCCACCGGTTCTCTGTGCCAGACGCCGCAGGTCTTTTTCCCGTCATTGCCTTTTGATTGGATATGAACTTTTCGGTTTTCAAAACCTGTTTTATTATACGCGCAGGAAGGCATCCTTGTCAAGCGTCCCCATCGTTTTCTTTGGCGGCGGACGTTTTCGCTTCCGCCTCGCTGCCGAACGCGCGGTCGGCGGCCTCGCGCGCGACGTCGATCGCGAAATGGCCGCTGTCTTCGGGCCGGTTTTCCCGCGGCGGGATCGTCTCATACACCTCCGCGACCATGCCGCGCATCCAAAGCCCCGGCGTGATGCGCAGGGAATACCCGCAGCCGGGCGCCGTCAGCCAGTCGTAAAACTTCGCCCGCGGCAGCCCATACGCGCTTAAAATCGCCATGACCGTGCCGCCGTGCGCGACAATCGCGGCGCTTTTCGTCTGCGTGCGCAGCATCCCGTCGACGACGTGTTCGAACGCGGCGCACGTGCGCTGCAAAAACCAGCCGTTCCCCTCGCCGCCGGGCGGCGTGACGGATTTGTCCCCCTGCATCCAGCGCACGAAGTCGGGGTCCTCCTTCGAGAGTTCTTCGGCCGTCTTATTTTCCCACGCGCCGAAGTCCGTCTCGCGGAAATCCGTGACGACCTGCGGCGTCAAATCGGGATATAAAATCTTTGCCGTCTCGACACACCGCTTTAAGGGGCTGACGTAGCAGATATCCGCCTGCGGGTACGGCGCGGATGCGGCTAAGGTTTCCAATTCCTTTTTTCCCGCTTCGCACAGCGGCAGATCCGTGCTGCCGATATACCGCCCTTCCACGTTCCCCTGCGTCAGCCCGTGGCGGATCAAATGGATAAGATACGACTGCATCGCGAAATACAGGCTCCTTTCTGCGGCCGCAGCACAACATGCTGTGGCTTTACAAATTGTTTTGTATCGTTTATACTATACGCAATGTTATTTTTTAAGAGAGAGTGCGGCAATCTCGGCCGCAAGAGGAGGAAGCATGCTCAATTCGTCTTTCCCGCGCAACATCACGCTGCTGCGCAAGGAGCGGGGGCTCAGCCAAAAATCGGTGGCGGCCGCGCTCGGCGTCTCGCAGGCGCTTTTGTCCCATTATGAAAAAGGGATCCGTGAGTGCGGGCTCGCGTTTCTCGTGCGCATCGCAGACTTTTACGGCGTCACGTGCGACTATCTATTGGGCCGCGCGCCGCGGCAGGCCCCGGCCCCCGCGGCGCCGCCCGAAAACCAGCAGCCCTCGGCGCTGTCCCAGGCGCTCGGCGCGCTCGAGGCAGTGTTAGGCCTTTACGAAGCGGAAGGCGTTGCCCTTCGCGGGGAGGCATACCTCGCGGCCGCGTTTTACCGGCTGTTCCGCACGTTGTACGACGCAAACGCGAAAAATCCCCCCGCGGCCTTCGCGCTGCCCGAACCGTCCGCGCAGGGCTTTGCGCAGGCGCAGGAAAGCCGCCTGCTCGCGGAGCTTGCGGCGCTGCTTTCGGGCGCGGCGGCCGGCGGCGAAAAAGGCGTGCCCAAAAGCAGCCAGCCCGGGCTTTCCCCCGAAAAGCTCGCCCAGGCGCTGCCGCAGACGGGCAGCGCGCTGTTTACGCTTTTGGGGAAGGCTGAAGAAACCTTTGTCCCGCGCCTTCCAGAACCCCCCGCCCCCACGGCGTGAGGCGCAGGTACGCGCGGTGCAGATAGGGATAAACCGCCGCGTCTTCCGGGTTTGTCTTGGCGCGCGCGAGCGTCTCCCGGCAGAGCGCTTCATAGAGCGCGCTGCGGTAATAGGCGTCAAAATCCCCCGCAATCCACAGCCGCGCGCCGCTTTCGAGCGTCAAAAACCCGCGCGCCCGCAGCTGGAGCACGGCACGGGCAGCCGCTGCGGCCTCTTCTTTCGTAAAATCCGGGCGCTGCCACGGCGCAAAGCCCACCACGACCTGCCGCTGCCCGGGGCGGTCCACCCGCCGCAGCTCCAGCTGTACGGCGGGGCAGCGCCCGTGCAGGGCCGTCTCCAAAATGGCGCGGGCTTTTGCATCGATCGATTCCATCGTGCGGCCTCCTTTTTGAAAAGTTCCAAAAACGGCACCGCCCCTTTCGGGGGCGGTTTTCTTTTTAGCATAAAGCACTTCCCGCCGTTTGTCAAATCCCCGCAAAACGAAACGGGCCCCCTGCCGGAGGCCCGCCGAAGTGTGACGATTTTGTTCGAATGGTTTCCCTGTCAATTCTTCGTGATTATTCTTTGAGCATATCGCGGTAAAGGCGGATATACTCGTTGGCCGAACGGCCCCAGCTCATGTCCGTGCGCATCGCGCGCTCCATGAGGATCTTCCAGCCGTCCTTGTCGCCGTAGCCGGCCAATGCGCGGTGGATCGCGCGGTCCATGTCGTCGGCCGCATACGACTTAAACGTAAAGCCGTTGCCGTTGTTGTCGCCGCTGTCCTGGATGGAATCCTTCAGGCCGCCGGTCTCGCGCACGACGGGGATCGTGCCGTAGCGCAGCGCGATCATCTGCGAAAGGCCGCAGGGCTCGGACTTGCTGGGCATCAGGAAGATGTCCGCGCCGGCGTAGATCTTGCGCGAAAGCTCCGGCACAAAGCCGTGGCATGCGCAGACGCGGCCGGGATAGCGCTCCTGCAGGGCGCTGAAGAACTGCTCGTACTCCCAGTCGCCGGAGCCGAGGATTACAAACTGGATGTTCGTCTCCTGCAGCACGCGGTCGAGGTCTTCCTTGACGAGGTCCAGGCCCTTGTGCGAAACCATGCGCGTGACCATGCCGACCAAGGCCGGCTCCGGGTCCTGCGTAAGCCCTAACCGCTCCTGCAGCGCGCGCTTATTTTCGGCCTTGCCGCTCATGTCGTCGGCCGAATAGTGGCTGTAAATGTCCGGGTCCGTCGCCGGGTCGTACGACACCGTGTCAATGCCGTTTAAAATGCCCGAGAGCTTCCATTCGCGCTGGCGCAGGATGCCGTCGAGGCCGTAGGAATACCACGGGTCAAGGATTTCCTGGGCATAGGTCGGGCTGACGGTCGTGACGCGGTTGGCCGTCTCGATTGCACCTTTCAGCAGATTGATGCAGTCGTCGTACTCGAGGATCGGCATGTCGCTTCTCGGGATGCCGATGACGTTTTCGACGAGTTCCTTCCCGTACTTCCCTTGATACTGGATGTTGTGAATCGTCAAAACCGTCTTCATGCCGCGGTACCAGTCGTTGTTTGCGTAGAAGATGCTGTAATAGACCGGGATCAGCGCCGTCTGCCAGTCGTTGCAGTGGAGGATGTCCGGATGGAAGTCGAGGTACGGCAGCATCTCCAGCGCCGCGCGCGAGAAGAACGCAAAGCGCTCGGCGTCGTCGTAATGGCCGTAAAGGCCGTGGCGTTTAAAATAGTACTGGTTATCGAGCAGGTAATACACCACCCCGCCCGCGCGCGCCTCAAACACGCCGCAGTACTGCCGCCGCCATGCCACCGGCACGGACAGGCTCGTGATGAATTTCATCGTATCGCGCAGCTCCTGCGGGATATCCTCATACAGCGGCATCACAACGCGGCAGCCGATCAGCCGCTGGCGCAGCGCCTGCGGCAGAGACCCCGCCACATCCGCCAAGCCGCCGGTCGCCGCGAACGGGCGCGCTTCGCTTGTGCAGTAAAGCACTTTCACTAGAGACCAACTCCTTTCTGCTGATCGCCTTTTGCGCCGCGTTACACGACGCTTGCCTTGCTGATAAAGACCGGATAGGACTGGAAGCCCATCAGCGAGCGCTCATCCTTGATCGTGACGTCTTTGTCCATAATCACGTAATCGAGCTTGCAGTTTTCGCCGATCTGCGTGTCCTGCATGATGACGCAGTTGCGCACATGGGCGCCCTTGCCGATGTGGACGCCGCGGAACAGCACGCAGTTTTCGACCGTGCCCTCGATGACGCAGCCGTCGGCGACGAGCGAATTCGAAATCTCGCTGCCCAGGCCGTAGCGTGCCGGCATGTCGTCGCGCACCTTCGTATAGATCGGCCGCGCCGAATTGAACAGCTCCGCGCGCACCTTCGGGTCCATCAGCTCCATATTCGCCTCGAAGTAGTCGTTCATGCTGCAGATCGAGTGGATATAGCCCGTAAACTCGTAGCCGTGGAAGCGGTACTGGCCGATGTTGCGCTGAATAAAGTCGCGCGTGAAATCGTAAAGATTGCGGCTGACGCAATCGGAGATCATCGTAATCAAAAGCTCGCGGCGCAGAAGGATCACCGGGATCGAGTAATTGCAGGCGCCTTCGATGTGGGGGCTCACGAGCGCGTCGCGCACCATGCCGTCGGGGTCCACGTCAAACGACATCGGCTCGCCGTACTTTTCGGGGATGCGGCCGTAGCGGTAAAGCACCGTCACGTCTGCCTCGCTCTTTATATGCGAATCGAGCACGTCCTTTAAGTCCAGGTTGCACACGAAGTCGCTGTCGGACAGGATTACAAACTCCTCCGACGAATGGTTTAAGAAACGCATGATCGACGACAGGCTCTCGATGCGGCTGTTGTACGCGACCGGGCCGCTCGAAAACGGCGGCAGGATAAACAAACCGTCGCGCTTTCTCGAAAGGTCCCACGCCTTGCCGGAGCCCAAATGGTCCATCAAAGACTGGTAATTGCTCTTTGTGATCACGCCGACCTTATTGATGCCGGAATTGACCATGTTCGAAAGCGTAAAATCAATCAAGCGGTAACGCCCGCCAAACGGGACGCTCGCCATCGTGCGGGTCTCCGTCAGCTCGCGCACCTTTTCGTCATGGATATTGGCGAAGATGATGCCAAGGATGTTGTTGCCGTTCATTACTTTGCTGCCTCCTCTGCTGGCTTCGTCTGGGCCGCCACCATTGCTTTCGGCGCAACGACGGTGCCGGGCTCGATGACGCAGTTCGGCCCGACGACCGCAACGCCCCACTCGTCCTTCTTCTCCATATCTTCAGGCCGCTGGCCGACGACCGCGTCCTTGCCGATTACGGCGTTCTCGGCGACGATCGCATACTGCACAACGGCGCCTTCCTCGACGCGCGCGCCGGGCATGATGATCGAGTCGCGCACGACGGCGCCGGGCGCGATGTACACGCCCGCAAACAGCACCGCAAAGTCGATCGTGCCGTACACGTTCGTGCCTTCCGCAATCAGCGAATTCTGCACCTTCGCGTCGCGGCTGACATAATGCGGCGGCATCGCGGGGTTGCGCGAATAGATCTTCCAGGACTCATCGGACAGGTCGAGCGGCACATTCGGATTTAACAGGTCCATATTCGATTCCCACAAGCTGTCGATCGTGCCGACATCCTTCCAATAGCCCTCAAACGGGTAGGCGACGAGGTGCTCGCCGGCGTTGAGCATCGCGGGCAGGACGTTCTTGCCGAAGTCGTTGCTGCTATTCGGGTCGGCCTCGTCGAGCTCGAGGAACTTGCGCAGCTTCTTCCACGTGAACACGTAAATGCCCATGCTCGCGAGCGTGCTCTTCGGATGCGCGGGCTTCTCGTCGAACTCATACACGGTGCCGTCGGGCTTCGTGTTCAGGATGCCGAAGCGCGACGCCTCTGCGAGCGGCACATCCAGCACGGCGATCGTGCAGGCCGCATTGTGCTCCTTGTGGTACGCGACCATCTTCGAGTAATCCATCTTGTAGATGTGGTCGCCGGACAAAATCACGACGTACTCGGGGTCATAGCGCTCAATGTACGGGATATTCTGGTAAATGGCGTTCGCGGTGCCCTTGTACCAGTCGGAGCCGCTGCTGCGCTGGTACGGCGGCAGCACGCGCACGCCGGCGTTCATGCTGTCTAAGTCCCAAGGCTGGCCGGTGCCGATGTATTCGTTGAGTTCCAGAGGCTGATACTGCGTGAGCACACCGACGGTTTCAATGCCGGAATTGGCGCAGTTCGACAGCGGGAAATCGATGATGCGGTATTTTCCGCCGTACGGGACTGCTGGTTTTGCGTTTGTTCGGGTCAGGACGCCGAGACGGCTGCCCTGCCCGCCCGCGAGGATCATTGCAATGACTTCCTGTTTGGGCAACATGGTTAACATTCCTCCTTTGGTTCTCTTGGTCCTTAAGGGACGTTTCAGGCCTTCCGCTTTGGCTTTGCGGGGGTTTTCGGCTTCGCGCCCGCTTTTGCTTTTGCGCGGGGAGCCTTTCGGGGTTTCTTCGCCGGGAGGGCGCTCGCCGCCTTGGGGACGGGTCTTTTCTTCTTTTTCTTCTGGGGGTTAAACTTCAGGTAAATCACCGAAAGACCCGGCAGGTGGAGGCTAATTGACTGCCCCAAGCCGTGCATCGGCTTCTCGGGGTCGCTTTCGATCGCGGTGCCGTTCGAGATGCCGCTGCCGCCGTATTCGGCGCGGTCGCTCGAGAAGACCTCCTCGTACACGCCGTCGTACGGCACGCCGATGCGGTAGTCCTCGCGCGTGACCGGCACGAAGTTGCACACCACGATCAGCTCGTTTTTCGCCTCGTCGAAGCGGCGGAACGCGATGACGCTCTGGTCGCAGTCGTCGTTCGAGATCCAGGAAAAGCCGGACCAATCGAAATCGACTTCCCACATCGGTGAATTCTCAAGGTAGAAGTGATTTAAGTCCTTGAAGAACCGGTGCTGTGCGTCGTGCATCGGATATTGCAGCAGAAGCCAGTCCAGTTCCCGCTCGTAATTCCATTCGATGAACTGCCCGAGTTCTGTCCCCATGAAGATCAGTTTCTTGCCGGGATGCGCCATCATGTAGCACATGAACGCGCGCACCCCCGCGAATTTCTGCTCGGCCGTGCCGGGCATTTTATTCATCAGAGAACACTTGCCGTGCACGACCTCGTCGTGGGAGATCGGCAAAATAAAGTTCTCGGAGAATGCATAGAAGAATGAGAAGGTGATGTCCTTCTGGTTGTATTTGCGGCCTAACGGGTCCATCGACACGTAATGCATCATGTCGTTCATCCAGCCCATATTCCACTTGTAATTAAAGCCCAGGCCGCCCATGTAGGTGGGCTTTGAGACCATCGGCCACGCGGTGGATTCCTCGGCGATCATCATGACATCCGGGAAGCGCTCGAAGACGGCCTCGTTGAGCCGCTGCAAAAACGCGATGGCCTCGAGGTTTTCCTTGCCGCCGTCCTTATTCGGCACCCATTCGCCGGGCTGGCGGCTGTAGTCGAGGTAGAGCATCGAGGCGACCGCATCGACGCGGATGCCGTCGACGTGGTATTTCTCGAGCCAGAACACGGCGCTCGAAATTAGGAAGCTCTCGACCTCCGGGCGCCCGTAGTCGAACACGAGCGTCCCCCAGTCCTTGTGCTCGCCCTTTCTGGGGTCCGCGTATTCATAGCACGGCGTGCCGTCAAAGCGCGCAAGCCCCGAGGCGTCCTTCGGGAAATGCGCGGGCACCCAGTCCATGATAAGCCCCAGCCCCGCCTCGTGGCAGGCGTTGACAAACGACATGAACTGCTTCGGCGTGCCGTAGCGCGACGTCGGCGCAAAGTAACCCGTCACCTGATAGCCCCACGAGCCGTCGAACGGGTACTCCGTGATCGGCATGATCTCGATGTGCGTATAACCCATGTCCTTGACGTAGGGGATGAGCTCCTCGGCCATCTTTTCGTAACTGAACACGTTGCCGTCGGCATAGCGCCGCCACGAGCCCAGGTGTACCTCGTAGATATTGACCGGCTGGTTGTAATGCGGGTGCTCCGCTTTCTGCTTCTGCCACTTGCCGTCCGTCCACTGGAAGCCCTCGATGTCGTACCACCGGCTCGAGGTGCCCGGGCGCGTATCAAAAAACGGCGCATACGGGTCGCTCTTATAAAGGCCCTGCCCGTCTTCCGTCACGATGTAGTACTGATACCGCGCAAATTTCTCCAGGCGCTGCGGCAGCAGAAGCTCCCACACGCCGGCGCTGACTTTCTCCATCGGGTGTTTCTCCGTGTCCCACTCGTTAAAGTCACCGACCACCGAAACCGACGCTGCGTTCGGCGCCCACACGCGAAAAGACATTCCCGGCTTGCCGTTCACGGTCTCCTTGTGGATCCCCATATACCGGTATGCTTCCACATTGGTGCCCTGGTGAAACAGGTATAATGGCATGCAATTTTGCTGCTCGTTTTCTGGCTTGCTTTTTTGCATATCAAACCGCTCCTCGCTTTGTGGATATTTATCGAATATTCATAGCATTATCATACCACAATTGCGGGAAATTTCAATAACTTTTCACCGGAAATCGCAAAAAGTGTTCCAAAAATTTTGAAAACCTTAGTGAGGTTGTTTAAAATTTCGCCTTTGCTTCTGGAAAACGCCTCGTCTTCCCTTCAGTATATGCCAGCAAAGCTCCAAAAAATGTAATTTTTTAAAGTTGCCCGCTTTCCCCGCCGCCCGCGTCTTTTCCGAGGGGCGCCGGCGCGCACGCAAAAAAGGAGACGCCTTTGCGCCTGCCTCGAAAGGACAGACGCGAAGGCGCCCCGTAAAATCGATTCAATTACTTGTGGTCGACTTCATACATATGGGAGATCAGCATCAGAACCTTGTTGCTGTAGCCCCATTCGTTGTCGTACCATGCAATCAGCTTCACGAAGTGATCGTTGAGCATGATGCCTGCGTCCGCGTCGAAGATCGACGTGTGCGGATCGCCCAGGATATCGGAGGAAACGATCGGATCGTCCGTGTATGCCAGAACGCCCTTCATCTCGCCCTCGGATGCTTCCTTCACGGCCTTGCAGATCTCTTCGTACGTCGTCGGCGTCGCCAGGCTGCAGGTCAGGTCAACCACGGAGCCGTCCAGCGTCGGAACGCGCATCGACATGCCCGTCAGCTTGCCCTTGACTTCCGGAATAACCAGCGCGCATGCCTTCGCCGCACCCGTCGAGGACGGAATGATGTTGCCGGACGCCGCACGGCCGCCGCGCCAGTCTTTCTTCGACGGGCCGTCAACCGTCTTCTGCGTTGCCGTCGTGGAATGCACAGTCGTCATCAGGCCTTCCACAATGCCGAACTTGTCGTTGATGACCTTCGTCAGCGGGGCCAGGCAGTTCGTCGTGCAGGACGCGTTCGACACAACCACCATATCCGGCGTGTACTTGTCGAGGTTAACGCCGCACACGAACGTCGGGGTCTCCTTATCCTTCGCAGGCGCGGAGATAACGACCTTCTTGGCGCCGCCCTTCAAGTGCGCGGATGCCTTCTCCGTCGTCGCGAACACACCCGTCGACTCGACAATGTATTCTGCGCCCACGGAACCCCACGGAATGTTCGCCGGGTCGGACTCTGCGAACACCTTCACCTTCTGGCCGTTCACGATCAGCTCGTCGCCCTCGTAGGAGATTTCCCCGTCAAAATGGCCGTGCATCGTGTCGTACTTCACGTTGTACACCATATAATCCGGTGCCATGAACGGATCGTTCACGCCCACCACTTCATACTTGTCCGGCTGCGCCACTGCTGCACGGAACACCAGGCGGCCGATGCGGCCAAACCCGTTGATACCAATCTTAATCATTGGACTGTACCTCCTGTTTTTTGTTCTGCATTTATTCTATAGCAATTCTTCGCATTTTACAAGGGCTTGTTAGGCGTTTAACAAAATTTTATCACAAAAAATTCCGCGCACGGCCCGTTTTCGGGCGGATTCTTTCCACGAAAAATCAGAAAAAGGAAAGCGGTTCCGGGCAAATCGGGAACGCGTTCCCGATTTGGCGGCCGCGCGGGAATGCGGGCGGGATTTTAAAGAAAGCCCCGGGCCTATTTTGTGAACTATGAACCGCCTTGGGCAATCGGGAAAGCAAAAAAGGCGCCCCGTGCCAAAGCACGGAGCGCCCCGTAAAATCGATTCAATTACTTGTGGTCGACTTCATACATATGGGAGATCAGCATCAGAACCTTGTTGCTGTAGCCCCATTCGTTGTCGTACCATGCAATCAGCTTCACGAAGTGATCGTTGAGCATGATGCCTGCGTCCGCGTCGAAGATCGACGTGTGCGGATCGCCCAGGATATCGGAGGAAACGATCGGATCGTCCGTGTATGCCAGAACGCCCTTCATCTCGCCCTCGGATGCTTCCTTCACGGCCTTGCAGATCTCTTCGTACGTCGTCGGCGTCGCCAGGCTGCAGGTCAGGTCAACCACGGAGCCGTCCAGCGTCGGAACGCGCATCGACATGCCCGTCAGCTTGCCCTTGACTTCCGGAATAACCAGCGCGCATGCCTTCGCCGCACCCGTCGAGGACGGAATGATGTTGCCGGACGCCGCACGGCCGCCGCGCCAGTCTTTCTTCGACGGGCCGTCAACCGTCTTCTGCGTTGCCGTCGTGGAATGCACAGTCGTCATCAGGCCTTCCACAATGCCGAACTTGTCGTTGATGACCTTCGTCAGCGGGGCCAGGCAGTTCGTCGTGCAGGACGCGTTCGACACAACCACCATATCCGGCGTGTACTTGTCGAGGTTAACGCCGCACACGAACGTCGGGGTCTCCTTATCCTTCGCAGGCGCGGAGATAACGACCTTCTTGGCGCCGCCCTTCAAGTGCGCGGATGCCTTCTCCGTCGTCGCGAACACACCCGTCGACTCGACAATGTATTCTGCGCCCACGGAACCCCACGGAATGTTCGCCGGGTCGGACTCTGCGAACACCTTCACCTTCTGGCCGTTCACGATCAGCTCGTCGCCCTCGTAGGAGATTTCCCCGTCAAAATGGCCGTGCATCGTGTCGTACTTCACGTTGTACACCATATAATCCGGTGCCATGAACGGATCGTTCACGCCCACCACTTCATACTTGTCCGGCTGCGCCACTGCTGCACGGAACACCAGGCGGCCGATGCGGCCAAACCCGTTGATACCAATCTTAATCATTGGACTGTACCTCCTGTTTTTTGTTCTGCATTTATTCTATAGCAATTCTTCGCATTTTACAAGACGGGGCCGCAGATTTTCTCAAAATTTTATCTTCTCTTTACAGAAAATCTGTCTAGATTTTGGCCCTCTTTTTTGGGCAGCCGCCCGGTTTTGCCGGACGGCTGGGCGACGGTTTCCGCACTTTTGCCAAAACCGCCGCGCGTCACGCTACGGATTCTTGACTTTTGGACGTGTTTTTCGGTAAAAATAGCATTTTGCGTCCCACGCCTGCTGCAGATAGCGCACCAGCACGCGCTCGGTGCGCAGATCGATTTCCGACGGCGTGAGCACGTGCAGATCCTCGCGCGACGCGACGACGGGCCGCCGCCCCGCATGCAGCCGCGGGCCGGACATCGCGGGCGGGTCCATCATCACGACGGGGCGCACGCTCGGCTCCTCTTCTTCCTCGCGCTCGCCGACGCGCTCCTCCTTTGTCGCCGGACGGACCGATGAAAGCGACACGCACAAGAACACGGCGCACAAAGCCCCCGCCAGGAGGCTCCCCGGCGGCTGCATGCCGGAAACGAGCGCCTGCGGCCCCTCGAACACGGCCTCTACACACACCGCCGCGGCCGACGCGATGGCCGCCAGGCTCCAGCCCGCGAGCCGCCCGCGCGTGACCGCGCGTGAACCCGCTGCCATCTGCGCGAAGGCCAGAAACGAAAAACTCAAATATAAAAACAGCACGCCCACAAGCAGGCTCTGCACGGAGAACGCCTCCACGCACACGCGCACCTGGACGGCGAGGTTCCACAAACACCAGAACACCGGCAAAAGTGAAACCTTCGGGTGCTGCGCGGCAAAATTCTGTCCGTCTGCCGCAAACAGGCATCCCTGCATGAAAAAGACGAGCCCCGCGAGGATCGCGAGCAGCATCGCGAGAGCGTTCCACGTCTGGTACTGCCCGAGGCGGGTAAGCCCCGTGCAGACGACGGAAAGGCCCATGACCCCCAGGCCCAGCACAAGGTATGCCCCGGCCTGCACCCGGCCGTGCAGCGGCAGGCGCATCACGGTTTTCTCCCGCCGCGCGGGCAGAAGCGTCAGAAAGCCGCCCAAAAGCAGCGCCCCCGGCGCCAAAAGCCCGAAGGCACTTTCGTCCGGCAGGCCCAAAAGAAGCTGCGCTGCCCGGCATCCGGCGCCCGCGAGCAATGTCAGGAAAAAGCCCAAAAATGCCCCTTTCGATTTCATCCGGCAGGCCTCCCCTTCGTCAATTCCTTCCGAATCACCGCTCGGAAAGCGGGATGTAGCGGCGCGGCGCCGAAAGCGAACGGTACGCCGGGCGCATGATGCGCTTCGAAGTCTCCATCTCCTCGATGCGGTGCGCGCACCAGCCCGCGATGCGCGATACGGCAAACAGCGGCGTGTACAGGTCGCTCGGGATATGGAGCATCTCGTAGACGAGGCCCGAATAGAAATCGACGTTCGCGCTGATGACCTTCGTGTTCCCGCGCACTTCGGCGAAAACCTCCGGCGCCAGGCGCTCGACGCGCTCGAACAGCTCGAATTTCTCCTCCATCCCATGGGACACCGCGAGCTTTTTGGCCTCGCGCTTTAACAGCACCGCGCGCGGGTCCGAGAGCGTGTAGACGCCGTGGCCCATGCCGTAGATCAGCCCCGACCGGTCGCCCGCCTCGCCCTTTAAAAGCTTCACGAGGTAATCGCGCACTTCGCCGTCGTCCTGCCAATCCTTGACCTCCGCCATTAAGCCCTGCATCATCTCCATGACGCGGTGGTTCGCGCCGCCGTGGCGCGGGCCCTTTAAGGAGCCGATGCCCGCGGCAATCGCCGAGTAGATGTCGCTGCCGGTCGAGGAGACCGAGCGCACCGTAAATGTCGAGTTGTTGCCGCCGCCGTGCTCGGCGTGGAGCACCATGCACAAATCGAGCAGGTGCGCCTCCTCGGGCGTATACTTGCGGTCGGGGCGGATCGCGTCTAAGATCGATTCGGCGATCGTCTCGTCCGGGTCGACCGGATGGAAGAACATGCTCTCGTGGTCGTAGCGGCGGCGCTTGACCTGGTAGGCATACGTCATGATGGCCGGCAGGCGCGCGATGAGCTGGAAGCTCTGCCGCAGGCTGTTTTCAAGCGACGGATCGTCGGGATTGTCGTCATAGGAATAAAGCGCCAAAACGGAGCGCGCGAGCTTATTCATAATATTCGCAGACGGCGCCTTTAAAATCATGTCCTCCGCGAAATTTTCCGGAAGCTCGCGGTAATAGCTCAGCACATTGTGCAGGCTTTCCAGCTGCTTTGCCGTGGGGAGCTCGCCGGTCAGAAGCAGCCACACGACCTCTTCAAACCCGAAGCGCCCCGACGCGACGCAGCCCTCTACAATCTCCGTGACGTCGATGCCGCGGTACGTCAAAACGCCCTTGTCCGGCACGCGCACGTTGTCGCTGACCACGTAGCCGTGGACGTTTGAAATCTTCGTCAGGCCCGCCAAAACGCCCGTCCCGTCGGGGTTTCGCAGGCCGCGCTTGACGCCGTAAAGCGCGAACGCTTCCGGCTCTATGAAATTATTCCGGCGGAACGCCTCGCACATATGCTGCAGTTCCTCGGAAACCGCTTTCCGTTTCGTGGATGATTCTGTCATAGCTTCGCCCGCTTTCTGCCGTGCGATGCACGTCAAAATTTCCGCCGGAAAAAGTGGCGGATACTTTTATTATACCGTGCCCGGGGTGGGAAGTCAAACGGGCCGGCGCCTTTTTTGCATGAAACCGGTCGCATTCCTGCATAGCCGCGCACTCCTTCGCGAAAAAGGGCGGCCGCCCTGCATAACGGGCGCCGCGGGCCTGTAAACTGAAAGGGGTAAAGCCATCCGGCGCGCCGCGCGCTGCAAAAAGGAGGGGTTCCCGATGCGGGTCCGGTTTCGCGCCGTCCCGCCCCGCGCACTCTGGCGGCTGGTGTTTTTCGCGCTGCTGCTTCTGCTGCCGGGGCTTGGGGTGGCCCTGTCGGGGCTGTAAAGGCCCCGGAAAACACGAATGCCGGGCGGCGCCGCAAATCCCAGCGGCGCCGCCCGGCGCATATCCGTATGGTTTGAAAATCCAGAAAACCCGCGCGCAAAGCACCGTTATAACGAGCCCGTCTCGAAATACGCGAGCGACACGATCCCCGCCGGCGAAACCTGCGCGCCGGTCACGACGGCCGCCAGCAGCGCCGTGTGCGGCACCTCAAACAGCGGCGTCACGGGCAGCGCCTCGAGCAGGTACGCCTCCGCCTCGTGCAGCGCCGTATAGCGCGCCTGCGCATCCGTGGCCGTGCGCGCCTGGGAAAGCAGCGCCGTATAGCCCGCATCGTCATAGGAAAGCCGGTTCTGGCCGCTGTGCGGGGCCATCGCCTCTAAAAGCGCCGATGCGTCCCCGTACGTCGCCCGCAGCACGGTAAACGTCACCTGCACGTCCCCCGCGGCGCACGCGGCTTGGTAATCGTCGGGCTGCATCGTGCGCACCGTGCAGGAAATGCCCAGCGCCTGCTGCCACATCTGCACGATCGCATCCGAGGCGACCTGCGCGAAGGACCCCGGCTCGTTGACAATCGTCAGCGAAAGCCGCGCGCGGTCTTCATAGCCCGCCGCATCGAGCAGCGCATTCGCCTGCGCAACATCCGCCGCATAGTCCTCGTCCGAGAGCAGCGCGCCGGCCGTCTGCCGGAAATCGCTGCCCGGCACCGCATCGGAAAAGCCTTCCGGCACGAGGCTCCACGCCGCGGGGAAGCGGAACGCCGTGCCTTCGGCTGCGAGCGTGTCGCGGTCAATCGCCAAAGACAGCGCCTGACGCACGCGCGCGTCCGCCAGGGGCCCGTCCGCCATGTAAAATTCGAGGCACGCGACGGCGTCCTGGTCCTGCAAAAGCAGGTCCCCGCGCCGGCGCATGTTCGCGTCATCGGCCGGCAGGGGCGTGCAGTAAGAAAGGCCGCTCGCGTCGTAATTCGAAAGCCGCGCGTCGTCGCCCTCCGAAAGCTGGCACGTCAAAGACTGCGTCGTGACCTCGTCCTTCGCGTAATACGTCTCGCTGCGCTGCAGCGTGATCGATTCCTTATGGGACCAGGCAGCGAGCGTCATCGGCCCGTTCGACACGAAGCTGCCGCGGTCCCAGCCGTCGTTGCCCTCCACGACATCGCTGCGCAGCGGGGAAAAGACCGGCCGCAGCAAAAGCGTGTCGAGAAAATCGCACGGCGCCGCGAGCGCCACCTCGAGCGTGCGGTCATCCACCGCGCGCACACCGAGATTTTCCGCGCCCTGCATCGTGCCGTTTAAAAGCGCCTCGCCGTTTTTCAAATACGCAAACAGCTCCCGTTCGCCCGCGTCCTCGAGCAGGCAGTTGCGCCGCCACGCATAGACGAAGTCCTCCGCCGTCACCGGCTTCCCGTCACTCCAGCAGGCGTCCTCCCGCAAAGTAAACGTCCACACCAGCCGGTCTTCCGAAACCGTCGCGCTCTCGGCCTGGCCGAACACGACGTTTCCGTCCGCGTCGCGCTTATAAAGCCCTTCAAACAGCGCCGCGCTGTAGGCGTCGGTATCCGCCGAAACGCTTTTGGCCGGGTCCAGCGACGCGGGCTCCGCGCCGAGGGACACCGTCAGGGACGCGTCCTGCGCCTCGGGCAGCGAAACCTGCGGCGCCTCCTCCTGCGCCGCCGCCGACGACACCGGTGCGGCGGACGAGGCCGTCTCCTCGCCGCAGCCCGTCAGCAGGCAGCCGCACAGCGCCGCCAAAAGCAAAATCGAGATCCACTTTTTCGGGTTTGCCATGGTCACTGCCCTCCGTTCCCTTTGCCGCGAACCTTCAGCCTGCCGATTTCCCGGCGCAGCTCCAGAATATACGGCGGCGGCGCCGACAGATACTGGATGCCGGCGCGCAGAAAGAAGCGCAGCATCGAATAATCCGAAGCCGCCTCGCCGCTGACGCACACGGGGATGCCCGCCTCATGCGCGGCGCGCGCCGCATAGGCGATCAGGCGCTTGACGGCCGGATGGCTCGGGTTATAAAGCGATTTGAGCTGCCGGTTTTCGCGGTCAACCGCCAGCGTAAACTGCGTTAAGTCGTTCGTGCCGATGTTAAAGAAATCCGCCTCCCGCGCAAGCTCGTGCGCCTGCAGGGCCGCGGCCGGCGTCTCCACCATGACGCCGATGGACACCGCCTCGGAAATCTCCTTGCCTTCGCGCTTTAATTCCTCCGCAAGCGACTGGATCCACATGCGGATCTGCCGGAACATTTCGCCGTCGTTGACAAATGGCACAAGAATCCCCAGCCGCCCGTAAACGGATGCGCGCAGCAGCGCCCGGATCTGCGTGCGGAATAAATCCCGGTGCCGCAGGCACAGCCGCACCGAGCGCAGGCCCATGGCCGGGTTTGCCTCCTGCTCCTGGTCGAGATAGGAATACGACGTGTTCGAGTCGAGGTCGAGCGTGCGCACGATCACGCGCCGGCCGCCCATCTGCGCGAGCATCTGGCTGTACTGCTGATACTGCTCCTCCTCGGTCGGGCAGTGGTCCGGCGAATACAAAAATTCGCTGCGCACGAGCCCCGCGCCCTCGGCGTCGTTTTCGAGCGCCATCTGGATCTCGGCCATGGAATTGATGTTGGCAAGCAGATGGATACGCACGCCGTCGGCCGACATGGTCTTCATGCCCTTAAACGCGGCCAAATCCGCGCGGCGGCTGCTTTCCGCGCTCATGATGCGCGTGTATTTTTCGAGCGTCTCGGGGGTCGGGTTTACGATGACGACGCCCTTCGTGCCGTCGACAATCACCTGCCCCTCGCCGCGCGGCAGGTCCTTAAAATGCTCGCCTAAGCCCACCACGGCGGGTTTGCCCATGCCGCGGGCGAGGATGGCGCTGTGGGAAGTCGAGCTGCCGTACTGCGTGACGAGCGCCAAGACCTGGCTGTGGTTTGTGCGGATGATCTGGCTTGGCACCGCCTGGGTCAGGCACAAAACGGCCGGCGTCATCAGGTAGTTCCCCTGAAAATCGAGCGACGGCGTCTGGCGGTTTAGGCACATCAAAAGCCGGCGGCTGATGTCGAGCATATCCTCGCTTCTGGCGCGCATGTACTCGTCTTCCATGTTCGAAAACATCTGATATAACTTGCGGCCGGCGCTCCACACCGCATATTCCGCGCTCGCGTGATCCTCGACGATGCTCTTGCGGATCATCTGCTGGAATCCCTCGTCCTGGAGCATCAGGATATGGATCTGGAAAATGACGGAGTCGCCCTCGCCCACTTCCGTACAGGCGCGCTCATAAATCTCCTGGATCTCTTTTTCGGCCTGCTTTTGCGCGGCGCGCAGACGTGCGAGCTCCTGGGCCGGCACACGTTCCCCCGCCGGCAGCGGTTTCGAGCGCTGCTGGGAGGAAAGCACGCGCACCGGTCCGATGGCAATCCCAGGCGACGCCGGGGTCCCCTGCAAAGTCCGCAACACGCTCACCGCCTTTCCTCAATCTGCAATCTGCATTTTCATTTTATTGTACTGGATTCTGCGCCATTTTACAAGCGCTTTCCATCGCGAAAGCGCACACCCCAAACAAAACGGTCTTTTCGCCGGTTTTCCGTGCGCGGGCGCGTCGATTTCGGCCGTTACTCCGAAAGCGCCCGGACAATCTCCGTGGGTTTGCCGTCGGCATAGTGGACGCCGCTGACAAACGCGCCGTCCTTCCACACGCCCGTGCGCACGAGCTCGCCGGAAGCGCTGCGCTGTTCACAGGCGCCGTTGGCGCGCCCGGCACGGAACGCGCCCGTCAGGGTCCCGCCGTCGGGCAGATGCAGGCAGCCGCGCCCGGAATAGCTGCCGTGCTGCCACGCGCCTTCATAAACGACCTTGCCCGCGCGGTATTCGGTGCCCTGGCCGTCCCGCACGCCGTCGAGCCATCCGCCGTAGTACGTCAATTCCCCGCGGGCGTCAAACGCGGCGCCCATGCCGGTCGGGCGGTTGTCCTTCCATTGGCCGACAAACAGGCTGCCGTCGCGCGCGCTGAAACTCACGCCGAAGCCGTCGCGCTGGTTTTGCTTCCAGTGCCCCGCATAGCAGAGCTTGCCGGAGCGGTAGTAATACGTGCCAAAGCCGTCGCGCTTATCCTTCAAAAAGCCGCCCTCATAGGCCGTGTGGCCGTTTTCCATCTGCGTGCGGCCCTGGCCCTGGCGCTGCCCCTCCAAAAGCGGGCCGAAGTAGTCGTAGCGCCCCGAGCTCGTCTGGATGCTCTTCGAGGGCCGCAAAGCCGCGGGCGGCTGCATCGCGGCGGGGTCTTCGTCCGGCTGCGTGCGCGGCGGCAGCGTGCGCGGCGGCGCGGGGGCCGGCTGCGGCACGGGCGGGAACGGCTGCGGCGCCGTTACCGCGGGCTTTTCCTTCGGCGCTTCTTTTGGCGTTTCTTTTAAAGATTCCGCGGGCGTTTCTCTGGACGATTCCGCGAGCTTTTCCGAAAGCGGCCCCTCCCACTCGATCACGGCGGGCTCGTCGGGGACCGCGTTTTCCACCACGGCATCCTCCAGGTCCGGCGGCAGCTGCATCTCTTCGTGGAGCCACTCCAAATCGAGCGGCCCGCTGCCGCTTTCCAGCTCCAAATCCGGCGAAGGCGCGCAGGCGTCGTCGAGCGCGTGGTCGTTGCGGATAAAGGAAAACGGCAGATGTACCCATGTGTCGTCCGGCTCCCACTCCTGCGAAAGCCCATCGGCACCGCCGGCGTCTGCCGCCGCACGCCGCGCATCGGCTTCCCCGGGCATGCAGTAATAAAACCGCCCGGCGTCCGTATAGGCGAGAAACGGCGGTTCCCCCACTTTGGCGTTTAGTGCGGCATTTTTCTCTTCGTCTTCCTCCACAGGGACGGGCTCGAGCATGTATTCCCGATATTTTCCCTCCACCGTGTCGTATTGCAGGCAGTGGATGCCATCCTCCCCGCGCAATTCCAGCACGCACGCGGGCTTTTGCGGGTCGCTGCGGTAAAAGGCCGTGCGCTTCCACTGCTGGGTTTTGTCAAACTCCGTCTTTTCAAACAGCCGGCCGCCGTCGTCCCAGCGCAAAAGGGCGAAGCCGCCCTGGGTAGGCTCCACACGCTCGCGCACGCGGCCGTTCGAGACGAGGACCCACCGCATCGTGCGGCGGGTGCATTTATAGTGAACCGTATCTTTGGTGCCGAACGCCTGTGCCGGCGCCTTGCCGTGGCAGTGGCCCTTTTCGAAATATTCCCGGCGCACCCGCGCAAAAAGGCTGCGGTCGCCGCCGCTGTATTCGCGGCTGGCGATGGCGTAGAACACGTGCACTTCCAAGGCTTCCACCCTTTCTTCCGCTTTCCTTTTGGTTTTTCGCCGCAATGGCGGTATTGTATCTTTTATTATAGAAAATTCGGCGGCAATTCGCAAGGGGGAAATGGGGGTTTTTGGGGGCAAAGCCCCGCCCCCGGGGCTTTTTGGGGAGCCTGCCGCTCCGGGGCTTTTCTGCCGAAAGGTTTCTTTACCCTTTTTACGTCTTTTGAAAATTCTCAATTTCCCTTGACGCGCTCGGGGGCTTTTTGGGGAGCCTGCCGCCCCGGGGCTTTTCTGCCGGGAGGTTTCTTTACCCTTTTTACGTCTTTTGAAAATTCTCAATTTCCCCTTGACGCGCTCGGGGGCTGTTTTGGGGAGCTGCCGCCCCGGGGCTTTCTGCCGGGAGGTTTCTTTATCCTTTTTACGTCTTTTGAAAATTCTCAATTTCCCTTCGACGCGCTTACCCCTTCGGGGCACTTCGCAGGCCGCGCCGGGCCCCTACTTTCTGGCCAGCAGAAAGTAGGCAAAGACTGGCCAAAGAGGGCTGCGCCCCCTTTGGGATTCCCCCTGCGGTCGCGCTGGCGCGGCCTGCGGCCGCAATTCGCGCGCCAAAAGAGGCTATAAAATCGGGGTTTGACGGAACTCCTAGCCGCTGCGCGGCAGGAGCTTCCGGGAGATTTGCGAAGGCTTCGCCGCAAAAGCCTTATCGGACGCGGTACCATGCGCGTGCGC
>CALWVT010000007.1 GCA_944385055.1 uncultured Clostridia bacterium | reverse complement strand
CACCGCCGCCTGCAGCGCGTGCTTTAACGGCTTCCCCAATAAAAGCCCGCCAAGCAAAGCCGCCGCGAGAAGATCCCCCGTGCCCGGATACCCCTGCGGCGTGCGCGGCGCAAACGCGAAACTCTCTTCCCCGGTCGTGCGGTCAAAGCCCGCCGCGCCGAGAAGTTCCGGCGAAAACCATACGCCGGTCAGAACGACCATCGAAGGGCCCAATTCCGAGAGCCTGCGAAGCGTCTTGCGAATCTGGGCGCGCGTGTACGGGCCCTCCTGCCACGGCTCGCCGAGGAGCATCGCCGCCTCCGTCGTGTTCGGGACAATCAAATCCGCCTGCTCGCAGAGCCGCTTCGTGCCCGCGGCCATTTCGGGCGTATACGTGCGGTAGAGTTTCCCGTGGTCGGCCATCGCGGGGTCAACGAGCAAAAACGTGCCGGGCTTTCGAAATGCGCGAAGAAAGTCCTCGACAATGGAAATCTGCTCCACGCTCCCGAGAAAGCCCGTGTAAAGGCTGTCAAACTGCAGCGAAAGCCCCCGCCATTGGCGCAGAAAGCCCCGCATTTCCGGCGTTAAATCGCGCACGGTCACGTCCGGCAGCCCGCCCGTGTGGGACGAGAGCACACTCGTCGGCACGGCGCACACCTCATGCCCCAGCGCACTCAAAACCGGCAGGATCACCGAGAGCGAACAGCGGCCAAACCCCGACAGGTCATGGATGGCCGCGACGCGCTTCTGGAGCTCTTGCATCGAAGATTCCCCCTTTTGAAAATGCGAATGACGATACCTTCCAGTATACGGCGGATTTTCCAACATGTCAACGGGAATCCTGCCGGCCGCGGCGGGACGCAAGATAATCCTGCAAAATGACGGTGGCCGCGACGGCGTCGACGGCGGCCTTGCGCTTTTTGCCGCGCGTGTTCGTGTCGTTTAAGTAGCGGTGCGCCACCTGCGTCGTGCAGCGCTCGTCCCAGAGTTCGACGGGAAGCCCCGTGCGGGCTTTCAGCTTTTCGGCAAACGCGCGCGCGTTTTCGGCGCTCTCGCCATACGACCCGTCCATATTCCGCGGCAGGCCCACGACGATCGCCTGGGCCTTTGCCTCGGCGGCTTTCCCGGAAAGCGTTTCCAGCAGTTTCTCCCAATCGTACGAGGGCACGACCGCAAACGGCGTGGCCAAAATCTCCGCTTCATCGCACACGGCGAGCCCCGTGCGCGCGTGGCCCAAATCGACCGCGAGAATCCTCATGCCTTTTTGGCCCCCCAGCCCATCTTTTTCGCGACGGACAGTTCCGGCGTCAAATGGGAGGCGTCGCCGACGACGAGGACCTCGGGCACACCCGCATCGTCATAGCGCACCTTGCAGATGCCCGTGTTGTCGGTCAGCGGCACTTCGTCGAAGCGCTCGATCGGCAGGCCCTTCGCGCGGCACAGGTAATTGCGCAGCGCGCAGCCGTGGGTCACGAGGCACAGCGTCTTTTCGCGCCCGGGTTCCTGTTCCTTTTGGACAATGGCGTTCACCGCGCCCCAGACGCGGTCCCAGACGTCTTTCATCGATTCGCCGTCCGGGGCCTTGAAATCCCACGGGTGATGGTACCACGCGTCGGCCGCTTCGGGGTATATGTTCGGGAATTCGTGCCAATCCATGCCGTCGATTTTCCCGAGGTCGATTTCGATTAAGCCCGGCTCGATATACAGCGGCACGCCCTCGTGGTAGCGCAGCACGGCTTCGGCCGTCTTGCGCGCGCGCACAAGCGGGCTCGTGTAGACCGCCGCAAACGGCACGTTGCGCAGCCGCACGGCGAGCAGGTCGAGCTGCTTTCTCCCCAAATCCGTGATGTCGCAATCGATGCGGCCCTGAAATTTCCCGTCCACGTTGCCCTGCGCGGCGCAGTGGCGCACAAAATAAACGGTTACCAAGGTTTCACCCCTCCAGTCAGATCGCGCACATGCTCGATGTGGTTTTCGTCCAAATAGGCATTTAACCCCTCTAAAATCTTGACCGGCGCATACGGGTCCGTGAAGAACGCCGCGCCGACCTGGAACGCATCCGCGCCCGCGAGCATCATCTCGACGGCGTCCTGCCACGTGGAGATGCCGCCCATGCCGATGACCGGGATTTTGACGCGGTTTTTGACCTGCCAGACCATGCGCACGGCCACGGGGAACACGGCCGGGCCGGAGAGGCCGCCGGTGTTATTGTGGAGAATCGGGCGGCGCGTGCGGATGTCGATGCGCATGCCGGTCAACGTGTTAATCAGCGAGACGGCGTCGGCGCCGGCGGATTCGGCCGCCGCGGCAATTTCCGCGATGTCCGAGACATTCGGCGAGAGCTTGACGATTAAGGGCTTTCTGCAGTGCGCGCGCACGGCCTTCGTAATCGCCCCGACGCTTTCGCACGACGTGCCGAACTGCACGCCGCCCTCTTTAACGTTCGGGCAGGAGATGTTTAATTCGATCATATCGACCGCGGTGTCGTTGAGCCGCTCGGCCATCGCGCAGTAGTCGGCCTCACAGCTCCCGGCGATGTTCGCGATCACGACCGTGCCCTGGGCGGAAAGCCACGGCAGCTCCTCCTTTAAAAACGCCTCGACGCCCGGGTTTTGCAGCCCGACGGAATTGAGCATACCGCCCGGCGTCTCCGCGATGCGCGGCGGGGGATTCCCGGGGCGCTCTTTTAACGTCAGGCCCTTGCAGGAGATGCCGCCGAGGGTCGACAGCGGGTACAGCGCCGCGTATTCCCGGCCGAAACCGACCGTGCCGCTCGCGCCGATCAACGGGTTTTGCAGCGTGACCCCCGCGATGTTGACAGATAAATCAGCCATAGGCCCCTCCTTTATGAAAACACGACGTCCGCGGCGGAAAACACCGGGCCGTCCTTACACACATGGCCGTAATGGACCGTGCCGTCGGGCCAACGCAAGGGCGTTGCGCAGCCGAGGCACGCGCCGACGCCACACGCCATGCGCTGCTCGAGCGAGACGTAACACGGGATTTTCCGCTGTGCGCACAGCGCGGCGACGGCCTTGAGCATCGGGGCCGGGCCGCAGGCGTAGCAGACGTCGAACGATTCTTCCGAAAGCGGCACGGTCACAAGGCCGTGGACGCCATAGCTCCCGTCGTCGGTCGTGACGGCGACCTTGCAGCCGAGGGCACGAAAATCCTCCTCGAGCAGGACGGCCGCCTTCGTGCGGAAGCCGAGCACCGCGAGCTTTTCGCCCGGGAACGCGGCCGCCGCCGCGAGCATCGGCGGGGTGCCGATGCCGCCGCCGACGAACGCCGCGCGCCGGATTTTCAAATTGGGGAAGTCGAGCGGGAAGCCGTTCCCGAGCGGGCCGAACACGTCCATCGTGTCGCCCACAGAGAGCGCCGCGAGTTCTTTGGTCCCCTCGCCGCGGACCTGGAATACAAAGCGCAGCGTGTCTTTTCCAATCCCGCAGATTGAAATCGGCCGGCGCAACGTCTTCCCGCGCGGCAGGATATTCGCAAACTGGCCCGGGCGCGCGAGCGGGGCGAGCTTCGGGGCTAAGACCATCACATCAAAGCAGTCCGCACCGAGCACAGTCCGGCGCAAAATCTTACAGGCTTCTACATCATAGGGCTTCATTCGATGCCTCCAATTTCCGCGACAATCGCGTCGCGCATGTGTTTTGCCTCTTCGGCGGCGGCCTTCGCGTAATCTGCCTCGGAAGCCCCCGTCTTCTGCCACGCGGTCAGGATGCTGCGCGAGGCGTTGACAATCGCGCCCAAGCCCCGCTTGTCAAACGCCGGGGCGACGTCCTTCGCGCCGCCGCCCTGCGCGCCGTAGCCCGGCACGAGGAAGAACGTGTGCGGCAATTCCATGCGCAGTTCCCCGAGCTGTGCGGGGTACGTCGCGCCGACCACGGCGCCGACGCGGCTAAAGCCCCATTTCCCGCGGCTTTCCTCGCCCCAGCGCTCAACAAGCTCGCCGGCGGCCGCATACAGCGTCTGCCCGCCCGGGAACGCGCGGTCCTGCAGCTCGCCGGAAGAGGGGTTACTCGTCTTCGCGAGCACGAACAGGTCCTTGTCCCCCGCCTCGCACAGCGGCAGAAGCGGCGCGACGCCGTCCGTGCCGAGGTAGGGGTTGACCGTCAGCGCGTCGCCGTCGAACGCGGGCAGCGTCTGTCCGCCGACCTCGACCTTCCCGAGATGCGCGCGGCCGTACGCCTCCATCGTCGTGCCGATGTCGTTGCGCTTGCCGTCGATAATCACGTAAAGGCCCTTTTTCTGCGCGTAGCGGATTGTCCGCTCGAGCGTGCGCATGCCCTGCCAGCCGTACTGCTCGTAATAGGCGCACTGCGGCTTGACGGCCGGGACGATTGGCGCGAGCGCGTCGATTAAGCCGCGGTTAAACTGCCACACGGCCTCGGCCGCGCCCTCGAGGCTCTCGCCGTATTTCGAAAACGCCTCTTTCTTGATAAAATCCGGGATATAGGAAAGCTTCGGGTCCAATCCCGCAACGGTCGGGTTCTGCTTTTCGCGGATGGCCGCAATCAATCGATCCATTTTATAAAATCTCCTTCCAAAACGTGTGCTGCTTTCGTATTTTAAGATCGTTCTCGTTTATTTTCCCTCTGCCGCGTCGCAGTAGACGAGCCGGCCGGAAAGATACGTGCGCTTGACGCGGCCGGAGAGCGTCTTGCCCTTAAAGACCGCGTTGCGGCTTTTGCCGTGGAGCGCTTCGGGGGAAACGACCCAGGTTTCATCAGGGTCAAACACGACGACGTCCGCCGCGCTGCCGGGCGAAAGCGTGCCGGCCGGCAGCCCCAAAATGCGCGCGGGGGCGGGCGACATCTTTTCAATCAATTCCGAAAGGGTCAAAAGCCCCGGCCGCACGAGGTACGTGATGCCGGCCGAAAGGCTCGTCTCCATGCCGACGACGCCGTTCGGCGCTTTCAAGAAATCGGCCTTCTCCTCGGGCGTGTGCGGCGCGTGGTCGGTCGCAATCGCGTCGATCGTGCCGTCTTTTAAGCCCTCGATGATCGCCTCGCGGTCCGCCTCGGTGCGCAGCGGCGGGCTCATGCGGTAGTCGGCGTCCTTTTTGCGCAGGGCCTCGTCGGTCAGCGCGAAGTAGTGGGGGCCGGTCTCGCACGTGACCGGCACGCCGCGGCGCTTATAGTCGCGGATTAAGGCGACACTCGTGCGCGTGCTGACGTGGCAGATGTGGACGGGCACGTTGTACGCCGCGGCAAGGGCCAAGTCCCGCGCCGTGCCGCAGTCCTCCGCGGCCGCGGGCACGCCCGGCACGCCGAGGGAACGGCTTACTTCCCCTTCGTTGATCTTCCCGCCGGCCGAAAGGGACAAATCCTCGCAGTGGGAAACGACCGGCACGGAAAGCCTGGCGGCCTCGCGCAAAGCCTCCGCCATTAAGCGGCTGTTCGAAACGGGGCGGCCGTCGTCGGAAAACGCCGCGGCGCCCGCGGCCTTTAAGGCCGCAAGGTCGGTGCGGGCCTCCCCTTTGAGCCCCACCGTCAAAGCGCCGGCCACGCAGACGTGGGCGGTCGCCTCCTTCGCCTTTTCGCGCACGGCCCCGATTCGTTCGGGCGTGTCGAGCGCGGGGGTTGTGTTCGGCATGCACAATAGCGTCGTCACGCCGCCGGCCGCCGCCGCGCGGCAGCCCGAGTACACGTCCTCCTTCTGCGTCTGGCCCGGGTCGCGCAGGTGGACGTGCATGTCCACAAGGCCCGGCGCCGCGCAAAGGCCCGTGCAATCGACAACCTCCGCGCCGGGAGGGGGTGCCACTTCCCCGACGGCCGCGATCTTCCCGTCTTCGAGCAAAAGGCTCCCGCGCGTGTCCAAACCGTTTGCGGGGTCTATCAGCCGCGCATTCTGCAACAGGATCATCCGTTCTCTGCCTCCTTAGAACTTTTCGGTTCTTTTCTTCCGTTTTATTATACATGCGTTCCCGCATAAATGACAAGCCTTCCCGCAAAAGATCTTCGCGGATGCCCCGCGGGAAATCCCACGGCCGCCCGCGCCGGAATCGATGCGGAAAATCCCACAAAAAATCTTTTTAACGTGCAGCGGAAAGCGTGTAAAAATAAAAATCCCCTAAAATACTCCAGAATTCACCCGGAAGGCTTGCAATTCCGGAAAAGACGTGTTACTATTTTTTAGGACGCCGCGTATTTTCACTGCGCAGGCGCGAAAAAATGAAGGAAACGGCCCTCGGAAAGCGAAAGGCTGCGGGGACCGTTTTGGGATGCTTTGTCCTCTTTTTTCAAATCCACAAACGATCCATTCGATCAAACGGGGTGAACAGATTGCTTACACTGCAACAGATCAGTTATGACAGCGAGGACGCGAAGGAGATCCTTCACGATATTTCCCTCGAATTTCAAGACGAATTCGTCGCGATTACCGGCCCGAACGGCGGCGGCAAATCGACGCTCGCAAAGATCATCGCGGGCATTTTAAAGCCGACCGCGGGCCGGATTTTCTGGGACGGCAAGGACATCACGGAGATGTCCATTACCGACCGCGCCCGCATGGGCATGAGCTACGCGTTCCAGCAGCCGGTCCAGTTTAAGGGCCTGCGCGTGCGCGACCTGTTAAAGCTCGCCGCGGGCAAGGACTCCACGTTCCGCGACGCGTGCGACGTGTTGTCGGAGGTCGGCCTGTGCGCGCGCGACTATATCGACCGCGACCTAGACGGCAGCCTGTCCGGCGGCGAACGCAAGCGCATCGAAATCGCGATGGTGCTCGCGCGCAAGACGCGGGTCAGCGTGTTCGACGAGCCGGAGGCCGGCATCGATTTGTGGAGCTTCCAGAACCTGACGCGCGTGTTCGAGAAGCTGCAGAAACAGTTAAACGGCTGCATCCTTGTGATCAGCCACCAGGAGCGCATCCTGGAAATCGCCGACAAGATTTTGTACCTGAAAGACGGCCATGTGGAGCGCTACGGCAGCCGGGCGGAAATCCTGCCGAGTCTGCTGCAAAGCGCGGAGCACGGCACGTGCCAGGTCATGAAAGAAAAAATGGAAGGAGCTTAAAGCAGGATGGATCTGATTGAACAGAACCTTTTACGGGAAGTGGCAGACTTAGACGGCCTGCCGACGGGCGCCTATAACCTGCGCGAAAACGGCAAGACCGCCGCGCGCAACAGTACGGCAAACATTGAGATTATCCCGAAGACGGACAAGCCCGGCATCGATATCCGCATTCATCCGGGCACTCGCCACGAGAGCGTGCACATCCCGGTCATCCTCTCCGAGAGCGGGTTAAAGGACCTCGTCTACAACGACTTTTATATCGGCGAGGGCAGCGACGTCGTGATCATCGCGGGCTGCGGCATCTCGAACTGCGGCAACGCGGACAGCGAGCACGACGGCATCCACACGTTCTACGTCGCGAAAAACGCGAAGGTCCGCTACATCGAAAAGCACTACGGCGAGGGCGAGGGCCGCGGCAAGCGCCTGATGAACCCGACGACGATCGTCCACCTCGAGGAAGGTGCGGTGATGGAGATGGAGACGGCGCAGATTGCCGGCGTGGACGACACGCTGCGCATCACGGAGGCGACGCTCGCGGAGAATGCGACGCTCGAAATCAAGGAGAAAATCCTCACGACCGGCGACCAGCACGCGGAGTCGAAATTCACGGCCGACCTAAACGGCGAAAATTCGAGCTGCAATATTATCAGCCACGCCGTCGCGCGCGACGAGAGCCGCCAGCATTTCTCGAGCGTCTTAAACGGCAAGGCCGCGTGCGCGGGCCACACGGAGTGCGACTCGATCATCATGGACCACGCCGTCGTGCTCGCAAGCCCGCAGCTGTGCGCTTCGTGCCAGGACGCAAACCTAATCCACGAGGCGGCCATCGGCAAGATTGCCGGCGAGCAGCTCATTAAACTCATGACGCTGGGTTTGACGGAAAAAGAGGCCGAGGAACAGGTCATCGCGGGCTTCCTGCGGTAATTTCCGGGCAGACTTTCGTTTGAAAAACGGCACGGCCCCAAACCGGTTTTGACGCCGGGTTTGGGGCCGTGCTTTTCATTTTCTATTCTTTCAAGTGTTCTTTCAAGAAACGGAAACGGTCTTTTTAAAATTGAGAAAGCATCGAAAAAAGCATTGAAAAATCGCCTTACGCGTTCTGCGGCAGGATGCGCGCGCGGATGACCGGCTCGAGGTTCGAAAGCCGCTCGACGGCGTTTTCCGGGAACGCGCCGGTCACGTCGAGAACCGTGTAGGCGTACTCGTTTCTCGACTTCGACTGCATGTTCTCGATGTTTAACCCCATCTCCGCGAGCTTCCCGGCGAACGCGCCGATCGTGTTCGGCAGGTTGCGGTGGATCAGGCACACGCGGGCGCTGCCGGGGCGGCGCGCCATCGCGAGGGCGGGGAGGTTGACGCTGCGCATGATGTTGCCGTTTTCGAGGTACTCGCGCAGCTCATCGACGGCCATGCGCGCGCAGTTGTCTTCGCTTTCGGGCGTCGAGGCGCCTAAGTGCGGGACCGGCAGCACGCCGCGCACGCCGAGCATCGCGGGCACCGGGAAATCCGTCGCGTAGGCCGCCACCTTCCCGGTCGCGAGCGCTTCGAGCATCGGCACCGTCTCGACGAGGCCGCCGCGCGCGAAGTTTAAGATGCGCACGCCGTTTTTCATCTTGCCGAGGGAGTCCGCGTTGATCATGCCCTTCGTGTCGGGCGTCTGCGGCACGTGCAGCGTGATATAATCGCACGCACTCCAGATTTCCTCGAGCGAACGCGCGTGATGGACCCCGCGCGAGAGGCCCCACGCCGCATCGACGGAGAGGTACGGGTCATAGCCGAACACCTGCATGCCCAAGCCCGTCGCCGCGTTTGCGACGAGCACGCCGATCGCCCCGAGGCCGATCACACCCAGGCGCTTGCCCGCGATTTCGGGGCCGACGAACTTCGACTTCCCCTTTTCAATCTGCTTTGCGACGTCTTCGCCGGTTAAGGACTTGCACCACTCGATGCCCGAGACGATCTTGCGCGAGCTCAAAAACAGCGCGCACAGCACGAGCTCCTTGACGGCGTTCGCGTTGGCCCCCGGCGTGTTGAACACGACGATGCCCTGCTCGCTGCAGCGCTTTAAGGGGATATTGTTGACGCCGGCGCCCGCGCGGGCGATTGCCAACAGGTTTTCCGGCAGCTCGGCGTCGAGCATATTGGCCGAACGGACCAAAATCGCGTCGGGGTTTTCCACCGCCTCGCCGCACACGTAGTTTTTCCCGAAGCGGGACGTGCCGGCCGGCGAAATCTTATTGAAGCATTTGACCTGGTACATGTTTTTCTGCCCCTTTCTCAGGCTTTCAGCCGTTCTCCTTTTCAAACCGTTCCATAAACGCGACGAGCTTTTCGACGCCGGCGTACGGCATCGCGTTGTAGATGCTCGCGCGCATGCCGCCGACCGTGCGGTGGCCCTTTAAGTTGACCATGCCGTCCGCCTCGGCCTCGGCGACGAATTTCTTGTTGAGCGCGTCGTCGTCCGTCACGAACGGGACGTTCATCAGCGACCGGTCCTCGGGCACGACGGTGCCGCGGAAGAGCTTGCTCTGGTCCAAGAAATCGTACAGAAGCTGCGCCTTCGCGACGTTGCGCTTCTGCATTTCTTTAAGGCCGCCGATCTCGTCGCGGATCCATTCGAGCACGAGCTTGCAGATATAGATGCACCAGCACGGCGGCGTATTGAACATGCTGCCGTTTTCCGCGTGGGTTACATAATTAAACATCGTCGGCGTATCGGGCCGCGCGTGGCCGAGTAAATCCTCGCGCACAATCACGATCGTCAGGCCCGCGGGCGCCAGATTCTTCTGCGCGCCGGCAAACAAAAGGCCGAATTTCGTGACATCGAGCGGCTCGCTGCAGATGCACGAGGAGATGTCGGCGATAAGCGGCACCTTGCCCGTCTCGGGCAGCGTGTGATACTTCGTGCCGTAGATCGTGTTATTCATGCAGATATAGAAATAGTCGGCGTCCGGCGTAAACGTCTTAGGGTCGAGCTTCGGGATATACGAAAACGTTTTGTCCTTGCTGCTCGCAATCGCGCGCGCGTCGCCGTAGCGGGCGGCCTCTTTATAAGCCTTCGTCGCCCACTGGCCGGTCAGGACGTAATCCGCCTTGCCGGAGCCGTTTAACAGGTTATACGGGATCATCGCGAACTGGCTCGATGCGCCGCCCTGCAAAAACAGGACCTTATAATTCTCGGGAATGCCCATCACCTCGCGCAGAAGGGCCTCGGCGCCGTCGATAATCTCCTGGAAGGTCTTCGATCGATGCGACATTTCCATGACGGACTGCCCGCTGCCATGGTAGTCTAGCATTTCTTCGGACGCCCGGCGAAGGACAGATTCCGGGAGCTGCGAAGGGCCGGCTGAAAAATTGTACACACGATTCATCAAAAAAACCTCCAAACAGAGAAATGTCGGGGACAGGCCCTGCTGCAGGGCCATCCAAAAGTTGATGCCATCAAAGGGGATGGCAGCTAATGGTTTGTATTATATCGCTTTAACTTGTGAAAGTCAAGCGCTTGCGCGCCAATCCGCCGCGCTTTCCCGGGAAAATTTTAGAAAAAAAGCACGAATATCGCACGAAAATCCGCCCGAAACGGCGCCGAATATGGTATACTGAAAAGAAAAGACTCGAAGGAGGCGGCTTTGATGCGATCGATTTCCAGGCCCAGGCGGTTCTGCCGGGACCACCCGTCCCTCGCGCTCGGCTTTGCGCTGGCGGGCGCCGTGCTGCTCGTCTTTGGGAGCGTGTTCTACCTCTATTTTGCGCAGGCATCTTTGCGCGTTTCGCTAGGGCTTTTGCCCGTGCCGCTTTTCGGGAGTGCGCTGCTGCTTTTCGGGGGCTTTCTGCGCGTCTTCGGGCAGCCGGCGCGGCGGGGGTTCCAGCTTCTGGTGCGGGGCGGCGTGTGCATAGGGCTTTTGCTGATTCTATTGTCCTTTGTGCCGTCGTATCTTGCGGGCATCCACAACCCGGGCCAGCTCGTGTTTTCGGCCCTCGCAATCTTGGGCATTTTGGGAAGCCTTTTGTGGAACGTGCTCGGGCGCGTGCGGGGGCTGCGGATTCTGCGCGGGGTCTTTACCTTTCTATATGGGCTGGGCCTTTTGGCCGTGGTGGGGCTGACACTCTGCATGGTCGGCGGGGCGGTTGGGCCCCAGGCCCCCGACGGCACGACGGTGCTCGTGCTCGGCTCAAAAGTCAGCGGCGAGACGCCGAGCGCGGATTTACAGGCGCGCATCGACACGGCCGCCGCGTGGCTGGCCGCGCACCCGAGCTCCCAGGCCATCGCGTGCGGCGGGCAGGGCGCGAACGAATCGATCAGCGAGGCGGAGGCGATCCGCCGCGGGCTTTTGGACCAGGGCATCGCGGACAACCGCATCGCACTCGAGGACCGCTCGACCTCGACCGAGGAAAACATCCGCAACGCCCTCGCGCTGCTCCCCGCCAAAGACGCGCCCGTCGCAATCTTGACGGACGACTACCACGTGTGCCGCGGGCGGCTTTTGGCGCAGAAGATGGGCCTTGCGGCGTATCCGGTGCCGAGCCGCTCGCCGTGGGCGTATTTCCCGGCATTTTACGCGCGGGAGCTGCTCGCGCTGCCGGTGGAGCTTTTGGGGCTGCACGGGCTGTTTGTATAAATGAATGAACGCCGAAAAAGCAAAAAGACGGCGCGGCCGCGGGGAAATGCCCGCCTGCCGCGCCGTTTTTTATGTTCGTTTGATTTTATGTCCTGCGGGCGCGTCAAATCCGCGCGACGCCGCTCTTTCTCGCCGCCTCGGCGACGGCCTTCGCGACGGCCGGCGCAATCCGCGGGTCAAACGCTTTGGGCAGGATGCAGTCGGCGCGCAGCTCGTCGGGGCCGATGATGCCCGCAATCGCGAAGGAGGCCGCCGTCTTCATCTCGTCGTTGATGTCGGACGCGCGCACGTCGAGCGCGCCGCGGAAAATGCCCGGGAACGCGAGGACGTTGTTGATCTGGTTCGGGAAATCGGAGCGGCCTGTGCCGACGACGGCCGCGCCGGCCTTCAACGCCTCGTCCGGCATGATTTCCGGCACGGGGTTCGCCATTGGGAAGACGATCGGGTCCTTTGCCATGTTTCCGATCATTTCGGGCTTTAATACGCCGGGCGCCGAAACGCCGATGAACAAATCCGCGCCGTTTAGCGCGTCCGCGAGCGTGCCGGTCAGATGGCCGCGGTTCGTCACCCGGCTCATCTCCTCGTGGGCGGGGTTTAACCCCGGCATCCCCTCGCAGAGGATGCCGAATTTGTCGCACAAAATGAGGTCCTGCACCCCTAAGCGCATCAGATGCTTCGCGATCGCGACGCCCGCGCTGCCGGCGCCGTTAATGACGCAGCGGATTTTCCCGATTTCTTTCTTCGTCACTTTTAAGGCGTTTAACACGGCGGCGCCGACGATGATCGCGGTGCCGTGCTGGTCGTCGTGGAAGACGGGGATGTCGCACAGCGCCTTTAAGCGGCGCTCGACCTCAAAGCAGCGCGGCGCGGAGATGTCCTCGAGATTGATGCCGCCAAACGAGCCGGACAATAGGTAAATCGTGCGCACGAGCTCGTCGACGTCCTTCGTCTTCAGGCACAGCGGCACCGCGTCGATGTCCGCGAACTCCTTAAACAGCACGCACTTGCCCTCCATAACGGGCATGCCGGCCTCGGGGCCGATGTCGCCGAGGCCCAAAATCGCCGTGCCGTCCGTAATCACGGCGACGGTGTTCCAGCGGCGCGTCAGCGTAAAGCTCAATGACGGGTCCTTCTGGATGGCCAAACACGGCTGCGCCACGCCGGGCGTGTAGGCGACCGAGAGGTCGTGGCTGTCCTTGACGGGCACGCGCGAGCGCATCTCGATTTTCCCGCGCCATTTCGCGTGCATCTGCATCGCTTCTTCTTTGATATCCATGCTTACTCTCCTTTTGTGCGTCTGTTTTCGAAAACATACCGGCTGAAATTACCGGGCCGACAGATATTCCTCCGCCATATGGGCCGCGACGGCGCCGTCCGATACGGCCGTGACGACCTGGCGCAGCGGCTTGCGGCGCACGTCGCCCGCCGCGAACACGCCGGGGACACTCGTGCGGGTATCCTCGCCGGCCTGCACATAGCCCTGCTCGTCGAGGGCGACGTGCCCCTTTAAAAACGCCGTATTCGGCACATTGCCGACCGCGACGAACACGCCGCTGCAAGGCAGGGCCCTGGATTCCCCGGTCTTCACATTCTGGAGCTGCACGCTTTCTACCGGTTCGCCCTCGATGGCCGTGACGACGCTGTCCCAGACGATCTCGAGGTTTTCGGCCTCTTTGAGCGGCTTCGTATACGCGCCCGACGCGCGCAGCTTGTCGCGCCGGTGGACGAGCGTCACCTTTTTGCACAGTTTTGCCAAATACACGACGTCGGCCGCCGCGGTGTTGCCGCCGCCCACGACGACGACCTCTTTCCCGCGGTAAAACATGCCGTCGCACGTCGCGCAGTACGAGACGCCGCGGCCGCGCAGCGCGCGCTCATTGGGAAGCCCCAATTCCCGCGGGGAAGCGCCGCAGGCCAAAATGACCGCCTTCGCCTCATATACGCTGCCGTCCCCGCACACCACGCGCTTAACCTCCCCGTCGAGGGACACCTCCCGCACGTTCCCCGTCTTTGTCACCGCGCCGAAGCGCTCGGCCTGCTTCTGCATCGCCTGCGCCAATTCGAACCCGCCGATCCCGTCCGGGAAGCCGGGATAATTGTCGATGTGGTCGGTCGTGCCCATCTGCCCGCCGGGCATCAACGCCTCCAAAACGCCCGTGGAAAGCCCCGCGCGCGCACAGTACAGCGCCGCCGTATAGCCCGCCGGCCCGCCGCCTACAATCCATACATCCTGCATCGGATCGCCTCCTTTTTTCTTATTATACCCGACTCCCATACAAAAACCAACCCCCGACAGCACCTTGCTGCCGGGGGTCAATCTATACAATTGCTTTTGGAAATCGTATGCATCGTCCTACCTTTGCTTACTTCTGCATGGGACTGCACCTTTTTGTCAATACCTGTTTTGTACTTTCGTACATTTCCTACAGTTTTCTTTCAGCTTCCCCGTGTTTTCCACTGTTTGATTGGATCGCATCCCGATGTTGTTTTCTCTGTTCCCAATCGATTGGGATCCCCGATGGAACGGGTTCGCTTTTTGGGTTACCAATTCCAGATCACGTGAAAAAGCTGTACGCTCTCTGTTTCGTTACGAATACCAATCCTTTCAAAAAATTCGATTGGACAATTCCCTAGAACTTTGGACTCAGCCCTTTCTCTTTCTTGATCGAACATCATTCGTCTCAGGTTTTTGTTCTTTCGTCTGCATGTCGTCGGATGGAAGTGCCTCCGGATGCCTCTCCCATCCTTCAACATTCGTCTTTCTGCTTTTCCATCAAGCATCGGATTCCCGGTATCCATATTCTCTTTGCTTCGCAAGGTGGAGATACGGTTCCCTCTTCGCATTCTCCAAAGCCTACTCGCGTATCCAAACGCTTTCCTCTTCGTTTTTGCTTTTGGATTTCCGTTCTCCTTTCCGTACCTCTTGCTTACTTTTCGATTGCCGGACACCCCATTGTACCCGAACTCGATTTCCGCCTTAAGGCTTTCGAAGGTGGATTTGCTTTCGCGGCTTCCCTCACATGGCTCCCTCGAACACATGCTGTTGGGGTTTTCCGCCCTTCCGTCTGTTCGAAAAATCCGCTTCGCTTACTTTGTACGCTTTGTGCCTTCCTTCCTTTTCACCCGTTGAAAAAGAACCTTTCGCACGCTCGCCACTTTCCGTCCCGCTTCTTTTTCGAAACGCTTGCGTTTTTCGGACTTACCGGTAGAACATCTGCCTATCTTTTCCAAAGCATCTTGTGCAACGATTTTTGTGGCTTCTAACTGCCACCGTTGTCTCACACAATGTTTCGACCTTACGGTCTTTCGATTTGCACGCTATTCAATTGTCTCGATTCAGCAGCAGCCCCAACGGGGATACTGTTTTAACTGGCCGATTGGCTGCTCGCCCATGGGACTCGCTCCTTTCTTCCCTAGACACCGTTTCTACAGTATCTTCTGGCTTTCAAGGATTTTAAAAAGCTCCCGCACTCCTTTTCGATGCACCTTTTTTACTTTCCGCCTTTTCCTGTTTAAAATTTAGAAAGCCGAACCCAGGTCGTTCTCCAAACTTCGAAATGTCCGCGTACGATCTTTCGATCTTTCGATCTTTCGATCTTTTTTCCGTTTCTTTCGTCCCCGAAGCATTTTCGGAAAATCCCGCAGATTTTGAATTTTGAGAAACTCGGCAGATTTTAAAAAGCCTTTTGCATCTTTCCCGCTTCAAGCTTTTTCGAAAGCTCTCTATCTTCCTTTTTCGGGAAGCGCCTTCGGAAGTCTTTCGCGTTTGCTTTCTTCCTTGTTTCTGACTCTATTATATCGGGTCTTCGTGAATTTGTCAATAGTTTTTTTGAAAAAATTCGAAAATTTTTTTGCGGATTTTCCGACCCCTTGGCAAAGCTTTTTGAATTCTCGCTTGACTTCTCACGCACTTCTGTGTAAAATAGAATCTGTGAGCTGCGGCAGGCTTTTGCCGCAAATGAAAAACAGAAACGACGCTTTACAAATTCTGGCCGGTATCAAAGCCGGCGGCTGGAGGCACACTATGACAGACGATTTTGGCGCAGACCTGCTGACTTTGCTCGATGAGGACGGCCAGGAGCACGAATTCGAGGTCCTCGACATCATCGACGACGACGAGGGCACGTTCTACGCTTTGCTCCCGACATTTGAAGATCCCCAGGCAAAACTGGACGATGAAGGCACCTACTATATCTTCCAGTCCATCGAGGAAGACGGCGAGCAGGAGCTCGTGGAGGTCGAAGACGACGCGCTTCTGGACCGTCTGGCGCAGGAATTTGAGGCGCATTTTGTAGAACTGTATCCCGACGAAGACGAAGCGTTCGGCGAGGATTCGTAAAGATTCTAAAAAAATGTTTCCTGCCTGGTGCGCGGACCCGTGCTATGAATAACCCTACACTTTTAAATCGGGAGCTTAGCTCCGGCGGTGGAATGCAGACCTCCCGGCTTTTGCCGGACGAAGGGAGCCGGAAACCGTTGGGCGGGCACCCACCTGTCTTCCGTAGGCAGGTTATTTCTGCACCATACGGCCAGGCGGGGCTTTTTTGAACATGCAGCGCGCGGCGGCGAAGCGGTAGACGTTCGCTGACGGGCGCTTTTTTCTTAAAAAAACGGGGCTTTCCCGGCCCCGCCGTGCGGCAAAGCGGCCGCATGGAATCTTCACTTTCACAGGAGGCGTTCGCGTCATGCCGAAAACGTACCAGATCATCACAGACGCCGCGTGCGATTTGCCGGAGGACCTCGTCGAGCAGTGCGGCCTCGCGGTGATCCCGATGATCTTCACAATGGATGGAAAAGAGTACCATCAATATTCCGATCACCACGAATACCCGGCCGACCGCTTTTTCGACGCGCTCCGGCACGGCCATTGGGCCACGACGACGCAGATCCCGGTCGCGACGTTCGAGGAATTCTTCACGCCGTATCTCGAGAAAGGCCTCGACATTCTCTACATCGGCTTTTCGAGCGGCCTTTCGGGGACATGGCAGCGCGCGTGCCAGGCGGTGGAGCTGCTGCGCGAAAAGTATCCGGACCGGCACATCGAAGCGGTCGACAGCCTGACGGCGACGCTCGGGCAGGGGCTGCTCGTGTATCTCGCGTCGCGGAAGCAGAAAGAGGGCCTGACCCTCCACGAACTGAAGGCGTGGGTGGAAGTGTACCGCATGTGCATGTCGGGGTGGTTTATGGTCGATGACTTAAACCATTTAAAGCGCGGCGGGCGCGTCAGTGCCGCGACGGCGTTCGTCGGGTCGATGCTGTCGATTAAGCCGATTCTGCAAATCGACAACGAGGGGCATTTGATCGTGCGGGAGAAGGCGCGCGGCCGCAAGCAGGCGCTCGACCGGTTATTCCAGAAAATGGAGACGCGCTTTACCGACAACCCCGACCTGCAGACCGTGTTCATCGTCGAGGCGGACTGCAAAGACGACGCGAAGGCGATGGCCAAGCGCATCCAGGCGCGCTTTAAGCCGAAAAAGATTATGATTCACACGCTCGGCCCGGTCATCGGCTCCCACACGGGGCCGGGGGCCTTTGCGATCTTCTATCCGGCCAAAAACCGCGATTGAAAAAGGTGCAAATCCGCGCAAAACGAAAATCGAAACGATCCTAACAAAAATGCCGGC
Source organism: uncultured Clostridia bacterium (assembly GCA_944385055.1). Lineage (GTDB taxonomy): Bacteria > Bacillota > Clostridia > Oscillospirales > Acutalibacteraceae > Caproicibacterium. The sequence continues at coordinate 51,652 of CALWVT010000007.1, read as the reverse complement.
AGGCAGCCGCTTTCGAAACGGCCGCCTGCCGGCGTCTTTTTATGCGTTTTTTTGGAAGATATTTTCAAAAAGCTTATTCGACCGTCACGCTCTTTGCAAGGTTGCGCGGCTTATCGACGTCGCAGCCGCGCAGCACCGCGATGTGGTAGGCGAGAAGCTGCAGCGGCACAATTGCCGAAAGCGGCGCGAACACGGGCCGCGCGGCGGGCACGCGCAGGATCTGGCCGGCGAGGTCTTCGGGCACCTCGTCGCCCTCGCGGCAGACGAGCAGCACCTTCGCCCCGCGGGAGCGGACCTCCTCTAAATTGCTGACGGTCTTCGGCAGAAGCTGCGGCCGCGTCGCCACGGCGATGACCGGCGTGCCGTCCTCAATCAGCGAAATCGTCCCATGCTTGAGTTCGCCGGCCGCGTACGCCTCGCAGTGGATATAGGAGACTTCCTTGAGCTTTAAAGAGCTCTCCATCGAGAGCGCGTAATCCGTGCCGCGGCCGATGAAAAACACGTGCTGGGCGTCCTTTAACGCCTGCGCGCACGCCTCGACCTCCGGCTCCATCCGGAGCGCCTGGCGGATCTGCGCGGGCGCTTCCTTTAAATCGCGGCAAAGCGCCGCCTCCTGCTCCGCCGTGAGCACGCCGTGCAGAACGCCGAGCTTAATCCCCAGCAGGTACAGCGCGGCGAGCTGGACGAGGTACGCCTTCGTGCTGGCCACCGCGATTTCCGGGCCGGCCCACGTGTACAGCACGTCGTCCGCCTCGCGGGCAATCGACGAGCCGGGCACGTTGACGATGGCGAGCGTGTGCGCGTGCCGCTCCTTCGCCAGGCGCAGCGCCGCGAGCGTATCCGCCGTCTCGCCCGACTGGGAAATCAGGACGACGAGGTCGTTTTTCCCGAGGATCGGGTCGCGGTAGCGGAATTCGGACGCGATGTCCACCTCGACCGGCACGCGCGCGAGCTCCTCGATCGCGTATTCGCCGACGAGCCCCGCGTGCATTGCGGTGCCGCACGCGACGATGTGCAGCCGCTCGACGGTCTTTAAGACGGCGTCGGGCAGGCCGGGGATGCCGAGGTCGATTTTCCCTCCGCGGATGCGCGGCGACAAGCAGTTGTGGACGGCCTGCGGCTCCTCATGGATTTCCTTTAACATAAAGTGCTTGTAGCCGCCCTTTTCGGCCGTGCCGATGTCCCAGTCCGCCGTGCGCACGGGCGCCTCGCAGGGGCGGCCGTCCAAATCGAACAGCTGTACGCCGTCTTTCGTGACCCTGGCAATCTCGTCGGGCTGCGGCAAGAGGTACTGCCGCGTGTGCTGCAGCAGTACCGTCATATCCGAGGCGACGAACGTCTCCCCCGCCCCGACGCCAATCACAAGCGGGCTGTCGCGCCGGATTGCGTACAGTTCGCCCGGGCGGTCCGAAAATAGGATGCAAAGCGCATAGGAGCCCTCGACGGCGCGGGCCGTCTGCGCGATCGCCGCGACCGGGTCGCCCGCGTAGAAATGGTCGAGCGTCGCGGCTAGGACCTCCGTGTCCGTCTCGCTCAAAAACGAGACGCCCTCGGCCTCGCGTTCGGCCTTTAACGCCTGGTAATTTTCCACAATGCCGTTGTGGACGAGCGTCACGCGGCCGCTCGTGTGCGGATGCGCGTTGCGGTCGCTCGGCTCGCCGTGCGTCGCCCAGCGCGTGTGGCCGATGCCCACAACCCCCGAAAGCGGGGATTCGTGCTTTAATTTCTCGACTAAGCAGGCAATGCGGCCGCGCGCCTTGACCGTGCGCACGCCTTCGGGCGTAAAGACGGCGATGCCGGCAGAATCATAGCCGCGGTATTCGAGCCGTTTCAGGCCGTCGAGCAGCACGGGAGCGGCTTCCCCCTCCCCCACATAACCGATGATTCCACACATACAAAACTTTCCTTTCCGTATTCGATTTTACGGAGAGGACGGCGCTTTTGTGCGCGCGGTTCTCGACGGCTTCGTATGATTTCCGAAAAGCCGCACCGCGCTTTTGTACGCCGCCTGTCGACTGCCCGCAGCAGCCGGGAGGGCATCCGCCGAAGTCTTCGATCACCCTCCACCTCGTCACGCTTCGGATGCTGTCACGAACGGCCCCAGTTCCTAAAATCGGCCGCATCCGTGCGTCTGGCGCTTTTTTAAAATGGACAGTAGAAAAAGCGGCACCCCCTTTCGGACTTGTACAAACGTCCATAAAACTTTCCCTATTATACACAACCCCCGGCGCGGCGTCAACCCGAGGGCGCGGGTTCGGGCAAAATCCCCATAGATATCCGCAAAATCCGCCCGGTTTTGCACGGTTATTCCATTCTCCCATTCTCCCCGTCCGCCGGCGCCCGGAGCGCCATCACATACACCTGGCAGGGATTCCACTTGTCCCAGAGGTCCGGGAAGACCTCGAATTCCCGAAAGCCCATCGCCAGATAGAACCGGTTCGTCCGGTCATACGCCGCATAGCGCCCCATCTGCACCGTCTTGACCTGCAAAAACGAATACCCCTTCGCGCGCGCGGCCGCCTTCGCCCGCTGTAAAAGCGCCCGGCCGATGCCCTGCCGGTGGAACGCCCGGCGCACGCCCATCGCGGCCACCTCGGCGGTGTCCTTCCCGGTCTCTTGGAGATAGCAAAAGCCGGCCGGGGTGCCGTCTAAAAACGCGCAGAAAAACGGCTGCGCGGCGCTCTCTGCAATATATGCCTCCCGCGCTTGTGGGATGCCAAACCATTCCGGCAAATCCTCGAGCACGAGGCGGGTCACGGCCCGCTTTTCGGCGGGGTCCTCCAACAAACGGATCTCCATGGATCTTTCCCTCTTTCGTTCGATTTTCTTCTAGCTTAAAACAAAAAGGGCGGCCGGGCAACCCCTTTCGGCGTGTCCGTCCGTCCTTTGTTGTTTTCGAACTTTTTACCGGCAGTCGACCGTAAAGAGCTTGTACGTATTCCCGTCAATCTGGCAGTAGACGCCGACCGTGTCGCCGCGGCCCGTGACCGTCAGGCGGCAAAGGTAGCGGCCCTGTTCGTCCGGGTAAGCGTCCTTGACAATCGCAGTCTGGAGCATTTCGCCGTTCGCCGTATTAAACGTATAGTTAGCATCCGGGTCGTCGGGCTTAACCCAGAACTGATACGTCTGGCCGACGGACATCGCAAAATCGACCGTCGTGTCGCTCGTTAACGGCCGCGGGACGACTTTCATCGTGAAAAGTTTGACGCCATTGACATAAATGCCGGTCGTGCCGTGCGCGGTGTCCGGCGCGCCGAGGCCGTAGAGCGTGTACGTGCCCTCGCGCGTTTCGGGGTTCCACGGAACGACCGTGTCCGTTGCGATGGCCTTGCCGTTCCCGGCCAGGAACGCGAAGTCAGAAAGCGGCTTCTCACTCGTGAAATGGACCGTGAACGTGCTCGACTGCGGGATCTCGATCACGTCGTCCGGCGACGCAATCGCGACCGAGGCGCCGTTTTGGATCTCGATGGACGAGGAGACGTGCGGCGTAAACGCGACGTCAATCGTGACCTCGCCTGCGGGCTGGGTAAACGTAAACGAGCCGTCCTCGTTTTTCGTTACCGGGACCGTCTCGCCGTCCTCGTCCGTGACGGTGACCGTCTGGACGTCGTAGCCGTCGTCGGGCTTCGGCGTGACGGTGACCGTGTCGCCCGCGTGCGGGCGGGTCGTGGAGACGTCCACCTCGCCGTTCTCGGTCGTACCGATGTCCGGCCGGTACGTCGGGTTCGAGGGGCCGCCGCCGGAGGGCGGCGCCGGCGGGGTGACGGGCGTCTCGGGCTCGGGGTCTGGCGCGGGCTGTTCGACGGTGATTTGGATGGTATACGTTACCGTCGTCGTGCCGTCCTCGGCGGTCACGGTGAAGGTCCACGTGGTGCCGCCGTCGCTAGTGGTCAGCGTGTCGCCATAAGTCGCGCCCTCTGCCGCTGTGATTTGGATGTCGTTAGCCTCCGGCAGGGCAGAACCGGCAGGCAGCGTGACGGTAAAGGTATTCTTTTCGCCAGCCGTCGCCGCTTCACCGTTCACGGTCACCGCGGTCACCCCCGCATCGTTCGAAAGCCACTTTGCGTAAAGCGTCATGTTCTGACGGACCGTGCCATTTTCAAAATCCCACCGGTCTGTGTACGCTGAATCGCTGTACCAACCCAGGGTGGACGTTTCCGTGTCCGAAACTTCCGGTTTTTCTACATTGCCATTCGCATTGACATACTGATCGGGAATATCGGGAATATCCTCTGCGCTTTGGAAGGTCACCTGATAAACCTGCGGCGCATCAGGCTCAAACACTTTTAGCACGGGATTCTTATCCTGGCCAATGGCCTGCCCCCAGACGACATCTGTCTGTCCATCTTGCAGCAGCCAGGCCACTTCGCCGGAGGCAAACTGGCCGGAAGTTTTGGGCTCTGCGGTGCCGGTACCGGAACCAATTCCATTTGCGGGGCCGCCTTCTGTTTGCAAATAGTAGCAGTTTTCGACGGTACTATTTGCGAGGGTACCATTGGAACGATTCTCTCCGACCACGCCGCCGATACAGTTGCCCGTGCCGCTGACATCGCCGGTGCTGTAGCAGTTTGTAACGGTACTATTTGCGCGGACAATAATACCATTACTATTAGAATCATTTTCTCCCACCACACCGCCAACAGACTCGCTGCCGCTGACCTTGCCAGTGTTATAGCAGTTTTCGATGGTACTATTTATGAGGGGATTAATAGGATTACTATTCGCATTATTGGAACGATTCTCTCCGACCACGCCACCGATACCGGTGCCAGTTCCACTGACCGCGCCGGTGTTATAGCTGTTTTCGACGGTACTATTGGCATTATTTCCTGCCACACCGCCGACAGACTCGCTGCCGTGAACCGTGCCAGTGCTGTAGCAGTTTGTGACGGTACTACTATAATAATTTTCTCCGACCACGCCGCCGATACCGGTGCCCGTGCCGCTGACCTCGCCAGTGTTGGAGCAACTCTCGACGGCACCAGTGTTATTAAATCCCACCACGCCGCCGATATAGACGCCAGTGCCGCTGACCTCACCCGTGTTATAGCTGTTTGTGACGGGGCCATCGTTATTCCATCCAGCCACACCACCGACAGCGATGGCATCGTTTCCGCTGACTGTGCCGGTGTTAGAGCAGTTTTCGACGGTACCATTGGAATTCTGTCCGACCACGCCGCCGATACCGATGCCCTTGCCACTGACGCTGCCATCGAACGCACAGTTTTCGACGGTGCCGCCATTATTCTCTCCCACCACGCCGCCGACATGATTGCTGCCGCTGACCGTGCCGGAAACCGTCAGGTTTTTCACGGTGCCGCCGGAGCCGACATAGCCAAACAGGCCCTGATTGTCAGAATCCGAGTCGACCGTCAGCCCCGTAATCTGGTGGCCCTGCCCGTCCAACGTGCCGGTGAAGGGGGTTTGTTCCGCACCAATCGGCGTCCAAGAGGTTTCGCCCTCGCCGTCCTGCGCCGGCATAGCAATATCATCCGTCAGCACGTAGTTGGCGTCTCGATAAGTGGTCCCTTCGGTGTCCGTATTGATTTTATTCCGATAATACTCGAGTGTCGCCAAATTCGGAATTGCATAGGGCGCCGCCGGCGTACCGCTGCCGTCCAGGTACACGCCCTCCGAGTTGCTTCGGAGGATGGGACGGCCCAGAAACTCGCTCATTTTCCAGGTGGAGGAAAAGTCCCAACCTTCGAAGCTTTCCTCATTGGAAAAGTCCTCTGTGGTAAGGGGCTTAACGCCATCGCCCGTGTATGAGCCGCCAACGCCTTTCTCTGCGGTATTCGCTAAGTAGTAGCAGTTTTCGATGGTGTCGTTGGTGCTATCTCCGACCACGCTGCCGACATACATATTGCCACTGACTGCGCCGGTGTTATAGCAGTTTGTAATGGTGCCGGCGCTGCTATTTCCGACCACGCCGCCGATATACCAGTCTCCGCTAACGTTACCGGCGTTATAGCAGTTTGTGATGATGCCGTTACTGTTACTATTATATCCGACCACACCGCCGATATACCAGCCTCTGTCGACGCTGACCGCGACGGTGTTGTGGCAGTTTTCGATGGTGCCGCCATGATTCTGTCCGACCACACCGCCGACATAGGTGAAGGCGACGTCGCCTTCACCGACGCTGCCGTGGACGTTACCGTTGACCTCGCCTATGTTGTAGCAGTTTGTGACGGTACCGTTACGATTATATCCGACCACACCGCCGACAGAGGTGCTGTTGCCGCTGCTGCCGCTGCCGCCACCGCTGACCTTGCCGGCGTTGGAGCAGTTTTCGATGGTGCCGCCATGATTCTGTCCGACCACACCGCCGACAGAGATGCTGTCGCCGCTGCCGCCGGTGCCGCTGCCGCTGACCGCGACGGTGTTGTGGCAGTTTTCGATGGTGCCAGAATTCTTTCCGACCACACCGCCGACAGAGATGTTGCTGCCTCTGCCGCTGACCGTGCCGGAAACCGTTACGTTTTTCACGGTGCCGCCGGAACCGACATAGCCAAACAGGCCCTGATCGTTAGAATCCGAGTCGACCGTCAGCCCCGTAATCTGGTGGCCCTGCCCGTCAAACGTGCCGGTGAAGGGGGTTTCTGACGCACCAATCGGCGTCCAATTTTCGATACTCGATAAATCGATGTCGTTATCTAGGACGTAGGTGCCGCCCAAATCATTTTGAATGGTCTGGAGCGCTGCTGCCGTGGAAATATGCTTCGCTCCCTCGTCCGCGTCCGCCGCGAACGCGCCGAGCGGCAGCATGCTCCACACAACGCACAGCGCGAGGAACAGGCCCAAAATGCCCCGTTTTGTTTTCATACGATCGGTCCCTCCCTCTAAATCCGTATGCATCTGCCTCTTTCCATGAAAGATTCTACCATGGATTTGCCGGGCACGCAAGGTGCGCGCCCCGTTTGATCTCCTAGGAAGCGCGGATTTCTTCCGTAAATTTTCGTAAAAAGGATGCACTTTACACGAAAAGCCGCCGCGAACACATCGTTTCGCAGCGGCCTTCTAAAAAACCGGGCTTACAATTTTAATACATTGCAGAAGAACAAAATTAACACCACGGCCCCCAGCGCGATGCGGTACCAGCCGAAGGGCTTAAAGTCGTGCTTCTGCACGAACTTCATGAGCCCGCGGATTGCGGCGACGGAGACGATAAACGCGACCGCCATGCCGAGCAGCAGCACCGCGACCTCAAACGACGTAAAGCCGAAGCCGTAGTCGAGGAAATATTTTAAGACCTGCAGAGCACTCGCGCCGAGCATCGTCGGGATGGCCAGGAAAAAGCTGAATTCCGCGGCCGGCCCGCGCGCGCAGCCGAGAATCATCGCGCCGAGGATCGTCGAGCCGGAACGCGACGTGCCCGGGATAATCGACAGCGCCTGGAAGCAGCCGATCAGAACCGCCGTCTTGTAGTCGAGCGCATCCACCGACCGCACGCGCGGCGAACGGCGGCGGTTTTCCAAAAACAGGAACGCGACGCCGTACACGATCAGCGCGACCGCCACGGTCACGGCGTTATACAGGTGCTCGAACAGGAAGTCGTCGAGCAGCACGCCGGCAATCCCGGCCGGAATCACGCCGACGATGACCTTGCCCCACAAGCTCCACGTCGCGCGGCGCTGCGGCAGCGTCTTGCGCCGGCTCCACGGGTTGAGTTTGTGCCGGTACAGCACGAGCACGGCGAGAATCGCGCCGAGCTGGATGACGACCAAAAACAGGTCGATAAACGCCTGCCCGCCCTTGTACTGCGACGGGTCCATCGGCCAGAACGAATCGAACAGGATCATGTGGCCGGTGCTGCTGACCGGCAGCCACTCCGTGATGCCCTCGATGATGCCGAGCAGGACGGTTTTGAGCAATTCCAAAATCGCCATGGTATTCCCCACTTTCTCTAAAGAGAGCCTGGCCGCGCGGCGCCCGCCTCCCCATATTCAGAAATTAAGCATACCACACTTCCCCTCTTGGCGCAAGGGCGCGCCTGCCGCTTTCAAAAAGACCGTCTTGACAGCGGCTTTGCGCTTTCTTATAATGGAAGTATAAAACGCGTGTGGATTTTTTGAACTTCGTTTCTTTTCGCCACACAATCCTTCCGGGAAATCCGGGGGATTGTGCGGCGTTTTTTCTGTCCGCGTCCGGCGAATCCAGGAAAATCCATCGGGAACAGAAAGGGAGGACAAAAAAATGGACGAAACGTTTATGAAAGAAAAACCCGTGCTGCCGCTGATTTTATCGATGGCGCTGCCGATGGTCGTCTCGATGCTGGTCAATTCCCTGTATAACATCGTGGACAGCTTCTTCGTCGCGCAGATCAGCGAAAACGCGATGACGGCGCTGTCGCTCGTCTATCCGGTGCAGAACCTGATTAACGCGATTGCGATCGGCTTCGGCGTCGGCATCAACGCCGTAATCGCCTACCACCTAGGCGCCGGGGAGCCGGAGAAGGCCGACACGGCCGCGAGCCGCGGGATGCTGTTCGCGGCGATCCACGGCGTCGTGATGATGGTCGCGAGCATCGCCGTGATCCCGTCGTTTCTGCGGCTTTATACGGATTCCGCGGAAGTGCTCGAAATGGGGCTTTCCTACGCCTACGTCGCGTTTTCCTTCTCGATTGTAATCTCTCTGAGCCTGGCCTTTGAAAAGATCTTCCAGGCGGTCGGGCGCATGAAGGTCACGATGGCGGCGCTTTTGCTCGGGTGCGTCGCAAACATCATCCTCGACCCGCTGATGATTTTCGGGATTGGGCCGTTCCCGGAGCTCGGCATCCGCGGCGCGGCGCTCGCGACCGGCATCGGGCAGGTGCTGCCGATTGTGCTGTACCTGATTGTCTACCGCGTGCGGCCGCTGCCGGTCCACCTGCGCCGGTCCGCGCTGCGCGCCGACCCGGAAATCGACCGCAAGCTCTACGGCGTCGGCATCCCGGCGATTTTAAACCTCGCGCTGCCGTCGCTGTTAATCTCCGCGCTCAATGCGCTGCTCGCGGCGTTTGCGCAGAGCTACGTCGTGATTTTGGGCGTCTACTATAAATTGCAGACGTTTTTATACCTGCCGGCAAACGGCATCATCCAGGGCATCCGGCCGCTCGTCGGGTACAATTATGGCGCGGGCGAGTACCAGCGTGTGCAGAAGATTTATAACCTGACGCTTCTGATGAACGCCGCGATCATGCTCGTCGGGACGATTTTGTGCTGGGCAATCCCGGGGGCGCTCATCGGGCTGTTCACGACCGAGGCGGACACGATCCTGCACGGGCAGGAAGCGCTGCGCATCATTAGCCTGGGCTTTATCGTGTCGGCGGTGTCCGTCACGTCCTCGGGGGCGCTCGAGGGCCTCGGCAAGGGCACGCCGTCGCTTCTGATTTCGTTTTGCCGGTACGTCGCGATCATCCTGCCGGTGGCGTTTTTATTGAGCCGCACCGCGCTGGGGCCCGCGGGCGTATGGCATGCGTTCTGGGTCGCGGAGGCCGCCACGGCGCTGATTGCCTTCGCCGTATACCGCCGCGCGACGCGCCGGGGGATGCCGCAGTCGCCGGCAAGCGCCGAAAGCACCGAAAAAGTACGTTAAGGATAACCTTTCGCAGATTCCCGCGGGAGCCGGCTTTTGGGACCGCCAAAAAGCCCGGCTCCCGTCTTTTTTTGCGCGCTTGACCGCGTTTGAGGGCTGTGGTATACTCTAAAAAGCAGAAAACGGGAAAGGAGTGCCGGCCGGTTTATGGTAACGCTAAAGGACATCGCGAAGGAAGCGGGCGTCAGCATGATGACGGTCTCGCGCATCGTCAACGGCACGCCCGGCGCGGCGTCGGAGGAGACTGCCCGGCGCGTGTTGGCGGTCGTCAAAAAGCGCGGCTACGTGCCGAACGCCTCGGCGCGGGCGCTCGTCAGCCGGAACTCGCGCCTGATTGCCGCGTGCCTGCTGGCCGTCAAGGGGGCAAACCCGCTCGAGGACCCGTATAACGCGCAGTTTTTGGGCGCCCTCGTCAACGAGACGCGCGCGCGCGGCTATGACCTGATGCTGCGCTTTGTCGAGAGCTTCGACGAGGCGACGCGCGGCATCCGCTCCTGGAACGCGGACGGCGCCGTCTTTAACGGCCTGCCGGACCGCCACATCCGCGCGCTGGAGGAGCAGCACCCGGTGCCGATCGTCTTTACCGACTGCTACACGTCCGCCCGGCAGGTCAACTGCGTCGGCATCGACGACACGAAGGGCGGCCGCCTCGCCGCAGCGTACCTGTTATCGCACGGCCACCGGCGCTTCGCGTTCTGCGGCTTCTACCAGGCGGAGGAGGGCGTCATGCTGCACAGGCTTACTTCGTTTCGCAAAACGGTTTGCGCTTCTGGCGGCACGCTTCCGGAAGACCTGATTTTCTCGCTGCCGCACCGGACGATGCAGGCGGCCCTCAAAGACTGCGCCGAACGGCTCTCGGCCGCCTGCGCGCGCGGGGAAGTGACCGCCGCGTTCGTGGCCGCGGACATCCTCGCGGTGGACTTAATCGAAGCGCTCGCCGCGCGGGGGGTGCGGGTGCCTGAAGACCTTTCGATCGTCGGGTTCGACAACGTTCCGATCAGCGCGCACATCGCCCCGCCGCTGACGACGATCGCCCAGGACGTCCCGCGCAAGGCAAAATGCGCCGCGGAGATCCTGTTCCGCCACATTGAAGACCCGAAGGCGCCCGCCGAATCGATCACACTGGATTTAACGCTCGTCGAGCGCGGCAGCGTACGCACATTGTCCTAAAAGGGAACCGACAGATGTCCCTTTTAAAATAGAGGAGGTATTCTCGATGAATCAAAAAGAACGCATGCTCGCGGGGCTGCCGTATAAGGCCTGGCTCGACGGCTTAACGGAGGAACGCGACGCAAACAAGGTCCGCATCTGGCGCTATAACCAGCTCTCCCCCGCCGACCGGGAAGCGCGCGACAAATTGATCCGCGAGATCATCGGCAAATACGGCAAAAGCGTCACGTTCGAGTCGCCGTTCCACTGCGATTACGGCTGGAACATTGAGGTCGGCGAAAACTTCTACGCGAACTACAACTGCACGATCCTAGACGTCGGGCACGTTAAGATCGGCAAAAACGCGATGTTCGCGCCGAACGTGTCGATCTACACGGCCGGCCACCCGGTCCACCCGGACTCCCGCAACTCCGGCTATGAGTACGGCATCCCCGTCACGATCGGGGACAACGTCTGGCTCGGCGGCGGCGTCATCGTGACCCCCGGCGTCACAATCGGCAACAACGTCGTAATCGGCGCGGGCTCGGTCGTCACGAAGGATATCCCCGACAACGTGATTGCGGTCGGGAACCCCTGCCGCGTGCTGCGCGCGATTACGGAAGCGGACCGGGACCTCTACTTTAAGGACCGCCGCTTTGACGTCGACGACTACCGCGGCAGCACGATCCCGACCGACGCGGCGTTTTAAGGGTTCCGTCACGGGGGCGCGAGGAAGCTGCCCGAAAGGAAATCGCAACAAACGATTTCGATTTATGGATTGATGAAATATGAAAAAAGCGGCGCCTGTCCGTGGGGAACCCTCCCCCGGAAAGGCGCCGCCTTTTTGCGGGCTTTTCGAGCATTTTCGAATTATAGCAGTTTCTTTAAGTAGTTGCCCTCGACGCCGGAAATCTCCTTGGCCACGACGAACGCGTGCGGGTCATACTGGTGCAAAAGCCGGCGCAGATGGTAGTATTCATATTTTGAAAGCACGATGTAGAGCACCTTGACGCCCTCTTTCGTGTATTCGCCCATCGCGTCCCAGCGCGTCATGCCGCGCCCGAATTCCTTTAACACCGCCTGCTCGAGGAAATGGCTCTCGGTCTTCGTGATGATCGTGACCTCCATGTTGATGTTCTGCACATGGAGCTTGTCGAGCGCGAGCGAATAGACCGCCGCATAAATCAGCGAATACAGCACGAGGCTGATATCGAACACGAACAGGCACACGCCGTACACGACGATATTGACGGCCAGCGTGATCTTGCCGACGCTGAAGCTGCCCTTCTTGCGGATGCAGTAGAGGCTGATGATGTCCATGCCGCCGCCGGAGCCGCCCATGCGCAGCGTCAGGCCGCTGCCGACGCCGGAGATGAGCCCGCCGATAATCGCGGAGGTCAGGATGTCGTCGGACAGAAGCGCCTGCTGCGGGATCGGCACGACGCTCAAGAAAAACGCCATCGTCGTCATGCACACAAAGCTCTTAAACGAGAAAAACTTCCCGAGCGTGCGAAACGCCATGACCATCAAGGGCACGCTCATCGCGTAGTAGATTAAGCCCGCGATGTCCAAGCTGCCGAAGTTTATGTGGAACACGTTCGCGAGCATCGTGCGCAGCAGCTGGCAGATGCCCATCAGCCCGCTGCTGTAAAGGTTCAACGGCACGACGAAGAGATTCATGCCCGCCGCATACAAAAACGTCCCCGCTACCGCGCCCAATAGGTGGAGCGTCTCGGTCTTGAGATCCCTTCCGTGCAAATATTTTTGTAAATTCGTACTCGGTCAACCCCTCTCTCAATAGTACCCGTCCTATTCTATCACAGATTCCGGCACATTTCTACCGGTTGCGCAAAAGATTGCGCGGTTTCAAAAGCACGCAAAAGCGGCCCGGCCGGAAAGCGTTTTCTCCCGGCCGGGCCGTCTTTGGCAGGCTGTCAAATTTTAAACCATCCGTTTAGGCGTCTTTGCCCGTGTATTTGTCGAACAGATGCGTAAAATCGAACGTCGCGAAGTAGTCGGCCGGCGTCTCCGCGCGGCGGATCATCTGGACCGAGCCGTCCTCGCGCAGCAGAAGCTCCGCCGAGCGCAGGCGGCCGTTGTAGTTATAGCCCATCGAGAAGCCGTGCGCGCCCGCGTCGTGGATCGCGAGGTAGTCGCCGCAGTCGATTTCGGGCAGCATGCGGTCGATCGCGAACTTGTCGTTATTTTCGCACAGGCCGCCGGTCACGTCGTACTTGTGGTCGCAGGGGGCCTGCTCCTTGCCGAGGACCGTGATGTGGTGATACGCGCCGTACATGGCCGGGCGCATCAGGTTCGCGGCGCACGCGTCGACGCCGATGTATTCCTTATACGTGTGCTTTTGGTGGATGCACTGGGTAATCAGCATGCCGTAGGGCGCTAACATATAGCGGCCCATCTCCGTAAAGAGCGCGACGTCCCCCATGCCGGCCGGCACGAGGATTTCCTCGAACGCCGCTTTGACGCCCTGGCCGATCGCGTAGATGTCATTTGCAGGCTCGTCGGGGCGGTACGGCACGCCGACGCCGCCGGACAGGTTAATAAAGCGGATGTCCGCGCCCGTTTCGCGTTTTAAATCGACGGCGAGCTCGAACAGGATGCGCGCGAGCTTCGGATAGTACGCGTTCGAGACCGTGTTGCTCGCCAAAAACGCGTGCAGGCCGAAGTGTTTGACGCCTTTTTCCTTTAAAATCCGGTAGCCCTCAAACAGCTGCTCGCGCGTAAAGCCGTACTTCGCGTCGCCGGGGTTGTCCATGATCTCGTTGGAAATTTCAAACGTCCCGCCCGGGTTATAGCGGCAGCAGACCGTTTCCGGCAGGCCCGCCGCGCGCTCGAGGGCTTCGATGTCCGTAAAGTCGTCGAGGTTAATGTAGGCGTTGAGCTTTTTGGCGAACCGGTAGTCCTCCTCGGGCGTCACGTTCGAGGAGAACATGATCTCACTCCCCGAAAAGCCGCAGGCCTCGCTCATCATCAATTCCGTCAAAGAGGAGCAGTCCACGCCGCAGCCCTCTTCCCGCAGGATTTTTAAAAGGAATGGGTTCGGCGTCGCCTTGACGGCAAAATACTCTTTAAAGCCCTTGTTCCACGAAAACGCCTCGTTGACGCGGCGCGCGTTCTCGCGGATCCCCTTTTCCTCATAAAGATAAAACGGGGTGGGGTATTGCTTGGCAATCTCTAAAACCTGTTCTTTGGTCACGAATGGCGTTTTCACGCAAAAACCTCCGTCCTGTCTTCCGTTTCCATGCAATAAACTGTTTCGTTTGGAAAACGAAGTCTTCACAAATCTGTGCTTACTATACCGCAAGTTCTGCCATTTGTAAAGGGCCGCCGGCCCCCGATTGACAAAAAGCCCTTGCACCGGGGCGCTGGCACGTCCGGGCACAGGGGCTTTGCGGTTTTTTTTAAATCCTTTTCAAATTCTTTTTAAATCTTTTTCAATCTTTTGCAAATTCTTTTTCAAAATCTTTTCAATCTTTTTCCAACCGTCAGGAATTTTTCATGACGACCGTTTCGGTCAAGTCGGCGACGTGCTCGCACGCGTCGCAGCAGTCCTCGAGATGGTCGAGCACGCGCATCCACGCCGCGAGCGCCTCCGGGTCCGAGCCCGCGCGGTCCGTGTAAAGGCGCCTTCCGGCGGAAATGTAAAGGCGGTCGCCCTCCTCTTCAATCGAGTTAATCTGCACGACGGCCTCGTGGATTTTCGAGGACTTGCGGTAATTCGGGAACTCCTGCATCGCCAGCAGCATCGCGCGGCAGGCGCGCACGATCAATTCGCTGAACTGCACGGCCTCCTCGCGCAGCGTGTGGATGTCATACATATAAATGCGCAAAAGCACTTCCTCGATGTGGTCGATGACCCCGTCGATGGACTGCGCCATCGCGGAAATGTCCTCGCGCTCAATCGGCGGCAGGAATTCCCGCAAAAGCTGCTCCATCATCTGGTGCTTGACCTGGTCCGCGCCGTGCTCGATCTCGTGCATCTTGCTGCGCTGTCCCTCGAGTTTTTCAGGGTCGAACCCGTGCAGGATCTGATGGAGCAGCTCGGCCGCCTGGCAGGCCGCCTGCGCCATCGTTACAAAGCTGTCAAAATAAAAATTCGATTTTTTCGCCACGATTTCTCCGCGCCTTTCCTTTGGTGGAGGGGCTTTTTAGGGCTCCTCGCGCTTTTCCAGAATTTTCGTTCGTACATGCCGGCCGCTCAAAACACGGCCGTGAAGAGTTTGGACATCAAGAATCCAATGACCCCGCAGCCCGGGAACGTCAGCACCCACGTGAGCACCATGTCCTTGACGACGCCCCAGTTGACCATCGAGAGCCGCCGCGCCGCGCCGACGCCCATGATCGCCGTGGTCTTCGTGTGGGTCGTGCTGACCGGGATGCCGGTCAAAGAGGAAATCAATAGGCACCCGGCGCCCGCGGCGTCGGCCGCGAAGCCCTGGTAGCGCTCGAGCTTGACCATGTCCATGCCGACGGCCTTGATGATGCGGTAGCCGCCGATGGATGTGCCCAGCGCCATCACGAGCGAGCACAATACCATCAGCCACACGGGGATCTCAAACACGCCGACGTTTGCCTCCCCCTTCGAGAGGAACATGCCCAATAAAAATACGCCCATGAACTTCTGCCCGTCCTGCGCGCCGTGCATGAACGCCATCGCCGCGCCGCCGCAGATCTGCGCGCCGCGGAAAAACGGGTCGGCGCGCCGCCGGTCGACATTCCTGCACAGAAGGGCCGTCAGCTTCGCGACGCCCCAGCCCATCGCAAACCCGAGCACGGTCGACAAAATGAGCCCGTAAATGACCTTGACCCATTCGCTGCCGTTGATGCCCGCAAGGCCGCCGTGCAGCGCGATGGCCGCGCCGGAAAGCCCGGCAATCAGCGCGTGGCTCTCGCTCGTCGGGATGCCGAACACCCACGCGAGCGTCGCCCACACGACAATCGCCACCATCGCCGCGCACAGCGCGACGAGCGCCTCATGGGAGTCGCCGCCGAAATCGACCATGTTGTAAATCGTCTCCGCCACGGTCTTGTTGATCGTCGTCATCACAAGGATCCCGAGGAAATTGAAGGCCGCGGCCATCAGAATCGCCGCACGCGGGTGCATCGAGCGCGTCGAAACGCACGTCGCGATCGCGTTGGGCGCGTCGGTCCAGCCGTTGACCAAAATCACGGCGATCGTGAGCAGGACCGTAATCAGCAGCGGCGGGTTGCTGCCTAAATCCTGCAAAAAAGCTGTCAGTGTAATTGTCATCCGAATGTCTTCGCCCCTCGTCTGCCGGGTCAGACAGGCCCCAGCCTCCGCTGGAAGCGGGCCCCATTCCCGGGGTATAACAGATTTTTAACAAAGCCATAACGCTTTCTTAACATTACTATCATAGCATTCTTTAAAAGGAGAAACAATCACTTTTGCAAATTTCTTGTCTCTTTTTTTGCAAAAAAGGCGTCAAAAACGGCCCGCTGTGCGTCATTTCGCGGCACAGCGGGCCTGATTCTTTCCAAAATTTTATAAAATTTTACGCAGAAGCCGCCGTACTGGGCCCTGCGGACGAAACCTGCAGCCGGTCGGCGAAGCGGGTCTGGTTCTCGTCGCTGAGCGTAAAGTTCGGGTTCCCCGCGACGGTGGAAAAGAACGTCTCCCGCCCGACGCCCTCGCGCAAAAACGTGGACGGGTCGAGCGTGCCGTCTAACGGCAGAAACGTATAGCCGTTTTCCTCGCCGTAGGCGAGGATGCGCGGGAGCTGTTCTACCGCGGCGGCCGTTTCGTGGAACACAGGCATATTGCCGTCGCGGCTCATGCCGCCCGTGACGGCCGCGTAGATCTGCGTGCCGGAATTCCCCGCGGCGTCGCCGCTGTCGATGTCCCAATCGTAATAGTAAAAGCCGCGGCGCAGCATCTCGCGCTGGACCGCCGCGCGGATTTCGCTTCCCCCCTGCGTGCTGTCGGAGCCGCCCGGGAAGCGGAAAAACGGCGCGCAGTGGCCGCCGGTCTGCGCTTGAATGAGCGTCCACATCGCGTAAAAGTCGTCTAAATACGCATCGACGCTCGCAAAGAGCGTTTCCGGATCTTTTGAAGACGGGCCGACCGCGCACACGTGCCCCGCCTCATAGATCGCGCGGATCATCGGCGCGGCCTGCGGGTCCCGGTTTGACAAAAAGAACGTCGCCTTGACATTTTCCGCGGCGAGCGCGTCCAAAAGCTGCTGCGTCTGCTCGCCCGGGCCGCCGTCGAACGTCAGATAGACCGTCTTCGTGACCGGCGACTTCCACTGCCCCGGCACGGCGGGGACGTATAAATCGGGGTAAAGCGCCTGATAGCCCGAAAGCCCCTCCGTTTGGACCTGCAAGGGCGCCGTCTCGACGCCGGCAAACGAAAGCGCCGCGGGCGGCGCGGACTGCGCGGAGGACGCGGGCTGGCTGTCCGTCAAACCGCCGGCGGACTGCCCGCCGCCGGACGCCAGGCGCACGATGCCCGAAAGGATCCCCACAATCGCGAGGACCAGCAGCACGCCGACGAGCACAATCAGGCACCGGCGAATCAACAGCCGGCGCCGGCGGATGCGGCGGCGTTCCCGGCGCTCGCGCGGCGTCAGCGGGCGGCGCGGCGCGGGGGTCGATGGATGTTCAGACATAGAAACTCTGCCTCCTCTTTTCGGGAAGCCCGCCCCGTCCAAAGCGGGGCCTCCCTTCGTTTTCAGGTGCGGGTTATACGTAAATGCGCGGGCGGCGGCGCGGCTGCGGCTTTTCCATTACATAGAAAATGCGGTTGCGGCCGTTTTCCGACGGCTCGCTGACCACTTCAAACATGTTTAAGGATTTGATAAACAGGCTCAATTTCTTAAAGCCGTAATTGCGCACATCGAAGTCGGGATAGCGGCGGGCGAGCATGTTGCCCACCTCGCTGATGGGCAGGCGGCCGTCCTCGTCGCCGTTGTCGCGCACCATCGAGAGGATCGTGTGGACAATCGCGGCCGGCGGCGCCATTTCCGGCTGGGTTTCGGACTCCTCGCCGTCCTCCTTCTCATTTTCCTTGGCCTGCTGGGCGAGCACCTCGAGATAGCGGAACTTGTTGCATGCCGCGACGAACGCGCTGGGGGTCTTCTTCTCCCCCATGCCGATGACCATCATGCCGCTCTCGCGCAGGCGGACGGCCAGGCGCGTGAAGTCCGAGTCGCTCGAAACGAGGCAGAAGCCCTCCACGTGGCCGGCGTACAGGATGTCCATCGCGTCGATGATCATCGCGGAGTCCGTCGAGCTCTTGCCGGTCGTGTAGCCGTACTGCTGGATCGGCGTGATCGAATTGTCGAGCAGGACATTTTTCCACGAGGCCAGCGAGGGCTTCGTCCAATCGCCGTAAATGCGCTTATAGGTGGCCGCGCCTTCGTTGCTGACCTCGTCGAGAATGTATTTGACGTATTTTCCCGAAACGTTATCTGCGTCAATCAACACGGCAAACCGCTTTTCCTCTGCCATAGGCACCTTCCTTTCTGTGTCGGTTTCTTTTTATTATACACCATTCCCGGGCCATTGTCATGATGCCGGGCGCAAACCGGCATATTTTTATGCAGGTTTCCGAGGGATTTGCTGCGCGTTTTGTAAAAAAGCGGCGGCGGGATTTCTTATTTTCACCTAAATTTTGCGGATTTCTTTCTGAATTCTATTGACTTTCCCTTTTCAGAAGGTATACTAAATATAGAAGGGCCTGCCTTTGCAGGGCGCCTTTTCTCCGCCGCGAAGGCAAGTCCTAAAATTTCTGGTCTCAAGGGGGTCATTTTATGAAAAAGAAAGTTGCCGCGATTCTGGCAGCAGCAGCCGTCTTCGTGAGCGCAATGCCGCTTTCTGCGGCCGCGGCCGACACACCGGCGCCGTATGTCGAGAGCGACACGACGATGAACTTTCTAGTCGAGCAGGGCAAGACGTACACGTTCAAAATGACCGTACATGGAACCCACGCGAACCCGAACATCGTGATGGGCAACGGCGCGGCGTTCCAGACGCGCGAGGTGCGCAAGGTCACCGAAAACGGCAACGACGTGTACTACTTCAAGGTCCTCGCGACGGGCGAGGAAGGCCAGGCCGCCGGCATCTACACGACGCTGCCGGGCCAGCCGTCCGTCAAGCACGCGGTCGCCGCGATTCCGTATGTTTCAACAGAAGTTGGACCGTATGATAATTTAAATATCAATTACACAAAATCCTATCAAATTGGCAAAGATATCCCGGCCGGCGAATATGTCATCTTTCCGTACGACACCTATCACATCGCGTGGGCCGTTGTAACCGGTCCGAATGGAGAAGACGAAACATCCCGGTGGACGCACGGGAAAGACGGCCGCGCCTATTTGACGGTACAAGACGGGCAAACCCTGCGGCTCAGCATGGCGAAAGTGATTGCGATTCAAAATGCCGTCCGTGCGCTTCCAAACGAAGAGGGACAGCTGGGAATTGGAAGCAGCAACTTTGCCGTTCAGTATAAATGCGGATTTGACATTGCACCCGGCACGTACACGGTTGTTCGTGATCCCACGTATTATGGGGAGGAAATTGGAATGTCCAGCGCTACGGTTTATCGCTCGTCCGACGGCTATCATAGACTTGACAATCAGATTTCCTCGGAAGAATTTTGGACTGGAACCCGTCAAATCACGATAGAAGATGGAGAATATCTAGAATTGTGCTTGGCTTATCTTCAGCTTCCGTAATTCTTTTCATAAAAAGATAGACGTAAATACACAATAGAGAATCACAAAATGATAAAATGAAAATGCCTGTTTATTTCGTATAAAAGAACTACCCACCGTATTTGACGCGGTGGGTAGTTCCTTTATTTATTTTTTATTTGAATCATCCGAGTTTTTCAGTGCCGAGGGATCTGCAAGAATCCCAATCGTAGTTGGAATCATCAAAAGCAGTGTAATCACATTTAGAATATCACTTTCCGTAACTTTGGGAACCACTCCACATAGATTGAGAATATCAAAAACGACAGCCACCACTACGGAACTGATGGAAACCCAGAACGGTTTTGAATGAAGCCGTGAGTCCCAATCTATGCTGCTGCGTTTCATGTTCTGCTCAGGAGACGGTTGCCGTAAACAGTTTGCGGTTCTTCCCCGCGTAGCTGACATAAACGCCGGCGCCCTGACCGACTGAACCCGTTGCCGTCAAGCGGCACAGATACGTATCGCCGTACGCCTTATTTGCCCCAAAGCGCGTCAAGCAATGGCGCGGCCCCTGCTTCGTCATGGAGGCAGTAAAGACGCCGCTGGTGCCGAGGTAGAAGTTCGTGATCGACGTAAGAAGGTCTTTTTTCAGAAAATGGAAACCGCATTTCAAAAAAATCTTGCAGAGCGGGACTTGCTGCCGGATTCATTTCAAAAGCGCCCCCCTGCAGGACGGCATGGCCTGCACGCTGGACACCGAATTCCCCCGTGTAAATTCTAAAGAGACAAAAAGAGAGCAGGTGCATTGAAAACGTACCTGCTCTCCTTTTTATAAACTTATTTTTATAAACTTACTTCTTGGAATCCCCCGCGTGTTCCGCAAGCGCTCCGTCCCACGCTTGCCGGCACGGCGTCAGGACGCCCGCGTCCATCTCGTGGACCGTGTCGCACAAAAAATGGATGTCCTCCATGCTGTGGCTCGCGATCACAATCGTCTTGCCCTCGGCCTTGAGGTCGAGCAGGAGCTTGCGGATGTCCTCGACGCCGCGGTTGTCGAGGCCGTTCATCGGCTCGTCGAGCAGGAGGATGTCCGGGTTTTCCATGATTGCCTGCGCGATGCCCAGGCGCTGGCGCATGCCGAGGCTGTACTTCCCGACGTGCTTCTTGCTCTCGGGGTCGAGGCCGACGCGGCGCAAGGTGTCTAAAATCTCCGCCTTGCCGATTTTATGGCGGATGCCGGCGAGTAAAGAGAGGTTTTTAAAGCCCGAGTACGCGGGCAGAAAGCCCGGCGCCTCGATGATGACGCCCATATTCGGCGGGATATCGACGTCCTTGCCGACGCGCTTGCCCTCGACGAGGATTTCGCCGGACGTCGGGCGCATGAAGCCGCAGATGCACTTCATGAGCACGGTTTTGCCGGAGCCGTTGCGGCCGATAAGCCCGTGGATTTGCCCCGGCGCAAAGCAGACGCTCACGTCGTGCAGCACGGTCGTGTCCTGAAACGATTTGACGACGTTTTTCACTTCAATTGCTGCTGCCATCTCACACCTCCGGAAGAATTTCGACGTCCCGGCGCTTCATGGCGTGCAGGGACAAGGCGGAAAGCAAAACGACCAGTCCCAAAAGCACGACGACGGCGTACCAGGCCGGCGGGGAAAATTCCCCGGGGCGCACCTGGATACGCGCAAGGTTCGACCACGAAAGCGGGGAGAAAAAGAACAAAACCGGCATCACAAAGCCCTGCCCGATTGTAAAAACCTGAAGGAAATAGTCCATCACCACAAACGCGATGGCCACAATGGAGCCGACCGCGCGGTGAAAGCGCAGGTTTAAAAGGAACATCAAAAGCCCCAGAAACGCACAGCCGAGCCACGTCAACAGCAGTGTCAGACCGGTCGCCTGCAAAGGCGTGTAGTAGCTTAAAATCCGCCCGGCCACGCTGCCCGTCGCAAGGCCGGTACCGGTGTCCCCCAGCGCTTCGGCCGCGTTTGCAAGCGTGCGCAGCAGCTTGCCCCACTGCGTCGAAAAGCTCAGATACGGCCCGAAGACGAGGAGGCTAAACCCATACAGCGCCGCCGTATAGACCGCTGCGCCGGAAAAGACGTACAGCACCTGCCCGCGCGCCCACACCCTGCGCCCGCAGCGCGCACAGATGTATGGGTACTGCTCATCGAAAAACGGCGCGTCACAGAACAAAAACACCGCCAAAAGGAAGAGGAGCTGATGCATCGCGTCGTTTGCACTCAAAAACGGAAAGACCCACGGCGTGACGGCCATGTCGGACTCCACCGCGATTGCGCGCAGCCCATCTGTGGCCGAATACAGGAATATGGCCGCGAGGAGAAACGTGACGAGCACGCGGGCGTTCGCGCGCCACTTCAAAAAGTTGTTGCCGCACACGCGCAGCACATTCTTTGCGTTATCCACGTTCCAACCTCCTTTGCACGCCAAAATAGAATAGGACGCCCATCAGAAGGCAGACCGCCGCCGTCAGCGCAAGCTCCAAAAGCAGATGCAGCCAAACGCTGTCAAAGAGGTAGAAGGCGGAATTTTCATAGATTGCGTCAATTCGAAAGATGGGCAGAAAGGAAAGCTTTATAGGAAAAAAGTTCAAAAGGAAATGTGTAATGGCTGGAATCGTCAGCACAATCAGCTCGTTCGGGATCAGCGTAGAGATGGCCAGAGAAATAACGGCAAAAAAACTGCCCTCCAGCGCGTGGCGCACGCCCCGGCAGACAAGCCAAAGCGGAAAATTTCCGGCCAGAAGCAGCGCGTCGCTCGCACATCCATCCCAGATGGGAATCGATTCCCCCCTATCTCCCATCACATAATTCGGATTACCGATCCACACGCCGCCCGCAAGCAGGCCCGCGAGCAGCGCAAATACGATGTACGCGACAAAATAGGTCACAAATCCGGCCAGCGCGCACACGCATATCTTCGAGACCGCGTAGCGCTTCGGACTGCTGCGCGCCAAAATGTTTCGGATATTCCGATTTTTCCAGTCCTCGCAGAAAGCGCCCGCGTAACCGAACGCCGCCAAAATCAAGATGCCCTGCTGGATAAAATTGATAGCGGCGTGTTGTAAAACGTATACTGCAGATGGAAAGAAATTATGTCCAAACCCGCGGGAATTGACAAACAGCAGCAGCACGATTCCGGCAGCCAGGAACCAGAGCCGCCCCTGACCGAAAGCGCGCCGGGCGTCCATCGCAAATAGATGCCGCACCGCACTCCCTCCTTACGATACCCGCGTATCCACGAGCAGGCCCGTCACGGCGTCCACCATGACAAACTGCGGCGTGGATTCGAGGCCCGTCTCTACGCGGAAATTCCAGACTGGCCAGATCTCGCAGGTGTCCGTCAGGTCGCCCGCGCTGTGGAAATAGTAGACGAGCGCAATGTCCGTGACGTGTTCTGCCGCCTCTTCCGAAGAATACTTCTTCGTGCTATAGAAATCCGTAAATGTCTGCACTGCCTGTTCCACGGGAACGACAGCCTGTGCGGCCGGCTCGCCGGCCGGCTCATAAAAGCCGCCCTCGATGGACAAAAACCCCGCAGGGCCGTAGTATACGGTGACGGTAGGGCGGGCCACCAGTGACAAATCGACCTGGGTGTCGGCCGGCTCGCCGGCAAGGGCCGGATGCAGCGTGAAAACGTAGCAGTCGTCGTCCTGCGTCCACGTGCCCTTCTTTTCGGGGGCCGTTTCGGGCTTGATGTCGATCTGCTTCGGGTCCTGCTCCTGCTGCTGCAGCGTCTCATGGTCCAGCGCCACCACTTCGTAGGGGCCGTCGGACAAATCGGGCAGCCCCATCTCAACAAGCTGCGCGCAGACCTGCGCGTGTGCATCTTCGGGCGCCATAAACGGGAGACTTTCGGCTGTGTAGGCGTCGCGATTGTAGTACTCACTCGTCTCCTCTGGAAAATATGCGTAAGAGATGGCTTCTGCCTGCGGCGTAGTCAATCTCACGGATCCCAGCGCCGGGTCCAAATTTAAATGGGTGTCATCTGCAGTCGTATAAATGTCCTGCGGCGTCTCGTTGCCGCCGCGCGTTGGGCCGGGGGTGAGCGTTTGGTGATTCGCGATGTCCTTTCCCGCGAGCAGCTGCCCGGCAACCTTGTCCGAATCAAACACAACCGGGTTCATCTGCTGCGTCGCGACGGCCTGCAGGTCCCAGCCGTCTGGAACCGTGACGGCGGCGTCGATCGTCAAGCCGTTCGGAAAACTCTGCTGGATCGAGGCAGGAATCGTGCCCGCTGCTTGGGAAGACGGCGAGGCCGACACTGTCGAAGCGGCGGAAACGACATCTTCCGTCGGCTTGCAGGAAGCGAGCCCAAAAAGGAGAAGGGCGCCCGCCAATACGGCGCTGCCCATTTTTCGTCCATTTCTTGGATTCCAATTCACGAATAGACCTCCTTTTTTATATCTATAAAAAATTAGAAGGCGGTCAGGCATTTCTGACCGCCTCCCTAACAATCGACAATCATTTCTACATCGAATGTCAATCACGGGGTCCAAACACCTGTCATGGTATATCCTTCGCTTAACATATGCGCTTCTTGCAGTTTAATGTTCATATATTGTCCGCCTACTGGAATACTTGCTGAATTATAGGCAAACACGTGATTTCGATTACCTACAAGTTGTTTCGATGTACTGCAATTTTGGCCTCTATCATTAATGGCATATACATATGTGAGATGATTCAGCGGTGCCCACGTTCCGCCAGTTGGATGTACATAAAAGTTTGTATCACCGTCGTAGTCCTTTTGCACATAACCATATGTGTTCATGACTATTCCCGCCGATTTGGGCATGTTAAATCTAAAGCTCCCAGTCACGGCTGCTGCTGGAAAAACTGCGGTTGAAAACAGCATGGCCGCTGCGCCCAACGCGCAGAGACTCTTTGTAAAGCGATTCATGCGTTTCTTCTGGAACCATTGCCTGCTGCATTGGACTCGACCTCCTCTCCATGGAACCGTTTCAACTACATTTGAAAGGCAACCGGAAAGATTCCTTATTTCCCTTTCCATTTTGACAACTTCAGTATACGCGCACAGGAAGTGTTTGTCAATCGATTTATAAAATATTTTTTATTCTTTAAAAATTTTATGCGAAATCGTCTGTATTCTAAAAATAAGATTTCCGATTCCTATCTCCCCCACCCCGCCCTTGTCGGGAAAGCGTTTCTGTGCTATGATGAGAGGGCGAAAAAACTTTAAAAATGCAGCCGCTTTCTTTTTATATGATCCGTTTACGATTATGAAGAAAGCGGCTTTCCGAAGAAAGGGAGCGTGTTTTTATGTCTTTGAACGAACAGAAGCCCGGCACGCTGTGCGTCCACGCCGGCTACCGCCCGCAAAACGGGGAACCCCGCAACATCCCGATCGTCCAGTCCACGACGTTCCGCTACGAGTCGTGCGCGGAAATGGCCAAGCTCTTCGAGCTCGAGAAGGAGGGCTATTTCTACACCCGCCTGCAGAACCCGACGAACGACCAGGTCGCGGCGAAGATCTGCGCGCTCGAAGGCGGCACCGCGGCGATGCTGACCTCCTCGGGCCAGGCGGCGAACTTCTTTGCCGTGTTCAACATCGCGTCGTGCGGCGACCACGTCGTGGCGTCCTCGTCGATTTACGGCGGCACGTTTAACCTGTTCTCCGTGACGATGCACCGCATGGGCATCTCGTTTACGTTTGTCGACCCCGACTGCACCCAGGAGGAGCTCAACGCGGCGTTTCAGCCGAACACGAAGGCCGTCTTCGGCGAGACGATCGCAAACCCGGCATTGACCGTGCTCGACATCGAGAAATTCGCGAAGGCCGCGCACGCGCACGGCGTCCCGCTGATCGTGGACAACACGTTCCCGACGCCGATTAACTGCCATCCGTTCGAGTGGGGCGCCGACATCGTGACGCATTCCACGACGAAATATATGGACGGCCACGCGAACACGGTCGGCGGCGCGATTGTCGATTCCGGCCACTTCGACTGGACCGCCCACGCGGACAAGTTCCCGGGCCTGACAACGCCGGACGAGAGCTACCACGGCATCACGTACACGGAGCGGTTCGGCTTGGGCGGCGCGTACATCACGAAGGCCGTCGCCCAGCTTATGCGCGACTTCGGCAGCTGCGCCGCGCCGATGAACGCGTATCTTTTGAATGTCGGGCTCGAGACGCTCTCGCTGCGCATGGCGCGTCACTGCGCGAACGCCCAGGCCGTCGCGGAATTCCTCGAGCAAAGCGACAAGGTCTCGTGGGTGAAGTACCCGGGGCTTTCGTCCGACCCGCACCACGCACTCGCCGAAAAGTACATGCCCCACGGCTCGTGCGGCGTCATCTCGTTCGGCGTCAAGGGCGGCCGCGCGGCGGCGGAAACGTTCATGTCCGCGTTAAAGCTCGCGTCCATCGCGACGCATGTGGCCGACGCCAAGACGTGCGTGCTGCACCCGGCCTCCACGACGCACGGCCAGATGAACGACGAACAGCTCGCCGCGGCCGGCATCTCGGCGGACCTCGTGCGCCTCTCCGTCGGCATTGAGGACGTCGAGGATATCCTCGCGGACGTCGCCCAGGCGCTCGACAAGGTCTGATTTCTTAAAATTCTAAAAGAAAAACACAGCCGCCCGCTGCCCGCGATGGGAAATTTCCCGCGCCCGGCAGCGGGCGGCTTTTGTGCGCCGCAAAAAAGTAAAAAGATTTTCGAAAACCCTATTGACATCCGCGCGGCGGGTGCTATAATGAGGGTAACGATTAAACAATCTCTTAATTGTTTAAGAGTTTACCGATTGAAATTTTACTGCAAAGGGGTTTTTCCGATGAAAAAGACGTATAAGATCGACGTGGACTGCGCGAACTGCGCGAACAAGATGGAGGGCGCCGCGAAGAAGACGGCGGGGGTCAAGGACGCGGTCGTCAACTTCATGACGCTCAAGATGAACGTCGAGTTCGAGGAGGGCCAGGACCCGAAGGCCGTCATGCAGCAGGTGCGCAAGAACTGCAAGCGGATCGAATCGGACTGCGAAGTGTACCTCTAAGCGGCACACCAGAGAGAGGAAACGGCGGCCCGCAAGCCAAAACGCGGGCCGCCGAAGGAGGGGTTTGGTTATGAATCGGAAACAGAAGATCATGCTCACGCGCATCCTCGTGTCCGCCGCGCTGCTGATTGTTTTAAACTTCGTGCCGGCGGCGGGGGTGCTGCGGTTTATACTGTATATGGTGCCCTACTTTGTCGTGGGCTACGACATCCTGTGGAAGGCGCTCAAGGGGATTTTGCACCGCCAGGTATTTGACGAGTGCTTTTTGATGGCCGTCGCGACGGTCGGCGCGATTGCGCTCGCGCTGTATGAGCAAAGCGGCGACTACACGGAGGCCATCGCCGTCATGCTGTTTTATCAGATCGGCGAATGGTTCCAGAGCTACGCCGTCGGCAGAAGCCGGCGCAACATCAGCGACCTGATGGACATCCGCCCCGACTACGCGAACATCGAAAAAGACGGGAAACTTACAAAAGTCGACCCCGACGAGGTCGCGCCCGGCAGTGTGATCGTCGTGCAGCCGGGTGAAAAGGTGCCGATCGACGGCACGGTCGTGGAAGGGCGCTCGACGTTAAACACCGCGGCGCTGACCGGCGAAAGCCTGCCGCGGGAGGCCGGCCCCGGCGACGAGGTCATCTCGGGCTGCATCAACCAAAACGGCGTTTTGAAGATCCAAACGACGAAGGAATTCGGCGAATCGACCGTCTCGAAGATTCTCGACCTCGTGGAGAACGCGAGCTCGCGCAAGTCGAAGTCGGAGGATTTTATCTCGAAATTCGCCCGCATCTACACGCCGGCCGTGTGCTTTGCCGCGCTGGCGCTGGCGGTCCTGCCGCCGCTCGTGCGCATGGCGTTCATGGGGCTCTCACCGGACTGGGGCAGCTGGATTTACCGCGCGCTGACCTTCCTCGTTATTTCCTGCCCGTGCGCCTTGGTCATCAGCATCCCGCTGTCGTTTTTCGCCGGCATCGGCGGGGCGAGCCGGGCGGGCGTGCTCGTCAAGGGTTCGAATTACCTCGAAACGCTGTCGCAGACGCGCACGGTCGTGTTCGATAAGACCGGCACGCTGACGCAGGGCGTGTTTGAAGTCAACGGCATCCACCACAGCGAACTGGAAAACGAAAAGCTCCTCGAGTACGCGGCTTTGGCCGAAAGCGCCTCCTCCCACCCGATCAGCAAGAGCCTGCAGCGGGCGTACGGCAGGGAAATCGACCGCAGCCGTGTGTCCGACATCCAGGAAATCAGCGGCAACGGCGTCCTCGCGAAGGTGGACGGCGTCTCCGTCGCGGCCGGCAACGACAAGCTCATGGACCATCTGGGCATCCCGTTTATCCCGTGCCACAGCGTCGGCACGATCATCCACATGGCCATCGACGGCAAATACGCCGGCCACATCGTGATTTCCGACGTCGTAAAGCCGCACGCGAAGGAAGCGGTCCGGGCGTTGAAGGCCGCCGGCGTCCGCAAGACCGTCATGCTCACCGGCGACGCGAAGAAGGTCGCCGACGCGGTCGCGGGCGAGCTCGGCATCGACGAGGTGTACAGTGAGCTTTTGCCGGCCGGGAAGGTCGAAAAGGTCGAGGCCCTCTTACAGGGGAAACCCGAAAAGGAAAAGCTCGCGTTCGTCGGCGACGGCATCAACGACGCGCCGGTGCTCGGCCGGGCCGACATCGGCATCGCGATGGGCGCGATGGGCTCCGACGCCGCAATCGAGGCCGCGGACATTGTTTTGATGGACGACGACCCGTTAAAGATTTCGAAGGCCATCAAGATCAGCCGCAAGTGCCTTTCGATTGTGTACCAGAACATTGTGTTCGCAATCGGCATCAAACTGTTGTGCCTCGTGCTCGGCGCGCTGGGCCTTGCGAGTATGTGGCTCGCGATTTTCGCGGACGTCGGCGTCATGGTCCTCGCGGTGTTAAACGCGATCCGCGCGCTGTTCGTCAAAAAGCTCTAAAAAAGCGGCGCGGCGAAAAATGAAAACCAAAACGGCAGGGCTTCTGCGCATGTGCGAAAGCCCTGCCGTTTTTTTCTTTTCTTTATTATATTCTTTTCTTTTTATATTATGATATATCACCAGAATAGCGTGACCGCCGCCTTTTCGGGCGATTCCGGCAGCGCGGCCGCGTAGACGCACGGCGCGATCTGCTCGATTTCCCCGGTAAATTCCTGGGCATTTACAAATAAGCTGCGCGGCGGCTTTTCGGAAATCCAGCCGAACCGGCCGGTCTCGTGGAGGGTCAGGGACGCTCCAGACGCGCTTTCCTGCAGGCTTTCGACGGCCAGGAAGCCCGCGTATTTGTCCAAAAGCCCCAAATATGCGCCGTGCGCCCCGCAGGGCAGCAGCAGAAACCACGCAAATTGGTCCGCCTCGAGCGCCGCGCCATACGTCGCGTTCGGGGCGAGGAACGCGGCCTTCTGCTGAAAATAGTCGTAGACCCAGTAGGCGTCCGCCCGCTCCAGATCCGGGATTTCCGCGGGGGAGAACGAAAAATGCTGCGCGCGGCCCGTCAGGTTAAACGCGGCGATGCCGCCGGCCGTCTGCCCGCCGTACGGGGCCACGTTGTGGAGCTTCAAGACCCCCTTTTTCAATGGGTTCGAGAACACGCAGTCCGCCGTCGGTTTCGCCGCGCGCGCCATCTGCAGAAGTTCGCCGTCGTGGTACACAAGCGGCTTTAAGACTTCCGGGTCGGTCGCGCCGGGCTTGTCGCTCGTATAGACCGGCCCGCCGCTGACTGCGCGCAAAAGGCTGTGCTTTTTCGCGTCTTTGTGCATCGTCCAGAACATGTCCCAGTCGCAGCCGTACAGCTCGTTGTGGTACAGCGCGTTGTAGGCGTTCTGCAAGAGGTGCTCGGCAAAGCCGTCCGCCTTGTTCGGGCAGAAATCGTCGCTGTTGCGGGAGACCGCGGTGGCGGGCCTTGCCAAAATGCTCTCCATCGCCATGCCCATGCAGTTGATTACGGCGCCGTCCATGCGGGAAGCGCCGCCCTCGAGCGCCTCGTTCATGCCGCGGGCCGCGGCGCCAAGCGGCAGGCTGTTTTCGAAGTAATAGGGGACCGCGCTCTGCCCGTCCACCTTGACAAAGGAGATGCCCTCGCGGTTTAACGCCGCGTACCAATCCCGGTAAAAGCCCTCCCCCGTAAACGGGCTCGGCAGCAGTTTCCCGTTGACGGCCCGGTAAAGGTGCGCCTGCTCCTTTTGCGCGAGGGGGCTCTCCGGCGCAATGCCGCCCCAGTAGCCGCCCAGCGCGTGCCAGACGCCGAACCAGGAGACGGCGGTCGTCTTTCGGATGTCTTCGGTCATTTCCCGAAAGCCGTGCGGGAACTTCTTTTTGTCCGGCAGGAAATCCTCGAGCCGCTCGCCGGTTTCCGAGAGCCAGCCGTCGTCGATGAGCATCCAGCGCACGGGGATGTGCTTTTCGGAGAGCTCTTCGGCCTTTTCGCGGATGCCCGCCTCGCTGACATCCTTATAAAACGCGTCCCAGCTGCACCAGCCGAGGTAGCGGAACATCTCCGGCACGCGGCGCGCTTCGCGCAGGCGGATGCCCTTGTACGCCGCGATCTCGCGAAACGCTTCGCGGATGGCCCCGTAGATATCCCGGCCCTCGCCCACGACGTAAAGCGGTTCCGAAAGCGTGCGCTGCCCGCCCAGCGCGGCCGCCATCGTCAGACACAGCTCCGTGTCCGTGCCGCCGCTTAAAACGGCCTTGAACGCTTCGCCCACCATCGGCACGACGCAGGCAAAGCGGTCCGCGTATTCGCACAGCAGCACCTGCGTGCGGTCGGGGATTTCCGGGAAGCGCTCGAGAAACGCCGGCCGCGTCCACCATTCGTTAAATAGGTACAAAGCCGTCATCTTTTTCGGCTTTTCAAACGGCACCCAGACCCGCACGGGGCACGAAAGCGCCAGATTCCAGTTTTCCCGGCACGACTCATTTTGCAGTGCGACCCGGATTTCGCCCCATTGGCACGCCCCCCGCGCCGCCTGTTTTACTTCCACGCGGACGCCGTCCGCCTCGTATGCCCCGTTTACGGGGGCCTGTGCGCAGATTTGCCTGCCTTTCTGGCAGTTAATTTCAAATCGTATCGTCTTTGCCGCTTCCATAGCTAGCTGCCTCCTTTTGTGTCCCATTTTGCGAACAGCGCGCAGATGCCGGTCTCGTGATACCGCGCAATCACCGCCTCCAAACGCGCGCGCGTCGTGTTCAGATACGCCGCCTGGCAGTCTAAGCACCGGTAGGCCGTCACGCCCCGGCCGAACAGCCGCCGATGCAGCGCAATTTCGTCGGATTGCAGGGGTTTCCCACACTGCATACAGGTGCGCCCGGTCATGGCTTTTTCACCAGCTTGCAGCGGTACACCTTCGAGCCGTGCGACGGCACGGTCGTCGTGAAGACCTCCTCCCACACCCCGGCCTCGGTGTGTTCGATGCAGTCGTAGAATTGAAGCGCCATGCCCGCGTTCGCCGGCAGGCCGAAGTCGCAGAAATCGACGGCGCCGAGGGCCGGCACATCGCCCATGTTGAACAGCGCGAGCGCGAGGTCGCCGTTTGACAAAACCTTCACCATCACATACAGGTCCGCGTCGTTCGTGACGCAGTTTAGTAAAAACGGCGCGCGGCACTCGACGTCCTGGTTAATCGCAATCAAATCGCGGTTTAAAAGGATTTTCTTCGCCGCGTCGGACACGTTCCGGACGTCGCAGCCGATCATCAGCGGGGAATTCATCATCGCCCACAGCGAAAAATGCGTCTGGTATTCCTCGTCCGTGCAGCCGCCGGCGGCGATATAGTCGTTGCCGCCCTTGCCGTACATGCCGACGACGAGCATGTCCATGTCGTTGTGGCAGTACGCGCCCGTGTATTTGAGCTTGTCCATCTGGGAGCACGCGATGTCCCGGATGGAATTCCAGGAATCGTTGATATCCTCCGTCGAGCGGAACAGGTGCGCGCCGGTGGAACGAATCCAGTCGTACACGGAATCTTTCCCC
Organism: uncultured Clostridia bacterium; assembly: GCA_944385055.1. Lineage (GTDB taxonomy): Bacteria > Bacillota > Clostridia > Oscillospirales > Acutalibacteraceae > Caproicibacterium. Next base: position 20,224 of record CALWVT010000007.1, on the reverse strand, counting down.
CACTGGCACGCGGAAAAGACGATGTCCCGCCCACAATTTGCCAGCGCCAGGCTCATGCGGCGGTACAGCGTCGGCCCGTCCTGGAATTGGGGCTTAAAGCAGTTGTCGTACTTTAAGTAATCGATGCCCCACTGCGCAAACTGGCGCGCGTCCTGGTATTCGTGCTCAAAGCTGCCCGGATAATTCGCGCAGGTCCGCGTGCCGCAGCAGCTGTAGATGCCGAGCTTGAGCCCCTTCGCGTGGACGTAATCCGCGAGCGCCCGGATCCCATGCGGGAATTTTTCCGGGTCCGCGGCGAGGTTCCCCGCCTCGTCGCGCTGCTTTAAGCTCCAGCAGTCGTCGATCACGAGGTATTGGTAGCCGGCCTCCAAAAAGCCCTGGTCGGCCATCGCGTCCGCGGTCTGCTTTACGACGTCCTCATTGATCTTGTCCGTAAACGTATTCCACGAGTTCCAGCCCATCGGCGGAACCGCGCACATTGCCTGTCTTTGCATCTTTTAAAATTCCTTTCTTAAAAACGTTTCTGTTCGATGGGGCGCCGCTTTTCCTTGTGCGGCCGGTTGACAAAAAAGGCGGCGCCGGCACGCAAAACACAGCACCGGCGCCGCACAAAAGAGGGCGTTTTCGAGCGGCTTTTGGCCGCGGGGCCGGACAGGCGTCTTTCCCGCCTGCGCGCTTCGTTTTGGAAAGGCTTCCAGCCCCAGTATACCAAACGCCCGTGGGTTTTTAAAGCTTTTCGCCCGAAGAAGCGATGCCCTCGATGAACTGCCGCTGGAAAATCAGGTAAATGACAATCATCGGAATCACGGCCATCACGGCGCCCGCCATCATCTGCGGGTAATTGCTCGTAAACTGGCCCTGCAGCCGCGAGAGGCCGGCGGTCAGCGTCGTGTATTCGGGCTGCGGGCAGACGAGCAGCGGCCACATCAGGTCCTTGTACGCGAACAGCGCCGTGAAGATGCCCAAGGACACAAGCGACGAGCGCGTCAGCGGAAGCATGATGAACAGAAACCGCTGTGCGACGTTGCAGCCGTCGATTTCCGCCGCCTCCTCAATCGATTTCGGCAGGCTTTGGTAGCCCTGCTTACACAGGTACGTGCCGTACGCGGTGACAAGGCCCGGCATGACGAGTGCGAACTGCGTATTGAGCGCGTGCAGCTTCGAGACGATCAAGTACTGCGGGATTGTGAAGATCTGGCCGGGCACCATCATCTGGATGAGCACGAGCGCAAAGAAGAAATTCTTCAGCGGGAAGCGCAGCCGGCCGAACGCATACCCCGCGAGCGTCGCGGTCAGGCACGCGCACAGCACGCGCAGCGCGATCATAATCAGCGTGTTCTTATAAAGGTCGAAGAAATTGTAGGAATTCCAAACCTCGATGAAGTTTTCGATGTGCCAGGCGGCCTGCGGGAAGATGTAAAACGGGTTGACCGAGATCGCTTCCGTCTTCGTCTTGAACGCGGTGAGCACCATCCAGACAAACGGCACAATCATCACAATCGAGCCCACGATCAGGCAGACATGGATGATTGTATTGACCAGTGTCCGCTTCGCGTGCCAGCCCATGCCGGCGTCGAGGCTGTCGTTTCTGTTCGGCGTTTTCGTCTGTATCTTAGTCATAATGCACCCACTTCTTTTCTGTCTTCTGCAGGATTACCGTCAAAATCCCGATGACGAGGATCATAAACACAACGATTGTCGAGCCGTAACCCTTGTCCCCGTGTTCGAACGCGTATTCGTAAAATAGGTACGTGATCGTCTTGACCGTCGGCCACGCGCGGCTGCTCTGGTCCATCAGCATAAACGGCAGGTCGAACATCTGCAAAGCGCCGATGATGCCGGTCTGGATAATAAAGAACAGCGTCGGGCTCAACAGCGGGATCGTGATATGGAAAAACGAGTGAATCCCCGTCGAGCCGTCGATGGCGGCCGCCTCATAGTAATCTTTCGGGATGTCCTGTAAACTGCCGAGCAGGAGGATCATATTGTTGCCGATGCCGCTCCACGTGCCGACGATGACCATGCTCAGCCACGCGATGTTCGGGTCCGTGATCCAGTTGATGTTCGTGCCGAACAGGTGGTTAATCAGGCCGTAGTTCTGGTTTAACATCCACTTCCAAACCATGGCGACCGCCGCCGGCGCACAGACCATCGGGAGGAAATAGATCGTGCGGTAAACGGAGCGGCCGTGCATCTTGCGGTTTAGAAGGACCGCGAGCACGAGCGAGATCACGATCGTCAAGACGAGGCTGACGGCCGCGTACCGGAACGAGTTAAACAGCGTCCTGTAAACCTCGGGGTCCGTAAAGACATTTTTGTAGTTTTCGAATCCGATAAACTGATTGTGAATCCCGAAGTCGCCCGTCTTGCAGAACGATTCGTAGACGGTCTCGAAAATCGGGTAATAGTTTAAAATGAGCAGGCCGATGATCGTAGGGGCAATGAAGCCCAGTCCCCATTTTGCCTCCGTCCGCAGTCTCGGTGACATTCTTCTCTTCGATGCCGCTTTCGTCATCGCATTTCATCCTTTCCGCTTATTTTTCCCCGGGCGTGCGCCGGCTCATTCGCGCTCTTCGGCAAGGATCTCATTCATGTCCGCGGCGGCCTGCTTGAGGTCTGCTTCCATATTCGCCGGGTTCGTCCACGCATCGACCAGAAGGTCCGCGTTGTTGTCGGCCCATTTCGCCGTATTCTTGGAGACCGGGCGGAACACGAGCGTGCCTTCCTGTTCGACTTTGACAAACGGCGAGACGTCCATCTGGTCAAATGCATCGACGAACGCGTCCGAAGCGCCGACGTAGCCGGACATCGTCACGCCGAGTTCGGACTGCTTCTGCTGCCCTTCCTCGGAGCACAGCGCGGAGATTAAGCCCCAGGCGCCTTCCGGGTCCTGCGTGTTCGCGGACATCGACCAGCCCAGGCCGTTATAAATCGAGCAGCGCTCTTCCTTCTGGCACTGGCCGTCGCCGTTTAAGTCCGCGTACGGGATCATCGCCCAGCCGTAGTCGGAGACGTTGTCGGCCGTGTTGTACGTGTTGACCATCCACGAGCCCTGGCACTCCATGCCGATTAAGCCCGAGAGGAACATCGTGTCGCCGCTCGTGGAGGCCATCGTGTCCTGCGGCGGGCAGGCCGGGAGGATCTCGTTTGCGACGAAGTTCATCGCTTCGATCGTGTTCGGGTCGTCGAGGCCGGACTTCGTCTTGTCGTCGCTGATGATGCTGCCGCCGTACGCATACACGATGTCGTACCACGTGTCCTGGTCGTTGGAGACGTTGCAGTACGTGCCGTAGACGCCGTCGGCCGCCCCTTTCTCGCTGATTTCCTGCGCGGCCTGTGCATAGTCCTCCCACGTCCAGTCGTCGGACGGGTATTCGACGCCGTACTTGTCAAAGATCGCCTTATTGTAAATCACCGCGATCGTGTCGTGGTCCTTCGGGATCGCGTACTGGTTGCCGTCGGAGGCGTACAGGTCCACAATGCCCTCGTAGTAGTTTTCGAGGTCAATCGCGTCGTCTTCCTCGATAAAGTCGTTTAAGTTCATCAGCACATCCGCGCCCATGTACTTCGTCGCGTTGTCCGAATGCATCCAGAACACGTCCGGCATCTCGCCGCCGGACACGCCGGCCTCGAGCATCGTCCAGTACGTGCTCCAGTCGAGGACCTCAAACTGGACGTCGTAGCCGTTTTCGCTGCCCCATTCGTCCGCAATCTGCTGCAGGCCGGAGAGCTGGTTGTTGTCCCAAATCGCGACGCGCAGCGTCTTGCCGCCGGTCGTACCCGGATCGCCCGTGCCGCCGCTCGCGCTGTCCCCGCTGCCGCCGCACGCCGCCATCGAAAGCGCGATCACCGCACAAAGCCCTAACGCCAAACCCTTTTTCCATGTCTTTCTGTTTTTCATTTCATACCCACCTTATCACAAATTTTCTCCAGAACGCCTCTTCATTCCAAAGAGATTTTATGCATTCATTATAGAATCCGCCGATTGTAAAATCCATAACCTGAGCGGCCCATTGTATGAGAATTTTGAGATGTCAAAATCGACGATTTTATGGTATAATCGTCTTAACAGACTTTCCATTTTGCCAGGAAGGGAGCGGGACACATGCAGACCGTCAAATATACGAACAGCAGCGATTTCCACTGCCTGGAGGATTTGCAGGAGGACGCGCTGGATGTCGCGCTGGTCCATATGGGGAAAGAGGACTGTAAGCCCTATCACGCATTTTCGGGTGTGCGCACGGAATACATCATCCACTTCGTGCTGTCGGGGAGCGGCTTCTACTCGGCGAACGGGAACACGTGGCCGATTAAGGCCGGGCAGATGTTTTTAATCTACCCGGACACGCCCGTCGTCTACTGCGCCGACCGGTACACGCCGTGGACGTACACGTGGGTCGGCTTTCACGGCCTGAGCGCCGACACGCTCGTAAAGCAGTGCGGCTTTTCGAAAAGCAGCCTGATCCTGCCCACACCGGCAAACGACGAATACCTCCAGTGTTTTGAGGAACTGCTCGCGCATGTGAGCCTGACGTTTTCCGACCGGCTGTACCGGCAGTCGCTGCTTTTAAAGCTCCTCGCGACGCTCGTGGAATCGCACACGCGCGCGCTCCTCGAGAACCGGCAGCCGCTCTCAAACGCCGACAGCAACGCATACGTCAGCCGCGCGATCGACTATATCAACGAGCTGTACATGCAGGACATCCGTGTCACGGACATCGCGCAGAAGGTGGGCATCTCGCGGTCGCACTTAAACGCGGCGTTCCAAAAGGAGCTGCACCTCTCCATCCAGCGGTTCTTAATCGATTTCCGCATGCACCGGGCCGCGAACCTTTTGGTCAGCACGAGCCTGTCCGTCAAGGAGATTGCCGGTCATGTGGGCTACAACGACCAGCTCGTGTTTTCCAAGGCGTTTAAAAAGAAATTCGGCATGAGCCCGAAGCATTACCGCACGTATCAAGAGGAGCTGGAGCTGCGCAAGCACCGGCCGCCGAACGCTTCGTAATATAAAAAAAGAGAGGCCCTTTCCGCCGAAGAAAGGGCCTCTTTGTGTCTATTATATGTTTACAACTGCATCCAGGCATAGCACAAGGGCATATGCAAAGGAATCTTCACCCCAATTGCGTTCATCGTAATTTTCGGCATCGGCCAGCGTATCCGCAGTAAATAAGAGACAGCCCCATACAGCATTGCGAAGCGAGGCGCACGCGGCAAGCGCAGCGCATTCCATTTCCACCACTTCACATCCTTCTTGCTTTCTATATGCGACCTTTTCCTTGGTTTCTCGATAGAAACCGTCCGTTGTCCAGGTGATGACTCTGTGGGATTGAAGCTTGTGTTCTGCTATCGTCTTTTCTATTGCTTTCACAGCTATAGGATTAATCTCTACAAAACGCGACGGTTTCCTATAATGATACGATGTCCCTTCATCTCGCAGCGCTTTATACGGAATAAGAAATACATTTTCTTTAAAAGCAGTAAGAGCACCACAGGATCCACCGGAAATGATTTCTTCCACACCATATCCAATGAGCCAATCCATCAACTGCGCCGCAGGTGCGGAGCCAGCAGGTGCTTGGCACAGACACACCTCTTCTCCCTTGTACTTCATAACATATATCGGATAGTCCTTCGTAGCCGACCGAAACGTACCAGCCTGAACGGCATTGTGCGCTTTCGCGTATGCATCTATGTGCTCTCCCAAAAAAGCGAAAACCGCCTTCTTGGGCAAGTGCAAATCGAGATGCTCGTGCGTTGGCATAAGAACAGCCGATGTGTCCGTGTCAAATTCTAAGATTGGGATTTCATTTTTGAGGATCATGGCGCATTCTCCTTTCATTTGTTTTTGCGGATTTCGGTTTTACGTACGCATGACGTGCTTTATTCGGACCTAAGCGCCGCGACCGGGTCGCTCTTCGCGGCCTTTTTCGACGGGATCAGGCCGCCCAAAAGCGTCAGGCACACGCTGATGGCGATTAAAACCAGCGCGGCCCCGACGGGCAGGGAACCGTTAATCGCCGTCGTGCCGGCAATCGAATGGATCAGCGCGTTGCCCGGGATCAGCAAAAGCAGCGTCAAAACGATGCCGAGCACCCCCGCGCACAGGCCGATCAAAAACGTCTCCGCGTTAAACACCTGGGAAATGTTGTGTTTCGACGCGCCGATCGCGCGCAGGATGCCGATCTCTTTTCTGCGCTCGAGGACGCTGATATACGTGATGACGCCGATCATGATTGACGATACGATTAAAGAAATCGCGACGAACGCGACGAGCACATACCCAATCGTATCGACGATCTTCGTGACGGAGGAGACCATCGTCCCAATCATGTCGGTGTAATGGATGACCTTGTCGGGCTCGCCTCCCGCCTCCATGCGGCTGTTGTAATCGTCGAGAAGATTCAAAATCTCCTCTTTGCTCGAAAAATCGTACGGGTAAATCGAGATTTGCGTCGGGGCGTCCGCCTCGGCGTAGCCGAACGACTGCAGGTTCTTTTCAAAGGACGCCTCCTCGCCGGACATCATCGAACGCAACAGCTCCGTCAGCTCCTCCTCGCTTTTGTTCATCCGGACCGCACCGGCCAGCGCCTCGGGGTCGATTGAAAACGCCTGCTCGAAATTTTCCGAGAAACTCCCCATCGACTGCGCCATCGCCGCGGTGATCTGGCTTTCTATCTGCCCCATGATCTGCTCCATCGCGGAAGAGACCTGCTGTTCCACCGCCTGCGCCATTGCGCCGGTGTAGGACGTCATCGCCTGCTGCAGATAGCTTTGCAGCGCATTCGAAATCTGCGTCCTCAGCGCGCCGGCGTCGAACAGGCCGCCCATGCCGGCGGAAAGCTGCTGCTGCGCCTCGGGCGATTGCAGGTAAGCGGAAAAGGTCGCGCAGAATTTCGCGGGGTCGGGCAGCCGGTTTTCGGCCGCGTAGGCCGTATAGCCCGCGGCGATGCGGTCAGAGAGCGCCTGGAGCTGTTCGGCCGTGACGGAAAAGGTGCTGCCGCCGACGTCTAAAATCTCCTGCGCGCCCTGCGAAAACTGCTGCTGGACTGCGGGCGTCTGCAGGTACGACGCGAGGTACGACCCGATTTCCTCCGGCGCCGTCATGCCGTTTTGCTGCGCGAACGCCGGGAACCCGGAAAGGATTTCCTGCACGAGCGCCTGCAATTTCCCGCACGACACCGTGACATCGACGTTCTGCTGCAGGATCTCCTCGACGCCGCTTTTGAGGCACTGCCGGAATGCGTCCGACTGGAAATACGAGAGGACGGCTTCCGGGAGCTTCGAATAGTCCGCCTCCGGGTGCGCGGCGGCGTAGGCCCCATAACCGTTTAAGAGATTCTGGAACAGCGCCGCGAGCGCGTCGGGCGAAACGGAGAAATCCGCCTGGCCCAAAAGGCCGGAAAGGTCGAGCCCCGAAAGTTCGGGCATGTCAAACGTCACGCTGCTAAGATCGATGCCGCCGGACAAGGAAAGCGCACCCGGGTCCAACTGCAGGTCGAGCCCCTCCGGCAAGCCGGCCTGCAAAGCGCTTTCGTCAAACGAAAACGCCTGTTTCAAAGCGTCCTCGTCGATCGTAAACAGGGAATCGAGCGAAAACGCGTTCTCCCCCGTGTCGTCGCCGAACGCCTTGCCCGTCAGCACGTTGCGGTCCGGGTTTTCGAGCTGCTCCAACACGATCGGGCTTTCGGCGGCCGCGGCCATCGCATGCTGCGTCAAAGACGCCGGGTACGCGATGCCGGTGTTTAGCATGGCGGCCGTCGTGTCCGCCGACGGCTGCACGACGCCGACGACCGTCAGCGGCTCGCCGTTTTCCACAAGTGAGCGCATATACGCCGCATTTTCCGACTGGTCGGTCCACACGCCGTAGGTGCTGTCGTACGTGTACGTGTCGGCCGCGCCGACGAGCCGGAACGTGATGCCGAGGAAATCGTCGTAGGAATAGGCGCCGAAGTCCGCGGGCGTCTCGACCTTTTCATTCGCTAAAAATTCCTCGATCATGTCGTCGAGCTCGACCGAATCGCGCAGCCCCAGCGTGTACAGCATGTAGTCGCTCAAACTGCCGTTTTGGGAGAGCACGACGACGCATTCGTTGTACGCCTGCGGCCAGCGGCCGGCCTTGACGTCGTACTGGTCAAGAAACAGGCTTGTGTTTTCCGGCATCGGGTGGAAGACGTCCATGCTCATCATCGAGGACATGATGGAATCGGAGTCCGAACCGATGCCGAGCGCCGAAAACGCGCGGTTCGGGTTTACCTGCCGCACGGTGTCCCCGTCGAGGCGGTAAATCTGCGGCTCGACGTCATAATCGTACTCGACCGCGCGCGCGTAGGGGGCGATGCCGCTCTCCCCGCTGTCGAGATACGCTTTTAGAGATTTTAAGTCGTTCGGCTCGACCTTCGAAAAGAGGTTACTTAACGTATCCGTAATCGTGACGTCCCCGGACGCGCCGCCGGTGCCGCGTACCGCGTCGGCCATCATCGACGCAAAATCCATCGTCGTGCTCTGGATTTGCAGCGGGTACTCGGACAGCGTCTCCTCCTCGAGCGACGCGATATACGCGTTGACGCCGTTGGAGATTGCGAGGATCAGCGCGATGCCGATGATGCCGATAGAGCCCGCAAAGGACGTTAAAATCGTGCGCGCCTTCTTCGTCCAGAGGTTTTGAAAGCTCAAGGATAACGCCGTCAGAAACGACATCGACGCTTTGCCCCATTTCCGGCGGGCCGGCGCCGCGGGCGCCGTTTCGGGGACCGGGTCCGAATCCTCGCGGATTTTCCCGTCTTTGAGCGTGACAATCCGCGTGGCATACCGGCGCGCGAGTTCCGGGTTGTGCGTGACCATCACGACGAGGCGGTCCTTCGCGACCTCCTTTAACAATTCCATCACCTGCACGCTCGTCTCGCTGTCGAGCGCGCCCGTCGGCTCATCGGCCAGCACGATTTCCGGGTTATTGACGAGCGCGCGGGCAATGGCGACGCGCTGCATCTGGCCGCCGGAAAGCTGGTTCGGCTTTTTGTGGACCTGTTCGCCGAGGCCGACCGCTTCGAGCGCCTGCCGGGCGCGCTGCCGGCGCTCCGCCTTAGACACGCCGGAAATCGTCAGCGCGAGTTCGACGTTCGACAGAATGGTCTGGTGGGGAATCAGGTTGTAGCTTTGGAACACAAACCCCACCATGTGGTTGCGGTAGGCGTCCCAGTCGCGGTCCTTATACCGCTTTGTGGACACGCCGTTGATGCACAAATCCCCGCTGTCGTAGCGGTCCAGGCCGCCGATCAGGTTTAAAAGCGTCGTCTTGCCCGAACCGCTCGGCCCCAAAATCGCGACGAATTCGCTGTCGCGCAGCCGCAGGCTGACATGGTCGAGCGCATGCTGCACGAGTGAGCCGGTGCGGTACTGTTTACAAATGTCACGGACTTCTAACATCTGACCACCTCTTTTGTATGCGTTCGGGAAGGGGCGGTGCCTGCCGCGGCTTTCCCCGCCCGTCCCGGAAATTTCCTGCGCGCCCGCCCGGAAGCCGCGCGGATGCAATTTGGATGCCTTCTATTGTACCACCTCCCCCTTCCGCTGCACAAGCGCCCGCATTTTGGAAAATTAAAAAAAGAGCAGGCCCCCGCCGGAAAACGGGGCCCTGCTCGGGCTTTCGATTCTACCGATTGATTCCGTATAGAAAAATGGATAAGAAAATTTATAAAATAGAAAAATAAGATAGAAAACGCTATTTTCAGGATAAACTCGTCAGCACCGGGTGATGGAGATAGTCATAAACCCGCCGCACCTCACTGACCTTCCGGGTGTCCAGCATCGACGGGCAGCCCTTGTCCAGCGCGGCGATCTGCTCCATGTCTTCGCCGGACAGCGCGAAATCCCAAATCTGCAGGTTTTCCTCCATGCGCGCCCGATGGACCGATTTTGGAATCACGACAACCCCCTGCTGGACGTTCCAGCGCAGGATCACTTGGGCCGGCGTTTTCCCGTATTTGCGGGCAATCTCTAACAGTACCGGCTCCGTGAACATACCCTTTAACCCCTCGGCAAACGGCGCCCACGCCTCCGGCTGCACGCCGAGCTCGCGCATCAGGGCCACGTCCTCGGGCCGCTGGTAGTGGGGGTGGCGCTCGATCTGGTCGACCTGCGGCGTGACCTTCGCGTTGTAGCACAAATCGAGCAGCCGGTCCGGCAGGAAGTTGCACACGCCGATGGCCCGGACCCTGCCCGCCGCGTACAATTCCTCGAGCGCCCGCCAGGAGCCGTAATAGTCCCCAAACGGCATATGGATCAGGTAAAGGTCCAGATACGTAAGGCCCAGCCGGTCCAGCGATTCCTGAAAGGCCGCCTTCGTGTTTTCATAGCCCATCTGCTGGATGTAGGCCTTCGTCGTGACGAACAGCTCCGCCCGCGGGACGCCGCAGCGCCGGATGGCCCGGCCCACCGCTTCCTCGTTTTGATAGGAGCTGGCGGTGTCCAGCAGCCGGTAGCCCGCGGCGATCGCCTCGCACACCACCTGTTCGCAGTCCGCTTCCGGGACCTGGAAGACGCCGAAACCCTCTAGGGGCATTTGCACACCGTTTTGCAGCGTTACAAAATCCATTGGAAAATCCCCTCCTGTCTTTTGTCTGCCGGTTTCCATAAAAGCGGGAAATCCTTATCCTTTCAGCCGGTTGCCCAATTCATACGCCTGCTGGGTGTAGGGGCTGTGCTCCGTCATTGCGGGGGTGCCGCAGCCCTTGCCGAGGACCATGCCCATGTCGGTGAAGTTTAAATAGCGCACGAGCGTCCGGTAATGCGCCTCGAGCGCCTCAAACGTCCACCGGTCGCTGTTCCAGGCCACGGAGAGCAGCGCGGACTTCATGTGCTTGCGCTGGATGGAGCTGTTAAACGCGCAGAACCGGTCTATCATCGTCTTGAGCTGCGCGGACATCCCGTAATAATACAGCGGCGTCGCAAACACCAGCATGTCGGCCTCGAGGATTTTCTTCCGGATGCCCTCCACGTCGTCCTTCTGGACGCAGGGCCCCTCATAGCCGCAGCGGACGCAGCCGGTGCACGGGTGGATGTCCGCATGGGCGACGTTTAAAAGTTCCACGGCGTGGCCGGCCTCCTGCGCCCCCTTGCAAAAGCAGTCCGCCAGGATATGGGTCGAGCCCTGGCGGTTCGGGCTGCCCTCCAACACAACGATTTTCATGCCAAATTCTCCTTCCTTTCCCCTGCGCGGGTCCGTACAGGAATCCAAAGCCGCGGGCCGCCGGCGCCGCTGGGGCCGGTTTCCGGGGTCCGCCTTCTGATGCTATTATAAAAGCGCGGCGATAAAATGTCTAATGCTTCTCTATTATTTCCTATCATACAAAAAACACATAAAAATCCCCCGCCCGGCCGGGCAGGGGAGCAAACGGAAGCCGGCGCGCGAATACCGTTACGCCTGCAGTGCTTTTAAGAGATTGACCATTTCAATGGCGCTCTGCGCGCAGTCCGCGCCCTTATTGCCCGCCTTCGTGCCGGCACGCTCAATCGCCTGCTCGATCGTGTCGGTCGTGAGGACGCCGAACAGCACCGGCACGCCGGTCTCCAGCGCCGTCTGGGCAATGCCCTTCGACACCTCCGCGCACACATAGTCGTAGTGGCTCGTGGAACCCCGGATCACCGCGCCCAGCGCAATGACCGCGTCGTATTTCCCGCTTTTGGCCATCTTCGACGCCACCAGCGGGATTTCAAAGGCCCCCGGCACCCAGGCCACGTGGATATCCTCCTCCCGGACCCCCCTGCGCAGCAGGCCGTCCGCACAGCCGGAAAGCAGCTTGGAGACAATCAATTCATTAAATCGGGCGCAGACCACGCCGATTCGCGCCCCTTCCGCGACCAGATTTCCCTCATAGTATTTCATATTCTGGATTCCTCCTTTTCGAATTCGCTTGAATTTTTATAACACGGGCCTCAATACCGGACCAGATGCCCCATCCGCTGCTGTTTTGTTTTGAGATAGGCCAAATCTTCCGCCGTGGCGGGGATCTGGATGGGCACCCGCTCGACAATCTCGAGCCCGAAATCGGACAGCTGGTAGATCTTATCCGGGTTATTCGTCAAAAGCCGCATGGTCTTGACGCCCAAGTCCCGGAGGATCTGGGCGCCAATCCAGTATTCCCGCAAATCCGGGGCAAAGCCCAGCTTCACGTTGGCGTCCACGGTATCCAGCCCCTGTTCCTGGAGGGTATAGGCCTTCAGCTTGTTGATCAGGCCGATCCCCCGCCCCTCCTGGCGCATATACAGCAGCACGCCGCGGCCCTCCGCCTCGATCTGCCGCATGGCGGCGGCGAGCTGGTCCCCGCAGTCGCACCGTTTCGAACCGAACACGTCGCCGGTCAGGCACTCGGAATGGACGCGGCACAGCACGTTTTCCCCGCCGCCGATCTCCCCCTTCACGAGGGCCACGTGGTGTTCGCCGGTCAGGTCGTTTGTATAGCCGTAAATCAGAAACGACCCATACTTCGTGGGCAGATGGGCAACGGCCTCCCGCACGACGTGCTTGTCGTGGCGGCGGCAGTAGTCCTGAATCTCCCGAATCGTCAGCACTTTGAGCCCCCACGCCCGGGCCTTCTCCAACAGCTCCGTCGTGCGCATCATCGTGCCGTCTTCCCGCATGATCTCGCAGCACAGGCCGCAGGGGGCAAGCCCCGCCAGGCGGCACAGGTCCACCACGGCCTCCGTGTGGCCGCCGCGCACCAGCACGCCGCCCCGGCGGGCCACCAGCGGAAACACATGGCCGGGACGGCGCAGGTCCGCGGGCCGGGTGGCCGGGTCCACGCACTTGCGGCAGGTGTAGCCCCGCTCCTTTGCGCTGATGCCGGTGGTGGTGTCCACATGGTCGATCGACACGGTGAAGGCGGTGGAATGGTTATCGGTATTCACCTTGACCATCTGCTCGAGCCCCAGCCGGTCCGCGATTTCCGCGCTCATGGGCGTGCAGATTAGGCCCTTGGCGTGTGTCGCCATGAAATTGACCGCTTCCGTCGTGGCGAACTGGGCGGCACAAATCAGGTCCCCCTCGTTCTCCCGGTCCGGGTCATCGATGGTCAAAAGGAGATGGCCGGCGCGCAGTTCCTCCAGCGCCTCCTCGACCGTGCAAAATTGTGATTCCATCTGTCCTTCCTCCTTTATGAAAATCCGTTTTCCATCAAAAATTCCAGGGAGAGGCCGCCGGGGCCGGGCGGTTCCGGAGCCGGGCGCAGCAGCTTCTCCACATATTTCCCGAGAAGATCCGTCTCCAGATTGACGCGGTCGCCGGGCCGCTTTTGGCCCAGCACCGTCACCGCCGCCGTGTGGGGGATCACGGACACGGAAAACCGGTCCGCCGCGACCCCGGCCACCGTCAGGGAGATGCCGTCTATCGCGACGGAGCCCTTCTCCACGATATACCGCAATAAATGCGGGGCGGCCTGCACCGTATACCACACGGCGTTGTCGTCCCGGCGCACCTGCACGATCAGGCCGGTGCCGTCGATGTGGCCGGAGACGATATGGCCCCCGAACCGGCCGTTTGCCGCCATGGCCCGCTCCAGATTGACCGGGCTCCCGGGCGCCAAGGCCCCCAGCGCGGAGCGGTTTAACGTCTCGTGCATGACGTCGGCCGTAAAGCCGTGCGGCCCGACGCCGGTGACGGTGAGGCACACGCCGTTGACCGCCACGCTGTCGCCGGTCTTTAAGTCGGAAAGCACCGCCTCCGCCCGAATGGACAGCACCGCCGAGTGGGGCCCCCGCCGGACATCGCGCAGCGTGCCGACCTCCTCAATGAGTCCCGTAAACATCCGCGTCCACGTCTCCTTCCAGCAGAAAATCCGCCCCCAGGGCGGTGACCGTCATGTTTTTCAGGCGGACGCCCTGGTCCGGCGCCGCCGCGCCCCGGCCCTCCACCGGGGACTTCGCCCCGGCGCCGCCCAAGAGCTTGGGCGCAATGTAGGCCTGCACCCGCTGCACCAGGCCCGCCTCCAGCATGGCCCAGTTCAGCGTGCCGCCGCCTTCCAAGAGCACCCCGTCGATCTCCGCCGCCCCCAGCCGGTCCATCAGGGCGGATACCTGCACCCGGCCGCCCTGCTCCGGCAGCGTCCAAACCTGGCATCCGGCGTCGGTATAGGGCGCAATCCGCCGCGGGTCGGCCACGCAGGTGGCAAAAATCGTCTCCGCTTGTGCGGCGGTGCGGACGACCCGGCTTTTAAGCGGCGTGCGCAGATGGGTATCGCAGATCACCCTTACCGGGTTCCGCCCGCCCGGCATCCGGCAGGTCAAAAGGGGATCGTCCGCGAGCACCGTGCCCACGCCGGCGAGGATGCCGCGGTAGCGGTGCCGGTCCCGGTGGACGCGCTGCCGGGCGGCCTCGCCGGTAATCCACCGGGACGCCCCGGTGTAGGCGGCAATCTTCCCGTCGAGGGTCATCGCATATTTCATCACCACATAGGGCCGCCGCGTGCGGATATAGTGGAAAAACACCGGGTTTAAGGCGTCGCACGCCGCTTTGGCGACCCCGGTCTCCACCTCCACGCCGTGCGCGCGGAGGATCTTTACGCCCTTCCCCGCCACCAGCGGGTTGGGGTCCATGCTGCCCACCACCACCCGGCGGATGCCCGCGGCCAGGATGGCGTCGGTGCAGGGGGGCTGGCGGCCCGTATGGCAGCAGGGCTCCAGCGTGACATAGAGGACCGCTCCGGCCGGGTCTTCCCGGCAGTCCGCCAGCGCCGCCCGTTCCGCATGGAGGCCGCCGCACCGGGCGTGCCACCCCTGGCCGATGATGCGCCCGTCCTTGACCAGCACGGCCCCCACCAGCGGGTTGGGGCTGACCCAGCCGACCCCCCGCTCCGCCAGCCGGACGGCCCGGGCCATATAGGCGTTATCGTCCATCTTTTTCACCTCCAAAAACAAAAAATGCTCTGAACCAGCGGTCCAGAGCATCGTGAAAAGACGGGTCACCCCCGCGCGCACGGAAAACAAAAAGCCCCGGAATGCACGCATTCCAGGGCAAGTATCCATGGGCGCAGGAAACAGCTTCCCTGCGGTCACACGATCTTCTTCCATCCAGACTTTACTGTCGGCCCCGGAGTTTCACCGGGTCATGCCTTTCGGCTCGCGGGCTGTACCGCCGGTGGGGAATTGCACCCCGCCCTGAAGATCCTGATTCAGTTGTGAAAAGCATACAGCAAATTTTAAAAATTGTCAACCCCTGCTTGTAAAAAATCGTCAGTTTCCCCCTTTTGCCCGCGGCAATCTTTCCGAACCCCCCACGGCGCCGGCGCGTACGCCGGAACCGGGAAGATTCCGCGCGCCCGGACCGCCGACGCGCCGCTTTTAAAAAATTTCACCGGCCATCTTGACAGCCTCGGAAAAGGGCGGTATTATAACGGTGTTATATTACAGTGTTATAAGGAGCGGGATATGGAAGAAAAGCACAACGCCACGCTGGCGCGCATCCGGCAAGCCGCCATGCAGGAATTTTTGGACAAGGGCTTTCAGGGTGCCTCCCTGCGGCAGATTGTGAAGAACGCCGGGGTGACCACCGGGGCCTTCTACGGCTATTTCTCCAGCAAGGAGGCGCTGTTTAACGCCTTGGTGGAGCCCCACGCCGCCGCCCTGATGGGCAAGTTTATGGAGGCCCAGACCGCTTTTGCCGAGCTGCCCGAGGAAGAGCAGCCCGAGCACATGGGCGTGGAGTCCAGCCACTGCGTCCACTGGATGGTGGACTACATCTGCCAGCACCGGGAGCCGGTAAAGCTGCTCCTCACGCGGGCAGAAGGCACCGGCTATGAGCACTTCGTCCACAACATGGTGGAGGTGGAAGTGGAATATACGCTGCAATATATGGAAGTCCTCCGCCGCCTGGGGCGGGAGATTCCGGTGCTGGACAAATCCCTGTGCCACATCATCGCCAGCGGCATGATGAGCGGCATTTTTGAGATCGTGGTCCACGATATGCCCCGAGAGCAGGCGCTGCGGGATGTGGACCAGCTGCGCGACTTCTACACGGCCGGATGGCTGAAATTGATGGGGGCTTGACCCCTGTCTTTTTGGATATAGGTTAGCCTAAGCTAACCACTTTCAACTACACAAAGGAGGGATCTCTTTGAAGCAAAAGAAACCGAGCAGCCTTTCCCGCATCCTAGGGTACGCGGGAAAGCACAAGAACCTGACAATTTTAGGCTGTGCCCTGTCCGCCCTGTCGGCGGTGCTGGGGCTGGCGCCGTATCTGTGCGTCTGGCAGGTGGCCAGGCGCATCCTGTCCGCCTGGCCCAGCCTCGATGGGGCCGGGGACTTGGGCCGTTTTGGCTGGATGGCGGTGTGGACTGCCTCTGGCAGCATCCTAGTGTACTTTGCCGCCCTCATGTCCACCCATATCTCGGCCTTCCGCACCGCCCGGAATCTCCGGCGCGCCGCCATGGCCCATGTATTAAAGCTCCCCCTGGGCTTTTTCACGGGAAATCCATCGGGGCGGCTGCGCAAGCTCATCGACGACAACGCCGGGCTGACCGAAGACCTGCTGGCCCACAAGCTCCCCGACCTGGCCGCCACGGCGGTGACGCCCATCGCCGCGGTCATCGTGCTGTTCCTCTTTGACTGGCGGATGGGCCTTTTGTGCCTGCTGACGATGGCGCTGGCGCTGCTCTCCATGTGCAGGATGATGGGCGGCAAGAACGCCGGCTTCTTCCACCGCTATCAGCAGGAAATCGAGCGCATGAGCGGCGAGGCGGTGGAGTATGTCCGGGGCATCCCGGTGGTGAAGATGTTCCAGCAGACCGTCTACTCCTTCAAAGCCTTCTACGCCGCCATCCGGGATTACAGCCGCCTGGCCAGCCAGTACGCCATGAGCTGCCGGGTGGGGCAGACCTGTTTTCTCACCTGCATCAACGGGGCCTTTGCGCTGCTGATTCCGGCGGCGCTGCTGATCGCTTCCGGCGGGGACGTGCGCGCGGCGCTGGTGAATTTCATCTTCTACGCCCTATTCGCCCCCGCCTGCGGCCAGATGATCAACCGCGTGATGTATATGAGCGAGGCGGTGATGGAGGCCGACGAGGCCATTGGCCGCCTGGACGAGATCCTGCGCCAGCAGCCCATGGAAGCGCCGAAAGCCCCAAAGAAGCCGGTAAACGGCGATGTATCCTTTGACCGCGTGACCTTCACCTACCCCGGCGCCGGCCGGCCCGCGCTGCAGGAGGTCTCCTTCTCCGTGCGCGCCGGTACGGTCGTGGCCCTGGTGGGGCCCTCCGGCGGGGGCAAGACCACCGCGGCGAGCCTGATCCCCCGGTTTTGGGATGTGGACAGCGGCAGCGTGTCGGTGGGCGGCGTGGATGTGCGGGAACTGGACAACGCCGCTCTCATGGAGCAGGTGGCCTTTGTGTTCCAGGACACCCGGCTATTTAAGGAGAGCCTGCTGGAAAATATCCGGGCCGGCCGGCCGGACGCCTCCCGAAAGGAGGTGCTTGCCGCCGCCCATGCCGCCCAATGCGACGACATTCTGGCAAAGCTGCCCCAGGGGCTGGACACGGTGGTGGGTGCGCATGGCGTCTACCTTTCCGGCGGGGAGCAGCAGCGCATCGCCCTGGCCCGGGCCATTTTGAAGGACGCGCCCATCGTGGTGCTGGACGAGGCTACCGCCTTCGCCGACCCGGAGAACGAACATCAGATTCAAAAGGCCTTTGAGGCCCTGACCCGGAAGAAAACGGTGCTGATGATTGCCCACCGGCTGTCCACGGTGCAGGACGCGGACAACATCATCGTCTTAAACGAAGGAAAGATCGCAGAGCAGGGCAGCCACAGCGCCCTATTGGAGAAAAACGGCGTCTACGCCGCCATGTGGGCGGACTATCAGCGCAGCGCCCAGTGGAAGGTCGGAAAGGAGGCAGTGGAATGATCAAGAAATTACAGCACTGGTTCGCCCTCAGCGAAAAGGGGGCAAAGGATTTCGTGAAGGCCGTGAGTTGGTGTTTTGTGTGCAATCTGGCCCTCCTATTCCCCGTCGGGGCGGTCCTATTCACGGCCCGGCACCTGCTGAGCTGCCTGGAGGGCGGCGGCAGCCCCATGGACGGGTTCTGGCTTTATGCGGGCTTTGCTTTGGCGGTGCTCATCCTGCTGTTTCTCCTCCATTGGTTCCAGTACGCGTCCCTCTATATCGCCACCTACCGGGAGAGCGCCAACCGCCGGGTGAGCCTGGCGGAGACGCTGCGCAGGCTTCCCCTCTCCTTTTTCGGGAACCGGGATTTAAGCGACCTGACCTCCACCATGATCGCCGACTGCTCGAGCCTGGACCAGATGTTCTCCCACTATGTGCCGCAGCTGTTCGCCTCCATCGGCTCCACGCTGGCAATCGGCGCGTGCATGTTCGTCTGCGACTGGCGCATGGCGCTGGCCGTTCTGTGGGTGGTGCCCGTGGCGGTGGCGCTGACGGCGGGCTCTAAGAAAATCCAGGATACCTTCGGGACGAAAAATATTCTGAATAAACGCGCGGTATCCGACTGCATCCAGGAGGGGCTGGAGACGATCCGGGACATCAAGGCCTGCCACCGGCAGGCGCGGTATCTCGGCGGTCTGGAGGCAAAACTGGCCGCGATGGAAGCTAGCTCCATCCGCTCGGAGCTGGCCACCGGCGTGTTCGTATGCTCCGCCCAGGCCTTCCTGCGCCTGGGGCTTGCCACCACGGTGCTCACCGGCGGGGCGCTGCTGCTGGCTGGGGAGCTCTCCTTCCTCTATTTCCTGGGCTTCCTGTTTGCCGCCGCCCGGCTTTATGACCCCCTGGGGGTGGTACTCCAGAACATCGCCGCCACCTTCAGCACAAAGCTGCAAATCCAGCGGATGCGCTCCATTCTGGAGCAGCCGGTGCAGACGGGAACGGAAGATTTCCACCCGTCCGGCTATGACATCACCTTCGACCATGTCTCCTTCGCCTACCGGGAAGGCGCGGGGGTGCTGGAGGATGTGAGCTTTACCGCCCGGCAGGGGGAAGTCACCGCCCTGATCGGCCCCTCCGGCAGCGGAAAATCCACCGCCTGCAAGCTGGCCGCCCGGTTCTGGGACGTCACCGGCGGGCAGGTGTCCCTGGGCGGGACGGACGTATCCACGGTGGACCCGGAGACCCTGCTGCGCTCTTATTCCATGGTATTCCAGGACGTGGTGCTGTTCCGGGATACGGTGATGGAGAATATCCGCCTGGGCCGCCGGGGCGCCACCGACGAGGAGGTGCTGGAAGCTGCCAGGGCCGCCCAATGCGACGAATTCATCCGCAAGCTGCCCCAGGGCTACCAGACGGTAATCGGCGAGAACGGCTCCACCCTTTCCGGCGGCGAACGGCAGCGGATCTCCATCGCCCGGGCGCTGCTGAAGGACGCGCCGGTGGTGCTGCTGGACGAGGCCACCGCCAGCCTGGACGTGGAGAACGAAAGCGCCGTCCAAACCGCCCTCTCCCGCCTGCTCCGGGGCAAGACGGTGCTGGTCATCGCCCACCGGATGCGCACCGTGGCCGGGGCCGACCATATCGTGGTGCTGGAAGACGGCCATGTGGCCCAGCAGGGCACCCCGGCGGAATTGATGGCGCAGGGCGGCCTCTACCGCCGCATGGTGGAGCTCCAAAGCGAGAGCGCCCAGTGGCGGCTGGGTTCCCGTTAATCTTAACCTTTCCTTCGGGCGCACAGCATCCTTTGGCCTCCGGGCAATCTGCCGGCGGTTTGGCAAAGGGTGCCGGGCGCCCGCTCTTTTTGCCTACCAATCAAAGACGAGGGGCCTGACAGCGTTTTCCTTGCTGCCAGGCCCCTCGCCGTGGTACGGATGGTGGGACAGAACTTTTCAAAAAATCCCGTAATATCAACAGTTTTCGGGCTTGCCGGATAGCAAATAACTTGTATTAGACCCCCTTTTGGGCGGCTGTTTTTTAACAGCCGCCCTTTTTCTATCCCCAAATTTAGTGTGCGTTTTAGAGTGGGAAATCCCCTGTTTTTTCGCCTGTGGACGGCGCAAACGCAGCCGCCCATATCCTTTCCCTCATGGAAGGCCGGGCGGCGATATGGGGGCGCAAACCCGCCGAAACGAACACTTTTCAAAACCAACGGAAGGAGGTATCCAACATGGCGGTATTCCGCATTGAGAAAACCCGCGACTACACGGTGATGTCCAACCACCATCTGCGGGACAAGTCGCTCTCGCTGAAAGCGAAGGGCCTTCTCTCCCTCATGCTCTCCCTGCCGGAGGAGTGGGACTA
>CALWVT010000006.1 GCA_944385055.1 uncultured Clostridia bacterium | reverse complement strand
AGGAGCTTCCGGGAGATTTGCGAAGGCTTCGCCGCAAAAGCCTTATCGGACGCGGTACCATGCGCGTGCGCGCATGATTGGCGGACGTTCCCTAACGGGAAAGGCAGGGGGCTAGGGGGCGCAGCCCCCACCCCGAAGCGGTGGAGGTGCGGCGGTTGTGGCGAGCGCGCACGCGCTCGCGCTTTCCCCAACGGCACCGAAGCTCCAGCCGCGAAGCGGCGAGGAGTTCGGCCAATCCGGATAGCGCAGCGAGACTTGGGGGTTTCCAAAGGGGGGCGTCCAGCACCCCACTTTGGTCCGGGGATTCGCAAGGGGGTGAAACTCCCTTGCGCCTGTCTTTGCCTACTTTCTGCAGGGGCAGAAAGTAGGGGCCCCCGCGCGGCCCGAGCGCGTCGAAGGGAAACGTAAAAAAATTAAGAGACGTAAAGAGAGTAGAATAAAGAAAAGCGGGGCGCCGCACAACCCCCGCGGCACCCCGCTTTTCTTTTTTACTTCGCCGCGTGCGACACCGTATCCACCACCGCGTGGCCCATGTCGCCGGCCAGGTCCCCGACCGCGCGCGCCGCACGCTGGGCACTGCGGCGCAGCGGCGTTGTCTGGCTCTGGCTCGTCTTCGCGGCAATCACCGCGGCCGTCACCGCACCGAGCGCCATGCCGACGCCGATGCCTTTGAGCATACCTTTTTTCTGCTGCATTTTGTAATACCTCCCGATACAAATCACGATTGCACAGCCTAAAAGGAAATGGCTTATCTTCATTGTTTCCGCCTCCCGGCCCGTTTATTTTCTGAAAGTCCTGGCGCAAAAGCCGCCCGGCATTTTCCAGCCGCAGCCGGCCCTGCCGGCTTTCTTATCCTCTAGAATCTCCCGCATGGGTTCGCGCGATACATAACCGCCGCCGCTTAAAATCTGTCAGCTTTTTTCCCGCCGGGCGGAAAATTTGAGTGCCGGCGCAGTTTTGTGCTACAATACCCTTTGCAGAACTTTTCAAAACATGCAAAACAAAATACAAAACAAAGCATCTTCAGAGGAAATGCAATTTGAAAAAATCAAAAAAGAAAGAGGGCTTTTCAAAACCATGCCGACCCCTGTGCTCAATCTCGTTTTGTTCGAACCGGAAATCCCCCCGAATGCCGGCAACGTCGCGCGCACCTGCGCGTTGACCGGCGCAAGGCTGCATCTCGTCGGCCCGATGGGCTTTGCAATCGACGACCGCAAATTAAAGCGCGCCGGCCTCGACTACTGGCATCTGCTCGATATCACGTATTACGAAAACTTAAACGTGTTCTTCCAGAAAAACCACGGCCCGTTTTTCTATTTCTCGACGAAAGCCCGCCACGTCTACACCGACGTTTCTTACCCCGACGGCGCCTACCTCGTGTTCGGCAAGGAAACCGCCGGCCTGCCCGAAGAGCTTTTAAAGGCCCACCCCGAATCCTGCGTGCGCATTCCGATGTTAAACCATCCCGACGCCAGGAGCCTAAACCTTTCGAACAGCGTCGCGATCGCCGCATATGAAGTGCTGCGCCAGTGGGATTTCCCCAACATGCGCCTCGAAGGCGACCTGACGCGCATGCACTGGTAAGGTTTTCCGCTCCTTGTGCCCGTTTGTACGAAACCCGCTTCCGCGATTTGGACAAACTTCTTATTTTCACATTCCCGGCTTGAAAATAGGGCGGCGCTGGTGTATAATTTATTCAGTTTTCAGGGCATGTTCGCACACAAAACAAACAGATACTCAGAAGGAGTGGAGTCCCATGAATTACCTGAACAAAAAATCCATCGAAGACATCGACGTCTCCGGCAAGAAAGTCCTCGTCCGCTGCGACTTTAACGTCCCGTTTGACGGCGAAGGCAACATCAGCGACACCAAGCGCATCGACGGTGCGCTGCCGACCATCAAATACCTGATCGACCATCACGCAAAAGTGATCCTCTGCTCCCACCTGGGCCGTCCGAAGGGCGAGTTCAACATGAAGTATTCACTCCAGCCCGTCGCCAAGTGCCTGTCCGAGAAGCTTGGCCAGGAAGTCAAGATGGCCAAAGATGTCATCGGCCCGGATGCCAAGGCGATCGCCGCGAACCTCAAGGAAGGCGAAGTCGAGCTGCTCGAGAATGTCCGCTTCCATAAGGAAGAGGAAAAGAACGACCCGGCATTCGCGAAAGAGCTCGCCAGCATGGCGGAAATCTACGTCAACGACGCGTTCGGCACGGCGCACCGCGCCCATGCCTCCACGGCCGGCGTTGCCGATTACCTGCCCGCTGTGTGCGGCTACCTGATCCAGAAGGAAATCTCCGTGATGGGCAAGGCGCTCGAAGATCCGAAGCGCCCGTTCGTCGCAATCCTCGGCGGCGCGAAGGTCTCCGACAAGATCGGCGTCATCACGAACCTGCTCGACAAGGTCGACACGCTGATTATCGGCGGCGCCATGGCTTACACGTTTATTAACGCGATGGGCTACAGCGTCGGTTCCTCCCGCTGCGAGCTCGATAAGCTCGACACCGCGAAGGACATCATGGCCAAGGCCAAGGAGAAGAACGTCAAGTTCTTAATCCCGGTTGACAACATCGTCGCGACGGAGTTCAAAGAGGACGCCGAGTGGAAGGTTGCGCCGACCGACGCGATGCCGGACGGCTGGATGGGCCTGGACATCGGCCCGAAGACGTGCGAGCTGTACGCGGAAGCCATCAAGGGCGCCGGCACGGTCGTTTGGAACGGCCCGATGGGCGTTTCCGAATGGAAGAACTTCGCAAACGGCACGATCGCCGTGGCGAAGGCCGTTGCGGACAGCGACGCGATCTCGATCATCGGCGGCGGCGACTCCGCGGCTGCGGTGGAGAACCTCGGCTTTGCCGATAAGATGACGCACATCTCCACAGGCGGCGGCGCTTCCCTCGAATTCCTCGAGGGCAAGGTCCTGCCGGGCATCGCATGCTTGAATGACAAAGACTAATTGACATTTCCCGAAGGGGCGGGGCCGCACACAAGCCCTGCCCCTTTTTGTCCGGGCTTTGGCATCGGAAAATGCCAAATGTCCCCCGGCCCCTCCCGCGGGGAAACGCGGCAAAGGATTTTGGAAGGAGCATTCTAAGACAATGAACAAAGCAAAGCGCCAGGCAGTGATCGCCGGCAACTGGAAAATGAACAAGACGCCCGCCGAGGCGAAGGAACTCATCGAGGCCATTAAGCCCCTCGTCGCAGACGCAAACTGCGGCGTCGTGTGCTGCGTGCCGTACGTCGATTTGTCGGTCGTGCTCGAGGCCGCGAAGGGCTCGAACATCGGCGTGGGCGCCGAAAACTGCCACTGGGCGAAGAGCGGCGCCTTCACGGGCGAAGTTTCCGCCGAGATGCTCGCCTCGATGGGCGTGCAGTACGTGATCATCGGCCACAGCGAACGCCGCCAGTATTTCGGCGAGACGGACGTCACGGTCAACCAGCGCGTGCGCGCGGCGCTCGACGCGGGCCTGACGGTCATCCTGTGCGTCGGCGAGAGCTTAGAGCAGCGCGAGCAGGGTGTGACGAGCGAGCTCGTCGCGATGCAGACGAAGATTGCGTTGGGCGGCGTCTCGAAGGACGAGCTTTCGCGCATCATCATCGCCTATGAGCCAATCTGGGCCATCGGCACGGGCAAGACGGCCACGAGCGAGCAGGCAAACGAGGTCTGCAAGACGATCCGCGAGACGATTGCGGCCGTGTACGACGAAGACGCAGCCGAAGCGATGACGATCCAGTACGGCGGCTCGATGAAACCGGGCAACGCAGCGGAGCTCGTCGCACAGCCCGACGTCGACGGCGGCCTGATTGGCGGCGCGTCCTTAAAGGCGGAAGACTTCGCGGCAATCGTCAAGGCGGCAAGCGAGGGCTAAGCCCCGGCCGCAGGCTTCCCGGATTGATCGATCTTCCATAAAAACTTCCGGTTCCCCGCGTTTCCGGCGCTTTCCGCGGGGCGCCTTTTAAACCCGGCGAAAGCGCCGAACCACCCATTTTATCAAAACTGCAGAAAAGTGAGGAAGATAACGATGGCGAAAAAGCCTTTGATTCTGATCATTATGGACGGCTTCGGCATTGCGCCGAAGGAGGGCAACGCGATTGCCGCCGCGAAGAAGCCGAACCTCGACCGCCTGTTCGCGGAAAACCCGCACACGCAGATCGGCGCGTCCGGCTTAAACGTCGGCCTGCCCGACGGCCAGATGGGCAACAGCGAAGTCGGCCACACGAACATGGGCGCCGGCCGCATTGTCTATCAGGAATTGACGAACATCACGCGCCACATTGAGGACGGCTCGTTCTTCGAAAACCCGGCGTTTATGAAGGCCGTGGAAAACTGCAAAGCGCACGACAGCGCCCTGCACGTGTTCGGCCTTTGCTCGGACGGCGGCGTCCACAGCCACAACACGCACATCTACGCGCTGTTTGAACTGGCAAAGCGCGCGGGATTAACGAAGGTCTATTACCATGCGTTCTTAGACGGCCGTGACGTGCCGCCGACGTCGGGCAAGGACTACGTCGTGCAGATGGACGAAAAGCTCCAGGAAATCGGCGTGGGCAAGATCGCGACGGTAGCCGGCCGCTACTATGCGATGGACCGCGACAAAAACTGGAACCGCGTCGAGAAGGCGTACGCGGCGATCGTCTACGGCGAGGGCAACCGCGCCGCGACGGCGGAAGAGGCCGTGCAGAATTCCTACGACAACGGCGTGACGGACGAATTCGTCGTGCCGGTCGTCGTGGACCCCGAGGGTACGGTCAAGCCCCATGACTCGATCATTTTCGCGAACTTCCGCCCGGACCGTGCGCGCCAGATCACGCGCGCGTTCGTCGACCCGGATTTTGACGGCTTCGAGCGCCGCAACGGTTTCTTCCCGGTCACGTATATCACGATGGCGCAGTACGACGCGACGATGCCGAACGTTGAGGTCGCCTATCCGCCGGAGGTGCTCGTGAACACGCTGGGCGAATATATCTCGAAGCAGGGCATGCAGCAGCTGCGCATCGCCGAGACGGAGAAGTACGCGCATGTGACGTTCTTCTTCAACGGCGGCGTCGAGAAGCAGTACCCGGGCGAGGACCGCATCCTCGTCAACAGCCCGAAGGTTGCGACGTACGACCTGCAGCCCGAGATGAGCGAGCCGGAAGTCACGGAAAAGCTCGTCGATGCGATCCATTCCGGCAAATACGACATGATTATTTTGAATTACGCGAACTGCGACATGGTCGGCCACACGGGCGTCTTTGAGGCGGCCGTCAAGGCCGTGGAGGCCGTCGATGACGGTGTCGGCAAGGTCACGAAAGCGATCGCCGACATGGGCGGCGTCGCGCTGATTACGGCCGACCACGGCAACGCCGACAAGATGGTCGACGAGGACGGCAAGCCGTTCACGGCGCACACGACGAACCCGGTGCCGTTCTGCGTTGTCGGCTATCCGTGCAAGCTGCGCGAAGGCGGGTGCCTGGCGGACATCGCCCCGACGATGCTGCAGATCATGGGCCTGCCGCAGCCGGCGGAGATGACGGGCAAGAGCCTGATTGTGGAATAAAAAGCTTTTTGCATTCCTTTCGAAGGAATCGAAGAGATCGGAAAAACGAGGCGCTGTGTCGTTTTTGACGCAGCGCCTCGATTTCTGTTTTTGGGGGCTGCGCCCCGGGCTCGTTGATCCCCTTTCCCTCTTTTTAAAATTATAATTTTATTCCTTCGACGCGCTCGGGCCACACCTCAGGAGCGAATTGCAGGCGGCGCCTGCGGGGCTTTTTTGTCCTTCTTTGACTTTCTCTAAAATTTTTTCTTCTCCCTTCGATGCGCTCGGGCCGCGCGGGGCCCCTACTTTCTGCTCCTGCAGAAAGGAGGCAAAGACAGGCCAAAGGGGCTAGCCGCCCCTTTGGAAACCCCGCTGCCTTCGCGCTGAACGCGGGCTTCGCCCGCAAACCGCGCGAGGGGACGGCGGAACTCCTCGCCGCTTTGCGGCTGGAGCTTCCGCGCCAGACTTGCGTGGGCGTTGCCTAGTTGTTTGACTTTCGGCTTTGCTCCCTGCGCTGCTTCGCTGCGCGCAGGCTCAGCGGACTTGATGTGGTTTTCTGTCAAAAAGCGGCACTTGCAAAAGCGCCGCGGGGATGCTATAATGAAAACGAAGAGAGACCAATCGCTCCACAAAAGTGGTTGCCTCACAGCAAGTTCTTTAGGGCCTAGCGGCCCCGCCTACTCTGCCGGGCATGCAGGGTAGGCATTTTCTTTTACTTTTTCCGAATGGAAAAGATCAAAGAAAGCAATGCGATGATGGTATTCACCATCGCGAGCGTCAAGCTCAGCGACTGGTACAAATCCAGCATACGCGTCACCCCCTTTCATCAAAAGAGAAAGGAGGCAGCCACCCCGTCGTGCGATTGGTCTCTCAAGAAAAGGATAGCACATTTTGTCGATCGACGCAAGAAAAGCACGCCACACGGTGTGCTTTTTTCTGTGCATCCAAAAGGCAAGGCAGCCCCCTCCAAATCAAAAAGCCCAAAGGGGCGTTTTGCCTTCCCCTTTGGGCTTTCTTAGAAACGGTGCTGCCGCAGCCATCTTTTATGGATGTAAAAAGTAAAAAGCAAAGCGGTTTATAACGAAAACAGCCGTTTCGCCGCGTGCTTGCGCTCGAGAATCGCAAACAGGATCAATCCCCCGCCGGTGCAGACGATCAGTTCGCCGAGCCCCACCGTGCCGATGTTCAAGAAAAAGACCGGCCACACGAAATTCGCAAGCGAGAACGTGTTCGCCGCGCTCAGGCACGCGAGCTCAAAACCGACAATTACGGCGTTGAACACCACCGGCATCAGGCTCGATAAAACCGGCAGGCCCTTTAACCGCACGCGGCGCAGCGCCCGGCCCGTCAGCGCCGCCAAAAGCGTCGCCGCCGTGCCCGCAAACCAGTCGATGGGCCCCAATGGGCTCGTCGTCAGATTGCCGAGAAAACAGCCCACCGCGAGCCCCGGCACCGCCGCCGGCGTGAACACCGGCAGAATCGTCAAAAGCTCGCTTAGCCGGCACTGGATCGCCATCGATCCGATTCCCAGCGCGTTCGATAAAAACGTCAGCACCAGATAAATGGCCGCAATGACGCCCGCCTGTGCTAAGAACAGCACAGACTTCCCTTGTTTCTTCATAGATTTTTTCCTCCTGTAGGCCGCACGGCACCCGCCGGCCCTAGTAAATATTTTAGGTCCGGAACTCTCGACGGACCACATGCTGGCAGCACGCATCGTCTATTATACGCCTTTTCACACGATTGCACAAGGGATGCCGCACTTTTTCCGCGCGTTTTTCTGTTTTACCCCTTGCTTTTTTCAAAAAAAGGTGTTAAGATTAGGAGTACGTGACGAACCCAAAAAGGAGGTGTGACCATGCCGAACATTCAATCTGCGAAAAAGCGCGTCAAAGTCACCGCGACGAAGACAGCACGCAACCGCGCGCTCAATTCCGCGTTGAAGACCCAGATCAAGAAGGCGAACGCCGCGATCGATGCGGGCGACGCCAACAAGGCGGAGGCTGTCCGCGTCGCTGTCAAGGCGATCGACCAGGCGGCCGCGAAGGGGATCCTCAAGAAGAACGCCGCTGCCCGCCGCAAGAGCACATTGGCCCGCAAGCTCAACGCTGCCGGCTGAAACTGCTTTCCAGGGCATGGCTGACCTCTTTGCATAAGTTGGAGGGTTGCTCTGACCCGAGGATCCGACACGGTTGATGGGTGAGATCAGCCCTCGGCCCAAAAAGAAAAGGCGCATCCGTTTTCCGGATGCGCTTTTTTTCTGCCGGTTTGCGGGGCCTTGAGCGGCTCTTTTTCCGTTTGGCTTGACTTTTCGCAAAAAATTGCGTATGATAGGAACAGAGAATCTCGGCAATCTGCTGAAACTTCGGAGGTGCCTGCATTGAAAAACTTAAGCGTATTCGTGGCCGTCCTCTCCGCTTTGGCGGCGATTTCCGCTGCCGTCATTGCGGTGGTTCTGTTCCTGGACAAAAAACGCAAGGATGAGGAAGAACTCGAGCATTATCTCGACTGCTCGATCCAGTAACCTCGCCTTCCCCTCTCACGCCTGCGCCGGATGCGCGGGCGTTTTTTTATGCCTTTTCGTGCGGGCGCGCCAGCACAGCCGCCAAAAACCCGCACACGACCGCGGCCGCGACCCCGCCGGCCCCCGCCGTCAGGCCGCCCGTAAACGCGCCGAGCAGCCCCTGTTCGGCCACGGCGGCCTTCACGCCTTTCGCCAAAAGCGAGCCGAAGCCCGTCAGCGGCACGGCCGCGCCGCCGCCCGCCCAGTCCGTCAGCGGCCCATACAGCCCCACCGCCTCGAGCACGACCCCCGCCACGACGAACGCGACGAGGATGCGCCCCGGCGTCCATTTCGTCTTATCGAGCAAAAGCTGCCCTGCCACGCAGAACAGCCCGCCTACCACAAACGCACGAAGAAATTCCATGGTTTTGCCCCTTCCGATATCGGTTTTCAAACGTCTATTGTGCCCCGGGGCGCGCCGTTTAAACGCGCCGGCGGTTTCGTTTGGCAAACAAGTCCCGTTTCCCTTGACGCGCGGGGCCGCTTTTGCTACACTTGCATTAGCATCTGCTAACCGAAAGGAGAGGATTTCCATGATGCAGTATACGCTGCACGTCGAAGGCATGCAGTGCGGCATGTGCGAAGCGCACGTAAACGACGCGGTGCGCAAACGTTTCCCGCAAATCAAAAAGGTGACGTCCTCGCACACGAAGAAGCGGACCGTCGTGCTTTCCCCTCAACCGCTCGACGAGGCGGCCCTGCGCGCGGCCATCGCGGAGACGGGGTATGACGTCGTGTCGGTGGAGGCGGCGCCCCACGAAAAGCACGGGCTGTTTGCCCGCCGGTAATCGCAGAAAGCGCCTCTTTGCGGGGGCGCTTTTTCCGGCCGATTTTCCCCATCCAGACGAAAGGGGCTTGTCTTTTTCCGTTTCTTTCGATATGATAAAAAGTGGGTTCCCGGCGCCGCGCCGGCACGCCCGCAAGAAAAAGGAGGAGACAGCAGCATGAAAAATTTCTGGGAGCTTTCCCCGCAGTGGACGCGCGGCCCGCAGCGCTGGGAGGCAAAGGACGGCACCCTGACCGTTTACACGGACCCGCACACGGACCTGTGGCAGCGCACGTATTACGGCTTTCAAAACGATTCCGCGCCGGTCCTGCAGGTGAAGACGGACGAGCGCTATTTCTCGTTTACGGTGCGCACGCGCTTTCCGGACGCACACCACCGCTTCGACCAGTGCGGCGTCGCGCTGTATCTCGATGCGGAAAACTGGCTGAAGGCCTCGATTGAGTATGAAAACGAGCAATTCGGGCGTTTGGGCAGTGTGGTGACGAACCACGGCTATTCGGACTGGGCCACGACGGACATCCCGGCGTCGGTCAAGGAGATGTGGTATCGTTTAAGCCGCCGCGAGAGCGACTTCTGCCTCGAATGCAGCGAGGACGGCAAAACGTTCCGCCAGATGCGCATCTGCCATCTGTGGGAGGGCGCCGGGGAAATCACGTTCGGCGTTTACGCCTGCAGCCCGGAGACGTCGTCGTTCTGCGCGCAGTTTGACGAGTTCGCGATGACACCGTGCATGTGGGAAGCGCACGTCGGGGAAACCACCACGTAATCTTTCCGCCATACAAAAAACGCCCCGCAGGGAAGTTCTCCTTGCGGGGTGTTTCTTTTTGATTGGATTTAACAGATTACACGTAGGGCTGGCTGCCATCCTTCGGATGGTACTTCTCACACGTGCACTTCTTCCACTTCAAGCCGCTCCCGCACGGGCACGGGTCGTTGCGGCCAACTTTTCTGCCCTGCTGCTTCTTCGGCGCGCTCGCCTCGTCCGTCGTGCCGGCAGCCCCCGACGCCGCGGTCGGCTGCAGCACCTGTTCACGCTGCGGCTCCTCGCGCGTGCGCAGGCGCACCGTCAGCATCATGCGGGCCGTGTTCTCGCGGATTGTGTTGACCATCGCGTCGAACATGTCGAAGCTCTCTAAGCGGTACTCGACCACCGGGTCCTTCTGGCCGTAGGCGCGCAGCCGGATGCCGCGCTGCAGCTCCTCGCTCGCGTCGATGTGGTCCATCCACTCGCGGTCTACGTTCTTCAGCAGAATCACGCGCTCGAGCTCGCGGCAGATTT
This sequence comes from uncultured Clostridia bacterium, assembly GCA_944385055.1. GTDB lineage: Bacteria > Bacillota > Clostridia > Oscillospirales > Acutalibacteraceae > Caproicibacterium. The sequence continues at coordinate 125,847 of CALWVT010000006.1, read as the reverse complement.
CCGAACCGAACTGCTGCTCGCGCTGGTCGCAGATTGCGACGGCCTTCTCGTACAGCGTCTTCGCAATGTCGTCGGGCGTGAGCTTTGAGAGCTCCTCGTCCGTATAGACCAGGTCGTCCTCGCCGATGAGCCACCCGCGGTAGCGGTCGCGCAGGCCCTGTAAATTCCAGTGGTCGCGCGGGTTGTCGATGTTGTCCTCATCCATCGGCAGATAGGACTTGACCTGGTTCTGGATCGCCTGCTCGATCATCTGCATGACCTGCTCGTGGACATTTTCGCCGTTGAGCACCTGGTCGCGCTGCTTGTAAATGACCTCGCGCTGGCGGGAGTTGACGTCGTCGTACTTCAAAACATCCTTGCGGATGGCAAAGTTGCGGCCCTCAATCTTGCGCTGCGCGTTCTCAATCGTGCGCGAGAGCATCTTCGTCTCGAGCGGCGTATCGTCGTCGACGTTTAACGTCTCCATCATCGCGGAGACGCGCTCGCCGCCGAACAGGCGCATCAAATCGTCTTCCAGCGAGATATAGAACCGGCTCATGCCCGGGTCGCCCTGACGGCCGGCGCGGCCGCGCAGCTGGTTGTCGATGCGGCGGGATTCGTGGCGCTCCGTGCCGATGATATACAACCCGCCGGCCTCGCGGACCTTTTCGGCCTCGGGCTTGATTTTCTCCTTATAGGCATCCTCGAGCTCGCGGAACGTCTTGCGGGCGTTTAAGATCTCCTCGTCGTCGGTGTCGCCGTACGACGTCGCCTCGTTGATGAGCTCCTCCGAGAAGCCGCGGCGGCGCATCTCGGATTTCGCCATATATTCGCTGTTGCCGCCGAGCATGATGTCGGTGCCGCGGCCGGCCATGTTCGTCGCGATCGTGACGGCGCCCAAATGGCCCGCCTGCGCAACGATCTCGGCTTCCTTCTCGTGGTATTTCGCGTTCAATACAACGTGCTGGATGCCGCGGGCTTTGAGCATCTTCGAGAGCTGTTCGCTCTTTTCGATCGAGATCGTGCCGACCAGGACCGGCTGGCCCGTCTTGTGGTGCTCGATGATGTCGTCGATGACGGCGTTAAACTTCGCCTTTTCCGTCTTATAGACGACATCGGGCAGGTCCTTGCGGATCATCGGCTTGTTCGTCGGGATCTCGATGACGTCGAGCTTGTAGATCTCGCGGAATTCGTCCTCCTCGGTCATGGCCGTGCCGGTCATGCCGGAGAGCTTGTCGTACAGGCGGAAATAGTTCTGGAACGTGATCGTCGCGAGCGTCTTGCTCTCGCGCGCGACCTTGACGCCTTCCTTCGCCTCGATGGCCTGGTGCAGGCCCTCGTTGTAGCGGCGCCCGTACATCAAGCGGCCCGTGAATTCGTCGACGATGATGACCTCGCCGTCCTTGACGACGTAGTCGACGTCGCGCGTCATGACGCCGCGCGCCTTGATGGCCTGGTTGATGTAGTGCTGCAGGCTGATATTTTCGGCGTCCATGAGGTTGTCCACATGGAAGAAATCCTCGGCCTTCTTGATGCCCGAGGGGGTCAACGTCGCGGTCTTCGCCTTTTCGTCGACGAGGTAATCGGCGTCCTGGTGGGCGGCGTCGTTGTCTTCCTTAGAGTCGAGCTCGGCGACCTTGACCGGGCGCAAAATGCGCGCGAAGCGGTCGGCGATCGTGTACATCTCGGTCGATTTGTCGCCCGGGCCGGAAATGATCAGCGGCGTGCGCGCTTCATCGATCAAGATCGAGTCCACTTCGTCGACGATCGCGAAGTTGTGGCCGCGCTGGACCTTGTCTTCCTTGTAGATGACCATGTTGTCGCGCAGGTAATCGAAGCCGAACTCGTTGTTCGTGCCGTAGGTAATGTCGGCGTCGTACGCTTCGTGGCGCGCGGCGTTGTCCTTGTCGTGGGTAATCAGGCCGACGGTAAGCCCCAAAAACCGGTAGACCTTGCCCATCCACTCGCTGTCGCGGCGGGCCAGGTAATCGTTGACCGTCACGATGTGGACACCCTTGCCGGAAAGGCCGTTGAGGTAAGCGGGCAGCGTCGCGACGAGGGTCTTGCCTTCGCCGGTCTTCATCTCCGCGATGCGGCCCTGGTGCAAAACGATGCCGCCTAAAATCTGCACGGGGAAATGGCGCATTTCGAGCACGCGCGCGCTGGCCTCGCGGCAGACGGCGAACGCGTCGGGCAGGATGTCGTCGAGGCTTTCGCCGTTTGCCAGACGCGCTTTCAGTGCGGGGGTCTGGGCCTTTAACTCCTCGTCGGTCATGCCCTTGTATTTGTCTTCGAGCGCGAGCACCGCTTCGACCTTCGGTTTAATCCGCTTGATCTCGCGCTTGCTGTAATTGCCGAAAACTTTCGTCAAAATATGATTTGGCATTGTGTCACCTCATTACAATAGAGCACAGATTGCTTTTCGGATTTCGCATACCGTATTATTATACCATAGCCCGCTATAAAAAGAAAGTAAAAAGACTGTGAACGCCCATCCGGCGCCGGAGATTTGAAACGGGTGCCCCCTTTGTGGTATACTGGGACACGAAACATCCGTGTTGAAAAAGGAGGCTTTTCCATGCCGATTTCCCCGCAGACCGAACAGAAGCTGCTCGCCTTTCTCGAGCGCGAGGAACACCGCGAAGCGCGGCGCGTCGAGCGCAAAGGGGCCCGCCGCGCCGTGGGACGGGCGTCGCTTTTGATCTTTGCGGCCCTTTTGTGCATGCAGTGCTTTTCCGTGCTGATGCAGATTTTGCTTCTGCGCTTTGGCGCATACACGGGCGACCTCGCGACCGCATGGGGGTGCGCCGTCTATCTGACGCTCGCGCTCGTGCCGCTTTTTTACGTGTATGCCGCGCGCAGAAGCGGGCAGCCGCTCGGGATTTTCCTGCCGCAGTCCAGGCCGAAGGCGGTCGGGCTTTCGGGGCTTGCGGCGGGGCTTTTGCTGCTCGCGGCGTTCGGGGCCATCCTCGCGGCGAATTTCCCGGTTGACCTTGTGTCCCGGCTGCTCGACTGGTTCCGCCTCTCCCACACGCCGTCGATGCCGGAAGTCCAAACGGGCTGGGGGCTCGCGTTCGGCCTCGTGTACAGCGCGCTCGCGGCGCCCTTGACGGAGGAATTTCTATTCCGCGGCGTCGTGCTCGGGGTCCTGCGCCCGTACGGCGACGGCTTCGCGATCGTCGTAAGCGCGGTGCTGTTCGGCCTTTACCACGGCAACGTCGAACAGTTCGTCTTCGCGTTCCTGGTGGGGCTTGTGCTGAGCTACGTGCGTGTGCGCACGGATAACCTCTGGTGGTGCGTGCTGCTGCACGGCGCGAACAACTTCCTCGCGACGTTTTACACGACGGTCGCGACGCTGTGGGGCGGCGCGGCGGCTAGCCTTTATGTGGACGCCTACACCTTTTTCTTCGTGGCCTTGGGGATTGTCGCGCTCTTTTTGTGCCTGCGGTGGTTTGGCACGAAGACGCTGCAGCTTGTGCACATTTCATTCGAAAGCCCGCTTTCGCAGCGCTGCGCGCAGATTTTCTGCAGCCTGGGCGGCTGGGTGATGCTTTTATACGGCGGGATTTCGTCGGCCTTCGCGCTGGGAGGGATCGTATGAACCCTGGGTTTACGCGGGCGGACGAGAGCTTCATGCACCGCGCGCTGGAACTTGCCGAAAAGGCCGCGTCGCTCGGTGAAGTGCCGGTCGGCGCGGTTGTCGTCTGGAAGGGCATAAACATCGCGGAAGGATATAACCGCCGCGAAACGGGCAAAAACGCGCTGTGCCATGCGGAGCTTCTCGCAATCGACGAGGCGTGCCGCGTGCTCGGCGGCTGGCGGCTGTGGCAGTGCACGCTGTATGTGACGCTCGAGCCGTGCCCGATGTGTGCGGGCGCAATCGTCAACGCGCGCATCCCGCGGGTCGTCTTCGGTGCGCCGGACCCGAAGGCGGGGTCGTGCGGGTCGGTGGTGGATTTGTTTTCGCTCGGCTACAACCACCGCCCCGCCGTCGAAAGCGGGCTTTTGGCCGGCGAGAGCGCGGCGCTTTTGAAGGCGTTTTTCAAAAGCCTGCGGGAAAAGCGCTCGAAAAAGACGTAAAAAAGGCGGCGGGCTAGAGGCGCTGGCACCCTGCTTGCACCAAACGTCAAAATCTGCTATACTTTTTAGGAAGAAAATAACCGCACAACAGGGCGGCTGCCTTCTTTTTCTTTGCATTTGGAAAAAGGGGGTGATGCAGATGAGCATGTATGAGATCCTTCATCTTCTCATCCAGGCAGGAAATCTCCTGCTGGCATTCCTCGCGTATTTTTTGAAGTGCAAGGAATAAAAAAGCCTACCCTGCGAGCCAGGCAGAGTAGGCAGCCCATTTTGGGCGGATTCTAAAATCTGAGGCAACCGCTTTTGCGGTCGGTTATTTTCTTCACTTATTATACCACATTTGCGGCGCTCCTGCAAGCGCCGCTTTTTTATTCTGAAATGGCGCTGTGCAGACCCGGTCTTTTGTCCTCCTGCGGCTCTCTCTAAAATTTTTCTGGTTTCTTCGACGCGCTCGGGCCGCAGCCCCCCTTCTGCGCAAAAAGCACAGAGCCCCCCTCCCGGGAAAGCCCTGTGCTCTTTTTGTCGAAAGGATCGATTGCAGTTAAAACTTGCAAAAAACTTACTTCTTGCAGGCCTCGTAAACCGCAACCGCGCAGGCGACCGTCGCGCCGACCATCGGGTTGTTGCCCATGCCGATCAGGCCCATCATTTCCACGTGCGCCGGCACCGAGGAGGAACCCGCGAACTGTGCGTCGCCGTGGACGCGGCCCAAGGAGTCCGTCAAACCGTAAGAAGCCGGGCCCGCACCCATGTTGTCCGGGTGCAGCGTGCGGCCCGTGCCGCCGCCGGAAGCGACCGAGAAGTAGGGCTTGTTGTTCTCCGTGCACCACTTCTTGTACGTGCCGGCCACCAGATGCTGGAAACGCACCGGGTTCGTCGAGTTGCCCGTGATGGACACGTCAACGCTCTCGTGGCGCATGATCGCGACGCCTTCGTTGACGTCGTTCGCGCCGTAGCACTTGATCGCCGCGCGCTCGCCGTCGGAGAACGGGCGCTCTTCAACGATCGTCAGCTCATCGCTGTAATAATCGTAATCCGTCTTCACATACGTAAAGCCGTTGACGCGGGAGATGATGTACGCCGCGTCCTTGCCCAAGCCGTTCAAAATGACGCGCAGGGGCTCTTTGCGCGCGCGGTTTGCGGTGCGCGCGATGCCAATGGCACCTTCCGCCGCCGCGAAGGACTCGTGGCCGGCCAGGAAAGCGAAGCACTTCGTCTCGTCGCGCAGCAGGCGCGCGCCGAGGTTGCCGTGGCCCAGGCCCACCTTGCGATTTTCCGCAACGGAGCCCGGCACGCAGAATGCCTGCAGGCCGCGGCCGATGATTTCGCTGGCCTGCGCGGCGGAGTCAACGCCGGTCTTCAACGCCAGCGCAACGCCCAGCGTGTACGCCCAAACGGCGTTGTCAAACGCGATGGGCTGCACGCCCTTTACAATCTTTTCCACGTCAATGCCCTTGGAAAGGCACAGATCGCGCGCCTCTTCGAGAGAGCCCAGGCCGTTTTCCGCCAGGAATTTCTCGATTTTCGGCATTCTTCTTTCTTTTCCCTCGAACATGACATCATTCGCCATTGCAGTTTGTCCTCCTTATTCCGTCTCTCATTCCTCGCGGGGATCGATGTACTTGGCCGCGCCGTCGAAACGGCCGTACTGACCGATGTTCTTCTGGTACGCTTCGTCCGGGCTCATGCCGTGGCGGATGTCCTCGAGCATTTTGCCGACCTTGACAAACTGGTAGCCGATGACTTCATCGTTCTCATCGAGCGCCATCTTCGTGACATAGCCTTCGGCCATCTCCATGTAGCGCACGCCCTTGACCTTCGTGCTGAACATCGTGCCGACCTGGCTGCGCAGGCCCTTGCCGAGGTCTTCGAGGCCGGAGCCGATCGGCAGGCCGTCCTCCGAGAACGCCGTCTGGCTGCGGCCGTAAACGATCTGCTTAAACAGCTCGCGCATGGCAACGTTGATGGCGTCGCACACAAGGTCCGTGTTCAGGCATTCGAGGATTGTTTTGCCCGGCAGGATCTCCGCGGCCATGGCGGCGGAATGCGTCATGCCGGAGCAGCCGATCGTCTCCACCAGTGCTTCCTCAACGATGCCGTTTTTCACATTGAGCGTCAGCTTGCAGGCGCCCTGCTGCGGTGCACACCAGCCCACGCCGTGCGTCAGGCCGGAGATGTCCTTAATCTCATACGCCTTGACCCACTTGCCCTCTTCGGGGATGGGGGCGGGGCCGTGCTTCGGGCCCTTGGTGACTGTGCACATCTTTTCCACTTCTGCGGAATACTTCATAGCGATACTCCTTTCGATTGCTGGCCATGCCGCAGACACACCGCAAAAGCGCCCGACACAGCCTTCTCCTGGCTCCAAAATCTGAGGCCAATATCCACAGCTTATTATAAACGTTTTTCGATTCTTTCGCAATACTTTCTAAACGCTTCGCGGCACGAAAAATTCATGCGCGGGAAATTTTGTAGAATTTTGGAGATTGACAAAAAGCATCGAAACATGCTATGCTGTTTTTGTGCAAAACTTTCCGACTGCGCAACATCTTTTTTGAGAGGAGTCACAGAAATGGAAAATAAGAAAAGACGCGGCCTCCGGATGGGGGCTATATTGGCAGCCTTGGTACTGACGGCCGGCCTTGCCGCCTGCGGCGGGGAGAGCACCTCCTCCCAAGCGCCGGTATCCTCGGCGCAGAGCAGTGAAGCGGCCTCGTCGGAAGCAAGCAGCGAAGCGGCCTCATCGGAAGCAGCCTCGTCGGAAGCGGAGGAAAGCAGCGAAGCACAAGCCGGTACGGGTACGTTCGCGACGGTGGCGGACTACCTTGCCGACCCGGCGATGAAGCAGCAGCTCGACGCGCTTGCCGAGGCGCTCGAAGGCAGCGGCATGACGATGACAATCGAGGCGGAAGGCAACGCGCTGGTGTACGATTACACGTTCTCGACGGAAATGGACGACGCGACACGCGAGGCGGCCGCCGCCGCGCTGGAGGACTCGCTCGCGCAGCAGGCGGACACGTTCTCGTCGATTGCGGCGACGCTGCAGCAGGCGGTCGAGACCGACGGCGTCAGCGTGATTGTGCGCTACCGCGACAGCAACGGCGACCTGCTGACCGAACAGAGCTTTTCGGCAAACTAAACTTTGAAATTTGAAAAGGGAGAGGGCCCTTTGCGGCTCTCTCCCCCTTTTTTGCTTTCATTTCGCCCGCACGAGTGCTACGGCGACATCGTTGACATTGGTGCCGGTCGGGCCGGTCTTCAGAAGGCCGCCGCATGCGGCAAGCGCGTGATAGGCGTCGTTTTCGCGCAGCACGGCCGGAATCAAAAAGCCGCACGCCGAAAGCCTGTCCGCCGTTTCGCCGTCGGCAAAGCCGCCGGCCGCGTCCGTCGGGCCGTCCGTACCGTCCGAGCCGGCCGAAAAAACCGCCGCATTCGCAAGGCCCGCGAGCGGCACCGCCGCGGCGAGCGCCAGCTCCTGGTTCCTGCCGCCTAAGCCCGTACCCATCACATGGACGACCGTCTCGCCGCCGGCAACGAACGCGAGCGGCACGCCGGTTTCGGCATGGGTACGCGCAACGCTCCCCAAAAAGGAGCCGGCCTCGCGCGCCTCGCAGCACAAAGAATCGGTCAGGAGCACGGGTTTGTAGCCGAGCGCTTCACAGGCATCGCATGCGGCGCGGCACAGTTCCCGCACGCTGCCGGTAATCTGCGTCTCGGCATTGTGAAGCATTTTCGGCGTCTCCGTGCGCAGCAGCTTCTGCGCGGTATCGGACAAGTGCAGGCCGTAGGTTTCCGCGACCTGCAGCGCCTGCGCGCACGTCGAGGGGTCCGCGCACGCGGGGCCGGAGGCGATCATGTCGAGCGGATCGCCCAAAATGTCCGAGAGCACGACCGAAAGCACGCGCGCCGGCGCGCAGTGTGCGGCGAAGCGGCCGCCCTTGACGGCCGAAAGGCGCTTGCGCACCGTGTTCATCTCGACGATATTGGCGCCGCTCTTTAAAAGCTGCTGGGTGATCCCCTGCAATTCCTGCGCCGGCAGCAGCGGCGACTCAAACAGCGCGCTGCCGCCGCCCGAGAGCAGGAACAAGACGCAGTCTTCGGCACGCAGGCCGGCGGTCATTTCGAGCGCCCGCGCCGTCGCGGCAAACGTGTCGGCGTCCGGCACGGGATGGCCGGCCTCGTAAATTTCGAGCGGGCCGATGGGGCCCTTCGCATAGCCGTGCTTCGTAATCACGGCGCCGCAGTCGATGCGGCCGGGCAGCGCTTCCCACGCGGCGCGAGCCATCTCCCACGCGGCCTTCCCCACGCTGAGCAGCACGCACCGCCCGTGCCCGAGGTCGAACGCCTGCAGCGCGCGGCGCACCGCCGCGTCCGGCTGTACGCGGGCAATAGCGGTTTCCAGGATGGTTTTGCAGTCTTCGAGCAGTGTTGACATGGTATGCTCCCCCTTTGTACGGCGGTTTTGTCCGTTCTTATTATTAGTAATATTTCTTTAATATCACTAAATTACATTCTCAGCATACCGGAGCATTCGAAACTTGTCAAGGGGGCTGCGGGATTTTTTTGTTTGCCCGCGGCGAAGAGAAATTGGACGCAAAAAAAGGCTTCGAGCCCAACCGCTCGAAGCCTAAAATCTCTCCAAAAGATCGCTGCAAATGCCCCGCAGGCGCCAAGCCTGCAAAACTCATTTTTCCGCCGATTCTCCCTTCCGCCGGCGGAAGAGCAACGCCACGAAATTCGCCTTCACTTCAAATTCCTGCCGGTTCTTCTGGACGAGCACGTCGAGAATCAGGCCGCTGAAATACGACAAAAGCGCCGCAATGCACAGCCCGCCGCTCACAACGAGCGTCGGCATGCGCGGCACAAGCCCCGTGCGAAAATACTCCGCCAAAACCGGGATTCCCAGGATGCACGCGATCAAAAGCAACAGCAGCGCGACACCGCCGAAAAACCGCAGCGGCCGGTAGTCGCGGTACAGCTTAAAAATCGTGCGCAGGACCCGCAGGCCGTCCGAATACGTGTTGAGCTTCGACACGCTCCCCTGCGGCCGGTCGCGGTACGGCACCGGTACGCTCAAAAGGTGCAGGTTCTTGTCGAGCGCGTGGATCGTCATCTCCGTCTCAATCTCAAACCCCTGCGACAAAACCGGGAACGTCTTCACAAATTGAAAGCTGAAGCCGCGATATCCCGTCATGATGTCCTTGACGTCGGAATGGAACAAGGTATTAATCAGCTTGCGCACGATGGAATTGCCGAAATTGTGGAACGGACGCTTGTTTTCCTCAAAATACGTCGAGGAAAGCCGGTCGCCGATCGTCATGTCCGCCTCGCCGTTTAGGATGGGCTCGACGAGCGCCGCCGCCGCCTCGGCCGGGTACGTATCGTCGCCGTCGGCCATCAGGTACGCTTCGGCGTCAATGTCGCGGAACATCGCGCGGATGACGTTGCCCTTGCCCTGGCGGTGCTCATAGCGCACGACGGCGCCCGCCGCCTTCGCAATGCGGTCCGTGCCGTCGGTCGAGTTGTTGTCGTAGACATAGATGGTGGCGTCCGGCAGCGCGGCCTGAAAATCCCGCACCACTTTTTCGATCGTCTTCCCCTCGTTATAGCACGGGATCAGCACTGCGATTCGATCCATTCTCGTTTCTCCCCTGTCGGATAAGATTTGGCATACGGCCACTTCTGTCGAATAAGTATAGCACATCCGCAGGCGCGTTTCAAACCCAAACGTCGTCCGAAGCCGCGGTTGCAAAACGGGTCGCTTTGCGGTATGCTGGATATAGGAAAAACCACGTGGAAAAAGGGGTTCTGTATGAAAAAAATAAGGCGAAATCCGCAGGAGGAACTCGGCACCGGCAGCATCGGGAGCCTGCTTCTGCGTTTGTCTGTGCCGTGCGTGACGGCGCAGATTGTCAATATGCTGTATAACGTCGTCGACCGCATCTACATCGGCCATATCCCGGATATCGGCACAGCGGCCTTGACGGGCGTCGGGCTGTGTTTCCCGCTGATTACGCTGATCTCGGCGTTCAGCGCGCTCGTCGGCATGGGTGGCGCCCCGCTTGCTTCAATCGCGATGGGGCGCGGCGACAAACCGCACGCGCAGCGGATTCTCGGCAACTGCTTTACGGCCATCCTCGTGCTCGGCGTGCTGCTGACCGTGGCCGTGCGGCTGTTCAGCACGCCGCTGATGTGGGCGTTCGGCGCGAGCGGGGACACGATCGGCTACGCGGTCGATTACTTAAATATTTACGTGCTGGGCTCGGTGTTTGTGATGATATCGGTCGGGCTCAATTCGTTTTTGACGGCGCAGGGATACGCCGCGACGGCGATGAAAACGACGTTGATCGGCGCGGGGCTCAATATCGTGCTCGACCCGTTGTTTATTTTCGCGTTCAACATGGGTTCGCCGGGCGCGGCCGTCGCAACGGTGCTGTCGCAGGCGGTGAGTGCCGCGTGGGTGCTCCTGTTTTTATTGGGCAAGCGCAACCAGTGGCCGCTGGAGCGCCAGTACCTGCGCCCGCGCCGGAAGGTACTCGGGCCGGTGCTGTCCTTGGGGCTTTCGCCGTTTATCATGCAGAGCACGGAGAGCCTTCTGACGATTTGCTTTAATGTCTCCCTGCAGGCGTACGGCGGCGACAGCGCGGTCGGCTCGATGTCGATTCTGTCGAGCCTGATGCAGATGGTGTCCCTGCCGCAGCAGGGCCTGGCGCAGGGCGCGCAGCCGCTTTTGAGCTTTAACTGGGGCGCGGGGAACTATGACCGCGTCAAAAAGACATTCCGGCTCTTTTTAAAGGTGAGCGTCGTGTTCACGGTGGGCATGTGGGTGTGCATGCAGCTGTTCCCGCAGGTGTTCGCGAGCATTTTCTCGAGCGACCAGGCGTTGATCGCGGCGACGGCGGCGAATGCGCATGTGTATCTGTTCGGCGTGTTCGCAAACGGCGTGCAGTGCGCGTGCCAGCAGACGTTTCTGGGGCTCGGGCAGGCAAAGCAGAGCCTTTTGCTCGCGCTTTTGCGCAAAGTCTTTCTATTGATCCCGCTGATCTTCATTTTGCCGCACTTTTTCGCCGACAAGGTGTTTGCGGTCTTTTTGGCCGAGCCGATTGCGGACATCCTCGCGGCCGCCGTGACGGGGACGACGTTTGTGCTGTGGTTCCGCCGCGCGACGGCGGGGAAATAAAAAAGCTGTGGGCAAAAGTCCACAGCTTTTTTGTTTTTCTGCGCTTTGCTAGTTTCTTATCCTTACGAATCCGCCGTCGCCGTTTCCTCTTGATCCTGCTTAACCTCTTTGTAGTCGTTGATATAATCTTCTCTGTTCAAATCCGGCAGTTCACGGCAGCGGATTTCATAATCCTGAATATCTCGAGGAACTTCGGTTTTCTTCTCTACATGGAGCAATCGATGTACCTTGGCAGAAGGATACTGACCGGCTTTGCAGTTGTGTTTCCACCAATAGAGTCCTAATACTTCCATGCTGCCGTCGGGGCGAGCCGAAGAGGCGTCATTTTCAAACAACGTTCTCAACGCCGTTTTCAGATTTTCCGCATCGCCTTCCGTAAAGCCTGTTTTTTCGGCCAGCTGGCAGTTGATGCTGCCAAAGGTGGTATAAACGGCAAATCCAACTCGATGCTTCATCCCCATGGTATCGCTTGCTTTCTTCTCACCCGTTTCATTGTTGACGCTTTTCGTAATTTGTAGACTTTCAATGGTAATTGGATCGACGCTGAAAGCCGGATGAATCGACACGGGGCCCCGAATTCCAATGGACACCCCGTTGTTTTCGTCATTTTCCTTTTTCCCCTTGCCGCCAAAAGCAAACACTTGTCCAAAGCTGCGCACATCAATCCATTTCTCACAGGCAATTTTTGCGCACCTCTCTTTATCTTTGGCTTTCATAGCCTCTTTCATTTCCGAGCAGCCTTCCGCCCGCTCCTTTAAGCTGCGATAGTCGTCCGTACGCCGGTCGTCCGCCTGCACAAACACGGTCTTTCCCATGTCCATCCACCGGTTGCGGATCTTTCGCTTGAGACAGACATCTGAAATTTCGCCGTACCCTTCATACGTTTCACGAGGGCGGTTGCCGTTCAAGGGGTCACCGTTGGGATTGGCATGATGTACCGCGATTACAAGCGCAAAGTCAATTTTATTTTGCAAAACTTTGTCTTTCAGCTGTGTTTCATTCTGTAAAGCTTCCATGATTCTCTTCTCCTTTCTCTGTTGCGGCAGCTTCTGCGTTTTTAGCTGCTTTCTTTTTGAAAAATTCCTCTCGCTGGCATGCATAGCCGAGCAAATATAACTCCGTCAAAGGCTGTTCATTAAATTGTTCCATGGGAATGCGGGAAATTAACTGCAGCATCAAGTCGTTTGCATATGTAGACTTGTTTTCTTTTATCAAACGTTCCAAATAAGGTTCCAACTGCTTGCGCAGCAGGGCGAGTGTTTTGGCTGGATGCTGCGTAAACGCCACTTCGTACCGCAAGGCATTGGGGGGGCGCTTTTGGGCATCTTCATCCCGACCATAGGTGGCATTCTGCTCTACCCTCTCCGCACAAGCCAGAATACGGCCAAATAGATAACTGCGGTCGCTGCAGGTTTCATCAAGCGCCATGGTATATTCCTCCTTCAAATTTCGGTGATAATAGCCTCGTATCAGGGCACAGGCAATGCCGCGGTTCTTCTGTGCATCTGCAAACGACACGGCGATGCCGTTCGAGGCCCGATGCGCGGCCGCCTGCATCAGATCTCTTGGGAAACGCCGCCCCTCCGTGATGCAAGGAAGCAGGCGTTCAATCGTCTGTTGCTTGAGCTTGTCGCTCATATTGGCGCCATAGGCTGCTATTGCAATTTCAGCTGGCGCAGGAGCCCCCACAAACTTTGCAATCGACTTCTTTTCGCCATTTTTCTGCGAAATCTGCTTTGGATAGCACTGTTTCCAACAAAAGTTTTTATGCCAGTCTGCGATGCAATCCATCAAGCGGGAGCCTTGCAGCTCTCGGTAATATCGGATGGAAAGTCGCCCCATCGTGACGGAATCCAGCACGATGATGCTGATCTGACTGTATGGTGTCAAGTTGTGGCGGTATCCTTTGATGGCCTTGTTAAATTGTGCAGCAAAAGCCGCTCGTGTTTTCGGAAGAGTTTCCTTCTCATCATCAAGGCCGTCGAGATCGTCCTCTTCCTCGCCATCATCCAAATCGCTGTGGCTGCAAACGATAAGATCGCAGGTGTCTCCGGTCACAGGCGGAACGGGCTCATTCTCGGTCCCCCAGACAAGAACAACCTGACCATCCTTCTGCTTGCCCTTTTGTTCGTCTTGCGAATTGCTGCTCCATTCGCCTTGCTTTCCTATCAGCCACCGCAGCGCACTGTGGGCTTTCTGTGTCGTTTCATATCCAATTGAAAACGCTTCGCTGGCAGTTCGAAATCGGCCTCGATAGGTAAAGTTTTGATGGTCATTGCTCGAAATCAGCTTCGTTCTATCCCCTGGACTCCGGATTTTTTGAGGACTTAAGCGGGAAAGGGGCATCTCTTGTCCCTGCACGTAGCAGATGCCGGTTTCCTTCCACGTAGACAAGTAATAGTTCGTGTAGCTGTTCCAAACTTCCGGGGCGGACGAAAGATCCTTTCCGTTGACCCGAAAACGAACGGAAATATCCAGCTGGCTTTCATTGCTTTTACTGTCTTTGAAGAGTCTAAAAATATCCGGCAACTCTTCTTTTGGTCCGTTCCATTTTTGCAGCAGGTGGCCGTTTTCGTCGGCATAGAGTATTCCTTCAGACACAAGGTCTTGAATCAAGCAGCCCTTTTTCAAATACGTGAGGACCGTCCGCACCAAGTCCAGTCCAAAAGACGAATCGCACCAGGCCTGCAGGTTGGCAATATACTCGGTAAATTTCGAGTCCTTGTCGCCGCCCCAAGCCTTGTAGTCTCCCGCGACGCACTGCAGCTTGTCCACCAGCGGATGCGGAACCATTTCACGCGTGCGGGAAGAAGACGCTTCTGTGCAGGGAATAATCGTGGTCATTTCTTCAGGATGAAGGACCCGCGCGGAAAGGAAGTCTCCACTTGCAGAGAGATTGACCTCTACATGGACCTTCTGCGTGGTGTGCGCTACTGGCAGCAAAAACGGTGCCTCGCCTTCAAAACGAGTAGAGGAGGACGGTTTGCCTACCTGATTTAGATTTTTTTCATAGGTCTGATAACATCGCTCAATCCACCCCATCCTGTGCCACCTCCTGATACAGCGCATCGCACCCCTGCATATTCTTTTCCAGCACAAACGCTTTCACAGACTGCTTGTAGAGGGGGCGAATCACCGGGCATTCTTCCGGCCGAATAAACGAAATCACACCGTTCTCCATCACAGGCTGCCATAAACGCACGCACATTTGGCCGCTGCTGTCTTCGTCGGCATAGGTAATTCCGTGAACCATTAAGCCAAACGAAACCGTCGGCGTGTTGTCATAGGCACCGGGTCCTTCGTGAAACCGACAGGGCTCCACATAGCCCTGACACTCGCGGGTTCCCAAAAAGATATCCCGCCGGCCGCCCCGCTCCAACATGCGCTTGGCAATCCAATAGTGTTTATTCTCGTTGCGGTCATTGGTCAGATCGGGCCGCTGTGGATTCCATTCAAAGTGCGCCTTGACCTGGTAAGATACATGGACCAGATACGTGTAAATGGACAAGTCATTGGCCTTCTTCTTATCGTGCTGGTACAGAATCGGACGAATCCCCTTCGATTCAGTCTCTATGGGATTCATCACGCGAATGGCATCTGGTACCCAAATAAACGTGGGTTTCCAATACACGCTCTCTAAAATGCCCTTGATGGCCTGATAGGTGGGGATGGGATAAGTAAATTTTTCGCCGCCCACCCGTGTAATGGGGTCGCTGAACAGCGCGTAACGGCCCCATACACGTAAAGTAATCGTATTTCTATACTGCAAAGCAAACGCCTCTTTTCTATAAGCGCCAGCGCTGACGCTTTTTAAGCTTTCGGAAAAGTCAGTCCGATTTTGTCAAAGAAATCCCCTTATGTTCGCTGTCGTAATATGCTTCCTGTACAGCCAGTGCCGCACCGTCCAATACCGAATATAGAACCCCGCCGAGAAGTTCTTTGCACTGGCCCTGACTGATGGAAACCGTATAAGGTTGCAACTCCTGTAGAAGTGAGGCGCTGCCGCCTTCAGACTGCAGTTTTCGCAGCATGTCTTTTCCGTCGCCATAAGGCACAAGCACCGGTATTGTTTCGTCTGGAATTGCCTTGAAAGCCGCTTCCGCTGTGCCAAAGGCCTGACAAAGATCTCTCTTAGATTCCAATTCATGTCCACTTTCTTGAAAGGCCTGACGGCCCTGACGGTTAGAACTCAACAGGTCGACCATCAAAGAGGGGCCATAACTTTCTAGAGAAATTGGATACTGCATTTTCTCTTCCCGCCTTGAAACCTTGTAATAGCGCTCATAATACATTTGAACGACTTTGGGAGAAAGTAAATCCGCGTCTTTGGGCAATTCCGCCAACAAAGCACGAGTAACCTCTCGACCGTAATAGATTTCCGGCAGATTTTTCAGATTTTCACCCGCGCACGCAATCAGATAAACCGGCCGGCAGCTATATTCACCGTGACGGTTACAGCGCCCGGCAGCCTGCGCGATGCTGGGCAGGCCCGCTAAATCGCGCACGACGCAGTCAAAGCTGAGATCTACGCCCGCTTCGATTAATTGGGTACTGATACAAATAAGGGGTTGATGGGCTTTGAGCCTTCGGGCAATCTGGTTTAATACATCTTCACGGTGGCGCTGACAGAGATACGTCGTCAGGCAGAACAGCGGGCAGTCCGCCGGAATCAGCGGCAGCAATTTATCAAAGAGCCGGTTAACCGCGTGTTTCGTGTTGAGTACAACGAGAATATTGCGATGTTCCTTTTGCAGATTTGCGATAAATGCGGCGATCTTGTCCATGCTCTGTTCGCCTCGAACTGCTGGGCGGATAATTTTTGTCCGCTTAAACTGCTGAAACCGCTTCTGGTAATCTGGCACAAGATCCATTCCAGCAGAAAACACTAATGGATATTTGATTTTACCCAAATCAGGCTGTGTGGCCGTACACAACACAACGGTGCAGCCAAACAGGTGCACGAGCGTATCCAGGGCCAGATTGAGCCGACAAGTATCCTGCAAAGGCAAAGCTTGTATTTCGTCTAATAAAAGGACCGAACCGGCCAAAGCGGAAAACCGCCGCACATTTTGACGGGGTGCAGCAAATAAAGTATTCAACAGCTGAACCATTGTGGTGCAGATGACAGGAACCCCTTGCCAACGCTGACTAAAAGCAAGCCACTGCTCCTGTGCATGCTGTTGGTCCGTCTCGAAGACGACATCAGAGTGATGTTCCAAAACAAATTCTGCACCCACTGCTTTCCGGATGCTGTTTGCGTTCTGCTTGATAATCGACTTATAAGGGGCAAAATAAAACAGATGCTGGGCATTCTGCCTGCGGGCCATCTCCACACAAAACCGCAAAGCGGAATATGTCTTGCCGCCGCGCCCGTCGGAACGTACATCCGGTAAATGCCAGCTGGGCGGTCCTGCGCGGCGTCCAAACATTGGTCTGAAATTTCCTGCCGCAGAACGTCGATGGGACGGCTTGCCTTTATAGATTTTAAAAAAAGTTCTGTGTTGACAGAGATTCGATTCCAAACAGTCTGGCGCTGTTCGTCCGTTGGAAGAGATGGAATCGGCTGATTGTTCATGAAACTCGCTGTATCTGTCCAATCCGCGTCCACCAATGCACGGAACAAAAACCTTTGAAGGAATCCCAAACCGAATCGAAAAGCGTCCCGCCGAATATCTTTGCACATTTCTGTAGGTAGAATCGTTTTTGCTTGATTGTAGAGGGCTTTAATCTCTTGGGCAGATTCTTGAATCAGGGTCTACATCTCCTGGTGGGTGCAGCAATCTGCAAAGAAAGCATCCACACTTTCCTGATAAAGAGATTCTGCCCGTTCAGAATACATACGTTTCAGCCAAGGCTGGCCGCCATCCGGCGCCATATAGTCACAGCGGCCGCTGTGGTGACAACCAATGGTCAGGGAAACAATTTGACCTGCTAAGCGAACAAATCCGCCTTGCCCCTTTGTTTGCTCCCAAATCCATCGCACACCGGCGGCAGGGAGGACGTCATGGCGACACTGCCATCGCACTCGTGCGGCAGGAATACTACAGAATCGTCAGATTCTCTGCTAACCTTTTGATTTTCAGCAAGAAAATTTTTCTTTGTGATTGAAACGTTAAAATTTAATTTTTTGCGTTTTCCAATTTAAAAGCCAATTTTTCCTACACAAGCTCGAAAAAATCAAAAATATTTTCTAATATCTCTTGACTTTTTTGAATATTTCGCGTACTATAAAGTTGCAAATTAGTTTAAACGTTTCAATTAACTGAACTTCTCCCTTATGAAGTGTACGAAGCAAACGAACTTTTTTCATCGTCTGCAAATCTTTTTCTGCGAGGTTGATTCGCTATGAAAAAACGCGCGACTTTAAAGGATGTCGCAAGGGAGGCTGGTGTCTCCCCGGCTACCGTCTCTTATGTCTTTAACGGCAAAAAATCAATTTCAAAAGAAACCCAGCAGCGCGTACGCGCAGCGATCGAAAAACTCAACTACGTGCCAAGCCTGTCGGCAAGGAGCCTTTCGACACGCGGTGCTTCAAAACTTATAGGTGTCGTGATTCCACAGACGGAACCCGGCAGCCGGCTGATGTTTGAAAACAGCTTTTACAGTGAAATCGTCGGTTCCATTGAATACCAGGCACGGCTGCGCGGCTACCATGTGATCATCTCTGCGACGGATGCAAACGAAAGTTACCTGCGCTTGGCCCAAGAACGGAATTTGGAAGGCATTATCGTCATCGGTATGTATCCAGACAAATTCTACCAGCAGATGAAGGAGAGTCAAATCCCGATTGTGCTCGTCGACAGCTACTGTAACGACCACTACTACCACAACGTGCGCATTGACGACCAATACGGCAGTTATCTCGCAACCAACTACGTGCTCGAGCAGGGCCACCGCAACGTCGCGTTCTTCTGCGGAAAGCTTCGCGACAACGGCGTCATGAAAAAGCGGCTTTTAGGCTACAAGGAGGCGCTTTCGGAAATGGGCCTGCCGTTTCGCAAGGACTTCGTGTTCGAAGGGCAGATTGACTACGACAGCGGGGTTGAAATGGCGCAGCGCTTTGCACAGGAAAATGTACCTGCGACCGCAATTGTGACAGCAGCCGATATCTTGGCCATTGGTGTTATGAAAGGGCTTTACGAGAGCGGCGTGCGCGTACCCGATGACGTATCGGTCATGGGATTTGATGATCTGCAGATTTCGGCGTATTTGACGCCGGGCCTGACGACGGTACGGCAGGACATCTCGCGCAAGGGTGAAGTAGCAGTCGAGCTGTTATTTAAAAATCTGCAAGAACCAGGGCTGACAAAGCAAGAGCAAATCTTACCCTTAAAGCTTGTCGAGCGCGAATCCATCCGCCGACTTCCTACAAAGAACGAAGCGTAAAGAAGGGGGCGTCTTCCTTTATGTATTTTCCAAATCCGCGGCAAAAGCGGCGCACGGTCACAGCATTTTTGCTGCCATCTCTGATTGGCGTCGTCGTGTTCTGTCTTGTGCCGATCATCGTATCGCTTGCGTACAGTTTTTTAGATTACGACGTTTTGCGGCCGCTGTCCGACGCGCTATTCGTTGGGCTGCAAAATTATAAGCAGCTGTTTTCGAGCGATGAAATGCCCAAGGCATTGTGGCATACATTCCAGTACATCCTCTACTATATGCCGCTCGTAATGGTTCTGGCGCTTGTTGAAGCATCCCTTTTAAACCGCGCATTTCGCGGCAACGGCGTTTATCGTGTGATTTTTTACACCCCAGTCATCACGTCGTGGGTCGCGGCGGCTGTCGTATGGAAATGGCTTCTCAGCGGGAAGTTTAGCCCGATTAACCAGTTCTTTGCGCTGTTCGGCATCACGGCGCCAACGTGGCTAGCCGACCCAAACTGGGCGATGTTCGGCATCTCAATGGCGGCCGTGTGGAAAGACTGCGGCTATTTCGCGCTTTTATTCTTGGCGGCAATGAAAAATATCGACCGTTCCTACTACGAAGCCGCCGATATCGACGGTGCACGCTGGTATCAGAAATTTTTCCGCATCACGCTGCCGCTGATTTCGCCGACAGTGTTCCTGTTGCTCGTAACGACGCTGATCGGCTCGTTCCAAGTGTTCGACTCCGTACAGGTTATGATGTCGGGCCTGCCAACACAAGCAACAACCGTGATGATGGAGCGCATTTACACGTACGCATTTAAGTCCTATCAAATGGGCACGGCCGCGGCGTGGTCATGGATCCTGTTTTTAATCATCCTCGTGTTTACGATTTTACAGTTCAGGCTTCAGAAAAAGTGGGTGAATTACGATGTCTAGCTTCTCGTTTACCGCGCACAAAATGCGCCCCGCAAAAATCTTCGGGAAAATCGTGTTTTACGTAATCATAACCCTCGCAGCCATCCTCGTTCTCGTGCCATTTTTATGGATGCTCAGCACATCCTTTAAAGGTGCCGAGCCGATCCGCACGATTCCGATCCGCTGGATCCCCGAGCACCCGACACTCTCGTCGTACGCACAGGTCATTGGCATGTCGAGCTTCAACTTCGGCCGCGCGACGTTTAACAGCTTTTTTATCGCGATTACGTGCACCGTCGTCCAAGTGCTTTCCGTGAGCATGGCCGGATTTATTTTCGCGAAGATTCCGTTTAAAGGCCGCGAAAAAGTGTTTTTATTGTACCTTGCAACGATGATGATCCCGACAACCGTAACGTTAATCCCGAGCTACACAATTTTAAACGGCATGCACCTGCTCGACACGTACTGGGCGATGATTCTGCTCGCTTTAAACAACGCGTTCGGCGTGTTCCTAATGCGCCAGAATATGTCGGCTGTACATGATGCGTACCTCGAAGCCGCAATGATGGACGGCTGCTCGATGGCAAAGATTTTCTTTAAAATTATGCTGCCGATGTGCAAGCCGGCTGTGGCAACGATGACGCTTATGGCGTTTATGGGGGCGTGGAATGATTATTTAAAGCCGCTGATCATTTTGACGAGCAACGACATGCAGACACTTCAGCTCGCGCTCGCAACACTCAATGGCCAGGCCGGCGGCAAAGAAAATATCCTGATGGCCGGTGCCGTTCTGACGATTCTGCCCATCCTCATCGTCTATATCTGCGTGCAGCGCTACATCGATGAGGGACTACAGATCGGCGGTATGAAAGGATAACCCGAAAGCATTTCGCTTTCCAGGACCTATAGAAATTTTCAAAGGAGGCAATCTTTCGATGAAACCACAAACGAAAAAAAGACTCGCCGCGGCGTGTGCTGCTATGCTGTCTTTGAGCATGCTCGCTGCCTGCACAGATACGGGCGAAAGCGCGGGCACAGCTTCCGCCGCTTCCGACACCGCGTCCGCTACAGGCGAATCGGTCACCATTACGTACTCGCAATTTTCCGCGGGTGACACAAACATCGACACGTTGGAGGCAATGATCGCGGCGTTCGAGGAGGACAACCCCGACGTCAAAGTCGAATTGCAGACGACCGGCTACGATGACTACTTCACAGCGCTCGCGACAAAGATGGCAGGCAATGGTGCACCGGACTGTTTCGAATTAAACCTCGAAAACTTCCTCTCCTACGCGATCCGCGACAGCATTGAGCCACTCGACGAGTATTTCGATAGGCTCGGCGCCAGCAAAGACGACTACGCGACCGGGCCGTTGAACGCCGCGACGTACGGTGGCAAAGTGTATGGCATTCCGCAGACGTACTCGACCGTCGTGCTGTTCTACAATAAGGATCTGTTCGATCAGGCCGGCGTCTCTTACCCCACCGAAGACTGGACGTGGGAGGACGAAACAGAAGCTGCCGAAAAGATCCGCGCACTCGGCGACGACATTTGGGGCATGTACCAGCCCGTCACATACAACGAGCTCTATAAGGCGGTCCAGCAAAATGGCGGCAGCCTGGTTTCCGATGACGGCACCGAATTTACAATGAATTCGCCTGAAAATGTCGAGACGCTCTCAATGATGCTCTCTCGCGCGTGCGGCGACAACCGTGTGATGCCGAACACCGTCGATCTCGCGGGTCGCGGCGACTCCGACTTGTTTAAAGAGGGCAAACTCGGCATGCTCTTGACCGGCATCTGGATGTTCGACGATTTCTCACAGAACATCCAGGACTTCGACTGGGACATCGCCGTCGAGCCCGGCAACACGCAGAAGGCAACGCACCTGTTCTCGAATATGGCAGCGATCAACAAGAACATCGACCAGGAAAAGAAAGATGCAGCGTTCCGCTTCTTAAACTACATGGCGACAAACGAAAAATGCGTAAAGCTGCGCGTGGATGCGTCGTGGGAACTGCCGGTCGTCACAGATGAGACGGAATTAGCACCGTACCTCGAGCAGACGCCGCCCGACAACCGCCAGGCCGTCATGGATTCGATGGAATACTCCGTCGCGCCGCCGGCTTTGATCGAATACGGCGCGGTCGTCGACACGATGACGCCGATTCTGGACGACGCCGTACTCAACAACCGCCCAGCACAGGAGACACTCGACGAAATTCAGGAGCAGCTGACGTCGAAAAATCTCATGAATCCAAAATCTTGATACACACTTTACCCTGTATGGCGGGGGCCGTTTCCCGAAGCGGCTCCCGCTTTTTTGAAAGGAGATGTTTTATCATCATGCAGCGCTTTGTATTTTCGCGCGGCCTTGCCCCGTTCTCGTTTCCGTTTTTAGGCGGCGAGGTGCGCCTGCGCGCAGAAGGCGGCGCGCTTGTCCTCTCTCTTCCCTACCGTGCGGCGTTCGGCGGCGGTGAACGGTTTGACGGCGTAAATCTAAAAGGCCGAACCGTGCGAAACCGCGTCGAGGAAAAATTCTGCCACCAGGGAGACTACACGTACTGCCCGATCCCATTTTTTCTGACCGACACAGGCTTTGGCTTATTCCTCGAGACGGACGCGGAAAGTACATTTTCGTTTGGTGAAACGATTTCAATTACATTGCCCGAAAAGACGCCGGTCGTGCTGTTTTCGGGGATGCCTTTGGAAATTCTCCGCACATTCCTCTCGTACACTGGCCCCGCGGCACTGCCGCCGAAATGGGCATTTGGGCCATGGATTTCGGCGAACCGCTGGCATTCGCAAAGAGATGCCGAAAAGGCCGTCGCGGCGCTTGAGAAATACCATTTTCCGGCAAGCGTGCTTGTGCTTGAGGCGTGGAGCGACGAGGCAACCTTTTATATCTTCCACGGCGCACGCTATGCACAAAAGCCGGCTGGGGAACCACTCGTACTCTCCGACTTTGACTTTTCCGAAAGCGCATACTGGCAGGACCCGAAGGCGTTTGTCGACGCGATCCACCAAAAGGGGATTCACCTTGTGTTGTGGCAGATTCCGGCCCTAAAAGCGCTAGACCCCGGCGACCCGCCGTCTGCACGCCACGAGGCCGACTGCGCGTTTGCGATCGAGCGCGAGCTGTGCCTGAAAAATCCGGACGGCACACCATACCGCATCCCCGAGGGGCACTGGTTTGCGGGGAGTCTTGTGCCGGATTTCTCGAATCCGATGCTGTGTGACTGGTGGTTTCAAAACCGGCAGTATTTATTGGATCTCGGCGTTGATGGATTTAAGACGGACGGCGGCGAATTTATTTACGACGGCGCCGTACGCGCGTTTGACGGCCGCGATGGGAAAGCGTTAAAAAATGCCTATGCGCAGTCGTACGTCGCCGCGTACCGCCGCTTTGCCGGAGACAGCCGCGTGCTCTTTTCGCGCGCGGGCTACACGGGCCAGCACACGACGCCGATTCTCTGGGCCGGCGATCAAAAGTCCGAAAACGCGGAACTTCGAAGTGTTTTGCGCGCGGGACTTTCCGCGGCGGCGAGCGGCGTTCTGTTTTGGGGATTCGACATTGCGGGCTTCTCAGGGCCCCGGCCCTCTGAAGATCTTTATCGCCGCGCGACGCAGTTCGCATGCTTCTGCCCCGTCATGCAATGGCATTCGGAACCTGATGGCGGCCAATTTGGCGGGGAAGACGGTGCGGAAAATAATGAGCGCAGCCCGTGGAATCTCGCACAGTATACGGAAAATCCAGAGGCATTTTTATCGGACATTCGCTTCTGGCATAGGCTTCGCCGGAATCTTCTGCCGTATCTTTATGCGGAAGCAAAAAAGTGCGTGCGCGACGGCCGGCCAATGATGGCGCCGCTAGGACTTTTTTGGCCCGAGGAGTACGCACTGCTTTCTTGCGAGGACGCGTACCTTTTCGGCGAGAGCTTGCTGTGCTGTCCGATTTTAGAGCCAAACGCGAAAACCCGCGACGTGCCGCTGCCACCGGGCGAATGGGTGGCACTGTTCTCGGGCGAATGCGTGGAAGGGGCACAGATACACACATGTTTCGCCGCGCCGGCGATGCCCGTATTCTTGCGTGCAGGAAAAGCGCTCGTACTCGAACTCGGCCACGAAAACGTGCTCGGCGGACCGGTTTCGTCGGAAGACGCGCCGCTTCTGACGTTTTTGCTCGCGGGACAAAAGGGCCGCTACGAATTTTTAGACGAATCGGGCGCGCTCACCATTTCGTGGGAAAACGGCGCGTATTACACAGACGGCGTGATTTCTTCGCCGTATCGGGTTTTGTTTTTCCCTGCGGAATCCCCCGAAATTTCATCGCATTAAATACCGAGTTTCTCTCCCTTCGATTCCTCCCGAAACACACTCGGCTTGGGCACACGCGCGCATTTTTCTAAGCACCAGTCATAAAAAACGCCTACCCTGTTCGTACCAGGGTAGGCTGCCCGTAAGGGCGACTTCTCGCGTAAGATAACCGTTTTCGCGGCGGGTGTTGCTTCCCTTTGAGAATTGCAAAACGGCAGCGCACTTTAAGGATGCCGCTGTTTTGCGCCTTTTTCGCTTCCGATCCCACACAAAGTCGCGGTTGTCACGAATGCGTCGAAAATCTAACCTTGCACTGCTTCCCTGCGCCGACTTTTATAAATGAGCACCGCCCCCGCCGCCGCGGCCGCAAAGCTCAGCCACTGCGACGTGGAAAAAATCCACAAGCTCCCGCGCGCCGCGTCGCCGCGGAAAAACTCGAGCACGAACCGCAGCACCGCATAGCACAGCACATATAGCCCCAAAAGCCGCCACGGCGCCACCTTCCGCGCGAGATGCAGAAAGACGAAATACATCACGAAAAGCCCCGCCGCTTCCACAAGCTGCACCGGGAAAAGCGGCACGCCGTTCGGCGCGATCGGCGACTGCGAAAACGCGAGGCCCCACGGCACCTCCACGCCGTAGCAGCAGCCCGCGCAAAAGCATCCAAGCCGCCCAAACCCGTGGAACAGCGGCACGCTCGGCAAAATAGCCGGCAGGAAATCGCCGAGCTTCCAGTGGAACGCGCGGCAGTACAGCACGCTTGTCAGCACGCCGCCGAACAGCCCGCCGTAAAACACCATGCCGCCGGAAAGATACCGCGCAAAGAACACGCCCGGCTGCGAAAATAACAGCGGCAAATCCCCGCAAAGCTGCGGCAGCACGCCCAAAAGATAAAACGCCTTCGCGCCCACAAGCGCTCCCGCAGCGATAAAGACGTACAGGTATGCGCAGTCCTCGCGCGATATAGAAAAGCGCTTACACGTCCGCAGCGCCGAGAATAGCCCCAAAAGCGCCCCCACAACGCCCAGCACGCCATACACCGGGAATACGCGCCCGAAAAGCGTCACATATGGAAACAAAGCCGAAACGCCTCCTTCCCCCGTTTCACAAAGAAAGCCAGCCGGCCTTTTTGAGGCCGCTGGCTTTTTTGCTGTGGATCGATCCGATTGCGTCTCTTACAGCGCACCGCTCATGCTTGCGGCGCCCAGCACACCGGCGCACGCAACGCAGCCGATCAGGCCGATGGCGCCAAACACGAGGCCGATGATCGAGAGCACGAAGCCCGCCGTACGCAGGCCGCCGGAAAAGCCCTCTTTCTTCGCCTTCGAGGCCATCACCAGACCGACGATGCCGAGGATCAGCGAAACGATTGCGCCGTATCCGAAGAACGCCAGCACCACTGCGATGATGCCGCACACGAGGCTGCCCGTTGCGGCACCCTGGCCGGGCTGCTTGCCGGGCACAGGCCCTTGCGGGTTCTGATACGAAGGTGCCTGGTTCGGTTGATTTTCCATAGCCATACTGATTTCCACCTTTCTCTTTTTGCCGGCGCAGCGCGCCCTTTGCCGCAGGCGGCTGCGCGTGAAATGACATGTACAATTACGTTATACACGATTTTTCGCGCCGCGTCAACCGAATTCCCCCGTTTTCATGTGATTTTCCATTCATTTCCGCTCACCGCGGCGCTCAAAACAAGCCGGCCGCCGCAAAAAGGCTGCCGGCTTTTTCCTTTTACGCGTCTAACAGGATCTGCACGCCGTTGTCCCTATAATACTCGTACAAAGCGCCGCTGCACGCCACGCATGCGATCAGGCCGACTGCGCCAAACACAAGGCCGATCACCGAGAGCACGAAGCCCGCCGTGCGCAGGCCGCCGGAAAAGCCCTCTTTCTTCGCCTTTGACGCCAGCACAAGGCCAACGGCCGCGAGGATCAGCGAGACGACCCCTCCAAACAGGAAAATCCCGAGCACGGCGGCGAGAATGCCGCACACAAGGCTGCCCACTGCAGCGCCCTGGCCGGACTGCTTGCCGGGCACTGGGGCTTGCGGGTCCTGGTAGGGAGGCATCGGGTTCGGTCGATTGTCGATTGGCATAAAAATCCCACCTTTCTCGTTGCGCCTGTGCGGCGCGCCCTTCGCCGCGGGCCTCCGCGCGAAGGCATCTCTTCTTTATCTACCCTTTTTATATAATATTTTTCGCGCAGTGTCAACCGCTTTTCGCGTTTTTCTACAGAAAAGGCGAAGGGCTGCCGCAAATCCGGCAGCCCTTCTAGAGAGAGGAGAAATTTATGAAAAGACTTGTAAGCAAATGAAAAGGAATATGAAAAAGAGAACTTATAAGCGATTGGATGGCAGCGCTCAGCCGTTATTGGCCTGCGACTGCGTGTTCTGCTGCTGGCCCGTCTGCTGCGCCAGGGTGACCTCGGCGGTCTTCTCCTGGCCCGACTGGCCGTCGATGAGGGTCAGCGTAACCTTGTCGCCGGCCTTCTTCGTCGCGATATAGGAGCTGATCGCGGCCGCGCTGTCGACGTCGGTGTCGTCGATCTTTGTGATGATGTCGCCGACCTGGACACCCGCGTTCGTCAGGCTCTCATTCGTGATGCGGAAAATCATGACGCCGCCCTGGGACAAACCGATCTGCTGCGCGTAGGCGTCGTTGATGTCGCGGCCGGAAATGCCCAGCTGCGCGCGGTCCTTGACGTAGCCGTACGCCTGCAGGTTCGAGATAATCGGCTGGGCCGTATCGATCGGGATTGCAAAGTTAAGGCCCTCGGCGGCCGTGCCGCCGACCTCGGTCAGCTTACTCGAGTTGATGCCGATGACCTGGCCGTACATGTTTGCCAAAGCGCCGCCCGAGTTGCCGGGGTTAATGGCCGCATCGGTCTGGATGCACTGCATCGTGTAGCCGGTGTCGCTGTTTGTAATCGAACGGTTCAGTGCGGAAATGTTGCCGTACGTCACGCTCGAGGCGAGCTCGCTGCCGCCCGGGTTGCCGACGGCTACCACGTCATCGCCAACGGAGAGGTCGCTGCTCGAGCCGAACTCAGCGGGGGTCAAGCCCGTCGCGTCAATCTTAATCAGCGCCAAATCGGTCACTTCGTCGGCACCGATGATCTGCGCCTCATAGGATTTATTGTCGCTCGTCACAACGGTCAGCGCGTCTGCATCCTCCACGACGTGTGCGTTCGTAATGATGTAGCCGTCCGCACTCATGATCACGCCGGAACCCTCGCTGTAGAGCTGGTCCTCGCCGCTGTCATCGCCCTGGCCGCCCTGCTGGCCGCCGAAGAAGTAGTCATAAAGGCTCCCCTGCGAAGCCTGCGTCTGGTAGTTCTGAATCAGCACAACGCTCGGCACGACCTTTTCGGCGACCTGCTGCTTCGTCAAAAGGCCGGATGTATTCGTTGTATTGGCCGTCGTGTCGCCGCTCGAGACGAGGCGGTTGATCGTAAAGCCCGTGCCGGAGGACGTCGCATTTAAGTGGATGTAGCCGCTGTTGACCAGGCCGACGAACACGCCGATCGATGCGGCGGAAATCACAAAGCACCCGACGATCCCCGCGAGCACACGGCCCCAAACGGGCATCCCGCGGCGCTCACCCTTCGGCTTCTTTTCGCGGTGGTGCGGCGGCTGGGTGCCGGGATTCTGGTACTGCGGCGGCTGCCACGTGTTCTGGTGCCACTGAGAAGCACCGTCTGCGTTCTGGACGGGCGGTTGGCCCTGCGAGGCACCGTTCTGCGAGGCACCGTTCTCCTGCGGGATCGGGCCGGAGTGGTAGCTCGTACCCTCCCAAACGGGGCCCTGCGTGTTCTGCTGCGCGCCGGTATACGGGGCGGAACCGGTGGATTTATTCTGTGCATCCATGTCCGGATTCCGATTGTTCTGATTATTCGGATCATACATGCTCAATCATTCCTTTCTTCTGTTGCAGCCCTTTCTTCCCGGACTGTGCTTTTATTATGCCGCCCTTATGTGAATCCTATGTGAAGAAAAGGATAAAATTGTCTGATTTTTTGCGCCGGCTTTCGCGCCCCGTTTCCCGGACGCAAAAAGGCGCCCCATGCCTTTTGGGGCATGGAACGCCTTTCATTAGCGAAGGAAAATCAAACGGATTCTAAACGAAACTTATTCGGTTGCCGCCGCCGGATCCTTAGACAGCGCAACGAGATGTTCGTAATCGCGCTTTGCATCCGCTTCGGAAGCCGCGAACAGCTTTTCTGCGCGCTCCGGGAACGCACGGGTCAGGCTGTTGTAACGGACTTCGCCCATCAGGAAGTCGCGGTAAGACGCCGTCGGCTCCTTGCTGTCGAGCTGGAACGGGTTCTGGCCCGCCTCAGCACGGCGCGGATCGTAACGGAACAGCTTCCAGTAGCCAGCCTGCACAGCCTTCTTCTCTTCGGTCTGTGCAATGCTCATGCCGCCCTTGATGCCGTGGTTGATGCACGGTGCATAGGCGATCACGATGGACGGGCCATGATAGCTCTCCGCTTCCTGCAGGGCCTTGATGCACTGGTTCATGTCGGCGCCCATCGCGATGTGCGCAACATAGACATAGCCGTACGTCATGGCGATGCCGGGCAGGTCCTTCTTCTTCGTGGCCTTACCGGTAGCAGCGAACTGTGCGACTGCGCCGGCCGGCGTGGACTTCGAAGCCTGTCCGCCGGTGTTCGAGTAAACTTCCGTGTCGAAGCACAGGATGTTGACATCCGCGCCGGAAGCGAGGACATGGTCCACGCCGCCGAAGCCGATATCATAGCACCAGCCGTCGCCGCCGAGGATCCAGGTGGACTTCTTAGCGAGGTAATCCTTGTCGGCCAGGATCTTCTTGGCTTCGTCGGAGCCGTTCTTCTCGAGCTCTGCAATCAGCGCATCGGTGGGCTCGCGGTTCTCCATGGAGCTGTCCTTCGTGTCGAGGAACGCCTTGCCGGCGGCCTTGAGTTCGTCGGAAGCGCCGTCGGAAGCAATCAGGGCCTCCACTTCGGAGAGCAGGCGGCCGCGGATCGCGTTCTGTGCGAGCGTCATGCCGTAGCCAAACTCGGCGTTGTCTTCGAACAGGGAGTTATCCCAAGCCGGGCCGAAGCCGCGCTTGTTGCGCGTGTACGGCGTGCTCGGTGCGGAAGCACCCCAAATGGAGGAGCAGCCCGTCGCGTTGGCAATGTACATACGGTCGCCGAACAGCTGGGTAATGAGCTTTGCATACGGGGTCTCGCCGCAGCCTGCGCAAGCGCCGGAGAATTCAAGCAGCGGCTGCTTGAACTGGCTGCCCTTGACGGTCGTGGGCTTGAACTTCGCGAGGACTTCGGGCTTCTCCGCATACTTGAGGCCTTCGTCGAAGCCTTCCTGGGCCGCTACCTGCGTGTCCATCGGCTTCATCACGAGTGCCTTGTTGCCCTTCATGCCCGGGCAGACATTCGCGCAGCTGCCGCAGCCCTGGCAGTCATAAGCGGAAACCGTAACGGCAAACTTCATGCCGGGCATGCCGGTCATATCCTTGAGCTTCTGGCTCTTCGGGAAGTTCGCAGCCTCTTCCTCGGTCAGCGCGACCGGACGGATTGCGGCATGCGGGCAGACATACGAGCAGAAGTTGCACTGGATGCAGTTGTCGGGGTTCCATTCCGGAACGTCGATGGCGACGCCGCGCTTCTCATACGCAGCGGAGCCGGAAGCAACCGTGCCGTCGGCCATGTCGACGAACGTGGAGACCGGCAGCTGGTTGCCCTTATACTTATTGGCCGGAACGAGGACGTCGTTGACGTACTTCTCGGTATCCGGGTTCGAGCAGCTGACATGGTTGACGACCGTGTCGTCCGTGCAGTTCTTCCAGCTCTCGGGAACGTTGACCTTGTGGTACTCTTTCGCGCCGCGCTCGATTGCCGCATGGTTCATGTCGACAATGTTCTGGCCCTTCTTGCTGTAGGACTTCGTGGCGGCGTCCTTCATGTACTGGATGGCCTGTTCGGACGGGATGATGTTTGCAATCGAGAAGAACGCGGACTGCAGGATCGTGTTGATGCGCTTGCCCAGGCCGATTTCCTTGCCGAGCTTGACGCCGTCGATCGTGTAGAAGTTGATGTTGTGGTCCGCAATGTACTTCTTCATCTTGCCCGGGAGCTTCTCGTCGAGTTCCTCGTCGGTCCACTCGCAGTTGAGCAGGAAGCTGCCGCCGTCCTTCAGATCCTGGACCATGTCGTAATCGTTGACATAGCTGGCCTTATGGCACGCGACGAAGTCTGCCTTGCTGATGTAGTAGGTGGACTTAATCGGCTTCGGGCCAAAGCGCAGATGGGAAACGGTCAGGCCGCCGGACTTCTTGGAGTCATAAGCGAAGTAACCCTGCGCATACATGTCGGTGTGGTCGCCGATGATCTTGATGGAGTTCTTGTTCGCGCCGACGGTGCCGTCTGCGCCCAGGCCCCAGAACTTGCAGGAATGCGTGCCGGCCGGGGTCGTGTCGGGGTTCTCCTTGACTTCCAGGGAGAGGTTCGTGACGTCGTCGACGATGCCGATCGTGAAGCGCTTCTTCGGCGTGTCGGACTCCATGTTGCGGTACACCGCGATGATGTCGCCAGGCGTCGTGTCCTTCGAGCCCAAGCCGTAACGGCCGGTGTAAAGCTCGCAGGCGCCAAACGGCGTGCCGGACAGAGCAGCCAGCACATCGAGGTACAGCGGCTCGCCGATGGAGCCGGGCTCACGCGTGCGGTCGAGGACGCTGATCTTCTTGACCGTCTCCGGCAGCACATCCGTCAGGTACTTCGGAACGAACGGACGATACAGATGGACCTTCACAAGGCCGACCTTCTCGCCTGCCGCGCACAGGTAATCGACGACTTCTTCCGCGCACTCGCAGACGGAGCCCATCGCGATGATGACCTCTTCCGCGTCGGGCGCGCCGTAGTAGTTGAAGGGCTTGTAGTCGGAGCCGATGCGGGCGTTGACCTGGTTCATGTAGTCAACGACGATCTCCGGCAGCGCGTCGTAGTACTTGTTGGAAGCCTCGCTTGCCTGGAAGAAGATATCGTCGTTCTGTGCGGTGCCGCGGATGACCGGATGCTCCGGATTCAGCGCACGGCGGCGGAACGCATTGACTGCATCCCAGTCGAGCATTTCAGCCAGCTCGTCGTAATCCCAGATGTGGATCTTCTGGACTTCGTGGGACGTGCGGAAGCCGTCGAAGAAATTGAGGAACGGCACGCGGCCCTTAATGGCGGACAGATGCGCGACAGCGCCCAGGTCCATGACCTCTTGGGGGCTGTTTTCGCACAGCATTGCAAAGCCCGTCTGACGGCAAGCGTAGACGTCCGAATGGTCGCCGAAAATGCACAGTGCATGCGTTGCCAGCGAACGCGCCGCGCAGTGGATGACGCCCGGCAGAAGTTCGCCCGCAATCTTATACATGTTCGGGATCATCAAAAGCAGGCCCTGGGAGGCGGTGTACGTCGTCGTCAGTGCGCCGGCTGCCAAGGAGCCGTGCACGGCGCCTGCGGCACCCGCTTCGGACTGCATTTCGGTGATCTTGACTTCCTGGCCGAACAGGTTCTTACGGCCGGCAGCCGCATACTTGTCGGTCTCGTCCGCCATCGGGGAAGACGGCGTGATCGGGTAGATCGCGGCAACATCCGTAAACGCATAGGATACATGCGCAGCGGCGGTGTTGCCGTCCATGGTTTTCATTTTTCTGGAATCCATTTTTGATATTTTCCTCCTTCATAGGATTTTTCAAATGGAAGAACGGTTGCAGGGCCCGTTCTTCTTAGATTTTATCACCATTTTGGCGCGCTGTAAAGGGAATATCACTAACAAATCGTAGAACTTTTTCATGGGATTTGTTTAGGCTATCCTAACATTGTTTTTTGTAAAACCAATTTACATGGAATCGGGAGGGAACGCCTTCCACATCTTCTCGAAATTTTCATAAAATTTTTCTTAAAAAACCCATTTTAACACCATTTTTGCTTTTCATTTTTATGATTTCCTGCTGCAGGGCATTCCCAGTTGACAAGGCCCGGCCGCCTTTGGTACAATAAAAGCGCTTATCCCGCCGCAAGGAGGGGATCTGCAGCAATTTATTCTATCCTTTTAAAAGGGAAAGGGGTCTTTTCTTTTATGGGTCTTGAACCCGACGGCAGTAGCGGCTTTCCATGGCTGAATGTAATCCTGCTGATTATCCTGACATTCGTAAACGGTTTCTTTTCCGCCTCGGAGATCGCGGTCATCACGCTCAACGACGCAAAAGTGGCGAAGATGGCCGAAGAAGGCAACAAAAAGGCGGCGGCGGTGCAGAAGCTGACGAAAAACTCGAACCGGTTTTTCTCGACGATCCAGATCTGCATCACGTTTTCGGGCTTCCTCAATGCGGCGGCCGGCGCGCAGAGCTTTTCGACGCCGTTAGCCGCGGCGCTCGCGCGCGTGCTGCCGGTCTCGTACAGCACGCTTTCGAACGTGTCGTTTATCGTGATTACGATCCTGATCTCGTTTATTTCGATCGTGTTCGGCGAGCTTCTGCCCAAGCAGATCGGCCTGCACCGGGCTGAGTCGTTTGCGCTGCGCTACGGCAGTTTTCTAAACGGCGTGGCGGTGCTGTTTACGCCGCTTGTCAAACTCTTGACCGCAAGCGCGAACGGTGCGATGCGCTTAGTCGGCCTGCGCCCGGGTGAAGACGATGAGGAGACCGTCACGGAGGAAGAAATCCGCCTGATGGTGGACGCCGGCGAGGAGAAGGGCGTCATCGAGGAGCAGGAAAAGGACATGATTTCGAACGTGCTCGACTTTGACGATGTGCCGGTCATCGAATGCATGACCCACCGCACGGACATCGCGGCGGTGGAGGACACGGATTCCCTGCAGGATGTGGTGGACCTTTCGATTGAAAAGGGCTTCTCGCGCATCCCGATCTACCACGAGGACATCGACAACATCCTGGGATTTATTTACGTGAAGGATCTGTTGAAATACATCGGCAAGGACGCGCGCGACGTGCGCCTGACGGACCTGATGCGCCCGGCCACGTTCGTGCCGGAGACGCAGAAGTGCGCGGATTTGTTCCGCCAGATGACCGAACAGCACCGGCAGATCGCCGTGATCGTCGACGAATACGGCGGCACGGAAGGTTTGATCACGCTCGAGGACCTGCTCGAAGGGATCGTGGGCAACATCCAGGACGAGTACGACCACGAGGAAGAGGAAATCCTCCCCGACGGGCCGAACCGCTGGAGCGTGGACGGCGCGCTGTTTTTGGATGAAGTGGAGGATTTGACGGGCTTTTCGCTGCCGGAAGGCGACTACGACACGCTCGCGGGCTTCCTCGTCTCGCAGCTCGGGCGCATTCCGAAGCCCGGCGAACACCCGACCGTCACGTGCGGGCCGCTGACGATGACCGTGCTGCGCGTGCGCGAGCGGCGCATCGAGCGCATCATGGTTGCGAAAAAAGCAAAGGCTGCCCTTCCGGAAGCGGAGGATGCCCCGAAGGGCCTGTCCGCGAAGGAAAAGGCAAAGGACAAAGAAAAGCCGAAAGACAAAGCAAAAGAAAAAGCGGAAAAGGCCGGCGCCTAAAAAACGCCGTTCCGCCCGCTTTCCGGCATAAAAAGGCGGCGTGCGCTGTCCCATTCGTTTCTCGGGAAAGCGCGCGCCGCTTTTTTCTTTTTTATTTTTATTCTGTGCTACGTCTTTTACACGTCGTGATATGCCGAAAGCTCGTCGAGCCAGTTGTGGATCTCCTCGTCGCGGACCGTATCGCCATAAATCGACAGCGCCGGCAGATAGCGGGCGTTCGGGCACAGCGCCTTGATGGCGCGCTCAATGCGGCCGGAACCGCCGCCGCCATGCGTGCAGAACACGGCCACCGTCTTGCCGGAAAGGTCGACACTCTTTAAAAACGTCGCAAGCGGCGGGGCGATCGTATTCCACCAGTTCGGCGTGCCCAGCAGCACCGTGTCATAGCCGGACACATCCGGCAGCGTGCCGGCAAGCGGCGGGCAATACCGCTCCCCGATCTCCTTTTTCGACTGGTCCATCACGGCCGCATAGGAGCCGGTGTATGGAGTCTGGGGAACGATCTCATAGCAGTCCGCGTTCGCCATTTTGGCGATCTTCTCCGCCATTTGGCGGGTGTTCCCGGACTGCGAAAAGAAAGCGACGAGCGTCTGATTCATGCAAAACCCTCCTGTGAATTCCGATATGCCAGCGCACCCCGCGGGCGCGCATTTTGCAGGAAATGTGCGCGCATCCGTCATTTTCAGGGAACGGAAGCGGCGGTGTGCCTGCCTTTCTTCTAAAAATTGTAGCACAAACCGGCCTCCTTTTCAACAGAATATCGATTTTTTTGAGGGATGGCCTGCAAAAATTTTGCGTCCTTTTCCGGGCAGGCCGCACAAAGGCGGGCAAAAAGAAAGGGCGGAAAGCGGGGGCTTGCCCGTTTTCCTGCCCTTTCTTCCTTTATTTTTCCTTATCGGATAAAGTTCGTCATCACGGGGGCTTCCTGTTTTGGCAGCGGCACACTGGCGGCCTGCGCGGCCGCGAGCGCCTTTAACAAGTACGCCATATTGCGCCCCAATGTCCGCATCGTCTGCAAACCCTCCAGGTCTTTTTTGACATCCTCCGGCGTAAAGCCGTGGACCTGGTTCCAGTACTGCGAACCCACGACATACATATTCGAAATCGTAAAATAGGCGTTTAAGCGCTCGAACGCCGTGCTCGCGCCGCCGCGGCGGCAGGACACGACGGCCGCGCCCACTTTGCCCGCAAATGCATTGCCGGACGAATAGAACAGCCGGTCCAAAAAGCTCTGCACCTGGCCGCTCGCGCCCGCGTAATAGACCGGCGAGCCGACGACAAGGCCCGCAAATTCCGGGGAGCGCAGCCGCGCGCCGATTTCGTTGACGGCGTCGTCGAACGCGCACCGGCCCGTCTGCGCGCAGCGGTTGCACGCAATACAGCCGGGGATGGGCTTTGTGCCAATCCAGAAAAGCTCCGTTTCGACGCCGTTTTCCGCGAGCGCGCCGGCGACTTCCCGGAGTGCGGTGTCCGTGCAGCCGTGCGCGTGCGGGCTGCCGTTTAATAATAAGACTTTCATAACACAAGGGCCTCCTTCGGTTTTGTGCCGCATAAAGCGGCAAATGGGTGCGACACGTCAAAACAGCTCGGGCATCGATTCGTCTTCCTTTTCGGCGCCGCGGGCAATCGGCCGCGTGATCGCATCCAGGCGGCCGCGCAGCTTCTGCTGGCGCACGGCATCGGAAAACATCTTCTGCAGCGTCCCGCCGCCTCCGCTGACAAGATGGAACAGCATCTCCGTTGCCTTCCCCACGTCGGGGAATTCCGTGAAGCGCACGAGCACGCGGCTCTCCCCGCGGTAAAAAATAAACTTCATCTGCCGCACGCACGGCGTCTGCAAAAAGCACAGCGAGAGCTTTAAGACCGGCCGGTCGTCCTCGTCGCTCGTCAAATGCGCCCACGCGCTGACGGGGTAATGCTCGCCGTTTAAGACGAGGTCGCTGCGGCATGCGTCGGCGTCGAGGCCCGCATTCAAGACCGTCTCGCCGCCCGCGGCGTCGCGGAATGTCAATTGGCACATGCCCGGCGAAAAGGAAAGGCCAACGCCGGAAAGCGGCGGCGGGTCGTTTTGCGTCAGCGCGCGCAAAATCAGCGGCATCAGCGTGCCGTACGGGTTTTCGGAAAACGCGTAAACGTGCCCCTCGAGCGCGTCCGCCTGCTGCGGCAGCGGCGGGACCTCCGGCCCCTTGCCGAAGCGCTCGAAAAAGCCCTTCGCCTTTGCGGGCTGGGCCATGCCGGGCAGCGCGTAAAGGTGCGAGGTTGTCCCTTTTAAGTTGCGCAGCGCGCGCAGGTTCTGCGGCAGGGGCGCATCGTGAAAGCCGGCGGCATCGGGCGCAAAGTATTCGGCGATGATGGACGCGGTATCATCCGAAACGAAATTCTGGCTGCCGCTCGTGACGGCGACGACGGCGTCCAGATGCGGCAGCACGACGACGTACTGGCCGAACACGCCGTTAAATTGATAGGCGCCCGGCACCGGGAAGCTCCAGAGCCCATAGCCGTAGCCGGGGTTTGTCTTCTCGTGGGTGGGCACCATCCGGCGGGTGCTGTCGTTGACCCACGACTCGGGCAAAAGCTGGCGCGGGCCGTCCTCGGTCTCCCAGCGGCCGCGCTGCAAATAAAGCTGGCCGAGCTTCGCCATGTCGACGGTGCGCAGATAAAGGCCCCAGCCGCCTTTTTCAATGCCCATCGGGCACGTCTCCCACCGCGGGCGCGGGATGCGCAGGGGTTCAAACAGGCGCGGCATCAAATAATCGACGAGCCCTTCGCCCGTGACACTGCCCAAAACGGCCGCAAGCATGTAGGAATTCATGCTGTTATAATAGAAATCCGTGCCGGGCTCAAACGCGCACTCGGAGCTTAAAAAGCCGTGTACCCAGTCGCGGTCGGTGACGCTGAAGACCTCGTTGTATTTGACCCCCGCCGTCATCTGCAAAAGCTGCTGCAAAGTCACCTTCGACAGCGTCTGGCTGCGGAAAAGCCCCGCCTTTTCCGGGAAGAAATCGACTAAGCGGTCCGACAGCTGCAGTTTCCCCTCCGCGGCCGCAATCCCCACCGCCATCGCGACGACGCTTTTGGACAGCGAAAACATCATATGCGGGAACGCCGCCGTGTAGGGCTTAAAACTCCCCTCGGCGATGAGCACGCCGTGGCGCAAAACGGCGATGGAATGGACGCGGATGTCCGCATCCTCGCGCAGCTTCGTAAAAAAGCCGTTGAGCCACGCACTCTCTACCCCCTGGGATTCCGGCGTGCTGGTGGGCAGGCCGTACAGCGATGTATCGGGCAGCGTCGGCTCCTCCCACGGCTTAAACGGATAGGAAAAGCAGCGGGACAGATCCCCCTGCAGGAAATTGACGAGCAGGTTGACGGTTTTCATTTGCGAAACGATGTCCACAATCATGGCGTTCCTCCTTTTCCGGCGGCCGCCGGCCGCGCGTATTTCTGGTGCAGGCGCAGGGAAAGTTCCGGCAGCAGCGCCTGTAAGGGTCCGGGCCGGTCGGGCAGCAGCGCAACGGCCTGGGTCTGGCTTTCCACAAGATATCCTATGCATTCGCCGCTGCCCAAAAGGCGCAGGACACCGTCGGGTTCGCCGCCGCGCATCGGCACGCCGAGCGCCGCAAAAATCGGCGCGCCAAACGCCGGCTTGCCGCCGCGCGCGGGGCCTAAAATGCACACAACGTCCGCCGCCTCGAGCAGCCTTCCCAGGGCCGCCACCGCATGCGTATCGTCCGAAAAACGCACGATCTGCGGCGCAAACCCGCTCTTTTCGAGCGTGCGCTGGCACAGCGCCGTGCGCCGTGCGCCGCAGAACAGCAGCGCCGTCCGCATATTCCCGACCTCCTTTGCGCCCGATCATAGGGCGCGCGATTTCCACTCTCCTCATATCTTAGCGGGCCGGGCGCGCAAAACCACCGCTTTTTGGGCGAATGCGCCCCGATTTTCCCGCTTGAAACGGCAAAATTACCCGTGTGCGCGATGCGCCGGCTTGTCGTTTAAAAAGGCGGCCCGTTCGATATCCGGCAGCCCGAACAAGTACCGGCGCAGCATGTCGAGCGCGTTGCTCGCGGCCAGATGGCGCAGATAGCTGCGCTCTTTCCGGCCGGACGGCCGCATCTGCCGCACAAACGTCCCGTCCTGTGCGGCGAGCGCGAGATAAATCAGCCCCACGGGCTTCCCTTCGCTCGGCTCGGGCCCCGCGACGCCCGTAACGGACAGGCCGAAATCGGCGCCCGCTTTCCTGCGCACGCCCTCGGCCATCGCGCGGGCCACTTCCGCGCTGACCGCACCCTTTTCGGCGAGGAGCGCTTCCGGCACACCCAAAAGCATTGATTTTACTTCGTTTACATACGTCACGGCGCCCATATGGAACACGTCCGACGCGCCGGGGATGTCGGTCAGGCGCGCTGCCAAAAGGCCGCCCGTGCAGCTTTCCGCTGTGGCGACGGTCTTTTTCCGGCGCGAAAGCTCGTGCACGACGACCTCTTCCAAAGACCCCACGTCGATGCCGTATACCGCGTCGCCCAGGCGCGCGCAGACCGCTTCCTTTAGCGGCTCGATCGCGGCCTTCGCGGCTTCTTCCGTCTCGGCCTTCGCCGTCACACGCACGTACATCTCGTCGTCGAGCGCATACGTCGCGGCCGTCGGGTTCGCGCCCGCCATGAGGTCGCGGATCCTTTCGGCGGCACTCCCCTCGCCGATGCCGAACACGCGGATATTCGTGCTCGCGATTGTGCCGCCGGCCCACTGCGAAAGGTAGGGCACGACGTACTGGTGCAGCATCGGCAGAAGCTCCTTCGGGGGGCCTGGCAGCATCACGATGATCTTTCCCTCCGGCGTCGTAAAGCCGCAGCCGGGCGCCGTGCCGTGGTCGTTCGGGAACACCGTGCAGCCTTCGGGCAGCATCGCCTGGTTATACTGCGACGGCCCACATTCGCGGCCATGAAAGTACTGCTCGATGCGGCGGCGGCTTTCCTCGTCGCAGTAAAGCTTGCGCCCGGCCGCGGCGGCGCACGTCTCCTTCGTCAAATCGTCGTCGGTCGGCCCCAGGCCCCCCGTCGTCACGACGAGGTCACTGTGCAGAAAAGCCGTTTCGAGCGTCTCCTTTAGTCTTCGCGGGTTATCGCCGACCGTGCACGTAAAGCGGATGTCAAAGCCGAGCTCCGCGAGTGCGCGGGCGACGTAGGCCGTGTCCGAATTGATGACCTGCCCGAGCAAAAGTTCCGTGCCGACGCTGATGATCTCCGCCTTCACAGCGATCCTTCCTTTCCTTGTGCGGGGCCGCCGATCAGCCGCACGCGCGCATTTTCAAAGCTCTCGTCGATCAAAGCCTCGCAGTCGAGGGCCAATTCCGCCTCCTCGAGCGCCTGCAGATGCGGGTGCGTGCGCGGATGCTTCGGCGTAAAGACCGTACAGCAGTCCTCGTACGGCTCAATCGAAATTTCAAATGTGCCGATGCGCCGCGCGGTCGCGACGATGTCGGCCTTGTCCGAACCGATCAGCGGACGGAACACCGGCATCGAGACGACGGCATCCGTGCAGCAGATGGCCTGCAGGGTCTGGCTCGCGACCTGCCCTAAGCTCTCGCCCGTAATCAGCGCCTCGCACCCTTCCCGGCGCGCGACGCGCTCGGCGATGCGCATCATGAACCGGCGCATCAAAAGCGTAAACAGCTCCTCCGGGCATTTGTCGCGGATCTCCTCCTGGATGTGCGCAAACGGCATTGTGAACATGCGGATGCGCCCGCTCCATTGGCCGACCTGCTCGAGCAGGTCAACGACCTTCTGCTCGGCGCGCTCCGACGTGTACGGCGGGCTTGCGAAATGGACCGCCGTCAATTCGAGCCCGCGGCGCGCCATCTGCCACGCCGCGACGGGGCTGTCGATGCCGCCGCTGATGAGCACTGCCGCCTTGCCGCCCGTGCCGACCGGGATGCCGCCCGCGCCGCGCACGGGATTCCCGTGGACATATGCGCCAAAGTCGCGCACCTCGACATAAACGGTCACATCCGGGTGATGGACATCGACCGAAAGGTGCGGGAACTGCTCGAGCAAAAAGCCGCCCATCTCCTCGCAGATCTGCGGGGACTTTAACGGGAACGTCTTATCCGCGCGCTTTGCCTCGACTTTAAACGTGCGCGCCGCCTCGAGCACCGGCGCTAAGTACGTTTTTCCCGTCTCCAAAATGCTTTCCATGTTCTTTTTTGCAACGCCCGCGCGCGAATACGTCGCGATGCCGAACACGCGCCCGACGCGGTCGGCCGCCTCGTCCATGTCCACGTCCTCCGAAAGCGGCGTAATTACGATCGTCGACTGGCGCGCGCGCAGGTCAAATCTCCCCAACGGCGAAAGCCTGCGCCGCAGGTTCTTTAAAAGCGTGTCCTCAAACACGCGGCGGTTTAAGCCCTTTAACACGAGCTCGCCGAGCTTTAATAACAGGATTTCTTTCATGGTGTCCTTTCTTTATCCCTTTGATTGGATGTGTATATTTAAAAAATTGATAAAAATTTGAATCCGGCAAACCGCCCTTTACCGCGCGGCCTGCAGCGTGCGCATGCCTTCGGCCAATGCGCTCAGCAGCGCGTCGCAGTCCTCCTCCGTATTGTCCCGCGAAAACGATACGCGCAGCGCCGAATCGATCTGGTCTTTCGAAAGGCCCATCGCCTTTAGCACGTGGCTTTCGGCACCCTTCGCGCACGCCGAACCCGACGACACGTACACGCCGCGCGCAGACAGGAAATTGAGCATCGTCTGCGCGCGGACTCGCCCGGCCGAAAAGCTCAGCACGTACGGCGAAGCGTCCGCGGGGCTTAAAACCGTCACATCCGGCAGCACCTGCAGCCCCGCGCGCACGCGGGCATTGAGGGCCTCGATCACTTTGGCCTCCTTCTGGGGGTCGGGCAGCGCGCGGCAGGCCGCGCCGAACGCGAGGATGCCCGGCATCCCCTCCGTGCCCGGGCGCACGTCACGCTCCTGGCCGCCGCCGAATGTGTGCGGGAGGATATGGGCGCCTTTTCGGATATACAGAGCCCCCGTCCCCTTTAAGCCATGGATCTTGTGGGCGCTCACGGTCAACAGGTCAATGCCCCGCCGGGACGGCTTTAAGGGCAGCTTCCCGAACGCCTGCACGGCATCGACGTGCAGAAGCGCCGGCGCTTTTGTCCGCACAATCGCCGCGTGCGCCGCATCGATGGGCAAAACCGTGCCGACCTCGTTATTGACCGCCATCAGGCTTACCAGCACCGTGTCGGGGGTCACCGCCTGCGCGAGCACTTCGGGCGAAATGCGGCCGTCCCCGTCGGGCTTTACGTATACGACCTCGGCGCCGCGCTTTTCGAGCTCTTTCATGGGATTTAAAACGCTCGGGTGCTCGATGGCCGTCGTCACGACGCGGCGGCCGCGCTTTTTGCGCGCCTCATACGCGCCGAAAATTGCTAAGTTATTCGCCTCTGTGCCGCCGGAGGTAAACGTAATCTCCGCGCGGGAAACGCCCAAAACGGCCGCCACGCTCTCGCGCGCGTCCTCGAGCGCCCGCGACGCCGCAAACCCCAGCGCGTGCAGGCTCGAAGGGTTTCCGAACGTGTGGGTCATCGCGTCGAGCGCCGCCTCGACGGCCTCTTTACACGGTTTTGTCGTCGAGGAATTGTCAAGATAATGCTCCAACTTCCGCTGTGTCCTCCTTTTTCTGCACACTTTCCGGATGGCAGCGCTCATACAGCTGCTGCATGAGCATAAAGATATTCTGGGCCGACTTGCTCTTATCGAAGCGCTGGCACGCCTCGCGCATGCTCTCGAGCTCCTCGTCGTCCTCCAAAAGCATCGCAATCGTCTGGGCCGTGTCCGTATGGTCATCGAGCCGCACGCCCATGTGGTGGTTCATCAGGAAATTCGCGTTGTCCTCCTCCTGGCCGGGGATCGCGTCGAAGACGGCCAGCGGGATATTGCACGCGAGCGCTTCGCTGACGGTCAACCCGCCGGGCTTCGTGATCAAAAGGTCGGAGGCGTGCATGTAATTTTCAACTTCATTCGTAAAATACACAAGCCGGGTCGGCTTGCCGCTGTCGCGCACGACGTGCTCGAACTCGTGGTAGAGCTTTTCGTTTTTCCCGGTAATCACAATGATCTGGAAATCGAGGTCGAGCGTGCAGACCTCCTCGAAAATGCGCAGCACATTCGTCACGCCGAACGACCCGGCCATGAACAAAATCGTCTTTTTGTCGGGGTCCAGGCCGAATTTTTCGCGCAGCTTCCGCTTGTCGCCGGGCTCAAAAAACACGTCCTTGACCGGGATGCCGAACGGGTACACCTTTTCCGGGTCGACGCCCATGCGCGCCATCGACGGCACCATGTCCTCGTTGCTCACGACGTATGCATCCACTTTATCGGCAATCCACGCCTGGTGCGGGCCGTAATCGGTCATCAGGCAGATCAGCGGCACATCCTTTAAGACGCCCGTCTCCTTTAAGCACGACGCCATCTCCGTCGCAAACGGGTGCGTGCTCAAAATGACGTCCGGCTTCTCTTTGCGCATCAGCGGGATCAATTTTTCGCTGAGCGAATTGTTCCAATGAAACATCAGCCGTTTCATCGGCGTTTCCTTATTGGTCACACGGTACAGCGTGCCAAACGCCTTCGGCGCGCGCTTGACCATGAGCCGGTAGCCGTCGCAGCACGTGTGGTCGATGAGCTTTCCGATGCATTTGAGGGTGTCTACGACTAAAACGGAGTTCCCCTTCGAATTGTGCAGGATATACGATTCCACCGCGTGGGCCGCGCGCAGATGGCCGCCGCCGGTCGCTGCGGAAAGGACCATGATTTTCATTGTATTTGCTCCTCCTTCGGCTGCGCCTTTTTCCGCTTTGGGGGCAGCGTGCCGGCGCCGTTTCGGCGCTTCAAAAAGCCCCGCCGTTTACAAGGGAAAAAGAGCGGCTTTGCCCGTTCTCACAAAGATCCGCACTGTTAGTATACCATACCTCGTGCGGCTTTTCCATCCCGAATCCCGCCGTGCGGAAATTTCTGCAAAAGCCGCGGCCGGCGCCCGCGCAAATCTATACCTTTACAAGGCCAAAGAACATGCTATAATGGGGAAAGAGGACTGTGTTCTCAATGGACATATTCTCTTTTCAAAGGATTCTGTAACGATATTTTTATTCCAGCTATTACAGGAGGTTGGAAATATGAGCAAAAAAGACGCCAGCCATTCCCGCTACAGCACGCCGCAGCGCGGTTCCGGCCGCCGCAAGGCGGTCATTGTCGTCACGGTGATCGTGGCCATCGCAGCGGTGGCGCTGGTCTCCTTTTACGGGCTGCAAACCGTGTTTTCGGAGCCGGAAGTGGTGTCGGTCGCGCCGCGCACGACGTTCGGCAACGTGATCGTGCAGGGGGTTTCCCTCGACGGCATGACCCAGACGGAAGCCGAGGACGCTTTGACCCAGGCGCTGCGCCAGCAGGACGCGGGGCGCAGCTACACCTTGACGCTCGGCGACACCACCGCCACGCTCGCGGCGAGCAGCCTGCAGATTACGTACAACACCGACGACATTTTAAAGGATGCGTGGGACGCGGCGGAGCCGGTCGTCTCCACCGCCTCTTCCGAGGCGCCCAAGGGCTTTTTCGCCGCCCTGTTCGGGCAGGAAGAGGAGGTTTCCTCCGCGCCCGTCTCCTCTGCGCCGCCAAAGGAATTCACGCTGACGCCGACTGTGAACGCGGACGCGCTCAAGACGACGCTCGAGGGCCTGACAAAGGACATGAACATCGAAAAGGTCGAGCCGACGGTTTCGGGCTTTGACGCCGCAAGCGAGACGTTTTCGTTTGACGAGGGCCGGGACGGCCAGCAGGTCGACCTCGACACGCTGACGGCAAACGTCAAAAGCCTCGTCGAAAGCGCCTTGACGGGCACGGTCGAGGTGCCGGTCACCGCCGTGCCGCGCGAGCACACGGTCGAGGACCTGCAGTCGCACATGACGAAACTCGGCCATTTCACGACGGAGTCCTCGAACACCGAAAACGGCACCTACAACATGACCCGCGCGCTCGAAACGGTCAACGGCACGGTCGTGGGCCCGGGCGAGACGTTCTCGTTTTTGGGGATTGTCGGCGCGGCCGATGAGGCGGCGGGCTATAAGCTCGCGGGCGCTATCCAGAACGGCGTCTCGACGCAGGATTACGGCGGCGGCATCTGCCAGGCAAGCACGACGATCTACGGCGCGGCCGTGCGCTCGAACTGTGAGATCGTCGAGCGCTCAAACCATTCCATCCCGTCGAAATACGTCCAAATCGGCCAGGACGCGGCGGTTTCGTATCCGAGCCTCGATTTTAAGTTTAAAAACCCGACCGATTACCCGATGTACATCCAGTCCGGCGCGAACGGCCGCACGATGTACTGCACGATTTACGGCTATAACGACGGCTCCTGGGATACGATCGAAGTCACGAGCCAGCAGACGGAAGTGATCCCCCAGCCGGCCGACGAGACGGTCGAGGACGCGTCGCTGCCGTCGGGCACGCGGCAATTGCAAAGCAGCGGCCGGCAAGGCTACCGCGCGGTGGCGCAGCGTGTCTTCTACAAAGACGGCGCGGTCGTGCGCAGCGAGGACCTGCCGTCGTCGTACTATCCGCCGAAAGCCAACGTGTACGCGGTGGGCACCGGTTAAAGGCCGCAAGTCCTTGACTTTACCTTGCAAATCTGCGACAATAGAGGGCGATGCAGAGAGCTTTTCTGCATCGCCTTTTTTGAAAAACCGGGGCATTCCCCGCCGGCGGCGAGGGAGTTCCCCTATGATGATTTTTATAAAGGGTCCAAGATTCATACACCGGAACCCGGAAACGACAATTGGGGAGGAACGCAAGGATGGTCCAAAGGCCAGAAGAAACCCCGGCAATCAGTGTGATCGTGCCGGTTTATAACGTCTGGCAGTTCGTCGGCCAATGCATGCAGTCGCTGACGCACCAGACACTCAAAGTCCCCTATGAGGTGCTCGCCGTCAACGACGGCTCCACCGACCGCTCCCGCGAGGTGCTCGCGGAATTTGCGAAGCGCTACCCGTTCGTCCGGATCCTCGACCAGGAAAACGCCGGCGTCTCCGCCGCGCGGATGGCCGGGCTCTCCGCCGCACGCGGGAAATACGTCTGTTTTGTCGACAGCGACGACT
Organism: uncultured Clostridia bacterium; assembly: GCA_944385055.1. Lineage (GTDB taxonomy): Bacteria > Bacillota > Clostridia > Oscillospirales > Acutalibacteraceae > Caproicibacterium. The sequence continues at coordinate 81,313 of CALWVT010000006.1, read as the reverse complement.
ACGTCTCCGAAAATTACCTGGAGCTTCTGTATAACGCCTGTGAAAAAGGCGGCGCCGAAATCTCCTGCTGCTCGTATTACTGCCGCGTCGTGTCGAGCGATATTTTGTATGAATATCCGTTCCACCGCGACGGCGCCTTCACGTCCGCCGAAGCGATCGATTTGCTGCTGCACGATACATACCTGCAGTCATACCTGTGGGGGAAAATGTTCCAGCGCGAACTATTCCTGCGCGCACACGTGCGGTTCCCGAAGATGTGCTTTGAGGACCTCGCGATTTTAAATCAAATCTTCGCAAAGGCCACGCACGTCGTGCTGCTCGACCGGCCGCTGTATTTCTACAATGTGCGCAAGGACAGCACGCTCGGGAAGATCTCGCAGAAAAAATTAAACGACTACCTGCGCGCGATCGTCATGGTGCGCAAATCCCTCGAAGAGGCCGGCACGTACCCGCGCCACCGCAAGAGCTACCGCTCGCTGGTGCGCAAGACGTGGTTTTCGTGCAACTGCTATTTAATCGAGATTCACTGGCGCCAGCGCAGCGGCTTTTTCGCGTGGCTGCAGGACATCATCGACCTTGCCGCGAACATTTCGCAGTACGGCAAGGACGATTTCTGCGCGCGCGAGGCGCTGCCCACGCTGCCCGACGCCATCGGCCCGAACAGCCGGCGGCTGTATGTGCCGATTCTGCACCATTTCCTGCCGAAGGACCGCAGCGCTTCCAATGTATAAATAACCCCGTTTTGGGATGGCGCACCGCTTCTTGTGCTTTGGCGTTTTGCCCGCAGGCGGTGCGCTTTTTAGACGAAAAAGGAGGATTCCCATGGATACCAATGGATTTTTCCGCGTGGCGGCGGCCACCCCGCAGATCCGCGTCGCGGACTGTAAGCAAAACACACAGGCCGTCCTTGCCGCGCTGCAGCAGGCCGCGTCGGACGGCGCGGGCGCCGTTGTCTTCCCCGAGCTGTGCCTGACCGGCTACACGTGCGGGGACCTCTTTCACGATGAAACGCTGTTGCGGGGCGCCGAGGACGCGCTCGAAACGATCCTCACGCACACCGCCCCCCTGCCCGTGCTGTTTGCCGTCGGGGTGCCGGTGGCGGTGGGCGCGGCGCTGTATAACTGCGCGGCCGTGTGCTGCGAGGGGAAGCTTTTGGCCCTCGTCGCCAAGCAGAACCTGCCGAATTACAGCGAGTTTTACGAGGCGCGCTGGTTTACGCCCGCGCCCGAAACGCCCGTACCGCTTTCGTTTGCGGGGCAGGAAACCGTGCTCGGCCAGGGGTTTTTGTTTATGTGCCGGGACGTGCCGGGGCTTACGGCCTGCGTCGAAATCTGTGAAGATTTGTGGGTGCCCGCGCCGCCGAGCGTGCGCATGGCCCAGGAAGGCGCGACGCTCGTGCTGAACCCCTCGGCCAGCGACGAGATCATCGGCAAGGCCGATTACCGCCGCAGCCTCGTTGAAAACCAGAGCGCGCGGCTCTACTGCGCCTACGCCTACGCCGACGCGGGCTTCGGCGAATCGACGACGGACCTTGTGTTCGCCGGGCACAACCTGATCGCCGAAAACGGCACCGTGCTTTCCGAATCGCCGCTGTTTTCGACGGAGATCTCGGCCGCGGACGTCGACCTCGACCGCCTTTTGCAGGAGCGCCGCCGCTGCACGACGTGGCAGGGCCTGCCGCCCGAGCGGGTCATCCCGTTCTCGATGGCATACACGTTCGACACGGCGAAAATGACGCGCCGCTTTGCGCGCACGCCGTTCGTGCCGGACGACCGCGGCGACCTATCGCGCCGGTGCGAGACGATCCTGAGCCTGCAGGCGGCAGGGCTTGCGACGCGGTTACAGCACACGGGCATTTCCCACGCGGTCGTGGGAATTTCGGGCGGCCTCGACTCGACGCTCGCGCTGCTCGTGGCCGTGCGCGCGTTTGACGCACTCGGGCTGCCGCGCACGGGTATCCACGCCGTTTCGATGCCGGGCTTCGGCACGACGGCGCGCACGAAGCACAACGCCGAAAGCCTGCCGCGCGCGCTCGGCGTGACGGCGCAGGAGGTGCCGATCGGCAAGGCCGTCGAGCAGCACTTCGCGGACATCGGCCACGACCCGGCCGTCCAGGACGTCACGTACGAAAACTGCCAGGCGCGCGAGCGCACGCAGGTGCTCATGGACATCGCAAACGAATTGGGCGGCCTCGTGATTGGTACGGGCGACCTCTCCGAACTCGCGCTCGGCTGGGCGACGTATAACGGCGACCACATGAGCATGTACGGTGTCAACGCCTCGGTGCCGAAGACGCTCGTGCGCCACCTCGTGCGCTACGCGGCGGACGCGTTCGGCGGGGAGATCGGCGAAATCCTGCGCGACGTGCTCGCGACGCCGGTCAGCCCCGAACTGCTGCCCCCGAAAGACGGGGAAATCTCCCAAAAGACCGAGGAGGTCGTCGGCCCCTATGAGCTGCACGATTTCTTTTTATATTACCTATTGCGCTTCGGCTTCCCGCCGAAAAAGATCTATTTCCTCGCCTGCCGCGCGTTCGACGGCATGTACGCGCCCGCGACGGTTTGGAAGTGGCTTTCGAATTTCTACCGGCGGTTTTTCGCGCAGCAGTTTAAGCGCAGCTGCCTGCCCGACGGCCCGAAAGTCGGCAGCGTGACGCTCTCGCCGCGCGGCGACTGGCGCATGCCGAGCGACGCGAGCGTGCGGCTCTGGAAGGAAGAAATCGAGGCCCTGCGCCCAGAGGCATAACCGGAAAAAATACAAAAGAAACGGAGAGGCCTTCCCCGGCCTCTCCGTTTTTGCGCCTTTTTGATCCATCAAGCCATACACACAAAGCGGATAAAATCCACGTGCTGTCCTCTTTTTAAAATCTTTTTAAAGCCTTTTTAAAAGTATTTTCGAAACTGCGCTCCGCTTTCTAAAATCTCCCGAATCTCACGGCTTTAACACCGTGACGCTGCGCTGCCCGAGCTGTGAAAACCGCTCTTCCAGGCGCGCCTTGTCGTAATGCACCACGCCGTTGCTCTCGTAGGGGTCGTTGACCCAATAGCCCTCGGCATCGTAGCCGACGAGCACAAGGCAGTGCTCGCACGCGGGCCACGTGAAGCGCTCGCCGGTCGAGGAAACGATCCACGAATCGCCCGCATACGGCTCCACCAGGTTGATCGTCGCCCAGATTAACACCGGCTCCCCCTCGGGCAGGTACGTCCGCGCAAGCGCGTCGAGCGGTGTGCCCGTCGTGTCGCGCACCGTATAGCCCGGCATCTGCCGCTGCAGCGCGCGCACGATCACCGGCGGGAAACAGCCGAACCCCGACGCGCTGTAGGGGCTGCCGATGAACGCCTCGTCGGGGCTCGGGCCGTACAGCGCGCCGTCGCGCGATGTCAGCGTGCCCGTATCGACGTTCGAAAGGAACGTGTTAACCGTCACGGGGAAGCCGTAATAATCCATGAGCATCATTGCGCTGATGAGCTCGCAGCCCGTCGGCAGAAGCCCTTCCTGGCTGCGGTACGGCACGTCCAGCCGCAGGCTTTCGGGCGCCTCCCCGGGCGGCACCGCCGCGACCTCCACCGCGCACAGCTTCTGCGGTGTGCCGCCGTCGAGGGCCGCATACACCCCCGCGCTCTGCCCCGGCTGTCCGGCGGCGCGCACCGTACACGTATAGACGCCCGGCTTTTCCGCATCGGGCGCGGTGGACTCGATCTTTAAAATGTCCCCGCTGCCCGTCGAAAAGACCGGCGCCGCTCCCGTGCCCGTCACCGTGACCTGAAACGTATACGTGCGGTTTTGCGCGAGCGTAAAATCTTCCGTCGTATCGCAGGAAAGCGCCGGCGCGGCCTCGACCGTGACGGTGCAGACCCGCTGCGGCGTGCCGTCGCCGAGCGCCGCGTAAAAGCCGGCCGCTTCGTCCGCCTCCCCGGTGGCGCACACCGTCACCGCGTACCGGCCCGCTTCGGCCTCGACGCGCTCAATGGCAAGGATCTCCCCGTTGCCGGTCGAAAAGGACAGCGTGTCCGCGGGACGGTCGCTCCAAACGGAAAACGTGTACGTCTGCCCCTGCGGCAGCGCGAAATCTTCCGTCGTATCGGCATGCCAGGTCCCGGCCGGCTGCGCCAGGGCCGCCACCGCCTGCGGGTGTGCAGCCGGCAGCGCAACCGTCAGCCCGATGCCGCACAGCAGAAACGCCCCCATGGCGCTGCAGACCGCGCGGCGGCGGATTTGCGGTTTGGAAGCATTCGCGTGCTCTCCCACGGCGGCCTCCTCCTTTCAAAATTCTATCGAGCAAACACTACAAAATCCTGTGCAAAAAGCCTCAAAGTTGTATCCGCTTTTAGCGTACTGCATTTTTCCGGGCTTGTCAATCAAAACCGTTCGACAAAAAGGGGCCCTTTCCGCCGCGCATATCGCGCAGCGAACCGGAAAAGCTACCCTCGAAAAGGGGGCATTGCGATGGCAATTTCAAAAGAAGCATACGCCGCACTGTGCAAGGAGGCCGTCCCCAAAAGCCCGCTGTGGAAGGACTGCGTGTGGGCATTTTTGGTCGGCGGTGCGATCTGCACGCTCGGCCAGGCGCTGATTCGGGGATATACGGCGCTTCTGGGCGACGAACAGGCCGCGCGCACATGGGGGTCAATCACCTTGATTGCGCTTTCGGCGCTGCTGACGGCGCTCGGACTTTACGACCGGCTCGCGAAACACGCCGGCGCGGGCACGCTCGTGCCGATTACGGGGTTTGCGAACGCCGTGGCCGCCCCCGCGATGGAATTCCACACGGAAGGGCTCGTGCTGGGGCTCGGAGCCAAATTGTTCACGATTGCGGGGCCGGTGCTCGTTTACGGCACGGCGGCGAGCGTGCTGTACGGGCTATTGCTGTGCGCGGCACAGGCGCTCGCGAAAGGGGGATAAGCATGGCCATCGAACGGATTGGCAAAGACACGCTGCGGCTGTCCGCGCCGGTATTTGTGGAAGGCGGCGGCACGAGCGCCGGCAAGAAGGAAGGCGAAGGGCCGCTTGGCGCCTATTTTGACGCCGTGCACCCGGACGGCCGCCTCGGGCAGAAAAGCTGGGAGCAGGCCGAATGCCTTTTGCAGCGGGAGGCCGTCTCGTTTGCGCTGGAAAAAGCGCATCTGACGCCCGAAAAGCTCCAGTGCGCGCTTGCCGGGGACCTGACGAATCAATGCGTGTGTTCGGCGTTCGCGATGCGTGAGATGGGCGTGCCGTATCTCGGGCAGTACGGCGCCTGCTCCACGATGGCGCAGAGCCTGGGGCTCGCGTCGCTGCTCGTGGGCGCCGGGGCGGCCGCGCACGCGCTCGCCGTTTCGAGCAGCCACTTCTGCACGGCGGAGCGCCAGTACCGCACGCCGCTCGAATACGGCGGCCAGCGCACCCCCACCGCGCAGTGGACGGCCACCGGCGCCGGGGCGCTCGTTTTGGGGACGACGCCGTCGCCCGTCGGCGTGCGCGACGTGCTGTTCGGGCGCATCGTGGACCTCGGGGTGAAGGACCAAAGCAACATGGGCGCGGCGATGGCCCCCGCGGCCGCCGCGACGTTTTGCCGGTATTTTGCGGACACGGGCCTTTCCCCCGCGCAGTTCGACGGAATCCTGACGGGGGACTTGGGCGCGGTGGGCCTGCAGCTTCTGCACACGCTTTTGCGGCGCGAGGGGTTTTCGGACCTGCCGAACCTGTTCGACTGCGGCCTTTTGCTCTTCGACCGCACGCGGCAGGACGTCCACGCGGGCGGCTCGGGCTGCGGGTGCAGCGCACTCGTGATGGCGAGTTTTGTGCTGCAGAAGCTGCAGGCCGGCATTTTCAAGGATGTGCTGTTCCTCGGGACGGGGGCGCTGCTGTCGCCGGTTTCCTCCCAGCAGGGCGCGTCCATCCCCGGAATCGCGCACCTTGTCCGGCTGTCGCACCTTTCATGAAATAAAAAAGCGCCCGCCGGCCCATTTCCGAAAAGAAAAGGCAGGCGGACGCTTTCTTCCTTTTAAAAGGTCCGTTTAAAAGCTCTCGATATATCCCTCAACCGGCGCGACATCCAGCGCCTTGTGCTTGCGCAGGTTCACGTAAAGCTGGCTTGCGATCAGCCGCACGCCGCCGGCAAAGTTGCTTTCGATATTTAACGGCATCACCGGGTCGTGGACGCTCATGCGCAGAAGCGCCCAACCGTCGCCCGCGCGTTCGTCGAACGACAGGCGCACCCCTTCGCCCGTCTCCGGGTCCAGATGCCAATGCGGCTGGTGCGACGCGCATAGCTTGAGGCTTTCGAGCACCTTTTGCCCCGCTTCGCGGAAATCTTCCGCAAGAATCGGCAGGCGCAGCTCCACGCGCTCCGCCGCCTCGGGCAGGCCGCGCAGCAAATCTTCGAGGTCTTTCCCCTCGCGGCGCAGGCGCGCCAAGCAGATCAGGATTTTCGTGACGAGATACGCGCCGTCGTCGAGGAAATAATTCTCGCGCATGGCCGCGTGGCCGCTCGTCTCGATCGCGAGCGGGCAGTCCACACCCTCGGCGTTCAAGGCGATCGCCTTGTCGATGACGTTCTTATACCCGCGCTGGTAGCGGCACTGCTTGCCATGAAGCGTCTGTTCGATAAAGGTTTTGAGCCCGTCGCTCGTGACGGAATCGGTCACAATCGTGCCGCCCGGCGCGTCCTTTAACGCAATCGCGCTCGCGAGCGCAACGAGGCGGTCGCGGTTAATCTCCCGGCCGTCGCGGTCGACGGCGCCGCCGCGGTCGACGTCCGTGTCAAAGATTACGCCCACGTCCGCGTGGTTCGCGCGCACGGCCTGCGAAAGGCTCTCGATGGCCTCCTTCGCCTCCGGGTTCGGGATATGGTTCGGGAATGTGCCGTCCGGCTCCAAAAACTGGCTGCCCGACGTGTCCGCGCCCAGCGGTTCGAGCACTTCCGTCGCGTAAAAGCCGCCCGCGCCGTTGCCCGCGTCCACCACAATGTGGAACCCCGCAAGCGGCTGCTCGTAGCGCTGCGCGTTGACCCCTTCGCAGATCATCTTGCGCAGCCGCGCGGCATAGGACGTCATGTAGTCGACATCCTCCACGCTGCCCGCCCCCTGCGGCGGCGCCTGGTTTTCCTGCGCAAAAAGCAGGATCTCTTCGATGTCCGCGCCCTCGAGGCCCCCCTCGCGCGTAAAGAATTTCAGGCCGTTGCGGTAAAACGGGTGGTGGCTTGCCGTAATCTGCACCGCGCCCGTGCAGTGCAGGTCCACCGTCGTCATGAACATGCTCGGCGTAGAGGCGAGGTTGCAGCGCAGCACGCGCACGCCGCACGAAACGAGCGTATCGACAACCGCCTTCTGGATGCGTTCGGCCGAAATGCGCGAATCGTGGCCGACCGAAATGCAGAATTCCGAGGGCTTCTGGCCCGTCTTCTTCGAGAGCCACAGCACGAAGCCCGCGGCCATGCGCGCGACCACCTCGTCGGTCAAATCGACCGGGGCCCCATCCGGCGCGCCGGGGCTTGCGATCCCGCGGATATCCGTGCCGCTTTTGAAATGGCGCCAATAGGCATTGAGCAATGGGATTCCTCCTCCTGCCGCGCAGTTTTTCACATACACGGCTTTCATTTTTGTCCTTTCTATTGATTATAATGCAAGTTTTCGGATTTGTAAATTCATTTTGGGACCCGTTTTTATCGCTTCGTGCCAAATTTCATTTTGGCGTTCATTTCCAAACCGTTGATTTCGCAGAAGTCCCAAAACGGCGATTGACTTTTAGAAAAGCGCGGTTATAATGAAATTGTGGGCGGCGGAAAGCGCTGCCCGCGGCAAGAAGTTTGAACAGGTTTTTTGGATGAAAGGAGGAGAGCGGCAATGTCTGGTTCTATGATTGAACTGCACGACGTCGACGTCCCTACGTTTTTGGATCTGCTGGACCGCTGCAAGGGAGACGTCTATCTGATTTCGGATGAAGGTGATAAGCTCAACCTCAAAAGCAAGCTTTGCCAGCTTGTGGGGTTGACCCGCCTGATCGAGGGGGGCAAGATCGCGTCCTGCTACATCCAGTGCGAAGATCCGGAAGATGAATCCATGCTGTTCCGGTTCAATTTGTACGGCAAAAAAGGCGAGGACGACGTAAAGGAATAATCTTTGCGCAAAACCTTCTCGAAAGCGGCGCCGCCGAGGGAATGCCCTTCGGCGGCGCCGTTTTTTGCACAAAAAGCGCCGCCCCGGGGCGTTTTCCCAGGGCGGCGCTTCTCTTTATGGATATGCTATGCGTTTGCTTTCATTACGATTTGCGGTTTTCGTCCAGGAACGCGTCCCAGTCGAACGTGTCCGTCTGCGACGGGGCCGCCGGCTTTGCCGGGGCTGCGGGCTTCGGTGCAGGTGCTGCGGGGTGGGCCACCGCCGGCCGCGCGGAGGCGGTGGGCCGGCCGCGCACGGCGTGCGGGATCGCGTTGGAAGTCAGCGGCGGCGCCTTGCGGTGCGCCTGCGGCGGGGCCTCGAGGTCCTCGCCGCTTTCCTGCCTTGCGTACGCCTCTGCGGCGCGGCGTGCCGCGGCGGAAGCCTGCGCCCGCTTTGCGCGGGTCGCTTCGTCGTCTTCCGAACCCAGCACAATCGAGGGCGCGTGGACGGGCGGCGCCGTCAGGGAGGCCTCCTTCGGGATGATCGGCGGCTTATTGCGCGCGACGAAGTCCTCATACTCCTCGCGGTGCTGCAGGCCGTCGGAACTCGAGTTGATATCCGTGAAATGGTCGATCGTATCGTCGGTGACCGGGCGCACGGAAGAGGCCGGCCGCGGCGTCAGCGGGACCGTCGGCGGCGGCGTGGGCCGGTTAGGCTGCACCGGCCGCATGCGCGAAAGCTCCGCCGTCGTATACAAAGACGGGTCTTCCCCCTCTTCGTCGGGGCCGCCGCCGCGCGGCGGACGGCCGCCTGCCGGTGCGGGGCTTCCCCCGCGGCGGCGCCAGAAGAACTGGAAATAGACGAACAGCGCGATGCCCGCCACGGCCGCCACCACGAGCACGATGCCCGCAATGAACAAAGTCGAAATCTGGTTTTCATCCGTCACGACGCCGCCGACCGCCGAACCGCTCGCCGTGGAGGCCGTCGAGACGGTCTCCGGGCTCGATGTCAAGCCGATGCCCTCAAGCACGTCCGACCAATCCTCGGAATTGGCGCTCGGCGCGCGGCTGTAGGGGTCGTCGGAAAGCAGCCCCGAAATTTCCGGCGCGGGGTCCAGGTTTTCGGTCGGGGCTTCGGGGTCGTTGTCGTCGTCGTACGTCGGGTCGATGTACGTGGGCGGCTCATACGACGGATCGGGGTCGGGTTCTTCATACGCGGGCGCCGAGTACGGCGGGTCCGGCTCCTCGTACGGCGGCTCAGACTCGGCCGGCGGTTCCGGTTCCTCGTACGGCGGCTCAGACTCGGCCGGCGGCTCCGGTTCCTCGTACGGCGGCTCAGACTCGGCCGGCGGCTCCGGCTCCTCATACGGCGGCTCCGACACGGCCGGCGGCTCCGACACGACCGGCACCTCCCCGCCGCCTTCCGACACGACGGGACCGGGCGTGATTTCCTGCGCGTGGGCGCCGAACCCTGCGGCGCCGAGTGAGAAGACCAATGTAAATAAAACCAGCAGCGTCCGAATCCGATGACGGCGTGCTTGCTTTTTGTTCATGTGGTACCTCCAATAATCATCAAAACGGGCGGCGTGCCGGGGTACACCCTGCCGCACGGCAGGAAAAAGCCCGGTGCCGGCCGAAAGGTCCAATGTTTCTTGCCCCTGCTGCGGGGCGGGCGCCAGTTTTGCGCCGCTTTCCGGAAGAAGCCCCGTGGCCCCTTCTGGACAATCCTTATTGTACCATACAGCGCAAAGGGAATACAAGTCAAAAGCTGATGGAAGTTTTATGTCGACTCCGGTTGATTTTCCTGCAAAATGCGCGACACAAGTGCGACAAGATCGGCATAGGTGCACAGCCGGCAGGCCTCGCCGCGGTAAGCGGCGGCATTGCGCAGCCCCGATAGATACCGCACCACGTGTTTGCGCCCCTCGCGCATCGCGCGCGCCTCGCCCTTATAGTCGACCATGCGCTGCAGATGCTGCAGCAGTACGAGCATGCGCGAATAAATCCCAGGCGGCGGCAGAATCTCCACCTGGTCTCGCAGCGCGGCGTTGATCTGCTGGAAAATCCACGGGTTCCCGATGGCGGCGCGGCCTATCATAACGGCGTCACAGCCGGTCTGCTCCAAAAGGTTTGCCGCATCGGAAGCGCTTTTGACATCGCCGTTGCCGATCACGGGGATCTTTACGGCTTCCTTGACCGCACGGATGACCGACCAATCGGCCGTGCCGGGCTTATACAGCGCCGCTTTCGTGCGCGCGTGCACGGTGACGGCGGCAGCGCCCGCGGCCTCGCACGCGGCGGCAACCTCCGGCGCATTTTTGTGGGCGTTGTCGAGCCCCGCGCGGATTTTGACGGTGACGGGCACACCGGCCGCGCGGCGGACGGCCGAAACGAGCGCCGCGCATTTTTGAGGGTCCCCCATCAGCACGGCGCCGCTGCCGGACGCGTTGATCTTCGGCATCGGGCAGCCCATGTTGATGTCCAGCACGTCCGGCGCGAAAGCCATCGCGCGCTCGGCGGCGCGGGCCATCGTGTCGGGGTCGCCGCCGAACAGCTGGATGCCGCACGGGCGTTCCGCCGGGCCGATGTCCATGAGCGACTCGCTTTTCTTATCGCCAAACGAAAGGGCTTTCGCACTGACCATCTCCGTCACGCAGTAGCCCGCGCCAAAGCGCACGCATGTTTCCCGAAACGCGCGGTCCGTAAAGCCCGCCATCGGCGCCAAGAGCGCCCGGCCTGTCAATTCGACCGTTCCTATCCGCACAGAGGGTGCCTCCTTTTCGCTGCTTTTTTGCAGATACGGCTTTATTATATCGGAAAACCCGCGCCGTTGCAAACCCCGCCCCGTTTTGCCGGTCCCTCCCGCGCGCTTTTTATCTCTGGTAATCTTCTCTTTATATATAAGGAAAGCATCGCGCGGCCGCGCAAAAGAATCTATTCCCTTTTCGGCGGAAACTGGGTATAATAAGAGGATAAGAAGAAATTTCACCGTCCGCATCAGGAAAAAACAGTAAGGGGGCGCCCTATGAAACTTCTGGTTCTCGACGGAAACAGCATCTTAAACCGTGCATTTTACGGGATCAAGCTGCTCACAACAAAATCCGGCCTTTACACAAACGGCATCCACGGCTTTCTCTCCATGCTGCAAAAGCTCGAGGAGGAGGTGCGCCCCGACGCGGTGGCGATCGCCTTCGACCTGCCCGCGCCGACGTTCCGCCACAAGCGCTACGCGGGCTATAAAGCCAACCGCCACGGCATGCCCGACGAGCTCGCCCAGCAGCTGCCGACCTTAAAGGAGCTGCTGACACTTTTGGGATACCGGCTCGTCACGTGCGAAGGGTTTGAGGCCGACGATATCCTGGGCACTTTGAGCGCCGCGTGCACGGAAAGCCGCAGCACGTGCGTAATCGCGACGGGCGACCGCGACAGCCTGCAATTGGTCGGCCCGTACGTCTCCGTGCGGCTCGCCTCGACGAAATACGGCCGCCCGTCCGTCACGCTCTACGACGAAATGCGCGTATACGAGGAGTACGGCGTTGAGCCGAAAGAGCTCATCGAAGTGAAGGCCTTACAGGGCGACACATCCGACTGCATCCCCGGCGTGCGCGGCATCGGCCCAAAAGGCGCGGGCGAACTGATTCAGAAATACCATTCGATCGATTACATCTACGACCATTTACACGAGCTCGACTTAAAGCCCGCGATGCGCAAGCGGCTCGAAGAGGGCAAAGACAGCGCCTATCTCTCGCGCGAGCTCGGCACAATCGTCAAAAACGCGCCCATCGACACCACCCTTGCCGATTATGTCAAGCAGCCGCCGCAGCGCGAGGCGGCCGCGGCGCTTCTGACAAAGCTCGAGCTCTTTAAAATGCGCGAAGCCCTCGGCCTCGACCACGAAGAGCTGCCGCCGGCCGCCGAAGCCGAAGCGCCCGCACAGTGGACGCTTGTGCTCCACGCAGACGCCGGGGAAATCGCCGCGCGCTGCAAGGCACAGGGCGCCTGCTATGTAACCGGGCAGTTTTCCGGGCGGCAGCTTTTGTGGCTGTCCGTCGCGGACGGCGAACGCGCGTACCTGTTTGAAGACCCGGACGACTGCCGGACGGTCCTGCGAAGCGGTGCGCCCCTTTTTACATTCGACGCAAAGCCGCTGTTTGGGTTTTTGGGGGAAGCGGAGCGCACGGCCCCGCTGCCGCTTGCGTTCGACGCGCTGCTCGCGGCCTATCTTTTAAATCCATCGGCCAAAAGCTATGCATTCGCGCGCCTGTGCGAGGAGTACGGCGTGCCGCTGTGTGAAAACATCACCTGCGAGGGGCTGTCTCCCGCCGACCTCGCGCGCACACAGGATTTGCTGCCGGGCGCGAACGCTTGCGCGCTGCCGGAACTTTGCAAAATCCTTTCGGAAAAAATCGAAGGGGCCGGTGAGAGGCCGCTTCTGCGCGACATCGAGCAGCCGCTCGCACGCGTTTTGGCCCACATGGAGGAGGTCGGCTTTGCCGTCGACCGCGACGCAATTGCCCAATACGGCAAGGAACTCGAGCGCCAGGAAGACGCCTTGCGCGCGGACGTTTTCGAAAAGGCCGGCTATACATTTAACGTAAACAGCCCCAAGCAGTTGGGCGAGGCGCTGTTCGGGAAGCTCGGCCTGCCGCACGGGAAAAAGACGAAAAACGGCTGGTCGACGAGCGCTTCCGTACTCGAGGAGCTGCGCTACGACCACCCGGTTGTCGAGTCGGTGCTGCAATACCGCGCCGTCGCAAAGCTGAAAAGCACGTACTGCGACGGGCTTTTGAAAGTCTTGGGCCCCGACGGGCGCATCCATTCGAACTTTAACCAGACCGAAACGCGCACCGGCCGCATCAGCTCGACCGAGCCAAACCTGCAGAATATCCCCGTGCGCACGCCGCAGGGGCGGGAACTGCGGCGCTTCTTTATCGCAAAGCCCGGCTGCGTTTTGATCGATGCGGACTATTCCCAGATTGAACTGCGCCTGCTCGCGCATATTTCCGGCGACCCGGCGATGCAGAAAGCGTTCTGCAACGGCGAGGATATCCACCGCGCGACGGCCGCGCAGGTGTTCCACATGCCCGAGGACATGGTCACGCCGCTGATGCGCGCGCGTGCAAAGGCCGTCAATTTCGGCATCGTCTACGGCATCGGCGCGTACTCGCTGTCGCGCCAGCTGCATGTATCGCTCAAAGAAGCCGACGACTATATCAAAAGTTATCTCGCGCATTACGCCGGCATCGACGCGTACATGCACCGCGTCGTCGAGGAGGCCCGGGAAAAGGGCTTTGCGCAGACGATGTTCGGCCGCCGGCGGTACCTGCCGGAGCTTAAAAGCTCGAACCACAACCTGCGCGCGTTCGGCGAGCGCGTCGCGCGGAACATGCCGATTCAGGGCGCCGCGGCGGACATCATTAAAATCGCGATGATCCACGTCGAAGACCGCCTGCAAAAAGAGGGCCTGCAGGCCCGGCTGATCCTGCAGGTGCACGATGAACTGATCGTGGAAGCGCCGGAAAGCGAGGCCACGCAGGCCGCGCGCCTGCTGCAGGAAGAGATGGAGGGCGCGGCACAGCTTTCGGTGCCGCTCGTCGCCGACGCCGCCGCCGGCAAGACCTGGTATGAGGCAAAAGCATGATGGATTTTGGATTTTCCTGCCCCGTGTGCGGCGCCGGACTCGTAGACCAGCGGCCCGAAAAGCGCTGTGCGCAGTGTAAGCGGGGCCACAGTTTCGATTTCGCCAAAGAGGGGTATCTCTATCTATTGCAGCCGCAGAAAAAGCACAGCCGCTCCCCCGGCGACGACCGCGAGATGGTCAAGGCCCGCCGCCGGTTTCTGGGCGCGGGGCATTACGCGCTGTTCGCCGAAGCGCTCGCAAAGCTTTTAAAGGAATCCCTCTCTGAAAATCCCGCGCCGGTCCTCCTCGACGCGGGCTGCGGGGAAGGGTATTACACCGCCCGCGTGCAAAGGGCCCTGCCGAAGGCCCGGCTTTTCGGCGTGGACATTTCGAAAGACGCCGTGCGCCTCGCCTCCAAAGCCGTGCCCGGGGCGCGATTTGCCGTCGCGAGCAGCTTCTCGCTGCCGTTTGCGGACGCGGGCGCGGACGCGCTCTACGATGTGTTCTCGCCGGTCGTGCCCGAGGAATTCGCGCGCGTCGTAAAGCCGGGGGGCCTGTTCGTGCTCGCGGTGCCGGCGGCCAGGCATCTTTTCGGCTTAAAAGCGCTCTTATACGACCATCCTTATGAAAATCCCGTGCAGGACACCTCTTATCCACACTTTGCGTTTTTAAAACGCGTGCCCGTGCGGGGCGCTTTGACGCTCAGCGGGGCCGCCGCGCGCGATCTGTTCGCGATGACCCCCTACGCCTGGAAAACCCCGTTTTCGGGAAAGGAACGCTTAAAAGCCTGCGCCCTTTTAAAGACGGAAATCGGCTTTGATTTTTTATGCTACCGGCGCACGGACTCTTAAAAAGGAGGGATCGCTTTGAAACTTTGCAAAACGCCGGCGTTTCTCCAAGACGACACGCTGCGGCCGGCTTTTTACGTGCTGCTGACGGCGCTTGCGGTGCTTTTGCGGCTTTCGCTGCTGCCCGTGTCGAACGGCGACTACACGATGTTTCTGCACCCATGGTTTCAGGAAATCCAGCTTGCCGGCGGGTTCCCGGCGCTCGCGGAGCCGGTCGGCGACTATACGCCGGCCTATCTCTATCTGCTTGCGTTTTTGACGTATCTGCCCGGCTATGATTTATATTTGATTAAGCTGCCGTCGTGCGCGGTCGATTTCCTGCTCGCGTTCCTCGTGATGCGCGTCGTGCGGGAATTCCGGCCCGGCCCGTTCTCGGAAATGGGCGCATTTTTCCTCGTCCTGTTCTTCCCGCCGGTCTTCTTAAACAGCGCGGGCTGGGGGCAGTGCGACGGGTTTTACATCTCGGCGCTCACCGCGTGCTTCCTCTCTTGCCTGCACGGGAAATCGAACCGCGCGATGCTCGCGTTCGGGGTCGCGTTCATGTTAAAGCTCCAGGCCGTGTTCTTCGCGCCGTTTCTCCTGCTTCTGCTGTTAAAGCGGCGCTTAACCTGGCGCAGCGTCCTGCTCGTGCCGGCCGTATACGTCGCGTCCATCGTGCCCGCGGCGCTTCTGGGGCGGGACTTCGGGGAGCTTTTGACGATCTATTTCCGCCAGACCGGCACGTACCCGCAGCTGTGCATGGGGATTCCGAACCTGTATGCGTTTTTGGGCGACCAGGCAAACGAATTCGTCTCGCGCGCGGGCGTGCTGCTTGCGGGGGCAATCGTCGTGTTCGTGCTGTTTTTCCTCGTCGTGCGCACCTATCCGCTGACAAAGGAATTCTATTTGACGGCGGCGTTTTTCTTTTTATTCCTGGTGCCGTACCTTCTGCCCCACATGCACGAGCGGTATTTTATGCCCGCGGATATTTTCGGGCTTTTCTATCTGTTCCGGTATCCGAAGCGGTTTTATATCCCGCTTGTGCTGGCCGTCGTGGACACCCTGGGGCAGGCAAATTTCCTGTTTGGCATCGACCCGTACAATCCGATCCAGCCGATGAGCCTTTTGGTTCTTTTGGTGCTCGTGCTGCTGTTCGGGTTTTTGCTTTCGGAGACCGGCGCAAAATTTCCCGGAAAGCGGGCGGAAAAGCCCCAACATACTTAAAAAAGGAGGGGACATGCGTGAAAATCGTGTGCATGGAAAAGCGGCATATCCCCGCACTTGTGCGGCTCGAAGCCGTGTGCTTTTCGACGCCGTGGACCGAAGCGGGGCTAGAAGCGGAACTTTCAAAAGACACAGCCGTGTTTTTCGTTGCCGAACGGGAGGAAACCGGCGAGGTCCTCGGCTATGCGGGCATGGAATTTGTCTGCGGCGAGGGTTATCTCGACAACGTCGCCGTGTTCCCCAAAGCGCGCCGGCAAGGCGCCGGCAGAGCCCTCGTCGGGGCGCTCCTGACCTATGCGAAGGCGCACGGCGGCAGTTTTGTGACGCTGGAAGTGCGCCCGTCAAACGCCGCGGCCATCGCGCTGTACGAAAGCCTCGGCTTTGCAGCGGCCGGCCGGCGCCGCCATTTCTACCGCGACCCGATGGAAGACGCTTTGCTTCTGACACGGCGCTTTTAATCCGCCCGCAACCGCTGGTTGCGGCTTCGACAACCGGAAGCGGTGGCGTTTTGTACCCCGTTTCCTGTATCCTTTGCGTAGAGAGATTCCCCAAAGGAGGCCTTTTTATGAACCTCAAAATTGCAAACCGGCTCGTACAGCTTCGGAAATCCCACCATCTTTCGCAGGAAGCCCTCGCGCAAAAGCTCGGCGTCAGCCGCCAGGCCGTCTCCAAATGGGAGCGCGCGGAGGCCTCGCCCGACACCGACAACCTGATCCTGCTGTCCCGCCTGTACGGCGTCTCGCTCGACACCCTTCTGTGCATGGACACCCCCGCCGGCAGAAACGACGGCGGGGCGCCGCCCGCGCAAAGGCGCCGGGAAAGCGACGAAGAAGACGACGAAGAAGACGCCAATGCGTGGTGGAAGCGCTATCCCGTCACACGCGCGCTCGCCGCGTGCTATCCGATCCTGATGACGGCGCTGTATCTCGCGCTCGGCTTCGGTTTGGACGGCTGGGGCTGGGGTTGGCTTCTATTTTTGACGATCCCCGTGTTTTATGCCGGCGCGTCGGACGGGTTCGCGCTGATCGCCGTGATTGCATTTCTGGCGATCGGATTGTTTACCCACGCATGGGCGTGGGCCTGGGTTGTGCTGCTGGCAATCCCGATTTTCTATATCGCGCGGGAAGCGTACCGCGGCGTCTCCCAAAAACCAGATTGAAAAAGGAAGGACGATCCCTTTTATGAAACTATTAGCCCTGGAAAGCTCCTGTGACGAGACGGCGGCCGCCGTTGTCGAAGACGGCCGGCACGTGCTCTCGAACGTCGTCGCGTCGCAGGTCGAGGAGCACAGGCTCTACGGCGGCGTTGTGCCCGAAATCGCGAGCCGCCGCCACTGCGAGGCCGTCGTGCCCGTCACGCAGAAAGCGCTCGACGACGCGGGCCTTTCGCTCTCGGACATCGACGCGGTTGCCGTCACGTACGCGCCGGGGCTCATCGGCGCCTTATTGGTCGGCGTGAACTTTGCGAAGGGCTTAAGCCTCTCGACCGGCAAGCCGCTCGTGCCCGTCCACCATTTGCGCAGCCACATCGCGGCCAATTACCTGACGCACGCGGATTTAACGCCGCCTTTTTTGTGCCTCGTCGTCTCGGGCGGGCATACACACCTCGTACAGGTGGAAGACTATACGAAGATGACCGTTTTCGGGCAAACGCGCGACGATGCGGCCGGCGAGGCGTTCGATAAGGCCGCGCGCGCGATGGGCATGCCGTACCCGGGCGGGATTGCGCTCGACAAGCTCGCGGAGGAGGGCGATGAGACGGCGTTTTCGCTGCCGCGGCCGCACGTTGCGGGGTCGCCGTTTGACTTTAGCTTTTCCGGGTTAAAGACCGCGGTCATTAATCTTCTGCACAACGCTTCCCAGCGCGGCGAGCAGCTCTCGATCCCCGACCTGGCCGCGTCGTACCGGCGGGCCGTCGTCGACTGCCTGCTGCGCAACACGGAGGCCGCCATGGAGGAAACGCATGGGAAAAAGCTCGTCGTCGCCGGCGGCGTGAGTGCCAACCGCCTTCTGCGCCGGGAGCTGGAACGGGTCGCGAACGCACACGGCTGGGCGTTTTATAAACCCGAACTCTGCTACTGCGGCGACAACGCCGCGATGGTCGGCGCGCAGGGGTATTATGAATTTTTGGCCGGCCATACCGCCGGTATGGACCTAAACGCCTGCCCGGAAATGGCGATGGAGCGGGGATAACCGGTTTTCGTTTGCAGGATTTTTAAACCTTTCATGCATCGTTCACGATTCGTTCCTTGATTCACCGCCCCGTTTGTATTATAATAAAGAGGCACGGCGAGAACTGCCCAGATTTTTAGGCCCTAGGCCGGAAGGAGAACCATTTTCATGACAACGAACAAATCCGTTTTGGACTGGGTCGAGCAGGTAAAAGAACTGGTCAAACCCGAAAGTGTCCTGTGGATCGACGGCTCGGAAGAACAGCTCGAACAGCTGCGGAAAGAAGCTGTTTCCACCGGTGAAATGATCAAGTTAAACCAGGAAAAGCTGCCCGGCTGCTATCTGCACCGCACGGCCGTCAACGACGTCGCGCGCGTGGAGGACCGCACGTTCATCTGCACGCGCAAGGAAGAGGACGCCGGCCCGACGAACCACTGGATGGACCCGCAGAAATGCTATCAGATGCTGTTTGACATCGCGCGCGACAGCTACAAGGGCCGCACGATGTATATTATCCCGTATTCGATGGGCCCGATCGGCTCGCCGTTCTCGAAGATCGGCGTCGAAATCACGGACTCGATCTATGTCGTTTTGAACATGTCCATCATGACGCGCGTTAGCGAGAAGGTCTGGGAGACGCTCGGCGACAGCACGGACTGGGTTAAGGGCCTGCACGCAAAGTGCAACGTCGACCCCGAAAAGCGCTATATCTGCCAGTTCCCGGAGGACAACACGATTATCTCGGTCAACTCCGCTTACGGCGGCAACGTGCTCCTGGGCAAGAAGTGCTTTGCGCTGCGCATCGCGTCGTACCAGGGCAAGCAGGAAGGCTGGATGGCCGAGCACATGCTGATCCTCGGTGTGCAGAACCCGAAGGGTGAGCTCCACTACGTCGCGGCGGCGTTCCCGTCCGCGTGCGGCAAGACGAACCTCGCGATGCTGATCCCGCCGGAGGGCTATCAGAAGAAGGGCTATAAGATCTTCACGGTCGGCGACGACATCGCGTGGATGCGCATCGGCCCGGACGGCCGCCTGTGGGCGATCAACCCCGAAAACGGCTTCTTCGGCGTGGCGCCCGGCACGAACGACCACTCGAACCCGAACGCGCTCGCAACGACGCGCCGCGGCACGATCTTCACGAACGTCGCGTTAAGCAACGACGACATGACGGTCTGGTGGGAAGGCCTCGACAAGAATCCGCCGGAGAACGGCACGGACTGGAAGGGCAACCCCTGGAACGGCAAGACGAGCACGGAAAAGGGCGCGCATCCGAACAGCCGCTTCACGGCGCCGGCAAAGAACTGCCCGTGCATCAGCCCCGAATTCGACAAGGGCACGGGTGTGCCGATCGACGCGATCATCTTCGGCGGCCGCCGCGCACAGACGACACCGCTCGTGTATCAGTCGCGTGACTGGAACAACGGCGTATTCGTCGGCTCGATTATGGCCTCCGAAACGACGGCTGCGGCGACGGGTGCCGTGGGCGTTGTGCGCCGCGACCCGATGGCGATGCTGCCGTTCTGCGGCTACAACATGGGCGATTATTTCGCACATTGGATTGAGATGGGCGAGAAGCTCGGCGACAAAGCGCCGAAGATCTTCAACGTCAACTGGTTCCGCCTCGACGAAGACGGCAACTTCCTGTGGCCGGGCTTTGGCGACAACCTGCGCGTTGTCGACTGGATCCTGTCGCGCTGCGCGGGCGAAGTCGACGCGGTCGAGACGCCGATCGGCTACGTGCCGAAGCCGGAGGACATTAACCTCGAGGGCATTGAGGACAAGATTAGCTTCGATACGCTGAAGTCGATCCTGACGGTGGACAAGGGCCAGTGGCAGAAAGAGGCTGACGGCATCGAAGAATTCTATAAGAAGTTCGGCGATAAACTCCCGCAGGAGCTGCGCGACGAACTCGCAAAATTGAAGGCAAATCTGGCCTAACGGCCGGTTTTTGAAAAAGCCCCGGTGGTGCTTTCCCGCTTTGTAACGGGAAGCCCACCGGGGCTTTTTTGTCCGTTGGTTTTTCTTCTTCACTCCCGCTGAAGACCTGCACATACGAGCATCAGCACCGGGAACACAATCGCACACAAAAGCCCCGCCTGCAAGGCGCCTCCCGCCGCATCGGAAACAAACCCGACGAGCGTCGGCCCTGCCGTGCAGCCGATATCCCCGGCCAGCGCGCACAGCGCAAACATCGCCGTGCCGCCCTTCGGGAATGCGCGCGACACCGCGCTGAACGTGCCCGGCCACATCATACCGACCGAAAAGCCGCACAGCCCGCAGCCCAACAGCGCCAAAACCGGCATGCGCGACAGTCCCGCCAGCAGGTACGACGCCGCACACAGGCACGCGCAGAAGGCCAGCGCCTTTCGATAAGAAACCCGCGCCGCGCATTTTGCGTACAGCACGCGCGCCGTACCCATCAGCACCGCAAACAGGCACGGCCCCAACAGATCCCCGGCCGCCTTGCTGATACCGAGGCCGCTTTCCGCAAATGCCGACGCCCACTGGCTCATCGAAAGCTCCGCCGCGCCCGCGCACAGCATCAAAATCACAAATCCCCAGAATTTCCGGTTCTTCGCGAGTTCATGCACCGTCATGCCTTCGCCTTCTTCGGTCAGCGCCGCAATCGGCACGCGCGAAAACACAAACGCATTGCACACCGGCACAATCGCCCACAAGGCCGTGAGTATCGGCCAGCTGTTTTTTCCACACACCGACAGGAAGACGGTGGAAAGTGCGATGACCGCCACGGCCCCCCAGCAGTAAAACGAATGCAAAAGGCCCATCGCCGAGGTCTTGTTGTCCGTCGGGCAGGCCTCCACGATCGGGCTGATCAGCACCTCAATGAGCCCGCCGCCGATGGCGTACAGCAAAAGCGCCGCCAAAAGCCCGAAAAACGCGTGCGGGAACAAAAACGGGAAAATCCCCATCCCCAAAAGCCCCGCCGCTACGAGCACATGCGCCGCAATGATACACGGCCGGTAGCCGATCCGGTCGACGACGGGTGCCGAAAACGCGTCGATAAACAGCTGCAGCAGGAAATTAAACGTCACGAGCAGCGTGACCTGCGACAGCTGCAGCGCAAACGCATCCTGGAAAATCAAAAGCAGCAGCGGCACAAGGTTGTTGACGACAGCCTGCGTCACATACCCCACATAGCTGGCACGGATGGTTGCGCGGTAGGTCCACTTGCGCATCTTGAAAATGCCTCCTCAAAAAAAGCTCAAACAGTTCTAGTATACCGGCGCATCCGGCAAAACGCAAGTGGCAAATCCAAACGAAAAAAAGGGGGAAAGGCCGCCCCGGTCCCCGCAGGAACCGAAACGGCCTTCCCCATGCTTTTCAGCGCATATTCACAGCAGTGAGCTGCTATTTTTTGTGATAGGCGATCCTTACACCTTCGCCTTTGCGCGCTTCTCCTTAACGGCAGCCTGCGCAGCGGCCAGACGGGCGATCGGCACACGGAACGGCGAGCAGGACACATAGTCCATACCCACATAGTGGCAGAACTCGACGGACGTCGGGTCGCCGCCATGTTCGCCGCAGATACCGACGTGCAGCGCCGGGTTGACCTTCTTGCCTTCCTCGACGCTCATCTTGATCAGGCGGCCCACGCCTTCCTGATCGAGGTGGACGAACGGATCGGACTCGTAAATCTTGTTCTCATAGTAGGAATCGAGGAACTTGCCTGCGTCGTCACGGCTGAAGCCGAACGTCATCTGCGTCAGGTCGTTCGTGCCATAGCAGAAGAAGTCTGCTTCCGTCGCGATCTTGCCGGCGGTCAGCGCCGCACGCGGGATCTCGATCATCGTGCCGACTTCGTACTTCATGTCGGAACCGGCGTCCGCGATGAGCTTGTCCGCGGTCTTGACAACGATGTCCTTGACGAACTTGAGCTCTTTGACTTCGCCAACGAGCGGGATCATGATCTGCGGGACGATATTGAGGCCGGTCTCCTTGCGGACGTTCAATGCCGCGTTGATGACGGCCGTCGTCTGCATCTCGGCGATTTCCGGATACGTGACGGTCAAGCGGCAGCCGCGGTGGCCCATCATCGGGTTGAACTCGTGCAGGGAAGCGATGACTTCCTTGAGCTTCTCAACCGTGATGTTGAGGTCAGCGGCCAGATCCTGAATGTCCTCTTCCTTCGTCGGCAGGAACTCATGCAGCGGCGGATCGAGGAAGCGGATCGTAACCGGGCGCTCGCCCATGACCTTGTAGAGCGCTTCGAAGTCGCCCTGCTGGTACGGCATGATCTTGTCGAGTGCCTTCTTGCGCTCTTCGACCGTCTCGGCGACGATCATTTCACGCATTGCCTTAATGCGCTCGCCCTCGAAGAACATGTGCTCGGTGCGGCAAAGGCCGATGCCCTCTGCACCGAAGTCGCTCGCCTGCTTCGCGTCGCGCGGGGTATCCGCGTTCGTGCGGACCTTCAGGCGGCGGACCTTATCGGCCCAGCCCATGTAGCGGCCGAAGTCGCCGGAAATCGTGGCCGGAGCCGTCGGGATGGCTTCGCCGTAGATGTTGCCGGTGGAGCCGTCGATGGAGATATAATCGCCTTCATGGTACGTCTTGCCGCCGAGCGTGAAGGACTTCGAGTCATAATCGACCACGATGTCGCCGCAGCCGGAGACGCAGCACGTGCCCATGCCGCGCGCAACAACAGCCGCGTGGCTCGTCATGCCGCCGCGCACCGTCAGGATGCCTTCCGCGGACTGCATGCCTTCGATGTCTTCCGGAGACGTCTCACGGCGGACCAGGACGACCTTTTCGCCGCGCTCTTTCCAAGCCTTTGCGTCTTCTGCGGTGAAGACGATCTTGCCGCAGGCAGCGCCCGGGGAAGCCGCGAGGCCCTTGCCAATCGGCTGGGCGTTCTTTAAGGCGTCCGCGTCAAACTGCGGATGGAGCAGGGCGTCGAGCTGCTGGGGCTCTACGCGCAGCACAGCCTCTTCTTCGTCGATCATGCCTTCGTCAACGAGGTCGACGGCGATCTTCAGAGCGGCGTTTGCCGTGCGCTTGCCGTTACGGGTCTGCAGCATGTAGAGTTTGCCGTTTTCAATCGTGAACTCCATATCCTGCATGTCCTTATAGTGCTTCTCGAGGCGGTCGGCGATGTTCGCGAACTCCTCGTACACTTCGGGCATTTCTTCCTTCAGCTTCGAGATCGGGGACGGCGTGCGCACACCGGCGACAACGTCTTCGCCCTGGGCGTTAATCAGATATTCGCCGAACAGCGCCTTCTCGCCCGTTGCCGGGTTACGCGTAAACGCAACGCCCGTGCCGGAGCGGTCGCCGCTGTTGCCGAACACCATCTGCTGCACGTTGACGGCGGTGCCCCAGTCGTAGGGGATCTCGTTCATGCGGCGGTAAACGTTCGCGCGCGGGTTATCCCAGGAACGGAACACGGCCTTGACCGCTTCCATGAGCTGGACCTTCGGGTCCTGCGGGAACTCTTCGCCCTTCTGCTCGAGGTAGAACGCCTTGAAGCGGCGGACCAGGTCCTTCATATCGTCGGCGTTGAGTTCGACGTCCTGCTTGACGCCGCGCTCGGCCTTCTTCTGGTCGATAATCTTTTCGAATTCCGACTTCGGCAGCTCCATAACGACGTCCGAGAACATCTGGATGAAGCGGCGATAGGAGTCATATGCAAAGCGCTCGTTGCCCGTGAACTTCGCAAAGCCGACGACGACCTCGTCGTTTAAGCCCAGGTTCAGGATCGTGTCCATCATGCCAGGCATCGAAGCGCGCGCGCCGGAACGGACGGAAACCAGCAGCGGGTTTTCCTTGTCAGCAAATTTCTTGCCGCAGATCTGCTCCATCTTGGCGAGATACTCATAGATCTCGGCCTGGATCTCGTCGTTAATCTGACGGCCATCTTCATAATACTGCGTGCAGGCTTCCGTCGTGATCGTGAAGCCCTGCGGGACCGGCATGCCTGCACGGGTCATTTCCGCAAGGTTCGCGCCCTTGCCGCCGAGCAGCTCACGCATGTCCTTGTTGCCCTCTGAGAAGAGGTAGACGTACTTGTGGCTCATTGGATGAATCCTCCTAAATAAGATTTTCCCGAATCTTTGGAGGGGCGATGGTCCTCCATTTTCTGGAAAAGAAAACAAACGGGTCAGTCCGTCCCCGCCATAAGGGGTTTTCCATCTGTTATTATAACAAACTACAACGCAAATTTCTAGAGAGAAATGGCGATTTTCTCCCCCGATTTTGTAAAAATTTTTGCCTGTGCCCGGAAAATCATGGGGTGCCCCTACAATCTTGCGGGAAACACTTGCAATCCACGAAAAAAAGCCATATACTGAAAGGGGTTCTGGGGCCGTGTGGGCCGCTTTTCGATTTTCCCGAAAAAGCGGGCAGGCGGCGGCCGGTTTCCGCATTTTAGCAAGTTGTCGGGAGGAAGCCATGTCTGAGCAGTACAGTGCCGTGATCCTCGCTGCGGGCGAAGGGAAACGGATGAAATCGAACCGTCCGAAAGTGTTAAGCGAAGTGCTGTTTAAACCGATGCTGCGCTGGGTGCTCGACGCCGTGCGCGGCTCGTACGTCGCGGACGTCTGCTGTGTGGCGGGCCACCGGCACGAGCAGGTGGAGGCGTACCTCGCAGCCTATAACGCCCAAAACGGTTCCCTGCCGCCGGTACAGTGCGTGCTGCAAAAAGAGCGCCGCGGCACGGGCCACGCCGTGATGATGGCGCGCGCGTTTCTCGAAGCGCGGCGCGGCGGGCATGTGCTCGTGCTAAACGGCGACGCCCCGTTTATGACGCCGCATGTGATCGACGCGGCGCTGCGTGTTCATTTAAATAATGGCAACGCGGCCACGGTCATTTCCGCCGCCGTCGACGACCCGACGGGCTACGGCCGCATCGTGCGCGACGGCGACACGGGGCTTTTGCGCGCGATTGTCGAGCAGAAGGACGCCGACTGGCAGACCCAGCAGATTCACGAGATTAACTCGGGCTCGTACTGGTTTTGCACGGACGATTTGCTCGACGTCCTCTCGCGCATCACGTCGGACAATGCGCAGGGCGAATATTACCTGACCGACGCGATCCGCCTTCTGATTGAATCGGGCCGCCGCGCGAGTGCGTATACGGCCAAAGACCCGACGACGGTTTTGGGCGCGAACGACTGCAAGCAGTTAAATGAATTAAATGCGATTGCGCGCGAAAAAATCCTCGAGCGCCATATGACGGACGGCGTGTCGATCCCGTGCATCGACGGCGTGTTAATCGGCCCGGACGTCAAGATCGGCCATTACACGACGATCCTGCCGGGCACGATTCTGTGCGGCGACACGGTCATCGGCGAAAACTGCATGCTCGGCCCGAATACATTCCTGCAGGACACGAAGGTCGGCGCCGACGCGATTTTAAACAGTGTCCAGGTCTACTCCCAGACGCTCGCGGACAAAACGGAGCTTTTGCCGTTCAGCGTCTTGAAATAATGCCAAATAGGGTGCCTCCCCAGCGCGGAAGGCGCCCTGCTTGTGCGCCCACTTTTTGAAAAAGGCGGGCGTATCCAATATACCGGCTGGGGCTTTTTGCCCCGCGCCCAAAGCGGGCCGTGTGCGGCTGCGCGGGGGGAAAACGCCGTTCTCTTTGCGGCGGTGGGATTTCCGTTCCGTGCGGCCGGTTTGGGGCCTTCCGAACCGGCAAAGTGCCGGGCCGCTCCACAAAAGATTGTGCAAAGATAACAGGGGGAAAAAGAATGAACTTCCACGGCAAGGACATCAAAATCTTCGCTGCCAGCGCGACCCCACAGATGGCGCGCGACATCAGCACGTGCTTAGGGCTGCCGCTGGGCAAGAGCACCGTCACGACCTTCAGCGACGGCGAAATCTCCGTCTCGCTGCAGGAATCCGTGCGCGGCTCGGACTGCTACATCGTCCAGTCGACGTGCTCGCCGGTCAACGACAACCTGATGGAGCTGCTGATCATGATGGACGCCTTAAAGCGCGCCTCGGCCGCGCGCATCACGGCGGTCATCCCGTACTTCGGCTACGCACGCCAGGACCGCAAAGCGAAGGCCCGCGACCCGATTAGTGCGAAGCTGTGCGCAGATCTTTTGACGACGGCGGGCGCCGACCGCGTGCTGACGATGGACCTGCACGCACCGCAGATCCAGGGTTTCTTTAACATCCCGGTCGACCATCTGCGCGGCGCACCGCTTCTGGCAAACTTCATGAAGGAGCGCTTAGGCGACCATCCGGACGAGTACATGGTCGTGTCGCCGGACTTAGGCAGCGTCACCCGCGCGCGTGACTTTGCAGCGCGCATCGGCGTGCCGATGGCGATCGTCGACAAGCGCCGTGCCCGCGCGAATGTCAGCGAGGTCATGAACATCATCGGTTCCGTGGAAGGCAAGAAGATCATCATCGTCGACGACATGATCGACACGGCCGGCACGCTGTGCAACGCGGCCCAGGCGATCATGGAGCATGGCGCGATTTCGGTCATGGCGTGCGCGACGCACGGCGTGCTGTCCGGCCCGGCGATTGACCGTCTGGAGAAGTCGGTGCTGCAGGAAATCGTGCTGCTTGACACGATCCCGGTGCCGGATGAAAAGCATTTGGACAAGATTACGGTGCTGCCGGTTGCGCCGACGTTTGCGGAAGCGATCGAACGCATTTACGAGGAGAAGCCGGTTTCCCCCATGTTCAACTAAGGAAGCGGTTTTTCGCAAAAGAAAATCGAAAAAGCGGGTTGCCCGGCGTTTCGGAGGTCCCCTCCGGCGCGGGGCAGCCCCTTTTGTGTTGAGGTGAACGCGATGATTTTTGGAAATAATCCGCCAGCCGGCCCCGTAGAATGGATGGTAGTGGGCCTGGGAAATCCGGGCAGCCAATATGCGCAGACGCGGCACAATGCGGGGTTCCGCACGCTCGACGCGGTGGCCGAAAAGGCGGGGGCCAAGGTCAACCGGCTGCGCTTTCAGGGGCAGACGGGGCTCGGCGAACTTGCGGGCAAAAAGGTACTGTTTTTAAAGCCCTCGACGTTTATGAACCTGTCGGGCAAAAGCGTCGTGCCGGCAATGCAGTTTTATAAGCTCAAGCCGCAGCAGGTGCTAATCCTATTCGACGACATTTCGCTGCCGTGCGGGCGGCTGCGCATCCGGCGCAAGGGCAGCGACGGCGGCCACAACGGCATGAAAAACATCCTGTACCTTTCGGGCAGCGACCAATTCCCGCGCGTAAAGATGGGCGTCGGCCATAAGCCGGAGGGCTGGGATTTGGCCGACTGGGTTTTGAGCCGTTTTTCGGACGCGGAAAACAAGGCGCTCGAGGAAGCGATTGCCCACGCGGTGGAGGCGGTTTCTTTGATCGTCGCCGGCGACACCGAAGAGGCGATGAACCGATTCAATTCCTAAATTTCGGAGGAAGGCTCCCCCGATGCTCCCTCTTTTTTGGGGGCGCAAGCCGCCCCCGGGGGCCCGAGTGCGTCGAAGGAATAAATGAAAAGTTTAATATGCATAAAGGGGATCAAAAAAGCACACGCAGAAAAGACCCCGGGGCGGCTCCGAGCCCCCAACCCCCAAGGGATACAGTGCCCGAAAACTCCATAAATTAAAAAATAGGAAAAGAAAAAGAAAGGAGGACCGCCCGACTATGAAGTGCCTTGCAAATGCGTTAAAACAAAACCGCGACTACACGCTCCTGCTCGATGCCGTCAAAAAGCAGGCCCTGCCGGCGGCCTTGACGGGGCTTTCCGGCATTCACAAGGCCGTGCTGCTTTACAGCCTTTGGCTCCACACCGGGAAGCGCGTGTTCTGCCTTTGTGCCGATGAAACGGAAGCACACAGGCTCCTGGAAGACCTGACCGCGTTGGGGATGCGCGCGCTGTTTTTCCCCGTGCGGGATCTGAGCTTCCACCAAAACGAGACGGCTTCGCGCGAATATGCCTGTGAACGGCTCGCGGTCCTTGCGCGCATCGAGAACGGTTCGTGCGACGCCGTGCTCGCCTGCGCGGACGGCGCTTTGCAGTATACGATGCCGCCCACGGTGCTCGAAGCCCACGCATTCACCGTGCGCGCAGGCGATGTCCTCGCGCCCGAAACGCTCGAGGAAAAGCTTTTGGCCTGCGGCTTTGAGCGCGCCGAAAAGGTCGAGGGGCCCGGCCAGTTTGCGCGCCGCGGCGGCATTTTGGACGTGTATTCGCCGAGCATGCCCGCGCCCGTGCGCCTGGAATTCTGGGGCGACGAGGTCGATTCCGCCGCCTGCTTTGACCCCGAGACGCAGCGCCGCACCGAGGAGGCCGCCGAGGGCCTGTCCGTCGTGCCCGCCGCCGAAGCGCTTTGCTTCGACACGGCGGCGCTGTGCGAAAAAATCCAAAAGCTCGCCTCCTCCCTGCGCGGGAAAAGCGCGGCTGCCGCGCGGCCCCTTTTAAAAGAGCAGGCGCAGCTGCTTTCGGACGGCGTGCGCCTTTCGTGCATGGATAAATTCCTGCCGCTGCTCTACGACGCGCCGGCGTGCCTGCTCGACTACTGCGAAGAAGACGACCTTCTGGCCGTCAGCGAGATGGTCAATGTGCGCGAGCGCGTCTTTTCCGCGCAGAAGCATTGGCAGGAGGACTTTAAAGCCTATCTCGAAGACGGCACCTTGTGCCGGAAGCTCGATACGTTCACAAAATCCTGGACGGATGCGCTCTCCTACTTTGCGGCACCAAAGACGCTGTTTTTGGACGCGTTCGCGCGCGGCGGCAGCGAGGTGCCATTAAAGACGCTCTTAAATTTCTCGGTGCGGCAGCTCTCCGTGTGGGGCGGCTCGACGCAGGTGCTTTTAGACGACCTAAAACCGATGCTGCGGCAGAAATGGTCGTGTGCGATTTTGGCCGGCAGCGAACGCGCGGCGAAAAGCGTCGCGGCAGATCTGCGCGAGGCCGGCATCCCCGCCGAATACCTCGAAGATACGGACACGCTGCCGCGCGGCGCGGCCGCCGTGTTCCCGACGGCGCTTTCGGCTGGGTTCGAGTGGCCGGGCGCCTTTTTGGGCGTGCTCACGCACGGGCGGCTGCAGCCGGGAAAAACCCGCCGGCCGCGCCGCCGCAAAGCGGGCGAAGCCGTCCACTCCCTCGCGGAGCTCGCGCCGGGCGACTACGTCGTCCACGAAAGCCACGGCATCGGCGTCTACGAGGGCATCCACAAATTAACGGCCAACGGCGTGCAGAAGGATTACCTGAAAATCCGCTACGCGAAAGGCGACACGCTGTACGTGCCCGTGACCCAGCTAGACCTCGTCAGCCGCTACATCGGGCCGCGCGAGGACAGCGCCGTGCGGCTAAACCGCTTGGGCGGCGCCGATTGGCAGAAGACGAAGACGCGCGTGCGCCGCGCCGTGCGCGATATGGCGAAGGACTTAATCAAACTCTACGCCGCCCGCATGCGCGCGAAGGGCCACGCGTTTAGCGAGGACACCGAGATGCAGCGCGATTTCGAGAGCCGCTTCCCGTATGAGGAGACGGAAGACCAATTGCGCTGCACGGCCGAGATCAAGGCCGACATGGAGCGCCCCGTGCCGATGGACCGGCTTTTATGCGGCGACGTCGGCTTCGGCAAAACGGAAGTCGCGCTGCGCGCGGCATTTAAATGCATCTGCGACAGTAAACAGTGCGCGCTGCTCGTGCCGACGACGATCCTCGCCTGGCAGCACTACCAGACAATCCTCCAGCGCATGGATGGATTCCCCGTAACGGTCGAATTGTTGTCGCGCTTCCGCACGCCGAAACAGCAGGAGGCTATTTTAAAACGCTTAAAGCGCGGGGAAATCGACCTGATTGTCGGCACGCACCGGCTCGTCAGCGACGACGTGCAGTTTCGCGATTTGGGGCTCGTAATCATCGACGAAGAGCAGCGCTTCGGCGTCGCGCAGAAGGAAAAGCTCAAGACGCTGCGCGAAAATGTCGATGTGCTGACGCTTTCCGCGACGCCGATCCCGCGCACGCTGAACATGGCGATGAGCGGCATCCGCGACATGAGCGTGCTCGAGGAGGCGCCCCAGGACCGCCATCCCGTGCAGACGTACGTGCTCGAGCACGACGAGGGGGTCCTCGCCGACGCGGTGCGCCGGGAACTGCGCCGCGGCGGGCAGGTGTATTGGCTCCACAACGACATCGGCTCGATCGAAGGCGTCGCCGCGCGCCTGCAGGCCCGCGTGCCGGAAGCGCGCATCGGCATCGGCCACGGCAAGATGGGCGAGCAGGCGCTCTCGGAAATCTGGCGGCAGTTAATCGACCATGAAATCGACGTGCTCGTGTGCACGACGATCATCGAGACGGGCGTCGATGTGCCGAACGCGAACACGCTGATTATCGATAACGCCGACCGTTTAGGACTTTCGCAGCTCCACCAGATCCGCGGGCGCGTCGGCAGAAGCTCCCGGCGCGCGTACGCCTATTTCACGTTTACGCCGAATAAGGTCCTTTCGGAAATCGCACAGAAGCGCCTTTCGGCAATCCGGGAATTTACGGAATTCGGTTCGGGCTTTCAGATTGCGATGCGCGACCTCGAGATCCGCGGCGCGGGGAGCCTGCTCGGCGGCGAACAGCACGGCCACATGGAGGCCGTCGGCTACGACCTCTATTTGAAGCTGCTCGGCGATGCGGTCGCGCAGGAAAAGGGCGAGGAGCGGCCGCAGCAGACCGAGTGCCTATTGGATCTGCAGATCGAGGCGCATATCCCCGAGCGGTATATCGCGACAAACGACGGCCGGCTCGAGATGTACCGGCGCATCGCGGACATCCGCAGCGAGGAAGACGCGCTCGATGTGACGGACGAATTGATCGACCGCTACGGCGACCCGCCGAAGAGCGTCGAGGGGCTTATCCAGGTGGCGCTTTTGCGCAACACGGCCGGGAAGCGCGGCATCGCGGAAGTCAAACAGCAAGGGGGGCAGCTTCTGCTGTATCCCGAAACGCTCGACATGCATTGGCTCCAGGCACTCACAGAAACGTTCCCCGGCCGCGTAGTCGTCCACACAAGCGGGCGGCAGGCGCTTTCTTTAAAGCTGCAGCCCGGCGAGGCGGTTTTGGAAGTCCTCAAAAAGGTCCTGGAAGCCGGCTGACCCCGCGGCCAGACGCCTTTTTCTTTTATAACTTCTTCTTTTATAATATGCATAATATAAATATGCGGCGAAAAGGCCGGCATGGAACCCCCATGCCGGCCCTTTTGATGCCCGCGCTTTCCGCCTGTTACAGATTCCCGTACAGTTCGTGCAGCGCTTCCGAAAGTTTTACGTTTTCGCGGTAATCGACCGGGCAGTCCACCACCGCCGGCACGTCGTCCGCAAAGGCCGCCTCGAGCGTCGGGAGCAGGTCCTCCGCCGCCGACACGCGGTACCCCTTGCAGTGCATCGCCTCGGCGAGCTTTACGAAATCCGGATTCGAAAAATCGACGCATTCGCTGTAGCCGTATTGGTCGAGCTGCTTCCATTTGATGAGCCCGTAGCTGTCGTCGTGGAACAAGAGCACGACGAACCGGACGCCGATGCGCACCGCCGTCTCGAGCTCCTGCATGTTCATCATAAAGCCGCCGTCCCCCGTCACGGCCAGCACACGCCGCTCGGGATACACGAGCTTTGCCGCCACCGCGCCCGGCACGGCGATGCCCATCGCCGCAAAGCCGTTGGAAATCAGGCACGTGTTCGGCCGATAACACCCGTACAGCCGGCCAATCCACATCTTGTGCGCGCCCACGTCGGAAATCAAAATGTCGTCCTCGCCCATGACGCGGCGCACATCGCTTAAAATTTTCTGCGGCTTTAACGGAAACGCCGTATCTTCCGCGTAGGCGTTTTGCTCCTCCAAAAACCGTTCCTTGATGCGCAAAGCGTCCAAAGGTTCCCTCGTGCGCGACGTGCGCCGCAGGATACCGAACAGCGAATCCGAAATATCCCCGACCACCTGCACGCAGCACTGGTAGCACTTATTGATGTGCGCCGGCCGCGTGCCGATGTGGAGAATCCGCTTTTGCATATCCGCGTTCCATTTCGACGGTGCGTATTCGACGAGGTCATACCCGACCGCGATCACAAGGTCCGCCTTTTCGAGGAGCTTGTCGGCGTAATCCTTCTGCGGGATGCCGACGGTCATCATCGCGTATTTGCTTGCACAGGACAGAATCCCCTTGGCCATCATCGTATTCACAACGGGGATCTTGAGCGTCTCGGCAAACTGCGTGAGCGCCTCGGACGCATGTGCGCGCACCGCCGCGGAGCCCGCGAGGATCACGGGGTTTTCCGCTTTAAAAATCTCGGCGGCCGCAAATTCCTCGGAGATGACGTCCGCGAACTCGCGCTGCGGCACCTCGCGCAGAAGGGGCTTCGTCCCCGGCGGCACCTCCATTTTGGAAATGTCCACGGGCAGGTCGATGTGCGTTGCCCCCGGCCGCTCGCTCTCCGCATACTTAAACGCCAGGCGCACGATCTCGTGGATGGTGTCGGGGCGCACGACGAGCTTTGTGCGCCGCGTGACGGGTTCGAACATTTTCGTCAAATCGAGGAACTGGTGCGACGTGATGTGCATGCGGTCGGTCGGCACCTGGCCCGTGATCGCGACGAGCGGCGCGCCATCGCCCTCCGCATCCGCCACGCCCGTCATCAGGTTCGTCGCCCCCGGCCCCAGGGTTGCCAGGCATACGCCGGATTTCCCCGTCAGGCGGCCGTACACGTCGGCCATGAATGCCGCGCCCTGTTCGTGGCGCGTCGTGATGAACCGGATTTTTTCGGAATGATTGATCGCATCGATCACCGCGAGGTTCTCCTCCCCCGGGATGCCGAACACGTACTCGACGCCCTCATTTTCCAGGCATTTTACAAGAAGTTCTGCTGTGTTCATGAAAGATTTCCTCGCTCCCAAACGGTCATTTCTGCACGCATGTTTCCTCCACGAGCGCGTGCACCATCGCTTTGTCCGCGACAAACGGCAGCGTGATCTGGCCGCCGTTTCCGGGCATCCGGTTATATTCGACGCACGTCGACACGGAGTTCTCGTTTCGCGCCCAGCTGCGGCGCGCGACGCCGCCCATGACGTCCCACGGCATCGCGGTCTTTAAGATTTCATCGACGCGCTCGCTGCCGTCCAATACCATGCCGAAGCCGCCGTTTATGGACTTGCCGATGCCGACACCGCCGCCGTTGTGCAGCGCAACGAGGCTCATGCCGCGCGCGGCGTTGCCTGCGAAGCACTGCACGGCCATGTCGGCCATGATGTTCGAGCCGTCGTAGATGTTCGAAGTCTCGCGGAACGGCGAATCCGTGCCGCCCGTGTCGTGGTGGTCGCGGCCGAGCATGACCGGGCCGATCTTGCCCTCGCGCACGAGTTCGTTGAATTTGAGCGCAATCTTTAACCGCCCCATCGCGTCCTGATACAGGATGCGCGCCTGCGTGCCGACGACGAGCTTGTGCTTTTTCGCGTCGCGCACCCACACGTAGTTGTCGCGGTCCTGGTAGCGGCGATTGGGGTCGATGCAGTCCATCGCGGCTTTGTCGGTCGCGTCGAGGTCTTCGGGCTTGCCGCTTAGGCACACCCAGCGGAACGGCCCGTAGCCGTAATCGAAAAGCTGCGGCCCCAAAATATCCTCGACGTACGACGGGAAGATAAAGCCGTCCTTCTCATCGACGCCGTTTTTGCACACGGCCGTGACCCCCGCGTCGAAGACGGCCTTTAAAAAGCTGTTGCCGTAGTCGAAGAAGTACGTGCCGCGCTCGTGGAGCTTGCAGATCAGCTCAAAATGGTGGCGCAGCGACTCGTTGACGCGCTCTGCAAAGCCTTCGGGGTCGTCCGCGAGCATCTGCGTGCGCTCCTCGAACGTTAAGCCCTGCGGGCAGTAGCCGCCGTCGTACGGCACATGGCACGACGTCTGATCGGAGAGTAAATCGACGTGGATATTTCGCTTGAGCAGATATTCGAGCAAATCGACGACGTTGCCGTAATATGCGATCGCGCACGCCTGCCCGGCCGCCTGCTTTTCGCGGACCATTTCGGCGATTTTATCGAGATCCGACTCGACGCAGTCGACCCAGCCCTGGTCTAAGCGCGTCTGGATGCGCGAGAAATCGACCTCCGCAATGACGGACACGGCGCCGGCGATATCGGCGGCCTTGCCCTGCGCGCCGCTCATGCCGCCCAAACCCGACGACACAAACAAGCGCCCTTTTAGGTCCTCGTCCTGCGGGATGCCGAGCTTTAGCCGCCCCGCGTTTAGCAGCGTATTGAACGTGCCGTGCACGATGCCCTGGGGGCCGATGTACATCCAGCCGCCGGCCGTCATCTGGCCGTAGTTCGCAAAGCCCATCGCCGCCGCGCGGTTAAAGTTTTCCTGGTCGTCGAACATGCCGACCATCAGCCCGTTCGTGATGATCACGCGCGGGGACTGCTTCGACGAGCGGAACAGCCCAACCGGATGGCCCGACTCGAGCACGAGCGTCTGCTCGTCGGTCAATGCCTCGAGGTATTTTTTGATGAGCCGGTACTGCATCCAGTTCTGGCACACCTGGCCCGTCTCGCCGTACGTCACGAGCTCATACGGATACAAGGCGACTTCGAAATCTAAGTTATTGTCGATCATAACCTGGAACGCCTTGCCCTCGATGCAGTTGCCCTTGTAGCTGTCAATCGGGCGGCCCCAAATGCGCCCCTGCGGGCGGAAGCGGTAGCCGTAAATGCGGCCGTGCTCCAAAAGCTCGTCTAAAAACTCCTTTGCCATCTGTTCGTGGTATTTTTCGGGGATGTAGCGCAGCGCGTTCTGCACGGCGAGTTCGATATCGTGTTCGGATAAATGCGATTCGCGCTTCGGCGCGCGGCGAATGCCGGGGACAAACGCGGGATATTCCGGCAATGTATCGTCGAGGCGGATCTGCATGGCATCTTGAATCGTCCGGTTGTCTAACATAAGAAGTCCTCCCATCCTATCCTACAAATTGCGTGATGAGCCGCGCCGCAGCGCGGCGCTCGCGGCGTCCGGCACAAAGACGTCCGCGCAAACGAGCCGGGCCCCCTCCGGCGTCCGACATGCGGCCTCGGCCGCAAACGGCGCATGGCCGCTGAGCACCGCAAGCTGGCCCTGTTCGAGCCGCATCGGCGGCGCGTCACCGCCTTGCACGACGACGGCGCCCGCGGCCGCATAAACCGTCTTCCAGTACGTGCCTGTGCCAAAGGCGGGCGTCTTAAAAAAGGCGGCGCCGTTTTCGGAAAGGAACCGGCACGAAAGCTGCCCCTTTGCCCCGCCTTTGACCATCAGGTTAAAGTCGCGGCCCTTGCCAAAACTCCGGACCGGCTCCCCGCCCGAAAACGTGACGGGGGAAAACGGCAAAAGCGTCCGGGGCGCTTCCCCCGCCTTTTGCAGCTGTAAAGTGCCCTCGAGCAGCAATAAGTGCCGCACAACCCCCGGCAGCGGCGTAAAGGGCGCGCCGTCCTGCTCAATCGAGGCGCTGCTCAAGCGGAACAAAAAGTCGCGCCGTTCGTAACTGCCCGTTTCGGGGTAAAGGTACAATTCACACGTGCTGCCGCCCGCCCAGCGCGTCGTTTTAAAATCCGCCTGCGTGCGGCGTTTCCCGTTCATAAACGGCCACCCCCTTTTTCCACACTTTCTCAACAAGATTGGCGCCCGTGCAGTACGCCAAAAACGCGTACGACGGGCAGGACAGCAGCACGACGTCCGCCTGCTTCCCGACTTCCAGGCTTCCGACCCGGTCCGCGCGGCCGACCGCCGCGGCGCCGTTTAATGTCAGCGCCGTCAGCGCCTCTTCGACCGAAAGCCCCATCTGCAGCACCGCGAGCGCAAAAAGCAGCGGCACCGAATCGCAGCAGCAGCTGCCTGGATTTAAGTCACTTGCGAGCGCGACGGCACAGCCGGCCTCGATCATCCTGCGCGCGGGCGCATACGGCTCGCGCATACAGAACGCCGTTCCCGGCAGCAGCGTCGCGACGCAGGGGCTCTCCGCGAGTGCCTGGATCCCCTCGTCCGACACGCGCAAAAGGTGGTCGGCCGACACGGCGGGAAGCGCCGCCGCAAGTTCGGCGCCGCCCGACGGCGCGAGCTCATCGGCATGGAGCTTTGCCCGGAATCCCATCGCCTTGGCGCCCTCTAAAAGCCGCCGCGCCTGCGAAACCGAGAACACGCCCTCCTCGCAGAACACGTCGCAAAATTCCGCGAGGCCCTCTTCTTGGACTTTGGGCAGTACGTCTTCGAGCATAAACGTGACGTAATCGTCCGCCCGGCCCGCAAATTCCTGCGGCACCGCGTGGGCGCCCAGATACGTCGGCACCACTTCGAGCGGGCCTTCGCGGTCCAATGTTTTCAGGGCGCGCAAAAGTTTGCATTCACACGAAAGGTCTAATCCGTAGCCGCTTTTGCCCTCCACGGTCGTGACCCCCTGGGAAAGCATCCCGGAAAGCCGCGCGCGCCCCAATTGCAGCAGCGCCTCTTTCGATAACGCGCGCGTCGCCGCAACGGTGCTCTGGATGCCGCCGCCCGCCTTTAAAAGGTCGAGGTACTTCGCCCCCTGCAGCCGCAGCAGGAATTCCTTCTCCCGGTATCCGCCAAATAGGAAATGCGTGTGCGAATCGACAAAGCCCGGCACGGCACATTTCCCCGTGCCGTCAAAAATGACGCTGTCCGCTGTGGGCGGCGCGCTTTTGAGGACATCTTCGGTCGTGCCCACGGCCGCGATTTTCCCGTCTTCGAATAACAGCGCCGCGTCCGCGATTTCCGTGAGCTGTGCCATGTTGGCCCCTTTGCGGGCCGTCTTTCCTGTTGGCGTCGCGAGCTGTGACAAATGGACAAGGTAGGTCCTTTTCATGAAAACGCCCCCTTTTTTACGGCGCCTGCAGCCATAAAAGCCGCGGGTTTTGGGACACCTCCGGCAAAAGCGCCGCGCTGACTTCGAGCTTTCCCAAATGGAGTGTATCTTCGATGCGCACAATGCGCGGGTTGTGCCGGTCGATGCCGCGGCAGGCCTTCAGCGCGACCCGCACGGCCTCCTCCTCGTCTTTCGCGACGAGCGGGATTTTGACGTCGTCGATGCACTTGCATGCGACGGCGTTCGCGTACATCGACGAAAAGTCGAGCTTTCGGAACACTTCCCGCGTGATGACGTCGAAGGCGCCGACGCCGATGCCGTTGCCGTGCGACGCGTCCGTCAGGTCTAACAGCACCATGCGCCGGATCTTGGGGATCGGCAGCGGGTATTCGCTGCGCACGGAGCTGCGCCCGACGATGTTCGGGTCAAAGCCCGCGCCGGAAATATCCTTGCCCATCCGCCGCATGACGAGCACGTCGAGATCATCGAAAAACAGCCGCGGCATGAGCCCCATCGCCTGGCCCACGAGTTCCTTTTCCCGCGCAATCAGCGTTTCAGCCGGCACGGCCTCGATGGCGGCCGTCTCGTCGTACGCATTTTCGAGGATGGCAATCCCAAAGCCTATCGGCGCGCGCTTTAAAAGGAGCGCCGCGGCCTCTTCCAGGACGTCCGCGAAGCGCTCCGGCGGCTCCTCGTGGATGGCCGAACAGCCCACCTGGTTTCCAAGGCCGATCACGAGCATCTTGCAAAGGCCGCTTTGCAGCGCCCCCGAAAAGTCCGTGTGGAGTTTTATGCGATTGATGGGCACGATCAGGTCGGCGGAAAGCGCCGCTTTGTCAAAATAGACCGGTGTCCCGTCGTGCAGGCACCCGACCCGCCGGGATTCGACGGCGGTCACGACCGGCACGCCGAGTGCCTCCTCCGTCAGGCCGTAGCCCGAGAGAATCTCGCGCTGACCCGCCTCCGTGCCGCCGCCGTGGCTGCCCATCGCCGACACAAGGAACGGGAAAGCGCCGCGCTTTTGGAGCGCTGCGACGGCCGCCTGCACGATTTCAAACAGGTTCCGGATGCCGCGGCTCCCCACCGCGACGGCGATTTTCGCACCCGGGCGCACCCGCTGCGCGATGTCCGGGTCCTCCAGCGCACGGCGCACGGCTGCGGCCGGGTCCTCTAAACGGGGCCGCGCAAACGACTGCCGCACGGGATAGAGCTTTGGCAGCGGCCGCACCCGGTCCTCCTCCAACAGCAGCGGCATGTGAAATTCCCCCTTTTAATTCGTCAGCAGCAGTTCCTGGATCTGCATGCGCAAATCGACAAATTCCTTCGTCTCCTTTAAATCCGGCGTGCGGTGATACGGCAGATACACGGGGATTTCCATGCGCACGCGCCCGGGCCGCGCGCTCATCACGTAAATCTTTGTGGCCAAAAACACGGCCTCCTCGATGTCGTGCGTGACGAACGCAATCGTCGGCTTTTCCTTCTGCCAGATTTCGCGGATAAACAGCTGCATCTGCCCCTTCGTGATCGGGTCGAGCGCGCCGAACGGTTCATCCATCAACAAAAGTTCCGGCTTCGAAGCCAAGGCCCTTGCAATCGCGACGCGCTGCTTCATGCCGCCGGAAAGTTCTTTTGGATACGCCTTGCGGAACCGCTTGAGCCGCACGGTGTCTAAGTACTGATCGACAATCGCGTCCTGCTCTTCTTTTGGCAGCTTTTTCTCCTTTAACCCGTAGCGGATATTCTGCTCCACCGTCATCCACGGGAACAGCGTGTAGGACTGGAACACCATGCCGCGGTCCGGGCCGGGGCCCAAAACCGGGCGGTCCTTGATGATGATTTCGCCGCCGGTCGGGGTGTCGAGGCCCGCAAGCATGCGCAGAAGCGTCGATTTGCCGCAGCCGGACGTGCCCACGATGCAGACGAACTCATTTTCGAGCACCTCGAGCGAACAGTCCTTGAGCGCTGTGACGTCCGCCTTTTTCGTGTGGAACACCTTTTCGACATGGCTGGCCGTAATGATGCTTGTGGCAACCTTTGCCTCCAGGACCTCGCTGCGGTCTCCCTGCGGGGATGCCTTTTTCTTCAACGCAATTCCCTCCATCCTTCCTTCGGTTTCTGCGCCCTTACACGAGCACGTCTTCGCCCTGCTCCCCGGTACGCACGCGCACGGCGTTTTCGACCGGCAGGATAAACAGCTTCCCGTCGCCGGGGCATCCGTGGGAATTGGCCGAAAGCACCGCTTCGATTAAGCGGTCGACGTCCTCATCGCGCACGTAAATGTCGAGGAGCCGTTTGGCGACGAAATCGATGCCGACGGTCTCCGCGTCGCCGTCGCCCTCCGTCAATGCATAGACGACACGCTGCTTGCCGCGGCCGAGCACTTCCTTCGTGTAAAGCGCGTTAAAGCCGGCGGCGACGAGCGCCTCTTTCGTCTTAAAAAAACGGCTTGGGCGGATGACGATAAATGCCTCTTTCATTTTTTCGGCCCCCTTTACAGTTCTTCCTTGCCGGAACTGATCGTAAAGGCGCGCTCGACGTGACTGATAAAAATCTTGCCGTCGCCATACGCGCCCGTCTGGCCCGACTTTGCGGTTTTCAGCAGGATCGAGACGACTTCTTCTGCGCTCCCATCCTCCACAACGAGACACAACAGCTCCTTCGGGATCTCATCGTAGTACGCGTCGCCGACCTTTAATCCGCGCTGCTTGCCGCGGCCCAAAATGCTGATGCGCGTCACGGCGTTGTAGCCCTTCTGCGCGAGTTCCTCCAAAACAGCGGAAACCTTCTCGGGTCTTACGACCGCCTTAATCATTTTCATACGTTTCATCCTTTCTTCCCATACGGTTTTTGCGGGCATCTGCCGGAAGGCGTTCGGCGCACGCCCGCAGGTGCCCCTCACGCGCCAAGCGCTTCCTGCTCGAGCTTTAAACTCTCCTCGTAGATCAATTCGTTGATGTGCCGCTTGTAATCGAGGAACGCGGGGTCGCTTTTGATGTAAAAATCGCGGTCGCGCGGCAAGTCGACGTCGATGATCTCCTTGATGGAGCCGGGACGCGCGCGCATCACGACGATGCGGTCGGCCATAAAGATGGCCTCCTCGATGTCGTGTGTGACCATGACAATCGTCTTCGGGTACTGCCGCCAGACGTCGAGCGTCAATTCCTGCATATGGCTGCGCGTCTGCGTGTCCAGCGCACCGAACGGCTCGTCGAGCAGCAGGCTCTCGGGGTTTGCGGCGAGCGCCCGCGCAATCGCGACGCGCTGCTTCATACCGCCGGAAAGCTCCTTCGGATACGCGTCCGCGAAGCCGTCGAGCCCGACGACGTTTAGGTATTTCCGCGCGGTTTCGGCGCGCGCCGATTTCTCCATTTTCTGCTGCTTTAACCCGTATTCGACGTTTTTCTGCACGGTCATCCACGGAAACAGCGTGTAGGACTGGAACACCATGCCGCGGTCCTTGCCCGGGCCCGTAATCGGCACGCCATGGGAGAGGATCTGCCCCGTCGTGGGCGCCGTAAAGCCCGCAAGCATGCGCAGAAGCGTCGATTTCCCGCAGCCGGACGTGCCCAAAATCGCGACGAACTCATTTTGATAGATCTCCAGGCTCACCGGGTCGAGCGCCTGCAGCGTGCCCTTGCGCATGGGAAACTGCTTTGTGACATTTTCGATTTGGTAATGGACGGATGCTGCCATAAAAGCCGCTCCTTTCGAAACTTATTTCCAGCGGAACAGAAGCTTGTCGAGCAATTTAAACAGGCAGTCGAACACAAGCCCCAGCAGCCCAATCGCCAACAGCCCCACAAAAATATTCCCGACAACCATCATGC
This sequence comes from uncultured Clostridia bacterium, assembly GCA_944385055.1. Classification (GTDB taxonomy): domain Bacteria; phylum Bacillota; class Clostridia; order Oscillospirales; family Acutalibacteraceae; genus Caproicibacterium. Next base: position 40,781 of record CALWVT010000006.1, on the reverse strand, counting down.
GCTCCGATTGGATCATCATATACCCGATGCCCGACGACGCGCCGACCATTTCGGCGACGACGACGTACGTCCAGGCCCAGCCGAGGATCATGCGCAGCGAGTCGAGGATATACGGCAAACTCGCCGGCAGGATCACCTTCCACAGCACAAGCGACCGCTTCGTACCGAGCGTGTAGGAGACCTCCACGAGGTCGTGCGGCACCTTCTGCGTGTCGACCGCCACCATTAAGAGCAGCTGCGGCAGGCTGCCCATGATGATGACCGCGATCTTTTCCGACTCGTCGATGCCGATCCACAGGATAAACAGCGGGATAAACGCCGTCGCCGGCAGGTAGCGGATAAACGACATCAACGGCTCAATCAGGGCATTCACCGGCGCGTACGCCCCCACCAAAAGCCCGACCGGCACCGCGATCACCGCCGAAATCAAAAAGCCCATCAGCACGCGGTACGTCGAAACCCGAATGTCCTCGAGGAAATGCTGCTCGGTAAACAGCTCGATGGCCGACTGCACGGTCGCCTGCGGCGTCGGCATGAAATCCGCGTTGACAAGCCCCAGGTTCGTGATCAGTGCCCACACGGCGAACACCGCCGCAAACGACACCACGGCCAGCACCACATACACGTTGCGCGACAGCTTCCCCTGCGGCGCGAGCGCGCTCGTCGTGGCGTCCACCCTTTTGTTTGGATGTTTCATTTCGTTTCCCCCATTCCTATCGTACAAAGCGGCGCAAAGCCGGTTTGCTTTGACGCCGCTTTCGGTATTCAAAAACAGGCGTTACGCCGCACTGGAAACGGCGCTGCTCTCCGCCGCTGTGCTCGAGGTGCTGCCCGCACCGGCAATCGCTTCCAGATAGCTCGCGTCGACCAGCGTGCCCGCGTCGATGCCCTCGTCCATCAGGCCCATCTTCACCCACAGGTCCGAAGCCTTCTGGACATTTTCCTGCATCTTGCCGCCGCACAGGTATTCGTTCGCATAGTCCTCGTCGTAGTACCGGATATTCTGCAGCTGCGCTTCAAAATCTTCGGTCGACATCCCCATGCTCTCGGCCATAATCGGGTTCGCGTCGTCGGGGTTTTCTGCGGCATACGCAACCGCGTCAAACCAGCCGCGGATCAGGGCCTTGACGGCTTCCGGGTACTGTTCGGCGTAGTCGCTGCGCACGGCCAACGCGTCCGTAATGACGCCCGGATAATCCTTGCTCGAGTAGAGCACCTTGCCGAAATCCGTCTTGCGCGCGTTGCTCAGCCACGGCTCCCACGTGACAGCCGCGTCCACCTGGCCGCCGACAAACGCCGCGCCCGCGTCGCCCGCGGTCATGTTCCGCACGTCGAAGTCGTCCATCGTCATGCCGGCCTCTTCGAGGATCGTATTAAACCAGTAAAGCGACGCGCCGCCCGTCGTGTCGAGCGCGACGGTCTTGCCCTTTAAGTCTTCGAGAGAATTGTACTCGTTCTTGCAGACGAGGCCGTCGCCGCCGTTCGAGTCGCAAAGCGGCAGGACTTCCTTTAAATCGATGCCGGAGGCCATCGTCATGACTTCCGTATCCTGCGTCTGCGTCAAAATCTGGCCCTGGTTCGCCTTAATGGCCGCGTTGCGGTCGCCGGAACTCTCGATGACGCTCAATTCCACATTCGGAAGGCCTTCCTGTTCAAAAAAGCCCTTCTCCACGGCCAGGTGCAGCGGCGCATAGCCGATCCACGTGGAGGTCAGGATCACGGTCTTATCGGGCATCGCCGTGTTTTCCGTCTGCGCCGCACTTGCGGCCGTACTGCCCGCTTCACTTGCCGCGGTGCTCGCGGCCGAACCCGTGTCCGTGCTGCAGCCCGCCGCCGCAAACGCGGTGCCGGCCATTACCAGTGCCAACAAAGCTGCCAATGTCTTTCTGCCTTTCATAGGGATGCTCCTTTCTATATTGGGCAACTGTCCGCCCTCTCGCTGTTTCCCTTCTGCCTGTGTTCGAAAAAATATCATAAAGAAAAGGCGCCTTTGGGAAACGGGCCGCCGCCAAAGCGGGGCCGTCTCTCCTAAAGAAAGCGCCTTTGCTTTTCTATGAGAAAAATTTAAAAATATCAATCGAGCTTTGTCACCGTCTGCGCATCCGCATCGACGCACAGCCGGTCACCGTTTTTCACCTCGCTGAAAAATGCGGGGTCCACCTTGTCGACGACCGGATACTCCAAAATGATCGCGCTCGCGACAAGCGTCGTGTCAGGCGCCTGCAAAATCAGTGCCTTCGGGCCGTTACCGGTCATCTTCAGCTGGAACATACCGTCCGCCTGCACGACAGAACTCGCCTTGCCATAAGGCAGCACGAGGATTTTCCCCGTAATGCACTGCCCTGACAGGCTGTGGTGCGGTTCGATGAAGACGCCGGTCTTCGGGTCGACGAGATAAAAATTCACCGGGTCCTCCGAAAAGAGGACTTCGCCCTCGCCCTTGCCCTCGGCGATCTTATGGCAGTGGTACGTCTTCATGCAATCTCCCCCTTTAATGCTGCTTCCACGGATTTTTCAAGGCTCGTCACGACGAACTGCATCTGGCGGCGTTTCGTATAATACGCGCATTTGGGTGAATCCGTCACGCCCTTTTTGCCGTACAAAAACCGCCAGCACGGCTGGTCCATGCACGTCTGGTCCGTCAATTCGCCGCCCGCCGCGTGCAGGATTTCGAGGAATCCCATCTTTTCGGCCAAGTCCTTCGTCGCCGTCGAGCACATGATATAAAGCGGCACGGCGAGCTTCTGGCCCTTTACAAGCTGTACGACGTCGTGAATCTGCCGGATGGAAAAATGCGGGCAGCCGTATAAGGCAAAGTCGATTTTCCCCTTCGGGTCGGACAAGCGCTCCTGCATTTCGGCGAGGTCGTCATCGGTGACCGTCACGACCTGCGTGGGCTTTTGCCCCTGGAACGCGTCTTCATACGTCTGCGCCTCCGGCGTAACGCCTAAAATGTGGTAAATCGCAACGTTCCCGGCCGTATTGAGCTCGGCACCCAAATTCATCAGCGCCTCCGGTGTCGGGCGGGAAAGCCCCTCGAACACGGGGATCTGAAAGCCGATTTTTTCCGGCACCACGTAGCCGAGCATCTGGTAGGCAAAGTCGTCGTGCATGTCGGCCTTGACTTCGACGAGCGCCTGCCCGCGGCGGTTTTCTTTGATTAAGTACCCGTAGTACGGCGTCACCCCCGTGACCGCCGCGCACAAAGCGCTTTGCGCGGCTTCGCGGTTGGAACGCGCGCCGTAAACGGAATTGACGTAAGGCGTCGCACTCGATTCGGAATAGGCGGTAATCTCACCGAAAAAGGGGATGTTCTGCTGCAGATACGGCGTGCAGCTGTACGTCAGCGTTGCGCCGATTGCCTGATACGCCGCGCGGGTACGCTGCATCTGTTCAATATCCTCTGCGGTCATCTCACCGGTCAGCTTTTCGAACAGCTCAATGTTAAACCCCGGATTGACGGTCGGCGAAACCTTGCAGTGTGCGCCGCCGCGCACGAGCTTTTCGACAAACCACAGGTCCGCCTCCTGGTTGCTCAGCGCCACATGCGTGCGTGTGACCGGCACCATATACGGTGCATCATACGCTTCGCCGACGGCCACCAGCACCTTCATCGCGAGCTGCACGCCTTCGCCGTATGCGCCGTCGAGCATCTTTTGCTCTTCCTGTGTCAATTTCATTGCACACCCTCCTTTTCCCCGCCGCCTTTTGCTGCCGTTAGGGCTCTTTATAATAGAGCCCCGACTCGATTTCTTCGAGCCGATCCAGCCGCGCCTTCAAATGCCTGCTCTCCTTGGCGAGGTCCCGGATGAGCAGATTCACAAACAGGATCGGCGCACTGTAAATGTCAAAAATCGAATGAACCGTCGTCGGGATTCGCAGAAACCCCGCAGAAAGCCCTTCCATGTACGGGAAATTGACATCCGTCAAAAATCCCACGTCAAACCCCTTTGCCCGCAGCGAACGCAGCTTATCGAGCAGGACATTCGCATAGCGCGGAAACACAAAGCCCAAAAAGTACGTCTCCTTCGGGTCCAAAAGCTCCAGCGTATCCCACTGCGGGTCGCCCGGCATCACCGACTCCACGCCGCTGCGGATTTTATTAAATAGATAAAACGTGTACGGCAGGAGTGTGGCCGACATGCGCGCGGAAAGCAGCACGAGCGTTTTCGCCTTGGAAAGCTTCTGTTTCAGCTGCGCATATTCCGGCGTCTGCAAAATCCGCCCGACCGCGTCGATATTCGCGTGTTCGGTCTTTAAGATCTCCTCCACGCCGTCCGGCTGTTCGGTCGTATAGCGCAGCCGCTCGGGCAGTGTGAGTTCCTTGCTCACACACTCGCGCAGGTAATGCAGGAAATCGTTATAGCCGCGAAACGCCAGATTGATGCAGAACCGCGACACGCTGCCCTGGCTGACCCCCACCGCACCGGCGAGCTGACCGGCCGTCATAAAGATGACCTGCATGTAATGCGCGCCCACATACGCCGCGAGTTTCTCGTTCGTCTTCGAAAGGCCCGCCGCGCGGCGCATGCGCCCCAAAAGGGCCGCCAGTTCCCGGTTTGCCGGCTGTGGCGCCGGATCGTTTCTGTATATGTGTATGGCTTGTTCCATCCGTGTTTTCTCCTTTCGCCGCCGTATCGCTTTTCTGCTCTCCGTACGGCGCGTGCATCCCCCCTTTCGCGGCGTCCCAGGCGCCCTCGGTGTGTAAGCAAACCCCCGCGCAGTCGCCCTTGACTGCCCACGAACGAAGAATGCAATCATTTATTTTTCGAAGAATAAATGATGAAAGCATTCATATCGTGGTAAAAAAGAGGCCCTTGCGTTGACTGCCGTCTTGCAAGGACCTCGTCGTCCCTATTCTGTTCCTGTGTTTGGCAGTATGATACCGCAGCGGGCGCGGTTTGTCAATCCCTTTTTTGTGATTTGGTGTATCCTCCTGTTTTCCTGCCCATTGTCTTCTATTTTTCGGACATTTCATAGCACTTGTCCCGCAAATCCGCAAACCGGCGCCGGGCCGCGGCAACAGGGCGTTTCCGCGCAATTTTGCAAGTTCCTTTTGAAAATCCTGCAAAATAAAAGCCTTTCCCGACTTTTTTTGCCCGGCCTATAAAGGAAAAGCGGCCCGCAAATTTGTGCCGCAAAAGCCTTGACACACCGGCCGCGGCGTGCTATGATGCTGCCAACCCCCACAGATTTTGTCTCTGTGTTTCCCCTGCGCCGGGCCGCGGCCTTGGCGTATCCGGTAAAGAAAAAGACAAAGGCGTTTTGGCTGCCGTTTTGGCGCCAAGACGCCTTTTTTCTTTGCCGCCCCGGTTTTCTGTGTTTTCAAAACACATTTGGAAAGAGGGTATGGGCATGACATTGCGTGTAAACCGGGAACGCCTCGGGCAAAACCTTGAGGCGCTCTCGCAGATTGGGAAAAGCCCGCGCGGCGGCATCAACCGCGCGCTGGGAAGCGAGGCCGAACGCGAGGCGCGCCGGTGGCTGTGCGGCTATTGGGAAACCCACCTGCACAAAACGGCCGCCCCCGACGCGGCCGCAAATCTGTGGGTTGTGCGGCCTGGGGATGCCTGCAAAGCGAAGATCGCGTTCGGATCCCACCACGACACGGTGACGGAAGGCGGCAAATTTGACGGCGCGCTCGGCGTGCTGCTCGCGACGGAAATTTTAGAGACGCTCGAAGAGACGCACACGCCGACGCGTCACCCATTTGCGCTCGTCTCGTTTACGGGTGAGGAGCCGAACCCGTTCCACGTCTCAACGCTCGGCAGCAAGGTCCTAAGCGGCCGGCTGCACCGCGCGGACTTAGAGCACCTCGAAAATGAACAGACGCACGCGCCGTTTTCCGAGACACTCGCGGCCCTGGGCGGCGATTTGCAGAAAATCGACGAGGCGCTCCTAGATCCGCACGACGTCTGCGCATTTCTCGAGTGCCACATCGAGCAGGGGCGGCGCCTTCTGGACAAAAACCTGCCGCTCGCGGCGGTCGGGAAAATCACGGGCATCTACCGCGAGGACATCACGGTGCACGGCGAGGCAAACCACGCCGGCACCACCGTAATGCGCGACCGCCACGACGCGCTCCTGGCCGCCTGCGCGCTCAACCTCGCGTTCGAGCGCGCGCTGCGGGCGGTGGACCGCGACGACGTGACCGGCACGGTCGGGCAGCTTTTGGTCTTCCCGAATTCCGTGAACATCATCCCCGGCGCCGTCGTGCTCACGCTCGAGATCCGCACGTGCGACGAAGCCATTTTGGAAACCCTGCGCGAGGCCGTCACCCGCGCGGCCGCGGCCATCGAGGCGCAGCGCGGCGTCCAAATTGAGCGGCAAGTAAACTTAAACCAGGCGCCCGCGCCGATGTCGCCCGTTTTGCAGGACGCGCTTTTGCAGGCATTTTCGGACTTTGGCCAGCCGCCGTGCACCCTGACGTCGATGGCCGGCCACGACGCCGCGAACGTCGCCCGCCGCACACGGGCCGGCATGCTGTTCGTGCGCAGCAACGGCAAAAGCCACTGCGCCGGCGAGGACGCCTCCCTCGACGACATCGAGCTGGCCGGCAACGCGATGCTTCAGGCGCTTTTGCGCTTAGACCAGGAATTGGAGTGAACCGTATGGAACTGTATCTGCCAGATTTTGCCTATCAAAATGGTGCCATCGAAAAGGGCACGGCCGTCGCCGTCGAAAACGGGCGCATCGTCGAAACCGGCCCTGCGGAGGCCCTGCGCCAAACCTATCCGCATGCAGAAAAAAAGGATTGGGCGGGGCTTGTGCTCGTGCCGGGCACTGTCAACGCGCACAACCACTGCTTCCAGAGCCTTCTGCGCGGCATTGCGACGGACCGGCCGTTCCTGGAATGGCGCGACGAGGCATTGTACCGCTACTCCCAGCGCTTTTCGCCTGAGGATATCTATACGGGCGCCCTGTTCGCGTTCGGGGAAATGCTCAAGTGCGGCGTCACGACCGTGTGCGACTTCTTCTACCTGCACAATTTCGGCACGGAAAGCGACGAACAGATCCTCCGCGCCGCGCACGACCTCGGCATCCGCCTGGTGCTCGCACGCACGATGTACGACTGGACCGGCGCGCCCGCGGGCTATGTGGAAACGATCGAGGACGCCGTCGAAAATACGCGCGCATTGGCAAAGAAATATAACGGCAGCGGCATGGCGACCGTGCTGCCCGCGCCCCACAGCCTGCACGCGGCGTCTTTGGACATGGTGCGCGCGGGCCACGCGCTCGCAAAAGAACTCGACACGTGCTTTCACATCCACGTGGCCGAGGAGCCGTTTGAGGTCGAACAGGTCAAACGGGAATACGGCGGCCTGACCCCGCTCGAGGTGCTCGACAAAGCCGGCGTGCTCGACGCGCGCACGGTGATCGTCCACGGCGTGTGGCTCCAAAAAAGCGAGATCGAACGCCTGGGCGCGGCCGGCGGCAAGCTCGCCTACTGCCCGTCGAGCAACATGTTTTTGGCCGACGGCATCACGGACATCCCTGCGATGCGCAAGGCCGGCGTATTAATCGGCCTCGGCTCCGACGGCGCGTGCAGCAACAACCGCATCAGCGTCTTCGAGGAAATGCGCATGGCGGCTCTCCTGCAGAAGGCGAACACGTGCGACGCGCTGTGCCTGACGTACAAAGATGCGTTCGCGATGGGCACGGAAAACGGCGGGGAACTTTTGGGGCTGCCTGTCGGGAAATTGGAAGCGGGCTATTTTGCGGATTTTGTCGGCGTGCGGCTTTCCGACCTCTCGATGCAGCCCGTCTCCCCGTCGGGCGAGCAGATCCTGCCGAACCTTGTCTACGCGATGCAGCCGACGGCGATTGCGCACGTCGTCGTCAACGGCCGGCAGGTCGTCGAAAACGGCGCGCTTTTGACGGTATCCGAGCAAAAACTGGTAAGCGAGATTGCCCGCACGATGGCGCACCTTCGCGGTGAAGCGTGAAAGGGGGACATCGATTCATGCCGTCTTTCTCCCTTTCCGGCAAGACCGCGCTCGTCACCGGCGGCGGCTCCGGCCTCGGGCGCGGCTACTGCCGGACGCTCGCCAAAGCCGGCGCCCGCGTCGCGTGTGCGGGGCGGCATTTAGAACCGCTGCAGGCGGCCGCCGCCGAGATCGAACAGGCGGGCGGCGAGGCGCTGTGCATCCGCTGTGACGTGACAAATCCTGCAAACGCGCAGGCTGCCGTCAAAGCCGTCGAGGCGAAATGGGGCGTGCTCGATATCCTCGTCAACAACGCCGGCGCGGAGAGTCCCGCGGATTTTTTAGAAGTCACGCCCGCACAGTTTGATAAAATCCTTGCGGTCAATCTGCGCGGCGCGTTCTTCATGGCACAGGCTGCCGCGCGCGCGATGGTCCCGCGAAAAAGCGGGAAACTCATAAACATCGCCTCCTTGGGTTCGTTTCTCGGCCTGCGCGGCTCGTCGGCCTACTGCTGCTCGAAGGGCGGCGTCGCACAGATGACGAAGGCGCTGGCCTTGGAACTCGCCCCCTGCGGCATCCAGGTCAACGCGCTCGCGCCCGGCTATTTTGAAACGCCGATGACCGAACCGTTCCTGCGCGACGCGCGCCACGGTGCGTGGATCCGCTCGCGCATCCCGCTCGGGCGCACCGGCACGGACGAAGACCTCGCGGGGCCGCTGGTGTTTCTCGCGTCTTCGGCCTCGGATTATGTGACGGGCCAGATCCTCGCCGTCGATGGCGGATGGCTCGCCGGCTGACGCATTCTCTCCGGTACCGAACCGCTTGCAAAATTCATGCATAGAAAATAAAAAGAACATGGAAAAGGAGTGTTTCGATATGTATGTCCTCAAAGACGCCACCAAGCGCACCTTCGCGCGCGACGCGAAGACCGAACAGACGGTCCGCGGCATTTTGGAAAATGTCCGGAAAAACGGCGACGCCGAACTGCGCGCGCTGAGCCTGCAGTTTGACCACCTCGAGCTGCCCTATCTGCGCGTGCCGCACGAAGAGATCCGCGCGGCCTACGATAAGGTTGCGCCGGAAACGGTCGAGGCCCTGCGCAAGGCCGCCGAGCAGATCACGTTTTATGCCGAGCAGCAGCTCGCGTGCCTAAAGCCCTTGGACGTCGCAAGCCCGATTCCCGGCGTGCGGCTCGGCCACCGGCTGCTGCCCGTCGAGGCCGCCGGCGCGTACGTGCCCGGCGGGCGCTATCCGCTGCCGAGCACGGCGCTGATGCTCGCGATCCCGGCGCGCGTGGCGGGGGTCAAGCGCATCGCGGCGTGCAGCCCGCCATCGCGCCAATACGGCACGATTCATCCGGCCGTTCTCGTCGCAATGGACATTGCCGGCGTGACGGAGGCCTACTGCGTCGGCGGCGCACAGGCCGTCGCGGCGCTCGCCTACGGCACCGAGACGATCCCGGCCGTCGACCTGATCGTCGGCCCGGGCAACCGCTTCGTCACGGAGGCAAAGCGCCAGGTCCTGGGCGATGTCGGCATCGACAGCCTTGCGGGCCCCAGCGAAGTGCTGATCCTCGCCGACGAAACGGCGCAGCCGGACTTCGTCGCGATTGACCTTCTGGCCCAAAGCGAGCACGACCCGAACGCGCGCGCGACGCTCGTCACGCCGAGTGAAGCGCTCGGCCGTGCCGTTTTGGAGCGTCTGCCTTTACTCGCACAGACGCTTTCGACCGGTGAAGCCGCGCTCAAATCCTGGGAGGATAACGGCCTCGTCCTCATCCCCGAAACGATGGACGCATGCATTGCGACCGCAAACGACATGGCACCCGAACACCTCGAGGTGCAGGTCGATCCCGCAAAGGAGGACGAAATCGCGGCGCAGCTTCACAATTTCGGCTCGCTCTTTATCGGCTCCTACGCGCCGGTCGCGTTCGGCGACTACTGCTCGGGCACAAACCACACATTGCCCACGATGCGCACAGCGCGCTACGCCAACGGCGTCTGGCCCGGCACATTCTTAAAGACATCGTTCGTGCAGCACATCTCGGAAGAGGGATGCCGCAACATGGCCGCGACGTGCATCCATCTCGCCGGCGTCGAGGGGTTAATGGCCCACCAGCGCTCCGTCTCGCTGCGCGTTGAAGAGAAATGATACGTTGGGCTGCGACTTTCTGCCCCTACAGAAAATAGCAAAGGAATCCCACTGTTGGCGCTAAATCTACAAACCAAAAAATCCCCGCGAAAGCCGCTGTATGCACAGCCTTTGCGGGGATTTTTATGTTCCATTCTAATTTACAGGCACGCCTTGCGGCTCAAATTCAGCCGCCCCTTTTCGTCGATCTCAAGCACCTGCACGGTCACCTCGTCGCCCACCTGCACGACGTCCTCGACCTTGTTAACGCGCTTTTTATCGAGCTGCGAGATATGCACGAGCCCTTCCTTGCCGGGCGCGATCTCGACGAATGCGCCGAACGCCATGAGCCGTGTGACGCGGCCGCGGTAAATCGTGCCGGGCTTCGGGTCGTGCGCAATCGTGTCGACCATATCGGCCGCGCGCTTTAAGCCCTCGGCGTCCACGCCGGAAATGTAGACGTGGCCGTCCTCCTCGACATCCATCGTCACGCCGCACAGGTCGCAGATCTGGTGAATGACCTTGCCGCCCGTGCCGATGACCTCGCGGATCTTTTCGAGCGGGATCGAGAGCACCCGCATCTTCGGCGCCCACTTCGAGAGCTCGGTGCGCGGCGCCGGGATCGCTTTGAGAATCACCTCGTCGATGATATAATTTCTCGCCTTGTGCGTCTTATACAGCGCTTCCTTGACCATCGCGGGCGTCAAGCCCTCGATCTTTAAGTCCATCTGGATCGCCGTGATGCCCGCTTTTGTGCCGGCCACTTTAAAGTCCATATCGCCGAAGAAATCCTCGAGTCCCTGGATATCGACCATCGTCATCCAGCGCTCGCCTTCGGTGATAAGCCCGCACGAAATGCCGGCCACCGGCGCCTTGATCGGCACGCCGGCCGCCATCAGCGCGAGCGTCGACGCGCACACGCTCGCCTGCGACGTGCTGCCGTTCGACGAGAGCACCTCGCTGACGAGACGCAGCGTGTAGGGGAAGTCGTCGACCGAGGGGATCACCGGCAAAAGCGCGCGCTCGGCCAAAGCCCCATGGCCAATCTCGCGGCGGTTCGGGCCGCGGCTCGGGCGCGTCTCGCCGACGCTGAAGCTCGGGAAATTGTACTGGTGCATGTAGCGCTTCTCTTTGGCCTCGCCAAGGTTATCCAAAAGCTGCGCGTCGCCCGTCGAGCCGAGCGTCACGCTCGTCAAAACCTGCGTCTGCCCGCGCGTAAAGAGGCCGGAGCCGTGCACGCGCGGCAGCAAATCGACCTCCGCCGCAAGCGGCCGCATTTCGTCCATGCCGCGGCCGTCGACGCGCTTCTGCTCATCCAAAAGCCAGCGGCGCACGACGTATTTCTGCGTCTTATACAGGCACTCGTCGAGCTGCGCCTCCATGTCGGGGTACTTCTCCGCAAAATGCGCGAACACGTCCTCATACACGGGCTTTAACCTGGCGTCGCGGACATTCTTGTCGTCGGTATCGAGCGCTTCCCGCACGGCATCGGCCGCATATTCGAGCACGTCGCGCTGCATCTCATCGCTCGCGTGGACGGCCGTGTACGTAAATTTCTCCTTGCCGACGACCTCGCGCATGTGCTCGATGAAGGCGACGAGCGCCTGGTTTGCCTCATGGCCCGCCACAATGCCCTCGTACATCGCGTCGTCGCCGACTTCGTTGGCGCCCGCCTCGATCATCACGATGCGCCGCGCGGTGGAGGCGACGGTCACGGCCATTTGGCTCTCCTTCTGCTGGGCGGCATCCGGCGCAATCACGGGCTTCTCGTCAATCAGCCCGACCTCGACGGCGGCAATCGGCCCGCCCCACGGGATATCGGAAATGTGCAGCGCGGCACTCGCGCCGAGCATCGCGGCGATCTGCGCCGGGCAGTCGCGGTCTAAGCTCATGACCGTGCACACGACGCTGACGTCGTTGCGCATGTCCTTCTGGAACAGCGGCCGGATACTGCGGTCGATCACACGGCTCGCGAGGATCGCCTCCTCGGGCGGCTTGCCCTCGCGGCGCAGAAACGAGCCGGGGATGCGCCCGACCGCGTACAGTTTCTCTTCATAATCGACGGAAAGCGGGAAAAAGTCGATGCCCTCGCGCGGGACAGCACTCGCCGTCGCCGTACACAGCACGACCGTCTCGCCCCAGCGCACGAGCACGGCGCCATTTGCAAGCTGTGCGAGCTTGCCCGTCTCCATCGAAAGCGGGCGCCCGCCTAATTCCGTCTCAAAAACGTGCGTATTCTCAAACATAGGTTACTCCTTCCCTGCGCACCTTGCGCGTACTCATCACTCATTTTGCATAAAGTATAGCACAAATACGAGAAAATTTGTAGAGTGTTGTGAAAAAAAGTCCCCCGATGCTTGTCTTTTTTAAAAATTGCCAAAGACCGAAAAAAAACAGCCGCAAACGGCATTTAAAAAAACCGTTTGCGGCTGTCCTGTACATTTGCAATTACTTGCGCAGGCCAAGGCGGGCGATCAGCGAGCGGTAGCGCTCGATGTCCACCTTCTGCAGGTATTTCAAGAGGCTGCGGCGCTGGCCGACCATTTTCAGCAGGCCGCGGCGGGAGTGGTGGTCCTTCTGGTGCGTGCGCAGATGATCCGTCAGGTCATTGATGCGCTTCGTCAGAACGGCAACCTGCACCTCCGGGGAGCCCGTGTCGCCCTCGTGGGTCGCATACTCGTGAATGATCGCAGTCTTTTCTTCTTTTCTCATGATTGGATTCCACCTTTTCGTAAATTTTTCCGCACACGCAGGAAGCGGTCGTGTGGCGTCCCCGGGAAGGGGCAGTCGCCGTTTTCCGCGTATGGGCTATCTAAATGATTATACCGGTTTTCCGGGACATTGTCAACTCTGCATCTGCGAAACATGCTGCAAAAACAAATTGCGGCTCTTTTCACCGTCGCGGTGAATCTGCTCGCCCAAAAGCTCTACGCTTGCAAATTTCTGCTCGGGCCGCAAAAAGCGCAAAAGGTCCACTTGCAGTGTCTTCCCGTAAAGTTCGGGGCCGTGGTAGTCGGGCATCCACGTTTCGGCCGAGACGTGGTGGCCGTCGACGGTCGGGCGCACGCCGACGTTCGTCACGCCGCAGAAGCGCTCGTCCCCGATGTGCACGACGGACGCGTACACGCCAAACCGCGGCAGGCAAAAAGCCTTTGGCACCGCCTGGTTTAACGTCGGCGTGCCGAGCGTGCGGCCCAGCCGCTTGCCGTGCAGCACCGGCCCCAAATACCCGTACGGGTGGCCCAAAAGCCGCGCCGCTTCGCCGACTTCCCCGCGGGAAACGAGCCCGCGGATGCGCGTGCTGCTGACGGGTTCGCCGTCGGCGAGAACAGCCGGCTGCACGATGGCCTCGATGCCGTGCGCGGCGCACAGGCGCTTTAAGTCCTCACTGCCCGCGCGGCCGCCCGCGCCGAACGTAAAGTTAAACCCGCAGCTGACGCGCTTCGCGCGGCAGACCTTTTGGAGCACGTCCACAACAAATTCCTCGGGCGAAAGTTCCCGCACAAGGCGGAACGGGATCAGATACAATACCTCCACGCCCCAGCGCGTGAGCCGCAGCTCCTTTTGCTCGCGCGTCATGAGTTCGCCGCCCGCGTGCCCCCCCAAATCGCACAGCGGGTTATTCGCGAACGTAAACACGCCCGGCAAAAGGCCCTCCTGCCCCAGCACATGGGAGATCACGGCCTTGTGGCCGATATGCAGCCCGTCAAATGAGCCGAGGGCAATGGCCGTCTCCCGCGGGGAAGGGGTCAGGTCCTCATAGATTTTCATGCGTCTTCCTCCTCGGGTGATAAAAACAGCCGCACGACACGCAGCTCGTCCGCTTTCGGCTCCCCGATTCCCAAAAAGCGGCCGTCGGGGTCCTGAACGCGGCAGCGCGCGGCGGGCCTTTTCGCAAGGCGTTTGCAGTCCAAAGCGCCGCCATTTAAAAAGCGCTTTGCCTGCGCTTTGGAAACGCAGACGGCCGGAAGATCCAAAAACAGCCGCTCGACCGGCAAGATCTGCGAAAGCCGTTCTGCGGGCGGCATCGCGCGCAGGGCGTCGAGCGTGCACGCCTCCTCCAGCGTAAAGCCCGCGGCCTGCGTGCGCCGCAAAGCCGTCATGACGCCGTGCGTGCCCAGCGCCGCCGCGAGGTCCGCAATCAGCACCCGCACGTACGTGCCGCCCGAACACGTCAAAGACAGCGTGCCCTGGCGGCTTTTCTCGTCGTACGACAGGAGTTTTAAATCGTAAATCGTCACTTGCCGCGGCGCGCGCTCGACCTCTTTGCCCTGCCGCGCAAGATCGTACAGCCGCACGCCGTTTTGCCGCACCGCCGAGTACATCGGCGGCGTCTGCAGAAGTTCCCCGCGAAACCGCGGCAGGACCGCCAGCAGCGCCGCCTGTGAGACGGGCGACTGGTCCTCGCAGACCGTCTTCCCGGTCCGGTCGAGCGTGTCGGTCGCATAGCCGAACCGGAACGCGGCCTCATACGTCTTCGGCCGGTCCGCCAGCAGCGGCAGCGCGCGCGTCGCGCGGCCCAAAAGCATCGGCAAGACCCCCGTCGCCATCGGGTCGAGCGTGCCGGTGTGGCCGATCTTCCGCTCGCCGCAAAGGCCGCGCAGCACGGCCACGGCGTCAAACGACGTAAAGCCCGCGGGCTTATCGAGCACGAGCACGCCCGTCATGCGTGCGCCTCCAGATATTGGGCCGCCGCCGCGACGAGCTTCTGTTTCGCCTCTTCCAGGCCGCAGTGCAGCGCGCACCCCGCCGCACCCGGATGGCCGCCGCCGCCAAACTGTGCGCAGATTTCCGACGCATTGTACGGCGGCGGGCAGCGCAGCGAAACCTTTACGAGGTCTTCCGCCTTCTCCTTGAGCGTAATGCCGATGCGCACGCCCTCAATCGAGCGCGGGATCGACGCGACGCCGTCGGTATCGTCGTCGGTCGCGTTTGTCTGCCGGCGCATCTCGAGCGTCACGGGCGCCACGGCGATTTCACCGTCATGGAAATATTCAATCTTTTCAATTGCCAGCGCCTCGAGGGAAAGCCGCGCGCGGCTCTTCGTGCCGAACATCGCGTGGTTAATCTGCGGCGCGGGCACCCCGAGCTCCAAAAGCTGTGCGCCGGTCCGCAGGGTCTTCGGCGTCACATTCACATACTGAAAACAGCCCGTATCCGTCGCAAGGCCCGTATAAAGGTCGATGGCCATCGCGCGGTCGAGCGGAACCCCGAGCATCGGCAAAAATTCGACGAGAATCTCGCACGTCGCGGCAGCTTTCGCATCCACGAAATACCGCCCCGCATAGTGGCGGTTGCTCGGGTGGTGGTCGATGCACAACTCGATTTTCCCCTCGTACTGCGCGCGCAGCTTTCCTAAGAGCGCCTCGTCGGCCACATCGACGGCGACGACCGTTTTCGGCTCGAAGGCCTGCTTTTCGATGCCGTCAAATAGAAACGAAAACCGCGGCGCGATCGTGTCGGCGCAAAAGAGCGCGGCGCGCTTCCCGCATTTGTGCAGCGCGCGCACGAGCGCGGCGGCGCTGCCGAGCGTGTCGCCGTCGGGCGACTGGTGGCACAAAACCGCCACGTCCTCGCGCGTGGAAAGCCAGTCGGCAGCCTCACGGAGCGTCACTGCTGTCGGCATCATGGGGGGCCTCCTCCTTCCATTCGTCGATGATGTGGGAAATGTGCGCGCTGTATTCGATCGAATCCGTCGCCAAAAAGCGCATCGCCGGCACATGCCGCAAAGAAAGCCGCGTGCCGAGCTCGTGGCGGATAAAGCCCGCCGCGCTCTCCAAGCCCTTGACCGCGCGTTTCGCGGCCTCCAGGCCCTCCATGCAGCTGACGTACACGGTGCACAGCGACAAGTCGCGCGTCACATCCACGCGCACAATGGAAAGCAGCACGTTTGCCGTGCGCGGGTCTTTCAATTCCCGGAAAATCGCCGTCAATTCCCGGCGGATGT
Source organism: uncultured Clostridia bacterium (assembly GCA_944385055.1). Classification (GTDB taxonomy): domain Bacteria; phylum Bacillota; class Clostridia; order Oscillospirales; family Acutalibacteraceae; genus Caproicibacterium. Next base: position 24,779 of record CALWVT010000006.1, on the reverse strand, counting down.
CCTCTGTGGTCCGGTCCAATTTATGGCTTGGCATTCCATCTGCCTCCTGTTCCAAAAATGCAGAGTGTGCGCCACTCTGCATCTTGTCAATCTATGGGATTTCGCCTTATTCGGGGCGGTATTCCTCCATCATATACGCTTCGAGCACGTCGCCGATCTTGATGTCCGAGAATTTCTCAAGGCAGATGCCGCAGTCATAGCCCTCGGAAACCTCCTTGACGTCGTCCTTAAAGCGGCGCAGCGATGCGACCTTGTCGTCGGCGATCACGATGCCGTCGCGCACGACGCGGATATCCGCATTGCGCGTGATCTTGCCGCTTTGCACATGCGCGCCGATGACGATGCCGACGGAGCTGATCTTATACGTCTCGCGGCATTCCGCACGGCCGAGCGCAACTTCGCGCACCTTCGGCGCGAGCATGCCCTTCATGGCCGCCTCGATCTCCTCAATGCACTCGTAAATGACGCGGTACAGCCGCAGGTCGACGCCGTCGCGCTTCGCGTTTTCCTCGGCCACCGGGTCCGGGCGGACGTTAAAGCCGACGATGATCGCGTTGCTTGCGGCGGCGAGCATGACGTCGCTCTCGCTGATTGCACCCACGGCGCCGTGAATCACGTTGACGCGCACCTCGTCGTTCGAGAGCTTTTCGAGCGACTGGCGCACGGCCTCGACGGAGCCCTGCACATCGGCCTTGACAATGATCTGCAGCTCCTTCATATCGCCCATCTGCATCTGCTCGAACAGGTTGTCGAGCGTGACCTTCGTGCGGGCATTGAAGCGCTCCTCTTTCTGGGCGGTGCGGCGCTGTTCGACGAGCTGGCGGGCCAGGCGTTCATCCGAAACGGCATTGAACGTGTCGCCGCCGGTCGGCACGCTGTCGAGGCCCGTAATTTCGACCGGCACGCTCGGGCCGGCGTCGTGGATCGTGCGCCCGCGCGAGTTCGTCATCGCGCGCACACGGCCGACGCTCGTGCCCGCAACCACAATATCGCCCGTATGCAGCGTGCCGTTCTGCACGAGCATCGTCGCGATCGGCCCGCGGCCGCGGTCGAGGCGCGCTTCCACCACCGTGCCCTTGGCCGGGCGGTTCGGGTTTGCCTTCAATTCCTTCATATCCGCAACGAGCAGGATCATCTCCAAGAGGTCCTGCAAGCCCTCGCCCGTCTTCGCGGAGACGCGGATGCACGGCGTATCGCCGCCCCATTCCTCCGGCACAAGCTCGTATTCCGTCAGCTGCTGCAGGACATGGTCCGGGTTGGCGCCGGGCTTATCGATCTTGTTGATTGCGACGATGATCGAGACCTCCGCGGCCTTCGCATGGTGGATGGCCTCGACGGTCTGCGGCATGATGCCGTCGTCCGCCGCCACAACGAGCACGGCGATATCCGTGCACTGTGCGCCGCGGGCACGCATCGTCGTAAACGCCTCATGGCCCGGCGTGTCGAGGAAGGTGACCGGCCGGCCGGAAACGTCGACCTGGTACGCGCCGATGTGCTGCGTAATGCCGCCGGCCTCGCTCGCGGTCACGTTCGTGTGGCGGATTGCGTCGAGCAAACTCGTCTTGCCGTGGTCGACGTGGCCCATGACCACGACAACCGGCGCGCGCGGCAGAAGGTCTTCCGCTTTGTCCTCGCTGTCGTCGATGATCTGCTCCTCAATCGTGACCTCGACTTCCTTTTCCACCTTCGCGTGGAATTCCATCGCGACGAGCGCCGCGGTGTCAAAATCGATTTCGTCGTTGATCGTCGCAAACACGCCCATCGCCATGAGCTTCTTGATGACCTCGGCGGCCGTCGCCTTCAAACGCAGCGCGAGTTCACCGACCGTAATGCTCTCGGGGATCTGGACCGTAATCGGCTTTGCCTTGCGTTCCGCTGCGATGCGGCGCAGGCGCTCGGCCTCGGTCTCGCGCTTCGGGCGGCGTCCGCGGCGGTACTGGGCGCTCTTCTGGTTTAGCTTCTGCTTGCGCACGACGGTGTCGGTCTTGACCTTCTCGTTTGCGAGGCGGTCGTACTTCTCGTTATACTTATCGAGCTCGACGTCATGCGCGCGCGTATCGACGATGCGGTCGGCCGGGCGGCGCAGCGTCGGGTCCGCCGCGTTGACGTTCCCCTCGCGCGAAGTTGTATTGCCCTGCGGGCGCAGCGTCTGCTGCTGCGGACGCTTCTGCGCGGGCTTTTGCTGCTGCTTCTGCTTGCCGCGGCGCGGATTGCCGCCGTTGGGGTTTGCATGGGCCTGGGCCTTGTCGCCCTGGCCCTTCTTTTCGCCGGCCTTCTCCTTTTCATGCTTCGCGACGGCTTCCTTGACGGGCACCGGCGCCGCATTCGGATTGGAGGAAATCGTCACGGCCTTCTCCGTGCGCTGCGCAAAGTAGGGGTCCAAATTCTTCATGGCCGCTTTCTGCGTCAGAGCCTCAAACACCAGGTCGAGTTCCTCTTCGGTCAGCGCCGTCATATGCTTTTTGGGGTCCCCGGTATATTTCTCGAGGATATCCATCACATCTTTATTCTGCAGGCCAAAATCCTTGGCAACGTCGTGCACGCGGTATTTAATCATCATCGCAATCCCTTCCTCCTCATCAATCGTCACAAAGCTCCTGGAGCTTTCCTGCAAAGCCGGCGTCCTCACACGCAAGCGCGCCCGCGCGCCTGCCCACGGCAGCGCTCAAAGCCGCCAGCGAAACGCCCGGCCTCAAGACGGGCACCTTCGCGGCTTCGGCCGCCTGCAGAAGGTCTTTGGCCGAACGCGCGGAAAAATCTTCTGCCAAAAGCACGAGCTTTGCCTTGCCCCGGCGCAGGCTTTCGAGCACGGGGTCATGGCCGAGGGCCAGCCGCCCGGCCCGCCGGCACAGCCCCAAAAGCGACAGAAACGCCTGTTCACGCATGGCGGCTCATCTCCTCTTCCATGCGGTCGTACACCGCTTCCGGGATCTGGCAGGAAAAGGCCCGCTCAAACCGGTGTGCCTTGCGCGCCTTTTTCAGGCACTCCACATTGCGGCACACGTACGCGCCGCGCCCCGGCGCGCGGCCGGAAAGGTCCAGCGACACCTCGCCCTGCGGTGAGCGCACGACGCGCACGAGCTCCTTTTTCGGTTTCATTTCGCCGCAGCCGGTACACATGCGCAGCGGGACTTTTTTCTGGTGCAAATTAGGCCCTCCTGTAATCCCGGGCGCCGGTCCGTCCCAAAAAGGAGGCGCGCCCCGTTTTCAAAACCTTCCAAAAACCGCTTGTGTTCTCTCGAAGAGGAAGCCGCTTTTCTACCGCCCGCAGGCGCAAAAAAGCGGGCCGTTTACGCCTGGGCGTCCGCCGCAGGGGCCTTCACGGGTGTCTCCTCTTTTTCTTCTTCCCCATAGAAGCCGCTTTCGGGCTTGATGTCGATCTTCCAGCCGGTCAGCTTCGCGGCGAGGCGGGCGTTCTGGCCCTTGTTGCCGATTGCGAGCGAAAGCTGATTGTCCGGCACCGTCACACGGCACGCATGCGAGCCGTCCGGCGCGACCTCGACGTGCAGGACCGTCGCGGGCGACAGCGCGTTTGCGACGAACTTCGCCGGGTCTTCGTCGTACTCGACGATGTCGATCTTCTCGCCGCCCAACTCCTCCACAATCGCGCCGACGCGGGCCCCGCGCGCACCGATGCACGCGCCGACCGCGTCCACGGACGGGTTGTGCGAGCACACGGCCAGCTTCGTGCGGCTGCCGGCCTCGCGGGAAACGGCCTTCACCTCGACCGTGCCGTCGTAAATCTCCGGCACTTCGTTTTCAAACAGCCGCTTGACGAGGTCCGGATGCGTGCGGCTGATAATCGCGCGCGGGCCCTTCTCGCCGTCGTGCACGTCGACAACGTACACCTTGATATGGTCGCCCTCGTGGAACGTCTCGTCGCCGACCATCTCACTGCGCGGCAGGATGGCCTCGCTCTTCCCGATGCGCACCGAAACGGCGCCCGAGTGCGGGTCGACGCGCTCGACCTGGGCCGTCACGAGCTCCTGGTGCTTCGACTCAAACTCCTTGAGCATCAAGCCGCGCTCGCCGGCACGGATGCCCTGGCGGATGACCCCGCGCGCCTGGTGCGCCGCAATGCGGCCGAATTCCTTCGTGTGCAGCTGGACGCTGACTTCCTCGCCGGGCACACACGTCGGGTCAATCTTGCGCGCCTTTTCAAGCAGGATCTCGTGGTTCGGGTCCTGCACATCTTCCACAACGGTCTTGCGCAGGAAGACTTCGAATTCGCCGGTCTCCTCGTTTAAATGGACGCTGCAGTTTTCGTTGCCGTAGCTGTTCTTGCAGGCGGTCGTAATTGCCTTGATGATCTGGTCGATCATATATTCTTTCGGGATGCCGCGCTCTTTCTCCAGTAAATCCAGCGCGTCGATCACTTCGTTGCTCATTCGGTTGCCTCCTGTGTTCCCTGTTCGTCTTCCTCACAAAGCCGGATCCACGCGGTCTGTGCGCGTGAAAAGGTCATCGTCTCCCCTTCGCCGTTTTCGAGCGTCAGCTGCGGGTCGTCAAACGCCCGCAGGGTGCCGATCACTTCCCGGCTGCCGTCCGCAAACGGGCGGATAAAGCGCACGTGGAGTTCGTGCCCCCTATACTTTTCGAAATGCTCCGGGCGCGTCAATTCGCGGTTAATGCCCGGCGAGCTGACCTCGAGCGTATACGCGCCGGAAATGAGGTCTGCCTCGTCTAAGGGCTTATCGACCGCATGCGTCATATTGACGCAGTCGTCAATCCCCACGCCGCCTTCCTTATCGATGTACAGGCGCAGCACCCAATCGGCGCCCTCCTTTAAAAAGCGCACATCCCACAGCGTCAAACCCAGGGACGCGGCCAGCGGCTGTGCCAGCTGCCACACTGCCTGCGCGGTGCCGCCGCGTTTTTTGCCAGCCATACTTTCACCTCAACTTGCGTATAATGCAAACAAAAGAGTGGGTTGCCCCACTCTTTCATCCTCCAAACAATATCCTTTATGAGTATACCACAGCTTCCCTCGGAATGCAACCCTTTCTTTTCAAGGCAGCCCGCAAAAATGGGCCTTTTACGCCTCTAACTGGCGCCCCAAAAAGCCGGCCGCGGTGCGCACGAGCTGCAGCTCGCCCTCGCCGGCCGTTTTCCCCTCCTGCTGCAGGAGCACGACGGCCCCCGTGACGTCGCCCTGCACAAGGATCGGGCATACGGCGCACGCCGTACACGTCACGCCTTCCACCGGATGAAGCACCTCGTCGCCCGCCGCGGCCTCGCGGCCCTGCATGGCCTCCTCGAGTTCCGCGCTGACGCGCCGTTCCAGATACTCCCGCTTCGAAACGCCCGACACCGCCACCACGTGGTCGCGGTCGCATACGAGCACCGGCCTGCCCGCCGTGCCCTGCAGCACATCCGCCACCTGTGCCGCCGTCGCGGAGAGTTCGCCGACCGGCGAATACTTCTTAAAGATCACACCGCCCATGTTGTCCGTATAGATCTCCAGCGCGTCGCCGTCGCGGATGCGCAGCGTGCGCCGGATCTCCTTGGGGATCACCACGCGCCCCAAATCGTCGATGCGTCTGACAATGCCTGTTGCTTTCAATTTCCAAACATCCCTTTCCCTTGGATTGCTTCTTTTTGTTCAGATACCTCCTAGTCTCTCCAAAACTTTTCAAAATACTTATGCAGGTTCGTTTGCGGGAAAGGGCAAAAAAGGCCGCGCCTCCGAATCATCCGGAAGTGCGGCCTTTTTGTCTATCGAAAACCGGTTCGTTTTTTAATATCCCTGCGCCGTCTACTTCAGCACGGCGATGGCCTGCGCGTAATCCGCGGCGCGGAATACCGAACTGCCCGCCACGCAGATGTCCACCCCCGCGGCCTTTGCGGCCGGGGCCGTCTGCTCATTGACGCCGCCGTCGATCTCAATGGGCAGCGCGGGGGACAACGCCTTCAGCGCGCGGACCTTTTCAAGCTGTTCCGCGCGGAACGCCTGTCCGCCAAACCCCGGTTCCACGGTCATCACGAGCACGAAATCGAGCTGCCCGAGATACGGCACGACCGCCTCGACCGGCGTTGCGGGCTTGATCGCGAGCCCGGCGCGCCGGCCCGCCTGATGAATCCTGTCGATGACTTCCTGCGCATCGTCGTCGGCCTCGATATGGAACGAGACGCAATCGGCGCCGGCATCCAAAAATGCGCCCACATAGGAGAGCGGATGGGAAATCATCAAATGCACGTCAAACGGCTTTTTCGAATGCGGCCGCAGCGCGCGCACGGTGTCCGGCCCGAACGTCAGGTTCGGAACAAAGTGGCCGTCCATCACGTCTAGGTGGATCCAATCGGCACCGGCACGGTCGACGGCCTCGACCTCGGCGCCGAGCGCGGCAAAATCCGCCGCGAGGATGGAAGGAGCGATCAGCATGCGGAACCTCCCTGCGAAGGGGCCTGCGGATTGTGCCATTTGGCGTCTATATACGCCGGCATTTGCCGCGCCTTTTTGAGCATGTGCAAGATTAAACTCAGCAGCACGCCGCCGGAAACGAACGCCGTAAATTTCCACGCACCCTTCGCGCACAGTACAACCGTTGCCGCAAACATGGCGATGCATGCGGCCAAAACCGCGATATCTACGCTTTTTTTCTGCATCCAAAGCCCCTCCTCTTTTGCGCCCGCATTTGCCGGGCATCTTTTTCTGTATTGTATCATATTCCCGTGCGGAATGCAATCCGCAGGAAAGGCCGGCCCGGGTACGCTCCCCGAAAAAAGCAGGGCCGCCCTTTTTCTATAAAAGGGCGGCCCCATCTATTTTGAAAGCGGCCGGGAAACGTTTCCTCCGCTTTCGCATTCTATGCTTTTGCGGACGGATGCGTTCCTGCGCCGTTTTCGGGTTTGTCCGCATCCGGCGCATCCTCCTCCCAGGCAAAGCCGGGGGCGTCGTCGGCGGACTGGCGCTCCATCTCTTCGAGCCATTTCAAGTCCTCGGCGTCCTGCCGGCGCTGGGCCTCGGTTTTCTGCGGGGCCCCGTTTTCGGCGCGCTCACGGCGCATGCGGCGCACGAAAATGGGCACGAGCGCGATGAGCACAACGAGCGCCACCCCGCGGAAGACCCATCCGCGTGTCCCTTCGAACATCTCCGTGCCCGTCGCCGCGCCGTAGCCCCACCACGCGGCCATGAACAGGAAAAATGCGCCCACCGCGTAAAAGAGCTTATACTCTTTTCCAAAGCGGAAGATCAGCAAAAGCCCGACCACGAGCCACAGGCCCGCATACACATACTCCAAAACGCGTCCCCCTTTCGAAACGTACTTTCATTTTACGGGGGAAGCGCCGCCGTGTCAAGCGGCCGGGCAGTCGTCCTGGAAATACCGCGCCGTCACGCGCGCATACCGCAGCGTCAGGCGCAGGCTGCGCCGGCCGGCCTCCTTCGCGAGGCGCGCGGCTTCCCGGCAGGCCGCGCGGCGCTTTTCGCGGCACCGCTCCTCCAGCGCGAGCACGCCGGCCGTGCAGCCCGCCATCACGCCCGCCAAAACCAGCTCGATCAAAAGCACCGTGCCGTCTGCCGGCTCCAGCGCGAGCGTCACAAGCCCCATCACCGCCAGCAGGACACACAAAAGCCTGCCGCCGCGGGCCCGCGGGCGGAACTTAGCCGCCATTGCCCCCGCTGCCGCCGTCATGGCCGCTCCGAGTAACAGTGAAATCTGCATTTTCCCCACTCCTTCTTTCCGCGCCCGCCGGGTACCGGCGGTAACATAACACGCTTGACATAAAATCGACCATATGTTCTATTCCGATGTCCCTATCTTACCACACCCCTCCGAGGACCGCAAGGGGGCGGCACAACTTTTTTCGAATTTCGCTCCTTACGGGGACAAATTTGGGACATTCCCCGCTTTGGGCACAAAAAAGCGCCCCGCTTTGGGGCGCCTGCTTTTCTTTTCTCAGTCGAGGATATAGATCAGCATATCCCGGCGGCCGAACGAAATGCATTCGGATTCGGTGTTCATATACAGGTCGAGCACCGTGTCGCTCGTGTAGATGAACCCGCCGGTATCTGCGGCCACACAGTACCCATAGACGTAGCTGCCGTCGGCGCTCGTCACGTACATGCGTGTGCCGTAGGGGATCTCGTTCGGGTCGACGGCCACGCGGCCGACCGCCGCGGGCACGCCCGTGCTGCAGATGCCGCCGCCGCTGTAGGCGGTGCATTCGCCGGTGATCACGCGGCTGTAAGAATAGCCCGCAATCGTCTGGGCGGCGTCGTCCTGGACGGGCGCGGAAGCGTCCGCCTGCGCGGCATCGTCCGTTTCGGCCGGTTCCGGCGCGGGTTCCGGTTCAGGCTCCTTCGTGCCCTCGCGCACAACCTCGGTGACCGGCTCCGTAATCGTCTCGCGGCTGCGCTCCTCGGTGGAGACGGCCTCGCCGTCCATATACTTCGTGCGGCTGATGACAAGCGCCTGGCCGTTCTGGCCTTCGGTCTCGACCTCCGTCGTGCCGACCTCGAGCGTATCGTCCTCGACCGTCTCGGTGTCGTAGGGAACATCCTCCATCTTCGCAGAATCGCGGTACGACACGCGGCGGACAACGAGCTCTTCGCCGTCCTCGAGCGTCGCGTCGCGGTCGACGTTGAGCTCATCGTAGCCGGTCAGGTTCACGCCCGCGGCCCAGGCAATGTCCTCGGCCCGGGCGCCGCAGTCGACGACCACTTCGCGGCTTACGCCGTCGGCCGTCACCGTGACGATCCGGTTGCGCGTCACGCGCAGCGTCTCGCCCTCCAGGATCGGACGGTTGAGCGCGACGTTGACGGTATCCACCGGCCCCAACGTGATCTGTGCCTTCTCGAGCACGTCGGCCGCTGTGTCGCCGTAATGAATCGTGACGGAGCGCGTCTTCCCGTCGGCGACCAGGCGCACCGGGTACGCCGTGCGGACGCTGACCTCAATGCGCCCGCTGCCGTTCGTCGAGCGGACCACAAGGTCGCCCTGTTTTGTCTCGATGCCTGCGCTGTTTAAAATTTCCTGTGTGTCGCCGTTTGTCAGCAGAAACAGCTGTTGGCTCTGGCCGTCCTTCGTGACGACCGCACTGTTCGCGCTCGCAACCACACCCGTGAAGGCCACGGAAGCGGTCAAGACCGCGCCGAGTGCAAAGAGTTTTTTGCTCTTACTGTGCATTTGGTTTCACCCGTTTCTCCGAAATTGCAGCTGCGGCCGCCTCCCGCATACGGGACACGCCGCCGCGCCTTGGCCGTAGAAATCCTGCGGCCATCCGTCTGCTCCCAGCAGACAGTTTGCATCATACGCAGAAAAACACCGGCTGTCAAATCTATTTGGCGGGTGTGTTTTATCTATTTTGCACAATGCTCGTCCGGCGTTTTCGCGCGATTCCGCTGGTTACATCGCATTATGGGCGGGCGCCTGGCGCTGTTTTTCCCCCTAAAACTGTGCATTATGTGGAATTGAGAAAGTTACAGCGCTGTAACCTTCTCGGCTGTAAAAATAACAAACCCATTTTTTTGCCTGTTTCACGGCCATGGTGGGTGTATTCGTGCAAAATTGCGCGGCCATTTCGGCGAAAATGGTGGAAATCCATTTTCAGATTCATTACAAATTCGTAACCGGCGCCGCAGGGGAACATTTTCCACCGCGGCGGCCGAACGCTTATGCGCTTGCCATCTGTAAAGGGCTTTCCCTTGCTACCCGGGTCCCGTGCCTGCCGGAACCGAAACGCCCCGCGCGCACGGAAAACAGCGGCCTTTTTCGCGGTTTCTCCCGGGAAACCGGCGTGTGTAAAGAAGTTTCCTTTACACGAAAAAAGCGGGCAGAAAAAAGCCCCCGGTGGAGTTTTCCACCAGAGGCGGTTGATAAATGTGGAAAAGTCGGCACGGACGCCGGTTTTCCCGGGAAGATTCCCCTTCTACAGCACCAAATTGACCACAAGCCCCGCGCCCAGCGAGAAGGCCATCACATAGCCCAGATATAAGCAAAAGTGCTTCAGGCCCAGCACGATCTTCAGCGCCCCCAGGTTCGTAATCTTTGTGGACGGCCCCGTGAGCATGAAGGAGGCCGCGCTGCCCACGCTCATCCCGTCCAACAGCCAGCCCTGCAGCAGCGGGACGGTCCCGCCGCCGCAGGTGTAGAGCGGCACGCCGATCGTGGCCGCCAGGAAGACGCCGAGGGCCTCGTTGCCGCCGAACAGGGCGGTCATGGCTTCCGCCGGCACATATCGCTGGAAGGCCGCCGAAAGCACGACGCCCAGAAGGAAATACGGTCCCGTCGCCTTTACGTTCCGGCCCAGATTTTTGAGGTACCGCAAAAGCAGGTTGGGGTCCGTGTCGTGCGAGGCCCGGGGTTCAAAGCCGGTGAAATTGAAAAAGGGCTTTTTCCGGTAAAACCAGTGCAGCAGCAGCCCGGCGGCCGTCCCGCAGAAAAAGCAGGAGAGAATCCGCACCGCCAGCACGGCGGGCCCTAAGGCCGCGCTGTACACAATCAGCTGCGGGTTTAAGAGAATGGAGCTCATCATAAAGGCGGCAAGCCAGCTGTCCTGCATGCCGCCCTTCGAAAAGGAGGCCGCAATGGGGACGGTGCCGTACATGCACAACGGCGAGGCGATCCCCAAAGCGCTGGCAGCTGCCACGCCCCCGATCCCCAGGCGCTTCCCCTGCAGCGAGGCAAACACCCGATGGATCGCGTCCTTGGCGAAAATCGAAACGGCCGAGCCGATGAGCATTCCCAGCACCCACCAGCCGAAGATCTGCTCCAGCTGGACGGTAATGTAATACCAAAGATAGACCAGTTCCCGCTCAAGGACCTCCATCCTTTTCCACCTTCCTATATTATAAATTCCAATTTGCGTGTTTTGGCCGGACAGCTGCGGCGTCAGGCATCGAGATTCACCAGTTCATACGTCCGGCTGCCCAACCCGATGGCCTCGGCGTGCTCCAGCGTGTGCAGGCCGTTGCGGCTCTCGATGCGCTCCACGAGAGAGGTGCCGTCCTCGGCGCCGTATACGAGGTCGATGCAGGCTTGGTCCACCGCCACCGGGTCGAAGGAGGCCAGGATGCCGATGTCGTGCATATCCGGCTCGGCGGGGCTGCCGTCGCAGTCACAGTCTACGGAAAGCCGGTTCATCACATTGATATAAAGGATATTTCCGTCTAAGGCATCCGACACGGATTTCCCCGCCTCGGCCATGCTCTCCAGGAAAGCATCCTGGTCGCCGCCCCACATGCTGCCGCCGGAGTGGATGTGGGCCTTCCCGTCCGCAGAGGCGATGCCGATCGAGATATTTTTGATGGCCCCGCCGAAGCCCGCCATGGAGTGGCCCTTAAAATGGGAAAGCACCACATAGTAGTCGTAATCTGCAAAATGGGACCCCACATAGTTTTCGGTGAGGTTCGTGCCGCCCTCCACGGGCAGCGTCATGGAGCCCTCCTCGTCCATGATGTCCACCGGTGCCAACGCGGTGTAACCGTGGTCTTCCGCCACCTGGTAATGCATGGCGGTATTTGCCCGCTGGCCGCCATAGGCGGTGTTGCACTCCACGATGGTGGGGTCCGCAAAGGACTGCACCAAATCCCCGATCAGTTCCGGGCGCAGATAGTTGCTGCCCGGCTCGCCGGTGGAGAGCTTCACGGCCACATGCCCGGTGGGATTGGCCCCCAGGGCTTCATAAACTTCCAATAAGCCTTCCGCGCTGATGTCCGCGGTCATGTATACGGCCGGTGTCCCGCCGGCCGGCTCTGCCGGTTCTGCGGTGCCGCTTTCTTCCGCCGGCGGCTGTGAAGACAAAACCGCCGGCTGGCTGGATGCCGCAGAGGCGCTGCTCAAATCCGAAGCGGAATCGGCTTCGGGGGTACATCCGGCCAGGCCTGCCAGGCAGAACAGCAGGACTGCGCAAAGCGTCGTAAATCGTTTCATGAGAAACCTCCTGTCGTGTAATCGTCTGCTTGATGGCTGCTGCGCGCTTGCAAACACGCGTTTTACGGATGGAAAAGATGCTGCCGCTTTTTATTTAGGAAACGGATTCCGTTTTTGAAGCCGTCTTTTTTCCGGACGGCCTTTGCAGCAGCTTGGAAACATAGTACCCGAGGAAAAGAAACGTCCCCATCATCGCCAGATAGTCGATATAAAACAGCGGGATGGGCTCCTGAAAGTCCAAAAAGACGAACTGCGTGCGCAGGAATAGGTAGGTGGGCAGATCCCGCCTGAAAAACACTGTGCATCCATAGACGGCAATCCCGGCCCCCAGAATGGGCAGCAGGATCTTCCGCACCCGGGAGGGCCGCTGCAAATGCAGCGCTTTTCGGGCCATCCCCAGGAACATGCCCCCATGCAGCCCCAGGTGCAAAGCCATCAGCACAAAGCCCCAGTAGGAAGCCGCCATGTGCAAAAGACGCGCAAAAGACAGGCCGCCATGGATATGAAGAAAGGCGAACACGTGATTCGAGAGCATCACCCCGCTGACCATCAAGCCCACCATCGCAAGAAAGACGAGCCCGTCTACCACCAGCCGGAATACCCGAACCGGCGTGTATTTCCCCCGAAACAGGCTGCGGTACCACCCGGCATTGAGGAGGTGGTGGGCAATCCACAAAGCAAACATCCCGGCGCCCACCCATTCGTGGGCCACATCGCCCCAAAACGGATATCCCATTAAAAACAGCAGGGCCAACGTCATCAGCACATCGACGGCAATTTTCACCATGGCTTTTGGCTTCACGGGGGTGCCTCCTTTCGTCTTTTATTCGTGCAGGCCCAGACCGTCGAGCCATTCCGTCACACGGTCCTGCGCATCCGGCAGTTCCCCTTCGGTCAGGGCAAGGCCTTCCAGCACAGTCGCTCCGGCAGCGCTCTGCGCAATTCCCTCTAAGCTTCTGCCAAAGCCGCTGCTGGCGCTGGTGTTAAAGGGAACCAGCGTCTTGCCGGTCCAGTCGTAGGACTCGAGGAACGTGTAAACCGCCATCGGCGCATCGCCCCACCAGTTCGGGTACCCGACAAACACCGTGTCGTAGCTGTCCCAGTTTTCCACCTCATCGGCCAGCGCCGGCCGGGCGTCCTCCGCCTGCTCCTGCTGGGCGATGTCCAGCAGTTCGTCGTAGTCCTCCGTGTAGGGGGTGGCGGGGGCAATCTCAAACAGGTCGCCGCCGGTCTGCTCGGCGATGATCTGCGCCATCTGCTGGGTGTTGCCGCTCCAGGAAAAATAGGCAACGAGGGTGCCGCCTTCTCCCGCCGGCGTCTCGGACTCGGCGGAAGGCTCCGCGTCCGCAGAAGGTTCCGCCGCCTCGGAAGAGGCCGCCGGCTGCGCGGAAGACGCAAAAGCGCTGGCGGCCGGTTCCGACGAGGCACTCCCGCCGGAGGAGGCCGCTGTGCCGCCGCAGGCGGCAAGCGAGAGGACAAAGGCTATCGATAAAAAGAAGGTCCATACTTTTTTCATAGGGGAATTCCTTTCTATTTGATTTCATTTCCAATCGGCTGCATCCCGGTGCACGCCCGAAAAGGGCAAGCGGAGCCGTCTAGAAAGCGAGGCCCCGAGGGCCATCGAAAAAACGATCGGTAGGAAAACGGGGTCAGCGCATCTCCTTTTCCCAGTAGCGGATGACATTCAGCTGCATCCCGGAAGCGAGCTGTTCCATGCGGGCGATTTCGTCATCGGTCAGGACCAATGCGGCGGCGCGGGCGGCGTCCTCCACCTGGTAGACCTTTGTCACGCCGATAATGGGCAGCGTGCCCTTGGCGATGGCCCAGGACACCGGAATCTGGGCCGGGGCCACACCGTGGGCATCGGCGATTTCCTTGATGCAGGCATTCAGCTTTTCAAGCTGCGGCAGCATGGGGTTATAGACCGCGCCCCGGTCGGAATCCGCCGGGAAGGGATGCTGCGTGTCGTACTTACCGGACAGCGCCCCCTGCTCGAGCACCATGTAGGCAAAAAACGTGATGCCGTGCGCCTTGCAGTAGTCCAAAATCCCGGAGGTCTCGGAGGAGCGGTTTAAAAGGCTGTAGTGGTTCTGAATTGCGGAAATGTGCAGACCCTCGGCCTCCAAAATTTCGGCGGCCTCCTGGATTTCCGCCAGGTTGTGGTTGGAAAGGCCGATGCGGCCGATCCTGCCGCTTTTGGCTAACGGGATCAGCTTGCGGGTCCACTCCGGGGCGCCCACGGGGTTGTGAATCCAGTAAAGGTCCATCTCGTCGATTCCCAACAGTTTCGCGCTGGTCTCATACAAAGCCGTGACGGCGTTCTCCGCGTCCGGGTCGGCGCACTGGGGCGTGAATTTGTCGGAGATCAGGTAGCTATTTCGGGGATAATCCTTTAAAAATGTCCCGAGCACCTTTTCCGAGGTCCCCATGCCGTAAGCGTAAGCGGTGTCCCACAGATTGAGGCCCGCCCGCATGCCCGCGTCAAAGACCGGGCGCAGGTCGCCGGCGGTCAGCTTGCCGCCAAAGGTTCCGTCGTTGCCCCAGGCCCAGGCGCCCAGCGCGATTTTCGGCATTTTCTTCTGTTCCATCGTTGTTTCCTCCTAGTGTGATATTCCGGATGCGAGTTTCTCACTTCATGGCCTCAATCGTAATGGTGCCGGTCATCCCGCTCACCAAGTCGCCGCCGGAGACGGCCTGCCCCAGCTCAAACAGGCCGGGATTTTCATTGTAATCGCCGTAGAAAAAGACCACGTCGCCCCACGGCGCAAAGTAGGCCAGCGTGCCCGCCCCTGCTTGGGCCAGCGGGGAATCGGTGGTGTCCAGCTCCGTTTGCGGATAGAAGATTTTCTCGTTGTCGCTATAGTCCTCCACTTCCACGGTCAGGGGCAGCTGCGCAAGCAAACTTTGGGCAGCGGTGCCGTCGTTGAGCCGGTAAACGACCTGCTGGTCGCCCCAGCGAACGGCAATCTGGTCGGTCTGCACGTTCGATTCCTCCGTTTCCGACGATGCGGCCTTGGCAAAGCCCAAATCGGCCACCCAGCGCTGGATGTCCGCTTGGGAGGAAGCCGCATCCTCCTCGTAGCAGTCAAAGATGTTGTCCGAAATCGCGGCCCCCGGTGCAGCCTCCGTAATCAGTTCCACACTGTTGGCAAGGCCGCCGGTGCCGTGGGAGCAGAACAGGTACACGTTCTTTCCGGACAGGTCGTTTTGCTCCAAAAAGGAGAGCAGCGCCATCGGCACGCCGTACCACCAGTTGGGATACTAAAATGTAGCCCGTCCTCTCCAGCCCTTGAAAACACTGGGCTTAACGGCTTACACAAGTGTGTTTTCTGTTCTTTTTTAGTAGCATATTGCTCCGACCTTTCCCATTTATTGTACTCTGCTTCACCCGTTTATACAAATACCTATGTTTAATGCTTTTCCATACGTTTTGTGAATGATAAGAGACAGCGGTTGGTTGATCCGCTGTCTCTATGTATTTTCCTATATTTTATTTTTTACAGGTTTCGAAATTCACTCCGGCTTTTCTTGCTGATAATCTTCTGTAATCTCTGATTTTCAGCATGGAGTGCCTGATTTTCCTGCCGGAGTCGGAAAATTTCTTCTTGAAGGAGATCTATCCGTCCTTCCATTGCTTTGTCTAAAATGCCTCTACGGGGATTGATGGTTCCGGCCTGCTGTTCCATAGCCCGGTCAATCTCAGCCCTCACGATGGGATTCTTATAGAAGAATCCTCTGGAAGCGCCTGTCATTTTTACGAGCTGCGGAACCGATACCCTCTCTCCCTGATCCAACAGTTTACGGATCGCCCGTTTCGCTGCGGATATCTTTTCATCACTTCGTTCCCGGTTCATTTCAATCATCCTGTCGTATTTGTTCATATTCTTCACCCCATCCATCTAAATTTGCAAGCAGGATTCTGGTCTGTTGTTCCCGTGCTTTTCGGGTTTCTTCAGCCAGAAGTTGATTACTCATTTTTCTGTAATGCTTTACTGCGCTTATGTTTTTATGCCCCAGAAGTTTTGCTATCGTCCAGTCATCCAAATGCATTTCTGTCAACTTAACTCCGTAAGACCGCCGGAACATATGGGAACTGAATTGAAACAGTTTCCCATCATCATCCCGTAGATCCTCACTTTTTATCAACCGCAGCACCTTGTGCTTTATGGTTGTATATTGAAGCGGGCGGCTGGGAGCTTTGGCATCCACGAAGATATACTCGGTTTTACCATACTGATCGTAAGTACAATCGATGGCTTTCTGGATCAGAGCTGCCAATTCTGCACTGATAGGCTTTTCGAATGTTCGTGTTTTTACCTGATCGATCCGGATAATATCCAGCCCATTTCTCTTTGACAGGCAGTCTGTATGCAGTGTCAGCGTATCAGAGATTCTTGTACCAAGCATTTGGTGGATTACCATACATCGTGCCAACTGGATATCCAGTTTTGTGATATGAGCGTTCAGCCGCTTCAGTTCCTCATCGGAATAAGCTCGGAATACTGGCTGCACTTCCGGCGGGATATCTGTGTTGATGAATAAGGATTCCAGATGGCTGTATCCATATAGTTTGCCGATACTTTCCAATACTGCCCTCAGTTT
This sequence comes from uncultured Clostridia bacterium, assembly GCA_944385055.1. GTDB lineage: Bacteria > Bacillota > Clostridia > Oscillospirales > Acutalibacteraceae > Caproicibacterium. Next base: position 8,304 of record CALWVT010000006.1, on the reverse strand, counting down.
CAGAATGTCATCGCTGTTTCCTCTGCCGAATGAACCATTGGTGTTGATATAGACAAGATATTCTTCCAGCAGATCCCGGTCAACATCGGCGCAGGAATTGATCTTTACGCCTTTCTCCATCAGGTATCCGGAAAACTTCCGGATGGAAGTCAGCTCCCGTTTCACGGTTCCGATTTTTTCATATTTTATATGCAGGAAAATTGCCTGTTTCACTTCCTCCCTTAGACCTTCCTGCAAGATTCCGGTAAAATCCAGAGTTTCCGTTTTATAAATCGGATTTTCTTTAATAGGGATATCCAGTTTTTTCAGAGCCCATATATCCTTTTCCCGCTCCGGTCGCATATCCTCCGGCTGAATGAAACGCAGGAAGCGTTTCAGGTGCTGAAGCACAGGAGCATCCGTCCGGCATATCGTTCCATACAAAGTTTCCTTCTCTTTATAAAATGGGATACCATTCTGCAGCATCCATATCTTTAACAGTTCGATCCATTTGGATGGCTGCCAGCCGAGGAAGCTGTCAGGTATGTTTTTTCGCAATTGAAGGGCTTGGCACACCTGTTTGTAATATGCTTTTTCATGGCAGATGGTGTTCAGTGACACCTGGCCGCCCCTGTACAGGAAGTAGCGTCTGTATTCTTCCCGCATGGTTTCTTTGGGAAGAAGGGAAAGGTCAATAAAATTACTTTTTCCAATGGCTCTTTGCGGCAGATTTCCGGAAGTTCCATAGCATGCCAGCTCCCAATAGTACAATCTATTTTCCATCTCTGCCTCCTTTCTTTCTCAAACCAGCCGCCAGATTATGTTCCGGCTTTTGGAAAAATCCCATATTCTCTTTTGCAATCTTTTTGGGCATGTAGTCTATATACTGTTCTGTCATTTCCAGATAATCATGTCCCAGGTAATCCCGTACTCCCTGTATGGATACGCCATTGTCATAAAGCATCGTCGCCACTGTATGGCGGTAATCATGGGACTGGAACAGGTAATCCCCGCCGTCAATCTCATGGTCTTCGCAGAACTTTTTCATCTGATGACGGAAAGTCATGCTCCGGTAAGGGCCGCCGTTTTTGTTCGTAAACAGGTAGTCATCCGGCCCGATCTGGTGGGTTTTTATATAAACTTCCATGATCCTATACAGGCCCTCTGCTATGGGAATCCGCTTATAATTCTTCATCTTTACCTGATACACCTGAATCCAGGTATCATGGTTCTGGCGATAATAGGCATTTCCCTTCAGGGTACATACCTCGCTGATCCGCAGGCCCAGACACCAGAGATGGAGGTACATGCAGCGAAGGTGATCCGGGAGCAGATGCAGCTTACCCAACACTTCTTCGCAGACCTCCGGTGAAACGCTCCGGTCATGATGTTTGACGATTATCTTTTTTTGATAAAGCTCTGGCTGGAACGGCATCGTTTCCCGATAATTTCGGGCGATGAGGAACCGGAAGAAATGATTCAGCCCGGATATATATGCATTAAAGGATTTTGCGGAAATCCCGCTTTCCTGCAATTCACCGAGGTAATCTTCAATCTGTTTTGTCGTACAGCTTGCGGCATCCTGACCTTGTTCCGATAAACGTACCAGGAAACGCTCCAACAGGCAGTATCTTGTCGTTATCGTGCTGATGGCCTGACCGGTAACGCCGATCTGGTATTTCATATATTCCTTGGCGTACCTGCGGTTTTCCTTGTGACTGATCTCTGTGAAGGACACACTGGTCACTGAACTGCTCCGATTCAGCCGATGCTCCGCAATTCTCAATCCATCCAGGTACCAGATATTCGCCTGCCAGTTAATCTGTGCATTATGCAGGAAGACTGTTTTCCGGCATAAATTCAGGATCGCAAGCATCTGGTGTTTATAAGTTTCACTGGGAGTGTGTTCGGTCAGATAAGCGTTGAACATCTGCTCCTGTGCCAAGTCCATATCCTCAATATCCTGGATCGCCTGCTCGGTACAGAAATCGTACAGATACTGTAGTCCAGTCAATCGTTGTCTCCGTTGGATTGAATTTTTCGTAATGGCAAGGATTTCATTCAGTGTCGTAAAAACCTGTTCTTTTACATGCCATGCACAGGGTTTTGTGAAATCCCAGACCATATTTGGGCGGTTCCTGACGGAATCCAGTTCCATCGCCAGTTCCTGATCCGGATGATAGGGAAGGAACAGAATTGTTTCTTCCAGCCGCCACCGGCATTGATTCTTTCCTGCCAGGGTTTTCATCCGTCTGCGGATATCCGCCTGTTTTGTCCTGTCATACGCAAGGAGATAACGGTCAGCCGATTGGATCTGGCAGGCGGAGAACAGATAGTTCTGGTATGCTTTCCGCAGTGGATAGTCCATCTCCAGAATATCCTGAATCCCCATTTCTGCCAGGAACTTCTTCAGCCTGCTTTTGGCGGTCTTGGCTACATCTTCGCAGGAATCAATGGTTTCAATGATCTGCTCCGGCAACGCTTTGGGTTTTTCTTCCTGCCGCCATTCCCGTATTGCATAGGCAGGCATCTCCTATCACCTCCCCCTATAAAAGTTCTTTCACACCATACAAGGCGGAATGCTTGGCGTAGAACTCCTGGCTGGCTTCGATCAGCTCGTCATCCATGATGTTCAGATAGCGTATGGTTGTATTCAGATGCTTATGCCCCAGGGCCTGCTGGATCAGCTCCAGCCGCCATCCGTCTTTCCGGCGTATATTGGCAAAGTACCGCCGAAGCATATGCGGAGTCAGATCAATCCCTGTCTTTTTCTCCATCCGTTTCAGCATGTCATAGACGCTGTCCACTTTTAAAGGCTGTCCGGCGGTCTTTCCCGCGATATTGATGAACAGATAATTCTGATGCTGCAATAGTTTTCTGTACTCAGCCAGATAGTACATCAGGAAATCGAAGGAGTCATCGCTGATCCTGGCTTTTCGATATTCTGCGTTTTTAGCTCTGGCATCATTTTCGTTATCTTCACGGAAATAAACGCCAATCATGCGGTTCCGGTAATCAATGTCGTGGACATAGTCTACACCAAGGATTTCCCCGATTCGGAATCCGGTTTCCGCAAGCAGCAGGATGAGGAGTTGATCCCGGCAGTTGGTACACGCCTGAAGGACTGTGATAATTTCATCGTGTTCCGCAGGCCGCACGTTCCGTTCTTCTTCCTGCAGGTAACCTTTGAACGCCTGAAAGCGGAGCCTCTTTTTTACGCCTACCGCATTGACTGCGAAGTGGTAATTATAGGACAGCACCTTCAGGCTCCCAAGCTGTTCATACATTCCCTCGATATAAAGAAAGAACCTGAACACATCTTCCAGATATGCGTTGCAGGTTCCGTTGTGTATTACTTTTAAATTGTTCTTTTCTGTATGGTTCCCGGCTTTCAGCCAGTACAGGAAATCTACAAAGTGTTCATTCTGCCTTTCCAGATCCAGCTCATAAACCTGTGGGATTTCCATATGGATTTCATTCAGGTATTCCAGATAGTAGCATATAGAAAAGGCCGACCGTTTCACCGTATTAGGCGAACGATTGGCCTTGATTTTATATTTCAGATATTTGGATGGCAGCGGAACAATGTCATACGTCTGGCAATCTTGGATGTAATAATATTTTGTACGCCCTTCTGTAAGGGTTTCTACCTTGTACCGTCTCAAACCGTTCGCCTCCTTTCCTCTACGCAATACACAGTATACCGTGTTGTTTCACAAATAGCTACCACAAAATCCAACCAAAAACGGGATTTTTTCTCCGAAAACCGAAGCACTACCAACAGGCTGTTTACCCGCTGGCAGCGCCATCTGGATCTTCCTCTTTTTCTTTTGGATTCAGCATCCCGTCCAAACCAAAACTAATAGCAACCGCATGATCTATCTGCGATAGCAATTCAGGAGTGATCGGCAGATTCTGATCTGTTGGCTTCAGGTCTTCCTTTTTATTCAAATTTCTCCCTCCCGCTTTCTCTTGGAAAATAAAGAAACTGTGCTGATATTCTGTATTATTTTAATCCAGAGGCACTGTTCTGTTCAATCCCGATGCTGATTGCAAGGGCTTCATTTACCGCCTCCATTGCGGTTTCGTCCAACCGACCTATGTAATCGCCAAGCCTGCTTCGGTCAATGGTGCGTACCTGTTCCAGCAGGACAATGGAGTTACATCGCAGGCCCTCTGTACTGATTGGCAAAAAAACATGGGTAGGCAGCCGGTGTTTTCTTTGTCTGCTGGTAATGGACGCCGCGATCACGGTGGGGCTGAAATGGTTGCCGACATCATTCTGTATGATCAACACAGGCCGGACGCCGCCCTGTTCACTTCCTATGATTGGCCGGAGATCCGCATAATACAGATCCCCTCGTTTAATTTCTTTCAATTCCATGCCACCTCCAAACATTTTCAGAGGCCCATTTCTAAGGCTGCCTGCTGTTCCTCTCTTGCAAGTGCGTCCACTTCCGCACGGGCGACCATTTCTTCTTCCATATCGATATAAGCCTGAAACAATTCTCTGGTTACCATCGGAAACTTTGCGGGCGGCATTTGACCTGTGCGGATAGCATCCAGCAGAGAAACCACCTGATCTTTCAATTCCTTTGTTTTGCATTGTGTAATACATCCGCTCTCCATTTTCAGGAGTGGGCGATCCAACATGTCCGTCAGCAGAACCTGCCCGGCACAGTCTTTCCATGTATAGAGAAACCCGGAGATGTTCTCCGGAGTCATATTAAAAACATATTGCTGTGTACGGATTCCTTTCAGGGTGCTGACATTTGCGTACCCTACATAGAATCCGTCCATAGCATTTAATACCTGATTGATTTCGTCCTTTGTCATAGGTTTTCCTCCAATCTTTGCTATGTAAAAGGCAGGCAGCCTGGTTTTAGGCAGACTGCCGCCTTGTGATATCAATCGTTTTGTGCTTGCCAGTATTTATCCCCGATTTCCCCTGGCACGGGAACACACCAAACGGCCATGGCTTTGGCCTCATAGGAATCTCACCTCCCCGTGGATCTCACGGGGCCGCCCTCATTGGCTGCGACGGCTCACGGCAGAACAAGAAAAAGCCGCTTCAACGCTCGGCCTGTGACTGGACGGAAGTACCATTATAACCCTCTGCCTGTCATCGCCTTCGGTGCGGTTGCCCCGCATCGTCTGATCCATGAACCGGGAAATCTTCCTTCTTTCTTCTGCGGTGTAAAGAAGTTTCCCTGATTCCAATCATGTGGCTTGCCAACTCCTGCCGACAACAGAGGGGAAGTATCTGGTATGCTGCATATGCGGTTTTCAAGGTGCCAGAGGGTGGATAGAAAATCCCCCTCACTTTACATGCCGAAAAGTGAGGGGGCCTACAACCGGAAATTTTTAAATTTCTATCATTTTTTTGATTTTGTCATAGAGTTTCCGGAGCCGCTTGCTGATCGCTTGCTGGGAAACGCCATAAATCTCACCGAGTTTCTGCTCGGAAAGCTCCTGGCCATGCCGAAGCCAGAGCAGCTTCTGGTCTTCCGCATCCAGCAGAGGAAGGACTTCTCTGAGCTTGTCCAAAAAGATGTTATTCAGAACTTTCTCAGCCACATCCTGATCCGAGTCGAATAAAACATCACGATCACGAAACTCCTGCGTTGGCAACATATCAATGGAAATGTCCTGATTGTTGATTGACCGTTCCTCCAGATACTTCTGCCGCCGCTGATTCCGGTAGAACTCCTTAAAATCATCCTCTGTCACTTCCATCAGCATCCCGTGCAGAGGAATAAAACGCTTATCCTTATAGGATGAATCACTTTCGCAGAGCGCACAGTACGCTTCATATGTAAGCTCCTGATACCCTCCGGCTTTTATAATAAATACCTTTTTGGGTGCATATTTCACCTGTAGATCCTCCGTTTCGTCTGAATTTTCGGGAAAATCCAGACGGACGGAGGCCCCCTACAGGAAGGGCGGCGCTGCCTGTCAAGAGGCAGCCATCGCCATTTTCCGACAAATAGAAAATGCGCTCGCCAAAAGACGAGCGCATAACGCCAACAAAAATAACTACAAGATGGGAATAAAGGCAGGAATGTGGCAAAAGATGTCGAATAGAAAAATACCGCAATCCCCTGGAGGACTGCGGTATGTAATAGACATTTTTTATTTCCTGGCGGATGTCCGCCGGTTCCGATGTACCTCTTTGCCATGTTCTCCCCTTACGGGGATAACTGACAGGAAAGGTGTAGTTTCCCCCTCATCCAATTTTGATGAGGGTATTATAAAAGGGGATTTTTAGGAATTAAGTAGCTTTCTCTTAGCTTTTGTCGAGGCTCACCGCAAATTTTGACAAGAAATTACAAAATGAAGAAAGCTATGTAATTTTGCTTATTGTATCCACCTGTTTCTGCATTTGATTTATTTGTTTTGTCTGTGTAGAAAGTCTGACAAGACTTTCTACATCTTATTTTTCTATTCTACCAAGGGTACACTATACTTGTCAACAAGTTTATGCAGGCAGGAGGGTTGGCAAGTGGAGTATGGAACCATCCGGATCAAGCTGGATGAACTATTAAAGGAATCCGGCCTCAGTAAAAATATGTTGAGCCACCGGGCAGAGATGCAGCGGACACAAATTAACAATTACTGTAGGAACCAGATCACTCGATTGGATATTGATGTTCTCGCTCGACTATGTACGGTATTGAATTGTGAGATCTGTGATCTGCTGGAATTTGTGCCACCAGAAGAAAAGAAAGAATGAGACTCGCAGGAAAGAGGTTTATGCTCTAACCTGCGAGTTTTTTTATAAGGTTATATAAGTTTGCAGCTTGAGAAATCAATCCGCTTTTCTTTAAATAGTCGACCAGAACTTCCTCACAGTATGGTATACTACGAGTGGGACTCCTGGCTCCCAAATAGAGGGTAATTATAATATCTTGACTGAATTTTGACTTTTACAAGAGATAATAAAAGGCAAATAGCGAAAGGATGAACTTGCTTATGCAATACAAAATTTTGATCGTAGATGACGAACCGATGCTGACAGAGCTTTTGGCCGACTATCTGGGTGATATGGGATATCTGCCTTTTATGGCTACCGATAGTGTACAAGCCATGGAAAAACTGAAAGAATCTCCTGACCTAATCCTGCTGGATATCAACATGCCAGGTATGGATGGTTTGGAACTTTGCAAAACCATACGGGATGAAGTCACTTGTCCCATCCTGTTTCTTACTGCACGAGATGCAGAACAGGATAAAATTAACGGTTTGCTCATTGGTGGCGATGATTATATTACCAAGCCATTCAGTCTTCCGGAAGTTGCTGCCAGAATCTCTGCTCACTTGCGTAGAGAGGCACGTACGCATGATTCTTCACGATTGTTGGCCTCTCAGGAGCTTCTGGTAAATCTTTCCCGCCGTACAGTGCATTTTAAGGGGACAGAAATTGAATTTTCCAAGAGGGAATTTGATATTTTGGAGCTTCTACTAACTCATGCCGGGCAGGTCTTTGATCGGGAACGAATCTATGAATCTGTGTGGGGGCTGGATGCTTCCGGAGATAGCGGTGTAGTAAAGGAACATATCCGTAAAATCCGGCAAAAACTGCAAAGTGTTGCAGGAGAGGACTATATTGAAACTGTCTGGGGGGTTGGCTATCGATGGAAACAATAAAATTCCGTGGACTTCGTAGTTCCTTTATCTTGTATGTATTGACTACATTGGTTGTTGTAGCAATCCTGTCCGGTCTGACAATTTGGGGCTGTGTAACTCTCCAAAAAACTTTATTACCTGACTCCAATCTGGTCTATCTCACAATCCAACGGAGCGATTCCGATGGAAATGAAACAACGACTACGGTTCCAATGCCCTTGAATGATGTGTTGAAAGAAATCCCTTCTATGATTTCTATGGAAGATACAGAAGGTGATATTTTGTCTGGCGAACAGAATGTAAAATACTCAGTAACAAAAATAGAAAATAGTTTTACTGCCCTTTCCCCCAAACGACAACTTGTTTATCAGGCCAGCCAAATTGGAATGATCGTTTTACCAGTATTTTTTTCTCTGGCAGGAATACTTCTCTGTGGCCTTTTATTTTACCGGAGGAAATTAAAGACGCCTATCTTACTATTAACCTCGGCCACACAACAGATTGCAGAGCAAAACCTGGATTTTCAGATTTCTTATCCCAGAGCAGATGAGATGGGAGCGCTGTGCGCTTCTTTTGAACAAATGAGGCAAATATTGAAAGAAAACAATCAAAAGTTGTGGAGTATGCTGGAAGAACGCAGACGTCTCCAGGGGTCTGTAGCTCATGATCTGAGAAATCCCATTGCCATTATCCAAGGCT
>CALWVT010000005.1 GCA_944385055.1 uncultured Clostridia bacterium | reverse complement strand
CCTTGCGCCTGTCTTTGCCTACTTTCTGCAGGGGCAGAAAGTAGGGGCCCCCGCGCGGCCCGAGCGCGTCGAAGGAATCAATTAAAATTTTAATAGGCGTAAAGGGGATAGAAAAGTGCGGGCAAAAACACCCCACCCGGCGTCAAGTGGAAAAGCTGTGCAAAAGACAGAGATGTACAAATTTTAACACGGATTTTTTCACGATTTGGTACGGAAAATACGCCGCCGCACCCTTGACTTTGGCGGGCGGGAATGCTATAATGCAATAAACATTTGAGTTGTGCCTCAAAGGGTGCGGGCGGCCAACCGAACAAGCCAGTCCCTGTACAAGACCGGCCGCCCGCCTCCTTTTCGAGGCGGGCTCATTTGTTGAAGTTATTATGCATGCGCAAATGCACAAACACACACATTTATTTTAAGGAGGACAAAAGAAAAATGAACAAGAAAGTAAGCAAGGCTCTTGCTGCAGTTCTGTCTGCGGCAATGGCTGCGAGCGCTTTTGCCATGAGCACCAGCGCTTCGTTTGCTGCGTCGATTTCTGCGGCTAACGTGGAAGGTACGCCTGTCGCCGTTGCGGTTGATACCGATACGGATACGGATGGGAACTATCAGCTGGAGAATACGACGGCAAGTAGTTTGTTCAGCGCGACCTTTACGGTCGATGGCCGTACGGTGCCGGGCACGGTTACTTTTGCCGACGGCAGCACGTGGAAATCTAGCAATGAGAATATTGCGACGGTTGATAGCTCTGGCAAAGTTACGATTAATGCGAAGTATGTTAGTGGCATTCAGTCGGTAACGTTTACGCGTAGCCTTGAAATTACGGCGGAGAATGTTGAGACTGATAAACACAATCATACGCAGAACTTGTCCGCAACGGTGACGGGTTCTGTGACGATGTATATTTATCCGGTTGACACGAAACTGATTTTGCCGACTGGTGCAGCCAGTGAAACTGCTGGTACTTATATTGATTCTACAAAGACCGTTTCGATGAATGAAGCGGCTGATTTTGATGTTTTCACTGTAAAAGCGAAAAACGGTACTAGTGCAGCGGCAAAGTATGAGACGGATTCTAGCTACAAGTTTACAGATTCTAGCAGTACGATTGCCATTACAGAAAACGATGGCAAATTTACGCCTGATGCAGAAAATCCGGTAACGGGTACGACGGCTATCAGCGCTGTTAAAGATGGTGAAGTCGACCGTGATGTTGTTTCTGCAACGTTGACGGTGGAAGATAGTTATAAAGTGAGCAGCAATGCAACGGCTGCGAATGCTGCGAGCAATTACGGCGAAGCTGTGAAGACCGTGATTGATAATTGGGATGTTACCGATACGCCGATTAAGGTAGATGCGAGCATTTCGTTCACGCTTGAATCTGGTGTTGTCGGTGACATCACTGCTGGCGCTGACTCTACGGTGAACGTAAATGGCGGTACGACGGGCGACATTACGGGTGCTACGGTTAACGTGAACCCGACGTCCGACAGTGTTGTTACCGGTGCGATTGATGCGACTAGCGTAGACATCGACGGCGATAACCAGGCAACGGACAATGTGTTTGAGTCCGTTGAGACGGGCGACATTTCGGCTACGACGGTAGATGTTACAACGACCGATAATGGCGATAAGACCGCTCCGGAAGGCCGTGGCACGGTCGCGACGGGTGACATTACGGTTAAAGGCACGTTGAATTTGACGGCTGGTAAGTATGTCAACACGATGACGCTGGGCGCACTGTCCGGTACGGAAGGCAACTATGCGGATTGCCCGTATGTTGCACAGTTGGAAGTCAATCAGGGTACGTTTGACCTCGGCGATCTGCCGTATTTTGGCCAGATTACGATCAACGATCCGGCAGATGTGACGGCGGGCACGATTGCAACGGGTGTGCGTGATCTTAACAGCCCGAAAAATGCCTGCAATACTAAGAGCTATAGTAAAATTGTGGTAGATGGCAAGTTGACTGCCGCTGATATTACCGTCGGTGCAGTTGATGGAAAAAGCACAGGTCAAATTACAGTTCCGGCGAATAGCTTCGTTATGACAAACAATGCACAGGCGAAGACAAATGCTACGCTGATTGTCAGCGGCGTGAAAAAGGGCGACGTCCTCTACTCCACGACGGGCCAGAAGGCTGACCTGTTCAACATCCCGGGTGTCACGGCTGTTGAAGCGCAGGGTTCCGGCAACACGTTCAACTACATCGCTGACGAGCTGACGTTCCGCGGCATCATCGCGAACCAGGGCCGTACGGAAATCGGCACCACCCCGGTTACGCTGAGCGTTTCCAAGGTTCCGGCTTCTGCGGACCTGCCGGAAGGCGTTTCGGTCCAGTGGACGGCAAGCCAGGAATCCGTCTCGCTGACCCCGTCTGCGGACGGCCTCTCCTGCACGGTTGCTGCAACCGGCTACACGGAGAACAACATCAACAATTCCAACAACGTCGAAATCACGGCAACGCTGGTTGATGAAAACGGCAAGCCGGTCAACGATTTTGAGAGCCAGTATCGTACGGCTGTTATCCCGGTCGTCCTGACGAACGCTGCTCCGGAAGCTCCGGCCAACCCGTTTACGGTTGTCGTGACGAACGCGGAAGGCCAGAAGATCACCTGCGCGGCGGACGGCAGCACGGTCATCGAAGTCCCGCAGTCCATGGCGTTTAACTTCGACATCTCCTCCGCGGAGACGGTTTCGTCCTTCGACTACACGGTTGGCAACGGCTCCATCGGCGGCACGAACACGAACACGGTTTGGAACGGCACGTCCGGCTCCTACCAGATCTATGCGGCTGGCGCTGTCGGCGCCCAGACGGGTGTCTATGTCAACGGCATCAAGATCTTCACGCTGGAAGTTGCGGATCGTCCGTTCGAGTCCGACACGACGCTGAACATGGACCTGAAGGTCGGCCAGAAGTATCAGTTCGAGATTACCCTCGACGACCCGACGGCTTCCTTCACGTTCCTGACGGCAGACGGCAAGGCTCTGTCCACGTCCTACAACAAGGACACGTATCCGGCTGCAAACGGCAAGTATTACTGCTCCGTCACGGCGCAGCAGGCTGGCCGCGACATCGGCGTGTACTGTGTGATCGGCGGGAAGACCTACAAGATCTTCACGGCACATACGATTGCCTAATGATTAAACAACAAGGAAACACCATCTCAACAAGATAAATGTAGTGTATTTGCGTAGCGGCGATGCCGGTTTTTCCGGCATCGCCGTTTTTATTTTAGATTGTTGCGATGCCAGGCGACTGGCATCGCCGTTTTTTATATTTTCTTGGGGTTAGGAAACCGGCATCGCCGTTTTTTGAATTTCCCCTTGCGGCCGCGGCGGCGGGGGCGTATACTAAAATGGAAGACAGTGAAAGGGTGATTTTTATGCAGGTTTTGGAACGCTTTTTCAAATACATCGCGGTGGAGACGACCTCCGACCCCGAAAGAACCGCCTCGCCGAGTGCCGGACGGGAGTTGGATTTGGCAAAGGCGCTGTTCGAGGAACTCAAAGCCCTGGGGGCTTCGGACGTCGTGCTTTCCGACACGGGCTACGTCTACGCGAAACTCCCCGCGACGCCCGGCCTTGAGGATGCCCCGGCTTTGGGCTTTATCGCGCACATGGACACGTCTCCCGATTTCCCCGGCGCGCCGGTGCACCCGCAGGTGCACAAGCAGTACGACGGCAAGGCGGTGGCGCTCGGCGCGGGCCTGACGCTTTCGCCCGAGGAATTCCCGCATCTGAAAGACTGCATCGGCAAGACGCTGATCACGACCGACGGCACGACCCTTTTGGGCGCCGACGACAAGGCCGGCATCGCGGAAATCCTCACCGCCTGCGAGCGGATTTTAAGCCAGAACATCCCCCACGGCCCGTTGTGCATCGCCTTTACGCCCGACGAGGAGATCGGCCGCGGCACCGAGCACTTTGACCTTGCGGGCTTCGGCGCGAAATTTGCCTATACGGTCGACGGCGGCGACCCGGCCGTGTTTTCGTATGAGAATTTTAACGCCTGCGACGCGACCCTGACGATTCACGGCAAGAATATCCACCCCGGCAGCGCGAAGGATAAAATGCACAACGCCGCGCGCATCGCGATGGAGGCCGATGCGATGCTGCCCGCGGGCGAGGTGCCCGAGCACACGCAGGGCCGCGAGGGCTTTTTCCATCTGACGAACATGCAGGGCGATGTCACGTGTGCCGTCCTGCACTACATCCTGCGCGACCACGACGCGCTTCATTTCGATATCCGCAAGGAGATGCTTCTGCACATCGCGGCGCTGCTCAACGAGAAATACGGCGAGGGCACGGCGGAGGTCCAGTTTGCCGCCGGCTACCGCAACATGGAGGAGTACGTCCGTCCATATCCCGAGCTCATCGAGCGCGCGAAGGCGGCCATCGCGGCCGTCGGCCTGACCCCTGCCGTCGAACCGATTCGCGGCGGCACGGACGGCGCAACGCTTTCCGCGCGGGGCCTGCCCTGCCCGAACCTCGGCACGGGCGGCTGGGCCTGCCACGGCCCGTATGAGCACATCACCGAGGAGGACATGGAACTGTGCGTCCGGATTCTCCTGGAGCTTGTGCGCATGTTCGCGGCATAAAGGCAAAAAATTCCGGAAATGCTTCGGAAGAATTGACAAGAAAGCACCCGACGTTTAAAATAAAAGCAGTGCATTTCCCAAAGGAAAGGATGAACGAACATGCATATTGTAGTCATTGAACCGCTCGGCGTCGAACAGAGCCTGATCGACGAGTTAAAGCAGCCTTTGCTCGATGCGGGCCATACGTTTGTCTATCACACCACGCGCGTCACGGACACGCCCACGCTGATTGAGCGCGGCAAAGACGCGGACATCCTGGTGGTCGCGAACCTCCCGCTGCCGGCGGAGGTCATCAACGGCTGCCCGAAGCTCAAGATGATCGCGGTTGCATTCACGGGCGTCGACCACATCGCGCTCGACGCGTGCAAGGCGCGCGGCATCAAGGTCAGCAACGCGGCGGGCTATTCGACGAATGCCGTTGCGGAGCTGGCGTTCGGTCTGATGCTCAGCCTTTACCGCTATATCCCGACGTGCGATGAACGCGCGCGCACGGGCGGCACGAAGGACGGCCTTGTCGGCCCCGAGCTGCAGGGCAAGACGCTTGGCATCGTCGGCACGGGCGCAATCGGCTCGCGCGTCGCGGAAATCGCGAAGGTCTTCGGCATGCGCGTGCTCGCGTACAGCCGCACGGTGAAACCGGCGCTTGAAGCACAGGGCGTCCAATATGTGCCGCTCGACGAGCTCCTGCGTGAAAGCGACATCGTCTCGCTGCATGTGCCGAGCAACGCCGAAACCCGCGGCATGATCGGCAAGGAGCAGATTGCGCTGATGAAGCCGACGGCCCTGCTCATCAACACGGCCCGCGGCCCGGTCGTCGACAACGCGGCCCTCGCTGAGGCGTTAAACGACGAGAAGATTGCCGGCGCCGGCCTCGACGTGTTCGACATGGAGCCGCCGCTGCCGGCGGACTACCCGCTCGTCCACGCGAAGCACACGGTCCTGACGCCGCACGTCGCCTTCGCGACGAAAGAGGCGATGGTCAAGCGCGCGCATATCACGTTTGAAAATGTCACCGCTTACTTAGACGGCCGCCAGATCAATGTGATCCTCTAACAAAACGGCAGGCGCGGCTTTCGGAGAAAGTCCCCAAAAGCCGCGCCCTTTTGTTTCCTGACGGCGCACGAAAAAGGGCAGCCTGCCTACAAAGTGCGGGTTCAGATAGGCAGATTGCCCCTTGCGGAGCCTGTGCGTTTTTGCTATATTTGCAATAGGGCGGCGAATGCCGGCCCACAGAATGCTTAAACGCCGCGGGAATCGCACACCCCTGCGGCTTTTCTGTAATTTTTGAAAGCGAGAAAAGGAAAGGAAGTCTTTCAAAATGACATTTAAAGAGATCAATCCCTCCCCGCGCATGCTGATGGCGCCCGGCCCGGTCGAGGCAGACCCGCGCGTGCTGCGCGCAATGAGCGCCCACATCATCGGCCAGTTTGACCCGGAATTCACGCAGCTGATGAACGAGACGATGGAGATGGCGCGCGAGGTTTTCCAGACGAAGAACCACCAGACGTACGTTGTCGATACGACGTCGCGCGGCGGCCTCGAGACCGTGCTGACCGCGGCGATCTGCCCCGGCGACAAGGTGCTGATCCCGGCGTTCGGCCGCTTCGGCTACCTGCTGGCGGAAATCCTCGAGCGCTGCGGCGCGGATATCACGCTTTTAGAGCGCGACTGGGGCACCGTGTTTGAGCCCGAAGAGATCGAAGAGGCGCTGAAAAAGGATCATTACAAGGCGGTCGCATGCGTCCACGGTGAGACGTCCACCTCGATGATGCAGCCGCTCGAAGAGATCGGCGAGTTGTGCGAACGCTACGGCGCCCTGCTGATCGTCGATACGGTTGCGACGCTCGGCGGCGCACCGGTCAAGGTTGACGAGTGGAAGCTCTCCGCCTGCATCGCCGGCACGCAGAAGTGCATTTCCGCGCCGTCCGGTTCCGCGCTGATTACGTACAATGAACAGATTAGCTCGATCGCCCGCGCAAGAAAGCGCGTCGAAAAGGGCATCCGCACGGCCGACGACGTCGACGGCACGCTGCCGCGCATCCCGAGCAACTACCTCGATTTGGCACAGCTCGAGGATTACTGGAGCCCGCGCCGCTTAAACCACCACACCGAGGCGACGAGCATGCAGTATGCCGTCCATGAGGCGCTGCGCTGCGTGCTCGAGGAGACGCTCGAGGCCCGCTTTGCGCGCCATGCGCTGAATGACAAGGCGCTCACGGCCGGCCTGGAGGCCATGGGCCTGACGATTTTCGGCGACTTGAAGCATAAGATGCCGGTTGTGACGGCCATCAACATCCCCGAAGGGGTGGACGGCAAGGCCATTCGCGGCATGCTGCTCGACGATTTTGGCATTGAGATCGCGACGAGCTTCGGCCCGCTCGACGGCAAGATCCTGCGCATCGGCAATATGGGTTATTCGAGCCAGAAGCGCAACATCCTGATGCTTTTGGGCGCACTGGAAGCGGTCATGCTCCAGCTGCATGTGCCGGTCAACAAGGGCGCCGGCGTTGCCGCAGCACTGGATGTGTACCACCAGGCGAAATAAGACGCTGTAGAGAAACGGGCTGCCGCCGATTATTCGCGCGGCAGCCCTCTGTATATCCGCAGACCGAGCGCGAGGGAGAGCAGGCGGTCCGAATCGCCGGTGGATACATGCGTCAGCGTGCGGATCTTCTCCATGCGCTTTAAAAAGGTGTTGCGGTGGATATAGAGCTTTGCGGCCGCAAGGCTTGCGTTTAGGCCGCTGTCAAAGTACGCCGCAAGGGTTTCGGTGAGGTTTGTGTGGTGCTTCCGGTCAAAGTCGAGCAGCGGCTTTACGGTCATCGAGAGCAGGTCCTCGCGCTGCGGCTGCGGCAGCTGAAAGACCAGCCAGTCGGCCAGATGGTCTTCAAACAGCACAAACGCCGCCCCGTCCGGCCGCTTTGTCAGCGACAGCGCAAAGGAGGCCTCGCGGAAGCTCTGCGGCAGCGGCACGGCGGAAAGCCGCCCTACGCCGGCCGAAAGGCCGGGCACCGTCTGTGAAAGCGCGGCAAACAGCGCGTCGAGCACCGCCTTGAGCGCTTCGCCCGTGGGTTTTAAAAAGCACAGGCACAAAAGCGTCTCATTGTACGCGGCAAAGCAGCCGGCTTTCGGAACGCCGAGCGTGTCCAAAAGCGACTGGACATGCGGCCACAGCGACTGCGGCTCCGTGCTTTGCACGCTGAATACGGCCACCGTGCCGCGCGGGTTGTGCGGCAGGCCGTAATATTCCAGAACTTGGATGGAAGACGCTTCGGAAAACGTGTCCGGATGCAAAAGATATTGGAAAAAAGAATCGAAATAATTCGTCAATTCCGGGTGGCGCAGCACCGCGTGGGAGCGCGTGAAATCGATGATCTTCAATACGTGTGCAATCGTGTCCCAGGGCAGCGTTTCCGGCGCATCCCCGAGGATGCACAGCGTATACTGCGGGTTCGAGAGCGGCAGCATCGCCGCGGAAAACGTCTGCCCGAGCAGGGTCAGCGTCCCGCTGCGGTAGGGCGCGTTTGCGGGGCCCGGCACGGCGGTGACTTTCTGCGGCAGCAGCGGCAGCGGCGCATCCGTAAGTGTGTTCCCTTCTTCAAACGGGGCATACCACGGGATTTTCCGCAGGCCCGACAGGATGCAGACGGTGCGTTTCAGATACTCCGCAAGGATGTGCAGGATTTCATTGACCGGCCGGCCCTGGAAATAGGCGTTAAATAAGGCGTTGTAGAGCATTTGCTCGTGTGCGAGCTGCTGGAACTGGTCGGCGTAGAGCTTGCGCGAGACCGCCTGTGACACGTCGGATAGCGAATAGTGCAGCGGCAGCTCGACGATGGGAAGGTCCAGCGCCTGTGCGGTTTCCACCATCGGCGCGGGAATTTCCGCAAAAAAGCGCTTCGTTTTAAAGCACAGCGCCGCGCAGCCGGCCCGGTTTAGGTCCTCCAGGATGTGCGTCTGCAGGGAGGGGTCGTTGCGAAAGATGTAGCCGGTTGTCAGGACGAGTTCCCCGGGCTTGATCCATTGCAGGGTTTCGGGGTTGTCGAGAATGTTGACGCCCGTGATCGCGCGCGGCTGCAGGGGCGGGGCTGTCAAAAGCCGCAGCCCCTTTAGGCCGCTTTCATGCAAAAGCCAGGAAAGGGATATTCCCATCGAAGACCTTCCTTTCATCGCGCAAAGCGCGGCTTTTTGGTAGATTCTTATATTACATCACATTTTGTGCCGCGTTGCAAGTGGCGGAAAGGAGTGTGGGGCGATGCGCTGTGCGGTGCGGGCGGCGCGGGCGCTGGAGAGCGGGCGGCCGCTGCCGGTCCATTCGGTTTACCGCCGGACGGTCAATCTTTCCGGGCCCGAGGGGCTTTTGGCTTTGCATCCGCAGGAGATCCCGCTGACGCCGGTGTCCGCGGCGCTGCCCCTTTCGGAAAGCGCGTTCGGGTATTTTGCGACCCACGCGAAGGAGGCAAAAACGGTTGCCTTTTTGGGGGGCGTTTTGTTTGGCGGGCAGGTCTCTTTGTTTGTAGGGCCGCTGCAAGTGTGGCAGCCGCGGCTTTCCGTGCGGCTTTCCGGCGCAAAGCGGCGGCGGCTTCGAAGAGACGTGGAAGCGTTTTTATCGGCCCTCTGTGTAAAGGAGGGTCCGCAGGGGCTTGCGGACGCGGCCGTGGACCCGGCGCCCCGGCCGGGAAGCGGCGCGGTGGAGGCGGCGCTGCGCAGCGTGTTTGCGGCGGTCCTTCGCGCGGCGCCCGATTTTTCCGCGTGCGCAAAGGCGGCCAAGGACCTCGTGGGCCTCGGCGGCGGCCTGACCCCTTCGGGCGACGATGCGCTTGTGGGGATGCTGTGTGCGTTCTGGGCGGCGGGGGCAGAAAAAGCCCTGTTTGCGTTCGCGGGGGCGGTCCGGTCCGCGGCCGCGCGCACGAACGACATCAGCCGTGCCTTTTTGCAGTGCGCCGCCGGCGGGGAATTTGGCGAGGTGCTGCACGGGCTCTTGCACGCTGCGGACATCGAAAGCCCGCTGGAGGAGCCGTTGCAGGCCGTTCGCGCGTTTGGCCACACGTCGGGCATCGACACGCTCAACGGCCTCGCGCTGGGGCTTCGGCTCCTCGAACAAGCGGAAAGGGAAGGAAAGTGAGTTATGGAAGTTTTATCGTGGGTGGGTGCGATTGCGCCCATTGTGGTGCTGTTCCTGTTGATGAGCGTGTTCCATGTGCGCACGCAGCGCGCGGCGCTGCTGGGCATCGTGTGCGCGGCAGCGGCGGCACTGCTCGTGGGGCAGTCGGCCGTTTCCATTGTCGGGATGGATCTTTTAAAGGGCGCATACAGTGCGTTCAATATCCTCATCGTCATCTGGCCGGCCGTCTTCCTGTATGAAATGCTCGAGCATGGCGGCGTGTTCGCGCAGATCCGCGCGATGCTGCAGGCGCAGACACAGGACACGATGATGCTCGTGCTGCTGATCGCCTGGGTATTTTCGAGTTTCCTGCAGGGCATCACGGGCTTCGGCGTGCCGGTGGCCGTGTGCGCGCCCATCCTCATCGCGATCGGCGTGCGGCCGCTTTGGTCGGTGATGCTGACGCTGCTCGGCCATGCGTGGGCAAATACATATGGCACGTTCGCGCTCGGCTGGGACGCGCTGATTACGCAGTCGGAGACAACGGCCGTCTGGCAGACGAAGCTCTACGCCGGCTTTTTCCTGTGGGGCATCGATTTGATCGGCGGGCTTTTGATCTGCTGCTTTTTGGCGCGCGGGCGCGGCGTGCGGCATATGCTGCCGTTCGTGCTCCTCATCAGTACGGTGCACGGCGGCGGGCAGCTGCTTGTGAGCTTCTTTAACTCGACGATTGCGGCGTTCCTGCCGACGACCATTGCGCTGGTTGTGGCATTTTTGGTGCTCCGCTGCGGCGCATACACAAAGCCGTGGAAGGTCGAATCGAAGGCGCTGGATGCAGCCGTCGCGGCGCAGCCGGCCGGGACGCCGCCGCCGGCCGGCAAGGTGGCCGAATCCGTGTTCCCGTTCTTGCTTCTGGCGGGGATTTCCGTTGTCGTGCTGCTCATCCCGCCGGTCCACGACGTGTTAAACGTCCCGGTTTGGCAGCTTTCGTTCCCGGAAACCGTAACCGGCCGCGGGTTTACCGTCGCGGCGACCGATTCGTTTGGCGCCATCCACCCGCTGACGCACGCGGGCTTTGTGCTGCTGCTGACGTGCGTCATCACGTATGCGGTCTATTGGAAGCGCGGCCTTTTGCACCGGCAGTTTTCCGCCGTCGGCCGCGCGACGCTGCAGAAGATTGTGCCGACATCGTTAGGGATCCTGTTCCTTGTCATGATGGCACAGGTCTTAAAGGGCAGCGGGCTGATGGAGCTGATTGCGGAGGGCTTAACCCAGGTCACCGGGCCGTTTTACACGGCGGCCGTGCCGCTTTTGGGCCTTTTGGGCGCGTTCGTCACGTCGTCGAATACGTCATCGAACATCCTTTTGGGCAGCTTCCAGCACACGGCGGCCGGCATGATTGCGGCAAACGAAGCCGTCGTCTTAGCGGCGCAGACGGCCGGCGGCGCAATCGGCACGGTCGTGGGGCCCTCGACGATCCTTTTGGGCACGACAACCGCCGGCTGCAAGGGCAAAGAGGGCGAAGTCTTAAAGTTCATGCTGCCGATTGTCCTGGTCGAAGCGGTCGTGACGGGCGGCTTATCGTATCTGCTGGCCTATTGAATGCTTTTTCGGACAAATGGATAAGCTGCACATTTTGAAACCCTTTCTTTGTGCAGAAAGCCTATTGCCAATGTGCGGTGGACTTTCCTATAATAAAAGGGAAGCACACAGCTAGACATAGCACGTTGGCAGAATGCACCCAAGGGCGGGTCTCTTGGAGCGCATTCTGCCTTTTTTTATAAATCTCCAAAAACCCTTTGAGGATTTCAGTTTGGAAAGGAGCGGCGTTTACAATGCTGCATACGATCATTCAGAAAAACACCTACATGGACTCCGTCGAGCTGATGGTGCTCAGCAAAAAGCTCGGGCAATTTGAAAATGTCGATGAGGCGACCGTCATGATGGGGACGCCCGCAAACCTTGATATCATGCGCAAGGGCGGTTTTGGCTCCGACGAGCTCGAAAAGGCAAAGCCGAACGACATGGTCATCGCGGTGAAGACGGACGACGACAGCGCCGTGGAGGCGGTGCTCGCGGCGGTCAAGGATGCCGTCAAGGGTCAGAAGAAAGCGCAGGCGCGCTTGGGCGACATGCAGATTCTGCACAGCTGGGACGACGTCAAGGACTTAGACCCCGCCTACAATGTGTGCCTGATCTCCGTGCCGGGCGAATACGCGGCCGGCGAGGCGGAGACGGCGTTAAACCTCGGCCGCCACGTGATGCTCTTCAGCGACAACGTTACCGAAGAGGATGAACGTCGCTTAAAGGAGCTCGCCGACGAAAAGGGCCTGCTCGTGATGGGCCCCGACTGCGGTACGAGCATTTTAAGCGGTGTGCCGCTCGCGTTCGCGAATCTCGTGCGCCGCGGCGACATCGGCATCGCGGGTGCGGCCGGCACCGGCGTGCAGGAGATCGCGGCGGCTGTCGAGCGCATGGGCGGCGGCGTGTCGCACATCATCGGCACCGGCGGGCGCGATTTGCACGCGAAGATCGGCGGCAAGACGCTGAAAGCCGCCCTCGCGATGCTCGACGCCGACCCGGAGACGAAGGTCATCGCGGTCGCGTCGAAGCCCGCGGACGGGGAAGTCGAAAAAGACGTGAAGGCCGCCATCGCGAGCCTTTCGAAGCCGTGCGCCGTCGTGTTTTTGGGCGACGAGCAGGAAGTCAAAGCCGGCAACGCCGTCTATGCGACGAACTTAACGGACGCGGCGTATGCGGCGGTCAAGATGAGCGGCAAGGAGCCGGAAGCGTTCGATGCCGGTGCGATGCCCGGCGTTACATTCGGCGAGGGCACGAAGATTCTGGGCCTTTATTCGGGCGGCACGCTGGCAAACGAGGCGGCGGTGCTGATTTCCCGCGCGCTGGGGCTCAAAGACGCGCAGCCGAAGACGGGGTACCTGCTCGCGAGCAGCGCCTGCGATGTGCTGGACCTCGGCGATGACCTCTACACGAAGGGCAAGCCCCATCCGATGATGGATGCCGAAGCGAGAAAAGAGAAAATGGAAGCGCTCTCGAGCGAAATCGAGGGGCCGCTCGTCATTCTGTTTGATGTGGAGCTCGGCTACGGCTCCCAGATGAACCCGGGCGAATCCCTTGCGGAAGCCGTCGCCCGCATCCGTGAAGAAAAGGCGAAAAAGGGCCAGAAGGTCGCGTTCGTCGCGAACCTGCTGGGCACGGCGCGCGACCCGCAGGACATCGAAAAACAAAAGCGTGCACTCGAAAGCGCCGGCTGCTGCGTCTATCTTGGCAATGTGCGCGCAATCGAGGCGGCGCTCTCGATTGCCGGCAAGACGCTGCCGGATGTCGAGAAGGTGGAAGTCCCGGCGCCGGCCCCGCAGCCGCTCCCCGCGCCTTCCGAGGCCCGCATGGATTTGCTGCAGAAAGCGCCGGGCATCATCAACATCGGCCTGCAGGGCTTTGCGGAGGACCTCTCGAAGCAGCATCTGCAGGTGGTCCACTACGCTTGGCAGCCCGTTGCCGGCGGTGATCCGACGTTAAAGCGCGCACTCGACTATTTGAATGCGTACCGCTTCCCGGACGGCCGTTCGATCGACGAGGTCAACGAGGACGTGCTCGCAAAGATTACGGCCGGCACGCCGTGTCTCTTAGACGTCGTGCCCGCCTGCACGGCGACCGACGTGTTCGACGGCAAGAAGCTTTTATTGCACGCCGGCCCGCCGATCAAGTGGGAGGATATGACGAACCCGATGCAGGGCTCCTGCGTGGGCGCCGCGCTGTTTGAGGGCTGGGCCAAGACCGAAGACGAGGCGTGGGAGATGCTGCGCCGCGGCGACGTCGCGTTCATGCCGTGCCACCACGCGGGCTTTGTCGGCCCGATGGGCGGCATCACGAGCCCCCACATGCCCGTGCTTAAAGTGCTCAACACGGCCGGCGGCAATTACGCCTACTGCACGATGAACGAGGGCATCGGCCAGGTGCTGCGCTTCGGCGCCTATGGCCCGAAGGTCATCGAGCGGCTGTGCTTCATGCGCGACACGCTGGGCCCGGTCCTTTCGAAGGCGCTGCATACGCTGGAAAACGGGTTAAACATCAACGTGATGATCAGCCGCGCGATTGCGATGGGCGACGAGTTCCATCAGCGCAACATCGCCGCGTCGCTGGTATTCTTGAAGGAAATGGCGCCGCTCGTCGTGAAGCTCCCCGATGTGTCCGAGGAAGACAAGTACCGCGTCATCAAGTTCCTGGCGGATACCGACCAGTTCTTCTTAAATGTCATGATGTCGGCCGCAAAGTCCGTCATGGACTACGCGGCGACGGTCGGCGAGGGCACGGTCGTCACGGCCATGACGCGCAACGGCAAAGATTTTGGCGTGCGCGTGGCCGGCATGGGTAAGGAATGGTTCACGGGCCCCGTCAACACGCCGCACGGGCTGTACTTTACGGGCTTTGACGAGTCCATGGCGAACCCCGACATGGGCGACTCCGCGATTACGGAGACATTTGGCGTCGGCGGCATGGCGATGATCGCGGCGCCGGCCGTGACGCGGTTTGTCGGCACCGGCGGCTTCTACGATGCGCTGGAAATCTCGAACCGTATGTGCGAGATTACGATTTCCCACAACGGCATGTTCCCGATCCCGACGTGGGATTTCCAGGGCACGTGCCTGGGCATCGACATCCGCAAGGTCGTCGCGACGGGCATCACGCCGGTCATCAACACCGGCATCGCGCACAAGGTCGCGGGCCAGGGCCAGATCGGCGCCGGCACGGTCAACCCGCCGATCGAGTGCTTCACGAAGGCGCTTTTGGCGTACGCGCAGAAGCTCGGCTTCCAGGCGTAAGGCACAGGAAAGCGAAAAAGAGAGATTATAGGAAAAAGGGAGGCGGCGTATGCACCGGAAAGTTGTCATTGCCATCGGCGGCAACGCGATTACACAGGAAAACCAGCGCGGCACGGTTTCGGAGCAGCAGCAGAATATCCGTACGTGCTGCGAGAGTATTGCCGATTTGCTCGAAGCGGGCTATGAGATCATCCTTACCCACGGCAACGGCCCGCAGGTCGGCAGCATTGTGCTGCAAAATGATATTGCCAAACAGCTCGTGCCGGAAAATCCGCTGGATGTCTGCGGCGCGCAGACGCAGGGGAGTTTGGGATATATGATTTCCCAGACGCTGACGAACGTGCTGAAAGACCGCGGCATCCAGAAAAAGGTCGCGAGCGTCCTGACGCAGGTCGTCGTCGACGAGAACGACCCGAGCTTTCAGAATCCTTCGAAATTTATCGGCCCGTTTTTTACAAAAGAGCAGGCAGACCTCTTGCACGAGGAGAAAGGCTTCCTGATGAAGGAGGACAGCGGCCGTGGCTGGCGGCGCATTGTCCCCTCACCGCGCCCGCTTGAGCTTGTTGAGGAGGCGGCCATCCGCACGCTGTCGAAAGATGGGTTTCTGGTCATTACGGTCGGCGGCGGCGGGATCCCGGTCGTGCGCAAAAACGGCGAGCTGCAGGGCGTGGAGGCGGTCATCGACAAGGACTTCGCTTCCGCCCTCGTCGCGGAGAAGACGGGCGCCGACGCACTCGTGATTCTGACCGGTGTGCCGAAGGTTTCGGTCGATTTCGGTACGCCGCAGCAGCGTGCACTCGACACGATGACGCTCGACGAATGCCGGCGTTACCTTTCCGAGGGGCAATTCCCGGCCGGCAGCATGGGCCCGAAAGTCGAGGCGGCCATGCAGTTTGTGGAGCAGAGCGGCGGCGTATCGATTATCACGTCGATCGACCGCATGAAGGAGGCTTTGGCGGGTCAGGACGGCACGAGGATCGTGGGCCCGGAGAACAGGATGCGCAAAAAGATGAGAGGGCAGGAATTGGAACTGCCGCATTTGAAACACAGGATTAAAGAGAATTTGGAGGCCATGAAGGCCTTTACGGCAACGCCCGGAAACGGCTGCACGCGGATGCCCTTTACCAAAGAGACGCGCGACGCCGCCGAATACCTCAAAAAGGTCATGGCACAGGCGGGCCTGGAGGTGCGCGAGGACTGCGTGGGCAACGTGTTCGGCGTGCTGCGCGGCGAAGACCGCAGCCTGCCGTGCATCATGATGGGTTCCCACTACGATTCCGTGTACAACGGCGGCGATTACGACGGCATCGCGGGCGTCATCTGCGCCATCGAGACGGCGCGCGTGCTGCTCGAACAGGGCCGCCAGCTCAAACAGGATTTCGTCGTGGCCGCATTTATGGACGAGGAAGGCTGCCGCTTCGGCACGGGTTATTTCGGCTCGAAATGCATGCTCGGCCAGATGACCGTGGAGGAGTGCAAAACGTACACCGACAAAGACGACATCACGGTTTACGACGCGATGAAGGCTTACGGCTTCAACCCGAAGCAGCTCGGCCGCGCTGCCTGGCAGCCGGGCAGCATCGCGTGCTTCATCGAAACGCACATCGAACAGGGTCCGGTGCTCGACGCCGCATCGATTGAATTGGGACTCGTCGACTGCATTGTCGGCATTCAGCGCTATATGGTTACGGTCAACGGCCGCTCCGACCATGCGGGCACGACGCCGATGCATATGCGCAAAGACGCCGTGAGCATCGCCGCGAAGGTCATCGCGGACATCGACGGGATGGCGCGTGAGCGCGGCGAGGGGACCGTTGCGACCGTCGGCTACCTGAAGGCGACGCCGGGCGCAATGAACGTCATCGCCGGTTCGGCGGAGTTTAGCGTTGACGTGCGTTCGCGCACGCAGGAGAATATCGACGGCATCGTCGCGCAGATCCGCCAGCGCCTCGACGAAGAGACCAGCGCGGTCGGCGCCTCCTATTCCATGGAGCAGAAGCTCGAGATCTCGCCGGTCGACCTCAATCCCCGCATGCTCGACATCATGGAGGAGAGCTGCAAGGCGCACGGCTTTACGTGCTGCCGCCTGCCCAGCGGCGCGGGGCACGATTCCTTGGCGATTGGCCAGGTGCTGCCGACCGTGATGCTCTTTGTGCCCAGCCGCGACGGCAGAAGCCACTGCCCCGTGGAGTATACGCCGTATTTCGATTTCGCCAAGGCCGTGCAGGTTTTGTATGACCTGGTGCTGGAATTAGGCGGCGTCTGATGGGGCTTCCCGAAACCCGTTTGCAGGGTGCAGGGGTGCATTTTGCAGGCGTGCGGTGCACAGCGCATGGCTTTGGAATATGGAATGTGCAGGCTGCACACGAAAATGCGTAGCTCCGTGTAAAAGGTGCCTATTGTAGGCGCTGCGCGCGGTGCGTATAATAATCAAAAGACGAATTTTCTCCCTCTGTTCTATGCAGGAGGGCTGAAAGAACGAATGGCAGAAATTTCTCAAGGAGGAGAAATCCAAGGGGAATTTCTGCCTTTTTGCATGTCATTAACAAAGAAATAGACGATGGAATTGCAAAGGACGGAAAGGAGCTTACGAAGACGATGTACGATTTGTTGATTCGAAATGGGAAGCTCGTCACGCCGGAAACCGTACTGGAGGCGAACGTAGCGGTCAAAGATGGAAAGGTGGCGGCCATTTTATCGCCCGACGCAGAAGCGCCGGCGGCAAAGGTGTTGGATGCGAAAGGGCTGTATGTATTCCCCGGTGCAATCGACACGCACGCACACCTAAATGAACCCGGCTACGAATGGCGTGAGGATTATGCACATGCCACAGCGGCCGCGGCGGTGGGCGGCTATACGACTGTGATTGACATGCCGCTGCAAAATGAGCCGGCGATGACGACAGCGGCTTTGTTTGACCGCAAGGTTGAAATGGTCGGTCCGCACGCGTGTACGGACTATTGCCTGTGGGGCGGCCTTGTGCCGGACAACTTCGGGGAGCTTGAGGCGCTGCACAAGAAGGGCTGCGTGGCATTTAAGTCGTTTATCGGCCCGGTTTCTTCAGACTATGCCCCGTTAAACTACGGACAGGCCTATGAAGCCATGCAGATTATTGCATCGTTTGGCGGCCGTGCGGGCTTTCACTGTGAGGACTTTTCGATGATCCGTCATACGGAGCAGCGTATGAAGGATGCAGGCCGCTTAGATTGGCAGGCGTTTTTGGATTCTCGTCCGGTTGCGGCGGAGATGCTTGCGACAGTCGATATTATTGAACTCGCGAAGGCAACCGGCTGCAAGGCGCATATCTGCCATGTGTCGAGCCCTGATGTTGCGGAAAAGATTTTGCAGGCCCAGCAGGAAGGTTACGATATTACTGCGGAAACGTGCACGCATTATCTGAGCATGACCGACAAGGATGTGCTCGAAAACGGCCCGATGTTTAAGTGTGCACCGCCGCTGCGCTCCCAGGAAGAAGTCGACAGGCTCTGGAAGTACGTCGAAAACGGGACGTTTGCGGGCATTGCGAGCGACCATTCGCCGTGCAGCAAGGAAGAAAAGTACACGGAAATTATGGGTCAGAAAATCGAGACGGTTTTTGATGTCTGGGGCGGCATCAGCGGCATCCAGAGCGGGATGCAGGTCGCGTTTTACGAAGGCTGCGTCAAGCGCGGCATCTCCCCGTGCGTGCTCGCTGGTGCGATGGCGGAAAAGCCCGCGAAGGCGTTTGGCATTTACGGCAAGAAAGGTGCGCTGCTGCCGGGCTTCGACGCGGACATTGTGCTTTTAGACCCGCAGAAAGAATGGGAGATCACGGCGGAATCCCTGCTGTATAAAAATAAGATCTCGGCGTTCGTCGGCAAGAAGGGCACGGGTATGCCGGTCTGCACGGTTCTGCGCGGCGAGGTTGTCGCGGAAGACGGCCGCTTTACGGGCACGCAGGGCTACGGCGAACTCGTGTGCCCAGTGGAATAAAACCTGTTTATTGGAGGGGAAGTCATGCAGGAAATTACAGAGAACACGGCATTGAAGCCGGAAGTTGAAGCGGCGGTCCCGGAGGACCTGCGGCCGACAAAAGAACGAATTATGGACCCGCTCTCGTACGGGGCGAGTTTTCTGGGAGGTTGCGTGTCCATCGGTACTTTCTCGATGGGCGCGAGCTTAATCGGTGCGCTGACCGTGACACAGGCGATCATCGCAATGGCAATCGGCTGTGCTGTCATTGCAGTGGCGCTTGTCTTAGTCGGCAATTGTGGGCACAAGTACGGTATTCCGTACAGCATCCAGCTGCGCACAAGCTTTGGTGTTTCCGGCGTTAAGCTGCCGGGCCTCCTGCGCGGTGTACCGGCAATCATCTGGTTTGGCTACCAGAGCTGGATTGGTGCGGAAGCCATCGATAACTGCTTAAACGTATTGTTTGGCATTAGCTGCCTGCCGGTTGTCTATGTGCTGTTTACGGCACTGCAGGTTGCACTTGCGATCAAAGGCTTTAAAGAGATCAAGTGGCTGGAAAATATTTCTTGTATTTTTATCATTGCCATTCTGATCTATATGCTCTACGTCGTGCGCACGCAGTTCTCCACAGAAATCGCGGACGCTTTTGCAAATATCGAAGGTTCGTGGGGTCTGCCGTTCTGGACGGCCACAACGTCCTTCTTGGGCATTTATTCGACGATGATCATCAATGCTTCCGACTACGCACGCAATCTGCGCCGCAAGACCGGTTCGGGCGCTACGGGCGTTATCTATGCGGTTGCTATCCTGCCGGTTACGCTGTTCATGGGCCTGATTGGCCTGCTGGTCACTGCCGCAACGGGCAACAGTGACCCGGTAGCAGTTTTCACGAGCACGATGGACAGCAAGTTCCTGACGGTGCTCACGCTGTTGTTCATCGCGTTCGCCCAGGTCAGCACGAACGTGCTCAACAACATTGTTCCGCCGGCCTATGTTTTGATGGATTCCTTTAAGATCAAATGGGCGCCGAGCACGATTATCGTCGGTATCCTTTCCATCTGCTGCTGCCCGTGGCTCCTGGTCACACCGGAATCGGCAGAAGGCCTGTCGTTGTTTACGCGCATTTATTCGGCGTTCTTAGGCCCGATCTTCGCGGTCATGGTCGTCGACTATTACATCCTGCGCCGCCAGAAGCTTGACTTAAACCAGCTCTACGATCGCAAGGGCACGTTCAAGGGTGTCAACATTGCGGGGATTCTGGCAGTGCTGCTCGGCTCGTGCTGCTCGCTGTTCTTGGTAGACCTGTCGTGGTACGTCAGCTTGATTCCGACCGGTGTCATTTACTATTTATTGATGCGGTACTTAAATCGCGCAGCTCCATTTAGGACGGGAACCATTTTTGCAAAGTCAAAATCCTAACTGCTTTTTATAAAAGAGAAAGCAACTTTTTGAACCACATAAAAAGCCAGGCAGGAATTTCTCATAGGCGAGAAAGCCGCACGAGAAATTCCTGTTTTTCTGTCTGGCCGAACTGCCAATGGCCCTCTTCCGCGGCCGCGGCCGCGTGGGAATTTTACACAAAGGGGAAATCTCTATGACACAACTCGCTGCGCCGGCAAAGCGCAAAAAACTTTCGCTGACAGCCTGGATCATCATCGCGACGATCGCCGGGCTCGTTTTCGGCTCCCTCGTCGGACCGTGGGCGTCGAACCTGAAATTCATCGGCACGATTTTCATCCGCCTGATTCAGATGTCCGTCGTCTGCCTCGTGATGACCTCCGTGGCTTCGGCGCTGGCGGGCATTGAGGGCAAGGGCGCCGGCAAAATGGGCGTTGTCACGTTTGCCTGTATTATCATCTTTACGCTGATTTCCGCGGGCCTCGGCCTGGCACTCGGCATGATCGTCAAGCCCGGCGTCGGGGTGACCATCGGCACGGAAGCCTCTACCGCCGAGGTCGCAACGGCATCGATTCAGGATACGCTCGTCAATTTTGTCCCGACAAATATTTTTGAATCGATGGCCAACGGCGATATGGTGCCGTGCTTGCTGTTCTCGATCTTCTTCGGCATCTGCGCCGGCGGCTATGCGCGCAAGACCGGCAACCACCTTGTGATGGATATGATTAAGTCCGTCAACGGCGTCGTCGTCAATATCATCAAAGCCGTCATGCACATTGCCCCGATCGGCGTCTTCTGCCTGCTGGCGGACGTCGCGGGCGGCACGGGTTTCGCGGTCATCCTGCCGATGATCAAGTTCCTCGCGTGCCTGCTGGTCGGCGATGTAATCCAGTATGCGCTGTTCGCGCCGTTCACCGCGGCGGTCTGCGGCGTCAACCCGCTGAAAATGTTTAAGAAGTTCTCGAAAATGGGCATGATGGCGATTACGACGACGTCCTCCGCCATCTGCCTGCCGGTCGAGATGGAGGATATGGTCACGAAATTCGGCATCAGCCGCCGCGTCTCCGACTTTGTCGGCCCGATCAGCATGTCGATGAACAGCACCGGCGCCGCGCAGTGCTATGTGCTCGCGATTCTGTTCATGAGCCAGGCGACGGGCATCACACTGTCGCCTTCCCAGTTTGCGATGACGATCCTTCTGGCGTTTCTGATGTGCATGGGCACGATCGTCGTGCCCGGCGGCATGGTCGTGACGTACACGTTCTTTGCGGCAACACTCGGCCTGCCGACGGAATCCGTCGCGATCCTGATCGGCATCGACTGGTTCTCCGGCATGTTCCGCACGCTGATGAATGTCATCGTCGATGTGCTCGTCGGCATGGTCGTCGCAAAGTCCTGCAAGGAGTTCCATAAGGATGTCTACGACGAAAAGGTCGAAGTCGTTTACGAAAAATAAACTGCTTTTCGCGTTCGGAAGTTTTCAGAAGGGCTGCCCGGATTTTTATGCCGGGTGGCCCTTTTTGCCGTGGGAAAACGGACAGTTTGAAGGCCGAAATTTTCCAAAATCATTCCATTTTTTGCTTCGGAACACCCGGAGGCGTGGAAAGAAACTTTTCTTTTGAAAAAAGATTGATTTCGACGCAAAAAAAGCTTGCAATCGGCGGGCCGGTGTGGTATTATACTTAGGCACGACTGCGACAGATA
This sequence comes from uncultured Clostridia bacterium, assembly GCA_944385055.1. Taxonomy (GTDB): domain Bacteria; phylum Bacillota; class Clostridia; order Oscillospirales; family Acutalibacteraceae; genus Caproicibacterium. The sequence goes on along the minus strand of CALWVT010000005.1, from coordinate 126,585 downwards.
TGCGTTGAAGCGGGAGGTTGCGGCGAGTTACGCCGGTTTTTCCGTGGAGTATGTCCGATTTTAAACCGGGCGAGAGAGAAGTATGGGCAAGTCTACGGCTGGAATTTCGGCCGCGCCCAGACGTTTTGCCAGCACCCGGGTCCCCCGAAAAGGGAGATCCGGTTTTTCAATGGGCCGGGATGAAACACCCGGCGCCGTGTTTGAAAAAACGTCCTCTGTGCGCCAACTACAATAAGGAGGCGATCCAAAGTGGCAGTCAAAGAAAAAATGAGGATTCGTATTAAGGGGTATGACCACCAGCTGGTCGACCAGAGCGCGGAGAAGATCGTTTCGACCGCGAAGCGCACCGGTGCCCGCGTCAGCGGCCCTGTTCCGCTGCCGACCGAAAAGCAGATCATCACGATTCTGCGCGCTGTCCACAAGTATAAGGACAGCCGTGAGCAGTTCGAGATGCGCACGCACAAGCGCTTAATCGACATTCTCAGACCGTCGAACACGACGGTGGAGGCTCTGATGGGCCTCGAGCTCCCCGCCGGCGTTGAGATTGAAATCAAACTGTAAGGGCCAATCCCTTATAAGTGAGGAGATCCCAACCTACCGAGCAGCCTTTTATTAAAGAGGGCTGCGTGCGGCCGAGGTCATGTTGGCATGAAGCGCCAACCAATAACCTGACTAGGAGGAAAGAACATGCAGAAAGGTATCATCGGCAAGAAGATCGGCATGACCCAGATCTTCGACGCCAAGGGGAACGTCATCCCCGTCACAGTAGTGGAAGCCGGCCCGTGCGCCGTCGTCCAGAAGAAGACCGTGGAAAATGACGGCTACGACAGCGTTCAGCTCGGCTACGGCGAGTTAAAGCCGCAGCGCATGAACAAGCCTTTAAAGGGCCACTTCGAAAAGAACGATGTTGCTCCGAAGAAGACCCTGCGCGAGTTCCGCTTGGATGACACGAGCGCCCTGAATGTGGGCGATATCGTCAAGGCGGACATCTTCGCTGAGGGTGACCGCGTGGATGTTCAGGGCACCAGCAAAGGTAAAGGCTGGGCCGGCGGCATCAAGCGCTGGAACCTGCACCGCCTGAAGGAAAGCCACGGCACCGGCCCGGTTGCGCGCCATGCCGGCTCCAACGGCGCGTGCTCCACGCCGTCCCGTGTGTTCCCGGGCAAGCATATGTCCGGCCACCTCGGCGCGGAAAAGACGACGGTCCAGAACCTGACGGTCGTCAAGGTCGACGCTGAGAACAACCTCATCGCGATCAAGGGCGCGGTGCCCGGCCCGAACGGCGGCATCGTGTGCATCCGCGACAGCGTCAAAGCGAAGAAAGCGTAAGGGAAGGAGGAACCGCAATGCCTACAATCGCAGTTATGGATATGAGCGGCAAGCAGGTCGGTACGATGGACCTGTCCGATGCCGTTTTCGGGATTGAACCCAATGTCAGTGTCATGCATGATGTGGTGAAAAACCAGCTGGCAAACCGCCGCCAGGGCACGCAGAGTGCACTGACCCGCAGCGAGGTTTCCGGCGGCGGCAAGAAGCCGTGGCGCCAGAAGGGTACGGGCCATGCCCGCCAGGGCTCCACGCGCGCGCCGCAGTGGACGCACGGCGGCATCGTGTTCGCGCCGAAGCCGCGCAGCTACCGCTACACGCTCAATAAGAAGGTCCGCCGCCTTGCGATGAAGTCCGCCTTCTCCAGCAAGGTGCGCGACAACGAGATGATCGTGCTCGACGCATTAAAGCTCGACGGCTACAAGACGAAGCCCGTCGCCCAGATGCTCAAGGCACTCGGCGCCGAAAAGAAGGTTCTTCTGGTTCTGCCGGAGAACGATCCGATGGCGGCTGTGTCTGCCCGCAACATCCCGGGTGTGAAGACCGCGTTAATCAATACGCTGAATGTGTACGATGTCCTCAACGCCGACAAATTCATCGTCGTCAAGGATGCCGTCGCGAAGATCGAGGAGGTGTACGCATAATGAATGCACATGACATCATTCTGCGCCCCGTCATCACGGAGAAATCCATGAGCGGCATCGCCGACAAGACGTATACGTTTAAAGTGGCCAAGAACGCCACGAAGATCGACATCAAGCGCGCGGTCGAAGAGCTGTTCGGCGTGCAGGTCGATAAAGTGAATACGCTGCACGTGCGCGGCCATATGCGCCGCCAGGGCCGCAATGTGGGCTACACGCCTTCCTGGAAAAAGGCGGTCGTCTCCCTGAAGGAGGACAGCAAGTCCATCGAGTTCTTCGAAGGCATGCTGTAAGCAAAAGCCCCAAGGCAACGTAAGGGGGGCGCCTTTCCCCAAAGGCGCGTGCGAACTGCCGCAATGAAAATTGCGCCCCGCAAAGCCACATTTAAGGAGTGTGAAACCAGAGATGGCTATCATAAATTATAAGCCCAGCACGCCTTCTCGCCGCAATATGTCCACGACGGACTACTCCCAGCTTTCCAAGAAGGGACCCGAGAAGAGCTTGCTGGATACCGGCAAGAAGAAGGCCGGCCGCAACAGCTACGGCCGCATCACCGTCCGCCACCGCGGCGGCGGCAACCGTCAGAAGTACCGCATCATCGACTTCAAGCGCCAGAAGCACGACGTGCCGGCAAAGGTCCTCTCCATTGAGTATGACCCGAACCGCTCCGCGTTCATCGCGCTCGTGCAGTATGAGGACGGCCAGAAGTCCTATATCATCGCGCCGCACGGCCTGAAGGTCGGCGACACGGTCGTTTCCGGTACCTCCGCGGATATTAAGCCCGGCAATGCGCTGCCGCTTTCCGCAATCCCGACCGGTACGTTTATCCACAACGTCGAGCTCTATCCCGGCAAGGGCGCGCAGCTTGCGCGTGCAGCCGGCATCATGGCCCAGCTCATGGCGAAGGAAAACGGCATGGCGCTCTTGCGTCTGCCCTCCGGTGAGCTGCGCAACGTGCCGGACGCCTGCATGGCCACGATCGGCCAGGTCAGCAACATCGACCACGAGAACGTCAAAATCGGCAAGGCCGGCCGCAAGCGCCACATGGGCTGGCGTCCGGAGGTCCGTGGTTCCGTTATGAACCCGAACGACCACCCGCACGGCGGCGGCGAAGGCAAATCGCCTGTCGGCCATCCCGGCCCGATGACGCCGTGGGGCAAGCCCGCCCTCGGCTACAAGACCCGTGCGCATCACAAGGCTTCCGATAAGTTCATTGTGAAGCGCCGCAACGGCAAATAAGGCTTGTGAGAAAGGAGCTTTTAAAGGATGAGCAGAAGCTTAAAGAAGGGCCCTTTTGTTGAGCCTGGTTTGCTGAAAAGAATCCAGGAAATGAACGAAAAGGGCGAAAAGAAGATCGTGAAGACCTGGAGCCGCGCCTCCATCATCTTCCCGGATTTCGTTGGCCATACGATTGCGGTTCATGACGGCCGCAAGCATGTGCCTGTGTACGTGACCGAAGACATGGTCGGACATCGCTTAGGCGAGTTCGCCCCGACCCGCACCTTTAAGGGCCATGCGGGCGGCAAGACCACAGGCAAGTAATCGGCTGAAAGGAGTGTATCACATGGAAGCAAGGGCGAGTTTAAAATATGCCCGCATTTCCCCTCGCAAGGTGTCCATCGTGCTGGACTTGATCCGCAATAAGCCGGTGGAGGAAGCGATGGCGATCCTGAAGCATACCCCTAAGGCCGCCACCGAGCCTCTGGCAAAGCTGCTCAAGTCCGCCATGGCAAATGCGGAAAATAACCACAGCATGGATGTCTCCCGGTTGTATGTGGCGCAGTGCTACGCGTGCCCGGGGCCGATCCTCAAGCGCATCCGTCCGCGTTCCCAGGGCCGCGCGTATCGAGTCCTGAAAAGGACTTCCCACGTGACGCTGGTGCTCAAGGAACAGGAATAAGCAGAGGAGGTTAAAGAATGGGTCAGAAAGTCAATCCGCACGGTCTGCGTGTGGGGGTTATCAAAGATTGGGACTCCCGCTGGTTTGTCGAGAAGAAAACATTCGGCGACACCCTCGTGGAGGACTACAACCTGCGCAAGACGCTGAAGAAGCAGCTGTATGCCGCAGGCGTTCCGAAGATTGAAATTGAGCGCGACGCTTCGAAGGTGCGCATCCACATCCACTGCGCAAAGCCGGGCATGGTCATCGGCAAGGGCGGCGCGGAGATCGAAAAGCTGCGCCAGCAGTGCGAGAAGATGCTCAAGAAGCCGGTCTCCATCAATATCATTGAAGTCAAGTCCCCGGACCTCGACGCCCAGCTCGTGGCCGAGAACATTGCCCAGCAGCTCGAGAAGCGCACGTCTTTCCGCCGCGCGATGAAGCAGTGCATCGGCCGTGCGATGAAGCTCGGCGCGAAGGGCATCAAGACGCAGGTCTCCGGCCGCGTGGGCGGTGCGGAAATTGCCCGCACCGAACAGTACCATGACGGCACGATCCCGCTGCAGACGCTGCGTGCGGACATCGACTACGGTTTTGCCGAGGCCGCCACGACGTACGGCCGCATCGGCGTGAAGGTTTGGATCTACCGCGGCGAAGTGCTGCACGACAACCGCCGCGACCGCAATGAACGCAACGAAAATACTCGCTCCGGCCGGGACCGCCGTCCCGCCCGCCGGGATTCCCGCAGGGAAGGAGGCCGCAAAAATGTTAATGCCTAAACGTGTAAAATACCGCCGTGTCCACCGCGGCCGCATGACCGGTAAGGCATACCGCGGCAATACGCTGACTTACGGCGATTTCGGCATCCAGGCGACTGAGCCCGCATGGATCACCGCCAACCAGATCGAGGCAGCTCGTGTCGCCATGACGCGTTACTGCAAGCGTTTCGGGAAAGTCTGGATTAAGATCTTCCCGGATAAGCCGGTTACGAAGAAGCCTTTGGAAACCCGAATGGGCAAAGGTAAAGGCGCACCCGAATACTGGGTGGCCGTTGTCAAGCCGGGCCGTGTGATGTTTGAGATCGGCGGCGTGCCGGAGGCGACCGCGCGTGAAGCGCTGCGCCTGGGCGCGAGCAAGCTGCCGATTAAGACGAAAGTCATCAGCAAGGAAGAGGAGGTTGCCCAGTCATGAAAGCTACGGAAGTCAGAGAAATGACGGCTGCGGAGCTTGAGAGCAAGCTCAAGGATTTGAAAGAGGAACTCTTCAATCTCCGCTTCCAGCTTGCGATCAACCAGCTCGACAACCCGATGCGCATTTCTGCCGTGAAGAAGGACATCGCCCGCGTGAAGACGATCATGCGTGAGCAGGAACTTTCCGGCAGCGCCAACGCATAACGCGAAGGAGGGAACATCGTGAGCGAACAGAGAAATCACCGTAAAACGGAAGTGGGCCGCGTTGTCAGCGACAAGATGGACAAGACCATCGTCGTCGCCGTGGAGGACAGCGTTAAGCACCCGATTTATAAGAAAGTTATGAAGCGCACCGTAAAGCTCAAGGCGCACGACGAGCAGAATGCCTGCAAAATTGGCGACCGCGTGCGCGTGATGGAGACCCGTCCGCTGAGCAAGGATAAGCGCTGGCGTCTCGTGGAGATTATCGAAAAGGCGAAGTAATTCTCTTTCGCCGTTGCAAAGGAGGAACGCACTGTGATTCAACAGCAGACTTACCTCAATGTTGCCGATAACACCGGCGCGAAGCAGCTTATGTGCATCCGCGTGCTCGGCGGTACCGGCAGAAGGTATGCAAATATTGGTGACGTCGTGGTGGCTTCCGTCAAAAAGGCGGCGCCGGGCGGCACTGTAAAGAAGGGCGACGTTGTGAAGGCGGTTGTCGTACGCACCGCTTCCGGCGTGCGCCGTGAAGACGGCAGCTATATCCGTTTTGACGAGAACGCCGCCGTTTTGATCCGTGACGACAAGAACCCCCGGGGCACTCGTATCTTTGGGCCGGTCGCCCGCGAACTGCGCGACCGCGACTATATGAAGATCCTGTCCCTGGCCCCGGAAGTGCTGTAAGGAGGTGTCATCAGGAATGAAAGAATTGCATGTGAAAACCGGTGACACCGTCAAAGTCCTCAGCGGCCGTGACGCCGGCAAAGAGGGCAAGGTGCTGGCGGTCAGCCCGAAAGAGGGCAAGGTCATCGTTGAAAAGCTCAACATGGTCACCAAGCACGTCAAGCCCCGCCGCATGGGCGAAGAGGGCGGCATCGTGAAGGCAGAAGGCGCAATGTACGCCTGCAAAGTGCAGGTCGTCTGCCCGAACTGCCATAAGCCGACCCGCATCGGCCATAAGATCGAGGACGGCAAGAAGGTCCGCATCTGCAAGAAGTGCGGCCAAGCGCTGTAAAGGAGGAGAATCAAAGCATGGCAGCAAGACTCAAAGAGTTCTATAAAAGCGAGGTCGCGCCCGCTCTGATGAAGAAATTCTCCTACAAGAGCGTGATGCAGATCCCGAAGCTCGATAAGATCGTTATCAACATCGGCGCCGGCGAAGCAAAGGAAAACAGCAAGGTCATCGACGCGGCAAGCCAGGACCTCGCCGCCATCACCGGCCAGAAGCCGATGGTCTGCAAAGCCCGCAAGAGCGTTGCAAACTTCAAACTGCGCGAGGGCATGAACATCGGCGTGAAGGTCACGCTGCGCGGCGACAGAATGTATGAATTCCTCGACCGCTTCTTCAATGTGGCGCTGCCCCGCGTGCGCGATTTCCGCGGCATCAACCCCAACTCGTTCGACGGCCGCGGCAATTACAACCTCGGCATCAAAGAGCAGCTGATCTTCCCGGAGATCGACTACGATAAAATCGACAAAGTACGCGGCATGGATATTTGCTTCGTAACCACCGCGCAGAACGACGAGGAAGCCCGCGAACTGCTTACGCTCATGGGCGCCCCGTTCGAGAAATAAGGAGGGTTCCCTGTGGCAAAGACATCTATGAAAGTCAAGCAGCGCCGCCCGGCAAAGTATTCGACCCGCGCCTACAATCGCTGCAAGATCTGCGGACGGCCGCACGCCTACCTGCGCAAGTTCGGCATCTGCCGCATCTGCTTCCGCGAGCTGGCTTATAAGGGCGAAATCCCGGGCGTGAAAAAGGCAAGCTGGTAAAAGGAGGAAACGCAATGCAGATTACAGATACGATCGCGGATCTGCTGACACGCATCCGCAATGCAAGCGCCGCAAAACATGCGACGGTTGAGATCCCGGCTTCCAACATGAAGAAATCGATCTGCCAGATCCTGAAGGACGAGGGCTATATCCGCAACTTCACCGTTGCGAACGATGGCAAGCAGGGCATGATCAAAGTTGAACTGAAATACACCGAGGACCGCAAACCGGTTATCACCGGCTTAAAGCGCGTCAGCAAGCCGGGCCTGCGCATCTATTCGAGCTGCGAAGACCTGCCCCGCGTGATGCGCGGCCTGGGCGTGGCCATCATCTCCACGTCCCGCGGCGTTATGACGGACCGCGAAGCCCGCAAGCAGAATGTGGGCGGCGAAGTCCTCGCATTCATTTGGTAACGAAAGGGGTGCAGCTATGTCTCGAATTGGAAGAAAACCCATAAATATTCCCGCTGGCGTCGACGTCAAAGTAGACGGCAGCGTAGTCACCGTCAAGGGCCCGAAGGGCAGCTTGACGAAGGAATTCCACCCGAACATGCACATCGCGGTGGAAGGCAATGAAATCCTGGTCACCCGTCCGGATGACACGAAGCAGAACAAGTCCCTGCACGGTTTGACCCGTTCGCTGATCCAGAACATGGTCACGGGCGTGACGGAAGGCTATCAGAAGCAGCTGGAAGTCAAGGGCGTTGGCTACCGTGTACAGAAGAAGGGCAAGGAGCTCGTTATGAACCTGGGGTATTCCCATCAGGTGATCATGCCGGAAATCGACGGGATCACGATCGAGTGCCCGTCTGCGAACCAGATTACGGTCCACGGCATCGACAAGCAGAAGGTCGGCCAGTTTGCAGCGGAAATCCGTGAGAAGCGCCTGCCTGAGCCGTATAAGGGCAAGGGCATCCGTTATGTCGGCGAATATGTCCGTCATAAGGAAGGCAAGGCCGGCAAGGGCGCCAAGAAGTAATCGAAGGGGTGAAAAGACAAAATGGTCAAAAAGACTGATAAGAATCAGGCTAGACTGCGCCGCCACCGCCGTGTGCGCGGCAAGATCTCCGGCACGGCACAGTGCCCGCGCCTGGATGTATTTCGCTCTTCCACAAACATTTACGCCCAGATTATCGACGATGTCGCTGGGGTGACGCTGTGCGCTGCCTCCACGCTGGACAAAGAGTTTGAGGGGAACGGCGGAAACAAGGAAGCTGCCCGCAAGGTTGGTCAGATGATCGCCGCACGCGCAGCAGAGAAGGGCATCACCACGGTCAAATTTGACCGCGGCGGTTATCTGTTCCACGGCCGCGTCAAGGAGCTGGCCGACGGCGCCCGCGAGGGCGGCCTCAAGTTCTGATAAGGAGGGAAAACGATTGGCTAGATTCGACGCAAGAAGAAGAGAAGAAGACGAGTTCAAGGAGCATGTCGTCTCCATCAACCGTGTTTCCAAAACCGTGAAAGGCGGCCGTATCTATAAGTTTGCTGCGCTGATCGTCGTCGGCGACGGCAAGGGCACCGTCGGTTTCGGCATCGGCAAGTCCGGTGAAGTTCCGGACGCGATCCGCAAGGGCATTGAGGACGCGAAGAAGAACCTGATTAAGGTTGCAACGCGCGGCTCCACGATCCCGCACGAGGTCATCGGTGCGTACGGCGCCGGCCGCGTGCTCATGAAGCCCGCTGCCCCCGGTACCGGCGTGATCGCCGGCGGCCCGGTGCGTGCGGTCATCGAAGCGGCAGGCATCCGCGATATCCGTACGAAGGCGCTGCGTTCCACCAATCCCTGCAACGTGGTTCGTGCCACGATCCAGGGCCTGGCTTCCCTGCGCACGGCAGAGCAGGTCGCGGCCCTGCGCGGCCGTTCCGTCAGCGAGATTCTGTAAGGAGGGGCGCACATGGCACAGCTGAAAATCACCCTGGTTAAGAGCCTGATCGCTGTCAAGAAGGAGCAGATCGCCACGGCGCAGTCTTTGGGCCTGCGCAAGATCGGCGATTCGACGATCCAGCCGGACAACGAGGCGACGAAGGGTAAGATGCATAAGATTATCCACCTCATCGAGGTTGAGAACGTTTAATCAAACACTTAAGGAGGTGCGAACGATGAAACTCAACGAGTTAACTGCGGTTCCGGGTTCCACAAAGCCGTCGAAGCGCATCGGCCGTGGCCATGGCTCCGGCCAGGGCAAGACGGCTGGCAAAGGCCATAAGGGCCAGAAGGCACGCGCTGGCCACGGCATGCGTCCGGGCTTTGAAGGCGGCCAGATGCCTCTGCAGCGCCGCATCCCGAAGCGCGGCTTCAACAATATTTTTGCGAAGGAGATCGTCACCGTTAATGTCGGCACGCTCGAAAAGAAATTCGAGGACGGCGCTACGGTAAATTCCCAGACGCTGATCGAAGCAGGGATCCTCAAGTCCGCGAAGGACGGCGTGAAGATCCTGAATAACGGCACGCTGACGAAAAAGCTGACCGTGCAGGCCGCCGCATTCTCTGCGGCAGCAAAGGAAAAGATCGAAGCAGCAGGTGGGAAGGCAGAGGTGGTCTGATTTGTTTAAGACAATCAAGAACGCCTGGGGCATTCCGGATCTGCGCAAAAAGATCCTGTTTACCTTGCTGATTATTATTGTGTTCCGTTTCGGCGCGGTTGTCCCGGTGCCGTTTTTGGATGCCAGCGCGCTGCAGTCTTTGATGAGCAGCGTGAGCAGCGGCACAAGCAGTACAGCTTTGGGATATATCGATCTGCTCTCCGGCGGCTCGTTCTCGCGGGCCACGCTGTTTGCATTGTCGATTACCCCGTATATCAACGCCTCCATTATCATGCAGCTTTTGACGGTGGCAATCCCGCCGCTGGAGCGCATGGTCAAGGACGGCGGCGAGGAGGGCCGCAAGAAGATCGCGGCCATCACCCGCTACGTCGCGGTCCTTTTGGGTCTGGTGACGGGCCTTGCGTATTATTTCTATCTGCGCAACTCCACCGTTGACGGCGCTTCCATCGTCAAGTATACGGACGGCGGCGCCGGCGTCTTTACCGCATTCGTCATCGTGCTGACGTTTACCGCCGGCACGGCGCTGATGATGTGGATGGGCGAACAGATTAACCAGAAGGGCATCGGCAACGGCATTTCCATTTTGCTGTTTGCCGGCATCGTCTCCCGTATGCCGTCGGTCATCGGCCATCTGGCCGAGTACTGGCAGATGGCTTGGGAGGATGGCACATCGAATGGCCAGTATTTCTTCCTGGTCCCGCTTTGGGCGATTCTGTTCGTCGCGATGATTTGGCTGATCGTGTTCATGAACGACTCCGAACGCCGCATCCCCGTGCAGTACGCCAAACGCGTGGTCGGCCGCAAGCAGTACGGCGGCCAGCAGAGCCATATTCCGATCAAAGTCGGGATTGGCGGCGTGATGCCGATTATCTTCGCGAGCTGCATCCTCTCGATTCCGAGCACGATCCAGTTCTTCCTGGGCGACCGCATCGGCACATCCGGATTCTGGTACGAATTCTTCCGTGCATTCAGCATGACCGGCTGGGTCTACTGTGTGCTGTATGTGCTCTTGATTTTCGGTTTCGCCTATTTCTACACGGCCATCCAGTACAATCCGATGGAAATGGCCAACAACCTCCGCCAGAGCAACGGCACGATTCCGGGCATCCGTCCCGGCAAGCCGACGGCGGAATTCATTTCAAAAGTCCTGTCAAAAATCACCCTGATCGGAGCCCTGTTCCTCGCCGTGATCGCGCTTGTCCCGATTCTTTTCTCGAATGCGACGGGCATGTCGAACCTGGCGATGGGCGGTACGTCCATTATCATTATGGTCGGCGTCTCGCTTGAAACCGTCAAGCAGATGGAAAGCCAGATGATGATGCGCCACTACAAAGGGTTCCTCGACTGAGCAAGGAGCTGTGAGCAATGAACCTGATTCTGTTGGGCGCGCCGGGCGCTGGTAAAGGCACCCAGGCGGAAGTGATTTGCAAGAAATTGAACATCCCCGCTGTTTCGACAGGCAATATCATTCGAGAAGCGCTGAAAAGCGGCACGGAGATGGGCAAGAAGGCGAAAGCCTACATGGAGGCCGGCGAACTGGTCCCCGATGAGGTCGTAATCGGCATCGTCAAGGACCGTTTGGCGGAAAGCGACTGCCAGAACGGCTTTGTTCTGGACGGTTTCCCCCGTACCATCCCCCAGGCCGAGGCTCTGGATGAGATGGGTGTGCGCATCGATAAAGTGTTGGAGATCCATGTCCCCGACGAAAAGATCGTCACCCGCATGTCCGGACGCCGCGTCTGCGGCAGTTGCGGTGCAAGCTACCACCTTCAGTACAATCCCCCGAAGGTGGAAGGCAAGTGCGACAACTGCGGCGGCGCCCTTGTTCAGCGCACGGATGACCACCCGGATACGGTCAAGGCACGTTTGAAGGAATATCACGAAAAGACCGAGCCGCTCAAGTCTTACTATGAGAAGCAGGGCAAGCTCGTCGTCGTGGAGGGCCAGGAAGAGGTTGCCGATACGACCCGTCTGACTCTCGCAGCAATCGAGGCGTAAATGCATGATCATTTTGAAAACCAGCCGTGAGTTGGAATGCATGAAGGCAGCCGGCCGCATTGCGCAGAACGCTTTGCAGCTTGCTGGTTCCCTTGTAAAGCCCGGCGTCAGCACATGGGAAATCGACCGTGCGGCGCGGGAGTATATCGAGAGCGAAGGCGCTGTGCCTACGTTTTTAGGCTACGGCGGTTTTCCGGCCAGTTGCTGCATTTCCGTCAACGAAGTGGTCATCCATGGCATACCGCATAAGCAGACGATCCTCAAGGAAGGCGACATCGTCAGCATCGACACTGGCGCGACTTTCGAAGGGTTCGTCGGGGATAACGCCTGGACTTTCCCCTGCGGGAAGGTTTCCGACGATGCACAAAAGCTTATGGACACAACCCGCGAGTGCCTTTTCGAAGGCATCAAGGCCGCACAGCCCGGCAACCGCTTAGGCGATATCGGCAGTGCGGTGCAACGGTATGCTGAAGCTCGCGGTTACTCGGTGGTACGGGATTTCGTCGGCCACGGAGTAGGCGCGAAGATGCACGAAGACCCCAGTGTTCCGAATTATGGCACCCCGGGCAGGGGTGTCCGCCTGCTGCCAGGCATGACGATCGCGATTGAACCGATGATCTGCCAGGGGGACTACCATGTGAAGGTCCTCGACGACGGCTGGACCACGGTCACCGCGGATGGAAAGCTCGCTGCGCACTATGAAAACACCATCGCCATCACCGAAAAGGGCCCGGTCATTTTGACCCGCGGCGACCGATAAAGGGGTGCGCGATGCAGGTGCAGCGCGGGATGGTCGCCCACAGTATGGCGGGGCGCGACAAAGGCACGGTCTGTGCGGTGCTCGATTATCAGGCGCCGTACGCATGGATCAGCGACGGAAAGCGCCGCCCGCTTGAGCGGCCGAAAAAGAAGAAACTCATCCACCTTACCCCCACGCATACGGTCCTGCCGGAAGAGGCGTTTCGCTCGAACCGCGCTTTGCGCAGGGCTTTGGCGGGCCTTTCCCGGCTGGAAGGCCCTAAGAAAGAGGAGGCAGATTCGTAATGTCGAAGCAGGATGTTATTGAAACCGAAGGCGTTGTTGTCGAGGCTTTGCCCAACGCCATGTTTAAAGTGGAACTGCAAAACCACCACACGATCCTGGCCCATATTTCCGGAAAGCTGCGGATGAATTTTATCCGCATCCTGCCCGGGGATAAGGTCACGGTTGAAATGTCCCCCTACGATTTGACCCAGGGGCGCATTACGTGGCGGACGAAATAAGGACGACTTGTTTTATGTAAGGAGGGTATCCCATGAAAGTAAGACCTTCTGTTAAGAAAATGTGCGAGAAGTGCAAGATCATCAAGCGCAAAGGGAAAATCATGGTGATCTGTGAGAACCCGAAGCACAAGCAGCGTCAGGGCTGACGCAGTGAAAATTTGGAGGTGCAAACCGAATGGCTCGTATCGCAGGTATTGACTTGCCCAGAGACAAGCGCATCGAGATCGCTTTGACGTATATCTTTGGTATCGGCCGCAAGACCGCTACGGATATTTGCGCAGCGACCGGCGTAAATCCTGACGTGCGCGTGCGCGACCTTTCCGAGGAAGACGCCGCAAAGCTCAGGGAATATATCGATCACAACTGCCGTGTGGAAGGCGACCTTCGCCGCGACGTGGCGTTTGACATCAAGCGTTTAACGGAAATCGGCTGCTACCGCGGTGTGCGTCACCGCAAGGGTCTGCCGGTCCGCGGCCAGCGCACGAAGACGAACGCCCGCACCCGCAAGGGCCCGTCGAAGACGGTTGCGAACAAGAAGAAGTAAAGGAGGGCTTAACACATGGCAGCAAATAAAGCAGCCGCAAAGAAGGCGGCCGCCACGCGCCGCCGCCGCGAGCGCAAGAACATCGACCGCGGCGCTGCGCATATCCAGTCTACGTTTAATAACACCATTGTGACCATTACGGACCTGCAGGGCAACGCCGTGTCGTGGGCCAGCTCCGGTGAGCTTGGCTTCCGCGGCAGCAGAAAGTCCACACCGTTTGCTGCACAGACGGCCGCTGAGACCGCTGCAAAGATCGCGATGGAGCATGGCATGAAGACCGTTGAGGTTTATGTCAAGGGCCCGGGTTCCGGACGTGAAGCCGCAATCCGCGCGCTGCAGAACGCCGGCCTCGAGGTTACGATGATCAAAGACGTGACCCCGGTGCCCCACAATGGATGCCGTCCTCCGAAGAGAAGACGTGTATAATCGGAATGCGCAAAGGAGGAAATACGACGAATGGCTAGAAATATGCAGCCGATCCTGAAGCGGTGCAAAACGCTGGGCATCAGCCCGACCGTGATGGGGATCAATAAGAGCTCGATCCGCAACCCGAAGCAGGGCCGCCGCAAGCAGAGCGAGTATGCTACCCAGCTCAACGAAAAGCAGAAGGCAAAGTTCATCTACGGGGTGCAGGAGCGTCAGTTCCGCCATTACTATGAGCTGGCGACGAAAGAGGAAGGCGTGACCGGTGAGAACCTGCTGCGCATTCTGGAGCGCCGCCTCGATAATGTTGTGTATCGCTTAGGCTTTGCGACGACCCGCCGTGAGGCCCGCCAGATGGTCACCCACGGCCATATCACCGTCAATGGGAAACGTGTGGACATCTGTTCCGCGATGACGAAGGTCGGCGACGTCATCTCCATCAAGGAGAAGAGCCGCTCTTCCCAGCATGTCAAGGACATCCTGGAGAAGAACGCGAACCTCGCCGTGCCGAAGTGGCTGGAGTTGAATCGCGAGTCCGTTGAAGGAAAGATCATTGCGCTGCCCGAGAGAAGCGACATCGACTTTGACATCAATGAGACGCTTATCGTTGAGTTGTACTCCAAGTAATGCCCAAATTACGGCACACGACACAGTAAGGAATGTTTTTACTGTCCTGTCTAAGGAGGTTGCTTAATGATCGAGAAAGTTGAAAAGCCGAAAATTGAAATTGCTGACGTATCGAACGACGGCACGTACGGAAAATTCGTGGTTTCGCCGCTGGAGCGCGGCTTTGGCACGACGCTTGGCAACAGCCTCAGGCGCGTGCTGCTCTCCTCGCTGGAGGGCGTTGCTCCCACCGCTATCAAGATCGACGGTGTTGTGCACGAGTTCTCTACCATTCCCGGGGTCAAGGAGGATGTGACGGAGATTGTCCTGAACATCAAAAACTTGATTGCAAAGCTGCACTGCGATGGTGCCAAGACGGTGGAGATCAATGCCGAAGGCCCGTGCGAGGTGACGGCGGATTCCATTAAATGTGATAGTGAGGTTGAAATCCTCAACCCGCAGCTGCACATCGCGACGCTTGGCGAGAACGCGAAGCTCTATATGGAGATTACGCTCGATAAGGGCCGCGGTTATGTGCCCGCGGAACGCAATAAGCAGAACATGCCCGCAAACGTCATTGGCGACATTCCGGTGGACTCGATCTACACGCCCGTTTACCGCGTGAATTTCAGCGTGGAAAACGCCCGCGTGGCGCAGCGCATTGATTACGACAAGTTGACTTTGGAAGTTTGGACCAACGGGATCATTTCCGCGCAGGAGGCGGTTTCGCTGGCGGCCAAGTTCCTCACCGAACACCTGAACCTGTTTGTGGATTTGTCCGACAAGGGCAGCAGCACGGAAATCATGGTGGAAAAGGATGAGCAGGATAAGGAGAAAGTCTTGGAGATGACCATCGAAGAGCTCGACCTTTCCGTGCGTTCCTTCAACTGCTTGAAACGTGCAGGCATCAATACGGTGGGCGACCTTGTCAGCAAGTCGGAAGAGGACATGATGAAGGTGCGCAACCTTGGACGGAAATCCCTGGAGGAAGTCATCTGGAAGATGAAATCCCTGGGCTATAATCTGCGCAAAGATGATGAATAATACCCCCGTGGCCGCTATGTGCGGCCGGGTCTGAAACAAAGGAGTGACCAATCGATGCCAGGAACCAGAAAGCTCGGCAGAACGACGGACAGCCGCATGGCGATGCTGCGGGCGATGGTGACGTTCCTCTTGGAGAATGGCAAGATCGAAACGACCGTCACCCGTGCCAAGGAAGTTCGCTCCATGGCCGAGAAGATGGTCACGATTGCCAAGGAGGATACGCTCCATAACCGCCGCCTCGTGATGGGCTTTGTCACAAAGGAAGCCGTTACGAATAAGCTGTTCACGGAAATTGCGCCGCAGTATAAGGACCGCAATGGCGGCTACACCCGCATCACGAAGATCGGGCCGCGCCGCGGCGACGCTGCGGAAATGGCGATCATCGAGCTTCTCCCCGTTGAGAAGCCCGCAGCCGAAAAGCCCGCTGCCCCGAAGGCAGAGGAAAAGAAGGCCGAAGAGGCCCCCGCTGAAAAGGCTGAATAATTTTTAAATAATAGAGCAGACCTTTCGGAGAGAAATCCCGAAGGCCTGCTCTTTTTTATGCGCGAAAAAACGCGCGGCCGGTCGATTTCCGCGCGGAAGGATTTCCCATTGCGTTTTGTGGGGAAAGTTTAGAAAAGGGGGGTGCAGGAAAGCCGGTTCTGTGCTATAATCATTATGAGTTCGTGTCTGCGAACCCAGATTTGTTTTGAAAGGAGCCGCTATGAAACCAGCAGGCCGGCAGGAAAAAAGCGAAACAGACGTGATCATTGGGCGCAACGCCGTCATGGAGGCGCTGCGCAGCGGACGACCGCTCGACACGGTGTACGTTGCGCGCGGCGCGCATGGCGGGAGCCTGGGCGCCTTGTGCCAGAAGGCGAAAGCCGCGGGGCTCCCCGTCAAGGAAGTAGATCCGCGCAAGCTCGATGCCATGTGCGCGGGGGCCAATCACCAGGGTGTGGCCGCGCTCGCGGCCGTCAAGGCGTTTGCGTCGCTCGACGATGTATTTGCGCTTGCAGAGGAGCGAAAAGAAGCGCCTTTTGTAATCGTGGCGGACGGGCTCGAGGATCCCCACAACCTCGGCGCGGTGCTGCGGGTTGCGGAGTGCGCGGGCGCGCACGGCGTCGTGATCCCAAAGCGCAGGAGCGTCGGACTGTCGTATGCGGTGGGCAAGGCGAGCGCGGGGGCCGTCGAATACGTGCCGGTCGTCCGCGTGGGCAATTTGCCGGCTGCGCTCGAAGCGCTCAAGGCGCGCGGCGTTTGGCTTTATGCTGCGGATATGGACGGGGAACCGTGGTGCACGGTGGATTACACCGGCCCGTGCGCGCTCGTCATCGGCAGCGAGGGCTTTGGCGTTTCGCGGCTCGTCAAAGAAAAATGTGATTTTACAGTGTCCCTGCCCATGAAAGGGCGGGTCAATTCCCTGAATGCCTCCGTCGCGTGCGGCGTGCTCTGCTATGAGATCGCGCGCCAGCGGGCGGGGCTGCAATCCAGATAGAAAGCGGGGCATGCATTGGATGGAGCAAAAGAAGACGGGGCTGCCCGAAAGAAAGAAACCGGCGGATACGGAACAGATGGCCGACGCGATGGCGTATTCTACGCTTGCCAAGCAGGAGCGGGCGCAGCAGGAACAGGAAACCGCCTATAAAGAAGCGCAGCCGAAGACGGCACGTGCCGCCGCGCCGCAGGAAGAGCCGCCAAGCCGTGCGGCAGACTCCAAAAAGAAGCGGAAACACCGCCGCAAGAAGGGCGGATTTGAGGAAAAAGACGATCCCTATTACGGGTTAAAACTGAAATCCCGGGAAGAGTACCAAAAGGAATACGAGCAGACGCTCTCGTTTAAGCCCGTCCGCCCCCAGGTGAATGCGAAGGTGGGCGAACCGACGGAGACGTTTTCATTTTTGTTCGATGAAAACGATGTCCCCGACGCGGAAGATCAGGCGCTGCAAAAGCGTTTTGAAAAGATGCACGAGGAACGCCGCCGCCGTGTCAAGGAAGTCGCAAAGGAAACAGGGGCTGCCAATGCATCGGACCTGGCAAAGACGGACGTTTTCAATATCACCACGGCCATCAGCTTGGACGAGATCCGCAAGGTTGCCGAGAAGCGCGGCGTAGACACGAAGTCCCTGCCGCGCGTGGGACATCCGCAGACGCCGCCCGCGCCCGTGCGCGAGCCGAGCCCGCCGCAGCGCTCCACGCGCGTTTTGCCGGACCCGCCGGCCGTGCAGGAGCCGCACACGCGCCCGCCGCAGCCCAAAGCGCAGGGCCGGCAGATCCCGGCAACGTACCGTCCAACCGGTACGCCGATCCATGTCGTTGCGCTGGATGACCTATTGCTTCCCATTTTCAACGAAGCCAAGACGTACCCGCACGATGGTGCCCCGGCCAAGCCGGCACGCCCGCTGCAGCCGCCGCGCGCCGTGGTGGACAAACCTTCCCCGGCAGCCGTCGCCGCCGCGCGGGAAGCTGCAGCCGAGGAGGCTGCCAAGGTGCAGGAAAAGCCGGCGGCTCCGGCCCCGTCTGCGCCCGCCGCGGATGCCGCAAAGACGGCAAAGCCATTTTCCAATATTACGCCGCTGCCGGTGCCGCATGCCGCAAAGCCGGAGCCGGCCGAGCTGCCCGCCGCAAAGGACAGCCCGTTTGCCCGTCATACGCTCGAAGGGAAGGCGCAGGTGCGCGACGTGCAGGAGGAGCCCGAGCAGCCTTTGCGCCGCCGCCGGCCCGCCCCTCCGCAGGCTTCCGCATCGTCTCCGCTGCCGGAAGAGGAGGCGGAGCCGTTCCGCCCGGATGAGAAGGAGGCAGAGCTCGAAGACTACACGAGCCCGGATGACGCGCCCTCGGTCTTCAGCGACTTAGGCGGCAAACTGCGCGAATTGATGCTGCGCGCGAGCGTTGCGGCCATCGCCATGGTGCTGCAGTTTGTGTTCGGGTTCCTCGGCGAGTACGGCATTTTCGGCCTGCCGCCGATGAATATGACGGCGTATTTGATTTGTTCGCTGATTTTCCTCGCCGTCGCAATGGCTTTCTGCGGCACGACAATCCTCAACGGCTTAAAAGCCCTGTTCCGCCTGCGTGCAAATGCGGACAGCGCCGTTGCCGTGGCGAGCGTCGTGGGGATTATCCAGGAAATTGCGGCGCTGTTTAACCAGGCCCCTTATCAGAGCGGTACGACGCATCTGTATGCGTCGGTCCTGACCGCCGCGCTGTTCTTAAATACGTGCGGCAAATTCCTGATGATCCGTCGCATTTATAAGAATTTTCAGTTCGTCGCTTCGCCGGAGAAGAAGTATGCGGCCGAAAAATATACGGACCACAACATCGCCCTGCAGCTTGCGGAAGGCTGCACGCTTGACACGCCGAGCATCGCCTATCAGCGGCCGACGAAGTTTTATAAGCATTTCCTGCGCCTTTCCTACAGCGACGACCCGTCGGACCGCAGCAGCCAGTTCTTGGCGCCGGTGCTGTTCTGCGCAGGCCTGGTGCTATTTTTGGTCGTGCTGCTGCTGCGCCGCGATGTGACGAGTGCGCTTTCCGCGTTCGCGGCGGCCACCTGCGTGAGCACGCCGCTGATGAACATGCTTTCCGTCAACCTTCCGCTCGGGCGCTTGAGCCGCGTCGCCACGCAGTGCGGCGGCATGGTGGTCGGGTTCCCGGCGGTCCAGTATTTCTCCGACACGAACGCCGTCATGGTGGACGCGGCGGACCTATTCCCGAAAGGGACGGTCGTCTTAAACGGCATCAAGACGTTCGGCGGCCGGCAGATCGACGACGCGCTCGTCGATGCCGCTGCCCTGATGCAGAAGGCGGGCGGCCCGCTCGCCTCGATGTTCTCGCAGATCCTGCGCAGCCGCAACGGCCTGCCGAAGGTGGAGGATGTCCATTATGAGGACGGCATGGGCCTTTCCGGCTGGGTGGGCGGCAAACGCCTGTTTTTGGGCAACCGCCGGCTGCTGATTGCCCACAACATTACGCCGCCGGATGAATCCCTGGAGCAGCGCTACCGCCAGGGCGGCAAGCAGTTTACATACCTTGCGGTCGGCAACCAGCTCATGGCCATGTTTATTATGACGTATCAGCCGGACCGCCACCGCGCGACCGAACTGCAGCGCATGGAGCAGAATGGCATTTCGCTGATTGTCCGCTCGAATGACCCGAATGTGACGGCGCCGTTTTTGGCGGCGGTGTTCCATTTGGACGCCCATACGGTGCGCGTGCTGCCGGAGCGTCTGGGCCAGGTCTATACGGGCCTTGTCAAGGACGCGCAGAAGGATGCCAACATCCTGATTGCGACGCGCGGCCGGCCGACGGCGTTTATGCGCCTCGTTACGGCATGCGTGCGCATGCGCGGCAACATCACGATTGCCGTCGTCATGCAGACCGTATGCGCGATTTTGGGCTTTGTGCTTGTGGCATTTTTGTGCTGCCAGCCCGGCGGCACGACGCAGGTTTCCACGCTTGGCTTATTGTTGTATGAACTGTTCTGGTCCATCGCAATCTGGCTGGTGCCGCGTTTCCAGAAACCGTAATTTTTGATGCCAAAAAGGCCGCCTTGTTTCGAAAAGGCGGCCTTTTCTTTCGCTTGACAAAGCCCGCGGCGGCGGGGTATACTCGGTAAATAAAAAAGGAAGGGGGCCTGCGCATGCAGGCATCACAGGCTGAAGAACGAAAAGAAGTCCTCAAGGACTTTTTCGGCGGCCGCGAGGAGGACGAGGTCTCGGAAGACCTTTTGACGCATCTGATCCAGTTTGAGGAATTGATGCTGAAATACCGCTCTGCAATCCGCGAGGTCACCACCAAATTGGAGATCCTCAACGACGAGCTCTCCGCGCATACGGAGCGCAATCCGATTGAAAATATCCAGTCGCGCCTGAAACGGCCGTACAGCATCGCCCGGAAATTGAACCGCCTGCAAAAGCCCGTCACGGTGGAGGCCATCTCCCAGAACTTAAATGACGTGGCCGGCATCCGCGTGATTTGCCCGTTTATCGACAACATCTACGAGGTCGCACAGATGCTCTTAAAGCAGGACGATGTGCGCCTGATTGCGAGCAAGGACTATATCCAAAACCCGAAACCGAACGGCTACCGCAGCCTGCACCTGATTATCGAGATCCCGGTCTTCTTTTCGGAGGGCAAGGAGCTCATCCGCGTCGAGATCCAGATCCGCACCGTTGCGATGGATTTCTGGGCGAGCCTGGAGCACCAGATCCGCTATAAGAACGATTCGCCCAAAGCGCAGTCGATTGCGGCGGAGCTGAAGGCCTGCGCCGACACGATTGCCCAGACGGATTTGACCATGCAGAAACTGCGCGACCGCATTTTGGAGGAGTAACGACAAAGGAGGGAGACGCCATGCGTCTTTCACTTGCACAGCCGCAGGGGCGGCTGTTTTGGGGGCAGGCGGTGCTCGTGGCGTGCTGCCTGTTTTACGTGTGCTTTTGGCGCGCTGCGTTCCACCCATACCGCAGCGCGGCAGTCCCGTTTGGGGGAAAGGCGGCGCTGTTTCTGTGCACGCTGTTGTGCGGCATCGGCGGCGTGGCGCTGACGGTTTCGGGCGTCGGCTTGGTCGGGAAAAAGCCAGTTTCGCAGGCGCTGCTCGTTGTGGGCGGTGCCGCGGCGTACGTCGTGCTTTTGCTTTTGACGACGCTTTTGTGGAAGCGCCGCGTCACAACGGAACTGGTGCTGCTCGTGGCGTGGACGGTGCTCGAGCTGTCCGCACTCAACGCCTTGTACGGCGCGGGCTTTTTTGGGAAGGGCGGCACAGCCCTGTTTGCGGGACTGTGCGCGGCGGCGCTTTTAGGCGGCCTTTGGTGCTATTTGCGATACGATCAATTGCCGCCGCTGCCGGCGTTCTTCCTCGGGTATGTGCCGCTTCTGCTCGATGCCGCCGTGATGGCGGGCCTGTGTGCAGCCATCTTTTTCCGCGCGAAAAATGCCATATAAACGAAACATAAAACGAAGAAAAGAGCCGGGCAACGTCAAATTGTCCGGCTCTTTTCCAAGCTTGAGGGGTATATTGAGGAGGGTAGAACATACGCCAAGAAGCGGTGCGGCTCCGTCTCCTGACTACTCTTATAGTATAGTGCAAATCTCATTAAAATTTGTGAACTCGTTGTGAATTATTGAATATCCATGTGGGGGTACAAACAAATGTTTGCGTTTTGCGGGAAAGCATGGTATACTGAGTCCAGAAAGAAAAAGGAGGAGCGGCCATGTTGACAGCCAGCCAGCAAAAGGTATACGATTACGTCCGCCAGCGCACGGAAGCGGGTTTGCCGCCAACGGTGCGGGAGATTTGCGCGGCGACGGGGCTGCGCTCGACGTCCAGCGTGCACGCGCACTTGAAGTCGCTCGAAAAGGCGGGGCTGATCTCGCGCGACGCAGGCCTAAACCGAGCAATCCACCTGACGGATTCCCAGAAAGAGGGGCAGATCCAGGTGCCGATTGTCGGGCGGGTCGCGGCCGGCCAGCCCATCCTTGCGGTGGAAGAGATCGAGGGGTATCTGCCGTATACGCCGCCGCGCCTCAATCCGGCCGACCGCTACTTTGCGCTGAATGTGCGCGGGGAAAGCATGCGCGACGCGGGCATTTTAAACGGCGACATCGTGATCGTGCGCCAGCAGCCGGAAGTCGAAAACGGTGAGATCGTCGTTGCACTGCTGGAAGAGGAGGCGACGGTCAAACGCTTTTTCCGGGAGGCAAACCGTGTGCGCCTGCAGCCGGAAAATCCGGACTATGCACCGATTTATGCGCGGGAAGTGGCGATCCTCGGGAAAGTCGTGGCCCTTTACCGCTATTATTGAGGGCAGTTTGCGCGCGAAAAGCTCCGTTTTTTGGAAGCAGTCTCGCATAATCTGCACCGCTTCTGCCAACACTACCGTTGGAGGTGGCAGGAGTGAACAGAGAATCGAACGTTTCCCCCAATCGGGGCAAAAGGGGCTTTTTGGCGGCGCTGGCAGTCTGCCTGGCGGCGGTCGGCGTGGCGGCCTGGTCTGCCTACAGCAGTGTGACCGAGTATCAGGATACGGCCGCGAGCACGGCACAGAGCCTGCAGCCCACGGTGAGCTTTTCCCAGATCGTGACCGGCCCCAGCGCGGCGCCATCGAGCGCGGCGCCAAAAGCGAGCAGCGCGGCACCGGAAAGCAGCCGCCCGGCACCGGCTCCGGCATCTGAAAGCGCGGCTGAACCGGCGGAAGCCCCGGCTGTGGAAACCCTCGAACGCCCCGTCGCGGGCGCGGCGGTGTCCCTCGCGTTCAGCGAGACGCCGCTTTATAACGAGACCATGCAGGATTGGCGTGCCCATGCCGGTATCGACTACGAGGCGGAGGCCGGCGAGCAAGTGCTGGCCGCCGCGGACGGCACCGTTTCGGACGTTGTGGAGGATGGGCTGTGGGGGCGCGCCGTCGCGCTGACGCATGCGGGTGGCCTGACAACCTGGTACTGCGGGCTGCAGGACTGCTTGGTGCAGAAAGGCGACACGCTTTCCGCCGGCGAACCGCTCGGGACGGTCGGCCAAGTGCCCTGTGAGCGGAAAGAGGTTTCCCACCTGCATTTTGCAGTCGAAAAGGATGGCACGTTTTTGGACCCGGCCTCGTATCAATCCTGAAGGGCCTTTCGCGCTTTCCAGCATCGTTCCAAAGATCGCCCGCGCACGCGCGGGCATTTTTATGCGCAAAGTAGAATTTGCCCAAATACAGGTAACCTTCTCCATTTCGATTGCTTTAGCGCCAGCAATGTGGTATACTCGGAGCGCAAAGGATTCCGCATGCGGCGGGAGCCATAAAAATTTATAGAATATTCAAAAAATCGTCAAAGGAAGTTTGCAAAACGGATGCTTTTTTTGAGTATGCTAAAAGTAGAGAGGCAGAAAGCGGCGGGTTTTGCCCGGGTTTCGCGGAAAATTTCCGAAAATGTGCGAAAATCCATGTGCTTTTTCGGCGGGGGGGCCTCCCGGTTTTGTTTAGGGCCCGTCCGGTTCGCTGCATGCTGAAAACGAAGAAAGGAGCGTGTTTTTTTATGAGCCGAGAGACGGCTGTCCTTGTGTGCGTGACAGGGCAGCGCGACTGTGACCGGCTGATCCGTGCGGGACGTTTGCTCGCGCAGGAATACACGGCGCATCTGCAGGTGCTGTGTGTCCTGCCCAGGAGCGGAATGGGCGACGTTGACTGCGAGGAATTGGAGTACTTACGGCAGACTGCCCGCGACGCGGATGCCGAGATGACCGTGTATTTTAACGATGAGGCCCCGTATATCGCGGCGGCTTTTGCAAAGCAGACCCATGCAAAGCATATTGTGACCGGGATGGCGGAAGCGCCGGTCAACGGGTTTGTGGAAGTGCTGCACACTCTGTTGCCGAAAGTGCCCATTTCGATGGTCGCGAAGGACGAAAAGATCTACAATATCTGCCCGGCTGGCAGGGGCGCGAGCGAACGCCTTTCGACACTCCCGCAGTCCGGCTGAACCGAACAAAACAAAGGCGGCGCATTCCCAAAGGGGAGGATGCGCCGTCTTCTTTATTTTTGCCCGCGGCTTTCGCGCAGGCGCGCATATTTTTCCTTGGTGGCCTGCCCGCCGCGGATGTGGCGCTGTGCCTTGTTGATGGCGAGCACGCCCTGGACGCGCCGGTACAGCGGCCGGTCGATCTGGCGCAGGCGCTGGGTGACGTCTTTATGGACCGTGCTCTTGGAAATGCCAAAGCGCTTGGCCGCGGCGCGCACGGTGGCGCCGTTTGCGCAGATGTATTTTCCCAGTTCCACAGCCCGCTGTTCCACAATCCCCTTCATGCATACTGCCCTCCTACCCTTACCGCGTTCGATGTTCATTTCTATGCGGCAGCGCGGGCGGTTATGAACGGCTTTTTGCAGGATTGCGTGCGGAAACATGCAAAAAAACGCTTTTTTCGGCAAAAAAGGGGCCGAAGTGTCTTGACAGAGACGGATTGCCGGCCTATACTAAAAAGAAGCACAGGCGCTGAGATCCAGGCAATGCGATGGATTTCGGCGCCTTGCTTTTTCGGGCAGATGGGCGATCGCTGCCCGTATAGAAAGGAGATCAGACGATGGGGCTATTGGAGGAAGCGAAAGCGCTGCAGACACAGATTGTCGAGGACCGGCGGTACCTGCACCAAATTCCGGAAGTCGGCATGGAGCTGCCGGAGTCGGCGGCGTATATTGAAAAGCGGCTAAACGAGATGGGAATTGCAAGCCACCGCTGCGGCGTCTTGCGTGAGGAATTGCAGGAAAAGTATGCGGCGATGGGCATTCCCGGCATGAAGACGTCGACAGGGCTCGTCGCGACGCTCGGGCACGGCAGCCCCTGCGTGCTGCTGCGTGCGGATTTTGACGCATTGCCCATGCGGGAGGACAATGACCTGCCGTTTCGCTCTACACGCAGCGCAAGCCATATGTGCGGCCACGACAGCCACGCGGCGATGCTTTTGGGCGCAGCGCAGATTTTAAAGCGGCACGAGTCGGAATTAAACGGGACCGTCAAACTCATGTTCCAGCCAGGCGAGGAGCTCGGCTACGGCTCGCAGACGATGGTCGAGGACGGCCTGCTGGAAAATCCGAAGGTGGATGCGGCGTTTGGGCTGCATGTCATGTCCACCGTGCCGGTCGGCCACGTGCGCTATACGGCCGGCGTGACGAGCGCCTCGCTCGACACGTTTTCGCTGAAAATCCAGGGGAAGGGCGGCCACACCTCGACGCCGCAGCTTTGCGTAGACCCGCTGATGATCACAAACCAGGTCTATACGGCATTAAACCTTTTGATGACGCGCGAGGTAGACCCCCAGGCGGCGGCAACGCTTTCCTGCGGCACGATGCACGCGGGCACGGCGTCCAATATCCTGCCGGATACGGCCGAGATGCAGTTTGGCCTGCGCACGTACGATGTCACGGCGCGCGAACACATTTTACACCGCATCCCGGAGGTTGTGGACGCCTACATTAAGGCGTGGCGCGGCAGCTATACGCTCGATGATTTCCACTGCCCGTGTACGTTTACGGATGAGGCATTGCTTGCGCGCCTGCTGCCGGCGATGGAGGCGGTCGTGGGCCCGGAAAACCTCGAAGGCGGCGCGCCGATGTCCGGCACGGAGGACTTCAGCTACATTGCCCAAGCCGTGCCGAGCGTTTTCGTCCTGCTCGGGGCCGGCGGCCCGGACCATTGCCCCCATCATAATCCGCGCATGGTCCTGGAGGAAAGCGTATTCTGGAAGGGCGCCGCGCTGCACGCGATGTGCGCGATGCGCTACTTGCAGACAGCAAAGGAAACAGAGAAAGGGAGGGAACCGGCATGAGGAAACACCCCGAAGCCGTTTTGCAGAAAAAGAGGCGCGGCTTTCAGATGCCGCACGTGTTCATCATCCTGACAATCGTGATGGTGATCGTTTGGGTGGTGTCGTTCATCGTTCCGAGCGGCAATTTTGCGCGCGTCACGGACCCGACGTCCGGCCGCGAAATCGTGGACCCGAACACGTTTACGTTCGTGGAGAAGTCGTACATTACGCCTGACGTGTTCTTCCAGTCGTTCTACCAGGGCATCGTCGGCGGCATCAACATCATGGCGAACCTTTTGATCTGTTCGGGCGTGCTCGGCGTGCTCGAATCGACCGGCTCCTTCGCGGCGGGCATCCATAAGCTGATCCGCGCGACGAAGGGCAAGGAGATCAGCCTCGTCATCATCCTGTATGTGCTGTTCACGCTGTTCGGCGTGCTCGGTTACGGCGAAGGGGCGTATCCGTTCTTTGCGCTGGGCACGACGGTCATTATGATGGCCGGCTACGACCGGATGACCGGGGCGGCGGCCGTGCTGCTCGGCTCCTGCTGCGGCTTCGCGTGCGGCATGCTCAACCTGTTTACGACCGGCGTCTCGCAGCAGATTGTCGGCCTGCCGATGTTCTCCGGCATAGGGTATCGCGCGGTGGTGCTCGCGGTGTTCTTTGGAATCGGCCTTGTGTTCATCCTCCACTATGCGCATAAAATTCGCAAGGACCCCACAAAGAGCCTTGTCTACGATGAATACAAAGACCAGGACGCGCAGAATGCGCTGGGCGAAGAGATTCCCATGACGTGGCGGCACGTCGTCGCCTTGATCGGCTTCCTCGTCGTGACCGTGCTGCAGGGGTACGGCTGCGTCGCGCTGCACTGGAGTTTCCCGAACATCACGGCGCTGTACATCGTGTACATGCTCGTGCTGGCGGTGCTGTTCCGCATCGGCCCGAACGAAGTGTGCCGGCGCTTTGGGGAGGGTGCGGGCCGCGTGCTCGTGCCGGCGATTGCGATCGGCCTGGCCAACGCGGTCATGGTGCTTTTGCAGGACGCGAATATCATGGACACGCTCGTCTATTATATGGGCAGCGCCTTGACCGGCAAGAGCCCGTTGCTCACGCTTTTGATCATCTACCTGTTCGTGACGGCGTTTAATTTCTTTATCGTTTCTGGTTCCGGCAAGGCCGTCATGATGATGCCGATTTTGAGCCCCTTAGGGAACATGCTCGGCATCAACCAGCAGGTCATGGTGCTGACGTACCAGCTCGGCGACGGCCTGACGAACTATCTGTGGCCGGCCGGCTGCGCGGTTTGCTGCACGCTGTGCGGAGTCAGTTACGACAAATGGTTCCGCTTTGGCGTGAAGGCGATCGGCACGATGATGATCGCGGCGTATGGCCTGATTGTCATTGCAAACCTGATCCATTACGGGCCGTTCTAAAAATCCAATTGTATTTCGTTTGCAGGGGCCGCCTCCCGCTTAGCGGGGCGGCCCCTGCTTTTTGTTTTCTTGCGCCTGCCTTCCACAAAAAGGCAAAAAGAAAGCACCGTGCCTCGAAGCGCGGTGCTTTCTTGCGTGAAGCGGTTATTTTAAAAGCGTGCGCCCATAGGCGTCGGCGCCTTCGATGGCAGCGATGAACGCTTCTTTCGTCAAAGGCTCCGGCACGCATGTCCATTCCGTCGTCGTGGAAGCCTTTTCGGCAATGGCCGGCAGGTCTTCCTTACGGATGTCGAGCTGCTCGAGGGTGACGGGCAGGCCGAGCTTGTGGATGCAGGCGCCGTATTTTGCGCGCTCTTCGAGGCGGTTTTCCGCCGTCAGGAGCACGAGTACGCCGAACGCGACGAGTTCCCCGTGGCGGTGCTTGTGCGAGCCCGGGACGGCCGTGGAGCCGTTGTAGAACGCATGCGCGAGGCTGCTGTTGTAATAGTACTCCCCTTCCGGCGAGGCGGTCAGGTTGGAGACAACGCCCGTCGTCACGATGATGTCGAGCACGACCTCTTCGAGCGGTTCACTGTCACGGCCCGCGCGGTTGTCTGCGAGCGCCTGGTAGCTGTGTTCCAGCAGCGGCTCCGGGCACGCCCCGCTGCACTGGACGCCGAGCATCGGCGCGTGCGAGAGCAGGGCGCTCGACCGCGCCGCGAGCTCAACCTCCGGCCCCTTCGAAAGTGCGTCCCCGACGCCGGCCCACATCCATGCTTCCGGCGCCTGCGCGATGATGCGCGTGTTGATAAACGTGTGCTCCGGCGGCGTCTCCCGGTAGAAGTACTGCTGGAAATTCCCGTTTTCGTCATAGATTACGGCGATGGCCGTCGTCGAAGCGCAGTTTGATGCGATGGTCGGGAAGGCAAACAGCGGTTTATCGAGCTTTTCCGCAACGACCTTGCACGTGTCGACTGCGCGCCCGCCGCCGATGGCAAACACCATGTCCGCGCCTTGCACGACCGGATTTTCCAAAAGCGCCTGCGCGTTCGCAAACGTCGCGTCGCCGCCGTACCAAATGAAATCCACGATCTGCACGTCGGATCCCTTGATTCCTTCCAGCAGCGCGTCATGCGCCTTTTCCATCGCCGTCTTGCCGCCAATCGCAACGGCTTTTTTCCCAAAGTGGCGCGTCGCCCACGGGATCTCTTTGTAGCAGTCCGGACCGACCGAATAGCTCGGCAAATACGTGTGATACACAATGATTCCTTCTTTGATTGAAATTGAAAAGTAGAATGAAAAAGAAAATGAAAAAAGTAAAAGGAAAAAGGAAAATAAGCCAGAAAATCCGCCCAATTCGGCGGATTTTCTTTTCCTATCATCTATTATTATACGCCGATGCGGACGCAGATACAAGGAACAAAGCGCCGGATTTTCGGCGCCTGCGGCTTTTCTGCGTAGGGAAAAAAGCAAAATCCCCAGCATTACCGGTTGCTTTCCAACACCGCGCCGTTTAATGCTGTGTGCCGGAAAAATAGATGCCGTACCAGACTAAGAACATGTACACGGTCCAGATCTTGCGGCTGTTGTCGGCCTTGCCGGCTGCGTGCGCGTCGAGCAGGCGCAGAAGTGCCGGCGTCTGGAAGAATTTCTGCGCGTCTGCGCTCTCGAATGCGGCGCGCACCTTCGAGACGTACGGTTCCTCCCGCAGCCACACGCGGATCGGCACGGGGAAGCCGAGCTTTTTCTTTTTGCTTGTCGCTTCCGGCAGATGGCGTGCGGCGGCCTGGCGCATCGTGACCTTCGTGTTCTGGGCGTTGACGCGCAGGCGGCTCGGGATTCTTTTCGCGACGTCCCAGACGCGGCGGTCGAGGAACGGCACGCGCAATTCCAGCGAGTTCGCCATGCTCATGCGGTCCGCTTTTAAAAGGATATCGCCGATCAGCCACACGTGCAGATCGAGATACTGCATCTTTGTGACGTCGTCAAAGCCCTGGCAGCGCTCGAAAATTGGCTTTGTCAATTCCTGCGGCGCGTGCAGCGGGATTTCGGGGCGCAGAATGGCGCGGCGCTCGCGCTCGGTGAACATCGAGCAGTTGCCGATGAAGCGCTCCTCGACGGTTTTGCTGCCGCGGATTAAGAAGCTCTTGCCGCGGAAATTCGGCAGGTGCTCGACGATGGATGCGGCGGCTTTGCGCAGCGGCAGCGGCAGGCGCTGGTACGCCGCGAGGTCTGCCGGCTCGTGGTAAATGTTGTACCCGCCGAACAGCTCGTCCGCGCCCTCGCCGGACAGCACGACTTTGACGTATTCGCTTGCGATTTTCGAGACGAAATATAAGGCGATGCAGCTAGCGTCCGCGCTGGGCTGGTCTAAGTGGTATTGCACCTTCGGGATTGCGTTCCAGTATTCCTCGGGCGAGATGACCTTCGTGTGGTGCTCGATGCCGACCGCTTCCGCGAGGGTCTTCGCGTAGCCGATCTCGTTGTAGCGCTCGTCCTCGCCAAAGCCGACCGTAAACGCTTTCTGCCCTGCGAAGTTTGAGGCGACCCAGCTCGAGTCGACGCCGGAGGACAAGAAGCAGCCGACCTCGACGTCCGCGATGCGGTGCGCGTCGACGCTTTCGAGGAACGTCTTGTCGATTAAATCGACGGCTTCCCCCTCCGTCATCGATTCGTCCGGCTCAAACTGCGGGTCCCAGTAGCGGTGGACATTCACGCTGCCGTCCGCGGAAACCCACAGATAATGCGCGGGCATCAGGGCCTCTACGCCCTCGAACAGCGTCTGCGGCGGCACGACGTACTCAAACGACAGGTAGCTCTGCAAGGCGTCAAGGTTTAATTTCTTCTCAAAGCCCGGCATCTCCAAGAGGCTTTTGATCTCGCTGCCGTAGACAAACTGGCCGTTGACCGTGCAGTAGTATAAGGGCTTGATGCCGAAAAAGTCGCGCGCTAAAAACAGCCGCTTCGTCTTCGTGTTCCAGATTGCAAACGCAAACATGCCGCGCAAATGGTCGAGCACGTGTTCGCCCCATTCCTCAAAGCCGTGCAGGATCGTTTCCGTGTCGGTCTGCGTTGTGAAGGTATGGCCGGCGCTGAGCAGCTCGCGGCGCAGGTCCTGGTAGTTATAAATTTCCCCGTTAAACGTGATGACGAGCGTGCGGTCCTCGTTGTAGATCGGCTGGTCGCCCGTCGAGGCAATATCGATGATAGAAAGGCGGCGGAAACCCATCGTGACGCCGTCGCCGAAATATTCGCCGTCCGAATCCGGGCCGCGGTGCGTGATGACGTCGGTCATGTGCTTAATGACGGCCTTGCGGTCGTTTAAGTCGAGCATTTCTCCTGTAAATCCACAGATCCCGCACATAGGGGACCCTCCTTTCATATTTCCCGTTGTGAAAAAGGATGCCCGCTTTCAGGTGTCGAAAAACGGGCCTTCCGGTTGCTTTTAAAAAAAGGAAGCGAGGCTTCCTTTCTAAAAGGATACCACAAACTCCCCGGCAGGACAAGGGAGCGGTTTTGCAAAAAAACGCGATTTCCTGAAAATTTTGCTTGCCATTTTCGCAAAAGCCCGGTATGCTGATAAAGAGAGTTTGGATGCGGCCTTTCCGCGTGCGGCTGATAAAACGCGGGAGGCAGAAAATGAGGAGGCGTATTTATGGCATCTATCTTAAATCGCGCGATGCTGCACGGCGGCGATTATAACCCCGACCAGTGGCTGTCGAGCCCCGACATTTTGGCGCGCGACATCGAATTGATGAAGCAGGCGCATGTAAACTGCGTGTCGCTTGCAATCTTTGCGTGGTCCGCGCTCGAGCCGGAGGAGGGCGTTTACACATTCGATTGGCTGCAAAACGTGATCGACCGCCTGTATGAAAACGGCATTTACACGGTCCTCGCGACGCCCAGCGGCGCGCGCCCGGCGTGGATGGCGCAGAAATACCCCGAGGTGCTACGTGTCGATGAGACGCTCCACAGAAACCACTACGGCGACCGCCACAACCACTGCTACACGTCGCCGATTTACCGCGAAAAGGTCTGGGAAATGGATTCGCGGCTGTCCAAAGCGTTCGGGAATCACCCGGGCGTTATCCTGTGGCACATCTCGAACGAGTACAGCGGCGCGTGCTACTGCCCGCTGTGCCAGGAGGAATTCCGCCGCTTTTTAAAGAAGAAGTACAAGACCCTCGATGCGCTCAACGCGGCATATTGGACGGGATTTTGGAGCCATACGTACACGGACTGGTCGCAGATCGAGGCGCCGGTGCCGCGCGGCGAGATGCTTTTGCACGGCCTTTCCGTTGACTGGCACCGGTTTGTGACACAGCGGACCGTCGATTTCTTCAACTGGGAAAAGGCCGCCGTGCGCGCGGGCGGCAGTGAGCTGCCCGTCACGACGAACCTGATGAGCTTTTACTACGACCTCGACTACACGAAGTTTGCCGATTCGCTCGACCTTGTCTCGTGGGACAGCTATCCGTCGTGGCGCACGGACCCGCGCGGCGATGTCGCCGTCGCGATTCACACGGCGATGGCGCACGACTATATGCGCAGCTTAAAGCGCCAGCCGTTTTTGCTCATGGAGAATACGCCGAACCAGGTCAACTGGAAGCAGATCAACCGCCTGAAAGCGCCGGGCCAGAACCTGCTCGCCGCGATGCAGGCCGTCGCGCACGGGTCGAATTCGGTGCAGTATTTCCAGTGGCGCCAGAGCCGCGGCGGCAACGAGAAATTCCACGGCGCCGTCGTCGACCATTACGGCGAGCCGGATACGCGCGTGTTCCGTGAAGTCGCCGAGGTCGGCAAAACGCTCGAACAGCTCGCACCGCTGTGCAAGACCTGCCCGCAGCCGCAGGTTGCGCTGATTTTGGACCGCGAAAACGAGTGGGCCATCGACGAGGCGTGCAGCCCGCGCAAGCCGATGCGCTATGAGGAGACGCTCGAGTCCCATTACCAGGCGTTTTGGCGGCTCGGCATCGGCGTCGACGTCGTCAGCGCCGACGCGGATCTGACGCCGTACCGCCTTGTCATTGCGCCGATGCTCTACATGTACCGCGAAGGCGTGGCGGAAAAGCTGCGCGCGTTCGTCGAAGCCGGCGGCACGCTCGTGGGCACCTACTGGTCCGGCCTCGTCGACGAGAACGACCTGTGCTACCTCGGCCCGACGCCCGCCGGCGGCATGCACGAGGTGTTCGGCGTGCGCTACCAGGAAATTGACCCGCTGCGCGATACGGACGAGAACGCGATGACGTGGAACGACAAGACGTACGCGCTCCACGACCTGTGTGAGCTCGTTGAGCCCCTGGCCGACCGCTGGGTCGAGGAAGGGGAAGACGGCCCGACGGCATGCTTTGCCGCAAACGAAAAGACTGCCGAAATCCTTGCGTGCTATGAAAAGGATTTCTACGCGGGGTATCCGGCGCTGACCGTGCACAATTTCGGAAAAGGCAAGGCGTACTATCTCGCGTCCCGCGCGGAAGACGCGTTCTACGTCGATTTTTACACGAAGCTCGCCGGAGAGCTGTCCCTTTCCCGCGCGCTCGACGCCGACCTGCCCGAGGGCGTGACGGCGACGCTGCGCGAGGGCGAAGGATGCAAGGTCGTCTGCGTGCAGAACTTTAACACGGAACCCGTTTCCATTTCCCTGCGCACGCCGGTGCGCCCGTTCGGGGAGCCGGACGGGGAGGCCGTCACGACGCTGTCCTTGCCGGGCTACGGCTTCGCGTTCGTGACGCCGTAAGGGATTTCAAGATAAAATGAAACACAAGGCATGAAAAAGCGGCCGCAGGCGGAGGAAAGCCCGTCTGCGGCCGCTTGATTTATGGATTTGTATGGTGCGTATGGATGCGGAGCCGAACAATTTAGTCGATTGCCTGCGGGTGCTTTTCGCGGATTACCTTTAACGCCGCTTCATCCGCGAAAACGGTCACGTCGCGGTGCAGCTGCAGGATGGACGCCGGGATTTGCGGGTTGATGGGCCCGAACAGCGCCTTTTCCAAAATATCGGCCTTGTTTTCGCCGTTTGCGACGAGCACGATCTTCTGCGCCTTCATGATCGTCTGGATGCCCATCGTCACCGCGTAGCGCGGCACATCGGCCTCGCTGTCGAAGAAGCGGGCGTTCGCGCGGATCGTCACTTCGCTGAGTGTGACGACGTGCGTCGTCGTGTCAAAACGGTCGTGCGGCTCGTTAAAGCCGATGTGGCCCGTGTTGCCAATCCCCAAAAGCTGCATGTCCACGCCGCCGAGGCTGTCGATCAGCTTTTCGTAGCGCGCGCATTCGGCGTCCATGTTGTGCGCGTTGCCGTTGGGGACGTTCGTGTTCTCAATCGGGATGTTGACGTGGTTAAACAGGTTGTCGTTCATAAACGAGCGGTAGCTCTGCGGGTGCGTGACCGGCAGGCCGATGTATTCGTCAAGGTTCACGGTGTGGACCTTCGAAAAGTCCAGATCACCCTTCTCGTACCAATTGACCAGCTGCTTGTAAACGCCCACCGGCGTGCCGCCCGTCGCCAGGCCCAGCACGCAGTCCGGTTTTAAAATGACCTGTGCCGACAAAAGGTTCGCTGCCTTGCGGCTCATGGATGCATAATCCGGCGCGCTGATGATTCTCATGGATAAAAGACCGCCTTTCAACATTTTAAAATTTCTCCGGAACGTTTGATGGACCGAATGAAACAGGCCAAACAGGGCATTCCTTTTAAAAGCCGCCTTTTTCAGGCTTCTTTTTCTTTTAGTATAGCGGGCCGCTTTTTATTCTGTCAAGACGAATCCGTTTTTGTGCAGAAAATTTGGCCGATGGTACAGGCCCGTCCGGCGGCTTTTTGCACCGGCAAGGGGGACTTTCACATTTGTTCACAATGTGTTTACAATTTTCCTATTGACAGACGGCCGCAGGAATGGTACATTTATTTATGTAAGTTAGCACTCTAACAGAAAGAGTGCTAACCGAAACAAAGAGGTGAGGGACCATGGAGCTGACACCGCGCAAGAAAAAGATTCTTGCCGCGACGGTAGAGCTTTATATCGTATCGGGCGAACCGGTCGGCAGCAAAGTCCTGTGTGAAAACCTCGACATCCGCGTTTCGAGCGCAACGGTGCGCAATGAGATGAGCGATTTGGGCGGTATGGGGCTTTTAAATCAGCCGCATACGTCCGCCGGGCGCGTCCCGAGCGAGCGCGGCTGGCGCGTCTATCTGGATTCCCTGATGACGCCCGAGCCCGTTTCGGCGCAGGAGCGGCGGTTTATCGACTCGCTGCTTTTGCCGAGCGCCTATGACCCGCAGAAGCTGCTCGACGGCGTCTCGCGGCTCTTAACCGGCATGACGCATATGACGGCGATCACGACGACGCCGAGCGGCAATAACGCGGCGGTCAGCGGCGTGCAGTTCGTCCAAACGAGCAGGCGCACGGCGATGCTCATTTTGATGACGACGCTCGGCACGATGCACACGCGGGTGTTCCACTGCGACTTTGACCTGTCGCCGGATGTGCTGCGCGTGTTCTTCCGCGTATTCAACGACCAGCTGACAGGCAGGCCCGTGCGGCGCATCACGCCGGCATATCTGCAGACGCTGGGCGCCGGCATGGGCGAGGCGATGCTTTTGATGAGCAGTGCGCTGCGCGCCCTGCAGGAGGCCGCGCGTGAGGCGATGGGCAGCGATGTGCGTGTGGATGGGCAGATGAACCTGTTGTTCTGCTCGG
Source organism: uncultured Clostridia bacterium (assembly GCA_944385055.1). Taxonomy (GTDB): domain Bacteria; phylum Bacillota; class Clostridia; order Oscillospirales; family Acutalibacteraceae; genus Caproicibacterium. The sequence goes on along the minus strand of CALWVT010000005.1, from coordinate 91,785 downwards.
AATTCACACAGCAGAGCTTAAGGCGCCTGATGCGGTATCTCGACCGCCCGCAGGAAGTGTACGCACTTTTGCAGCGAGCGGGCACGCGGGTGCTGCTCGGCAGCGAGAGCGGTGTGCCGGCGCTGCGGGATACGGGCCTTGCGATCGCGCATTACACGGTGCGCGGGCGCGACGCCGGCGCCATTGCGGTGCTCGGGCCGATGCGCATGAATTACCCGCGGCTTTTGGGGCTGCTCGATTACGCTGCGCGGTCGGTAAGCCGCATGTTGACAGAATTGATGGACCTGCAGTAAAGCGGGCTTTCTAGAAAAGGAGGCTGTGTTTTCATGAGCAGTGAAGAGACAAAACAGGCTGCACCGCAGCCGGAGCCGAAGCCGGAACAGACACCGGCCGAAGAACAAGAGAAAAAGCCGGAGACGGCGGCAAAGGCGGCCGAGCCGGAAACGGCGGAAGCATCCGCCAAACCGGAAGGGCAGGAGCCGGCCAAAGAGCAGAAAAAGCATTTCGGCAAGAAGAAATCCGAAGCCGACGCGCTGCGCGAACAGCTCGATGCGGCCGTGAAGGAGGCCGCAAAGCAGAAGGATCTTCTGATGCGCACGGCCGCTGAGTACGACAATTTCCGCAAACGCACCGAACGCGAGAAAAACGCCTTGTATGCGACGGCCACGGCCGACACCGTAGCGGCGTTTTTGGATGTGGCCGACAACCTGGAACGCGCGCTGGCCCAGAAGGACTGCGCGGTCGAGGACCTGCGCAAGGGCGTGGAGATGGTGCAGCGGCAGATGGCCGCGGCGCTCGAAAAGCTCGGCGTCAAGGAGCTCGGCAAGAAAGGTGAGCCGTTTGACGCGCAGTATCACAACGCCGTTTCCCATATCGAGGACGAGAACCTCGGCGAGAATGTGATCTCCGAAGTGTACCAGAAGGGGTATATCTTAGGCGAACGCGTCGTGCGCCACGCAATGGTGCAGGTCGCAAACTGAGTTTTGATTACAAGGCCCAAAACCCGATGAAAACGGGCGCGGGCGTTTCTGACATTTGACAAAACATTGAAAAATGGTTTCCAACTTTAGATGGAGGTAAGAACAATGAGCAAGACAATTGGTATTGACTTGGGCACGACAAATTCCTGCGTAGCAGTCATTGAGGGCGGCGAACCGGTTGTCATCCCCAACGCAGAGGGCGCGCGCACGACGCCTTCCGTGGTCGCATTTAAGAAAGACGGCGAACGCATCGTCGGGCAGGCCGCAAAGCGCCAGGCGATTGCAAACCCGGACCGCACGGTCATTTCGATCAAGCGTGAAATGGGTTCTGACTATAAAGTAAAGATTGACGACAAGCAGTACACCCCGCAGGAGATCAGCGCGATGATCCTGCAGAAATTAAAGCTCGACGCGGAAGCGTACCTCGGCGAGAAGGTCACGAGCGCCGTTATCACGGTGCCGGCGTACTTTACGGATGCCCAGCGCCAGGCAACGAAGGACGCGGGCAAGATCGCGGGCCTCGATGTCAAGCGCATTATCAACGAGCCGACGGCCGCGGCGCTGTCTTATGGCATCGACAAGGGCGAAGAACAGAAGGTCATGGTCTATGACCTCGGCGGCGGCACGTTCGATGTGTCCATCATCGAGATGGGCGACGGCGTGCAGGAAGTCCTCGCAACGGCGGGCAACAACCGCTTGGGCGGCGACGACTTCGATAAGCGCGTGATGGACTGGATGATTTCCGAGTTCAAGAAGGACAACGGCATTGACCTGTCGGGCGACAAGATGGCCGTGCAGCGCCTGAAGGAAGCGGCGGAAAAGGCGAAGATCGAACTGTCCGGCATGACGAGCACGCAGATCAGCCTGCCGTTCATTACGGCGGACGCGACGGGCCCGAAGCACCTGGACATGACGCTGACGCGCGCAAAGTTTGACGAATTGACCTCGGACCTCGTCGAGAAGACGATTGGCCCGGTCAAGCAGGCGATGAGCGACGCGGGCCTGACGTTTAACGACATCAACAAGGTCCTGCTCGTCGGTGGCTCCTCCCGTATGCCGGCCGTCCAGGAAGCGGTCAAGAAGATTACGGGCAAAGACCCGTTTAAGGGCATCAACCCGGATGAATGCGTTGCCATCGGCGCGGCGCTGCAGGCAGGCGTGCTCGGCGGCGAGGTCGAAGGCCTGTTGCTGCTCGACGTCACGCCGCTGTCGCTGGGCGTTGAGACGATGGGCGGCGTGATGACGAAGATCATCGACCGCAATACGACGATCCCGACGAAGAAGAGCCAGATCTTCTCCACGGCGGCCGACGGCCAGACGCAGGTAGAAATCAACGTCCTGCAGGGCGAACGCGAATTTGCGCGCGACAATAAGCAGTTGGGTCTGTTTAAGCTCGACGGCATCGCCCCGGCTCCGCGCGGTGTGCCCCAGATCGAGGTCACGTTCGATATCGACGCCAACGGCATCGTGAACGTTTCCGCGAAGGATCTCGGCACCGGCAAGGAACAGCATATCACGATTTCCTCCTCCTCGAACATGAGCAAGGAAGATATCGACAAGGCGGTCAAGGACGCCGAAAAGTATGCGGAAGAGGATAAGAAGCGCCGCGAGGAAGTCGACGAAAAGAATGCGGCCGAGCAGATGGTTTACGCGGCCGAGAAGCTCTTAAAAGACAGCGGCGACAAGATCGATTCGTCCGATAAGACGGAGATCGAGTCGAAGATCAACGCCGTCAAGGAAGCGAGCAAGGGCAACGACGTTTCCGACATCAAGGCAAAGGCCGAAGAGCTGCAGAAGGCGGTCTATGCGGCCAGCGAGAAGCTCTACCGCGCGAATGCTTCGCAGGGCCAGGGCGGCGCTGCGGGTGCTGCAGGCGGCGCTGCCGGTACGCCGCACACGGACGCGAACGGCAACACCGTTTACGACGCGGAGTACAAAGATGTCGATGACAACGACAAGAAATAAAGCTTAAGAGAAAGCAGGCGTTTTGAGGACCTGCAGGCCTTTTTGACGGACTGCCCGAGGGGCGGGCCAGATTCAAAAGGTTCGGCAAAAAGGGCTTGCCGCTTTGCGGCCGGCCCTTTTTGCGAGTGGGGCGCCTTGACAAAGCGGGTGTTCCTGCGATAGGATAGACAGACGGAAAACGTCCTGCGAGGAGGGATTTGCGATGGCAGACAAAAGAGACTATTATGAAGTGCTGGGCGTGCCGAAGAATGCCTCTGAGGACGAGATCAAGAAAGCATATCGAAAGCTCGCCAAGAAATACCACCCGGACCTGCATCCCGGCGACAAAGACGCCGAGGCGCATTTTAAGGAAGTCAACGAGGCGTACGAGGTCCTTTCCCATGCGGATAAACGCGCACGGTATGACCAGTACGGCCATGCGGGCGTAGACCCGAACTTCGGCGGCGGCGCCGGAGGCGGCAGCCCGTTTGGCGGCATGAACATGGACTTCGGCGACATCTTTGACACATTCTTTGGCGGCGGCAGCCCGTTTGGCGGATTTGGCGGCGCAAGACGCCAGAACCCGCGCGGCCCGCGCCGCGGCTCCGACTGTGAGACGCGCGTCGTCATCGAATTCGAAGAGGCGGCGAAAGGCTGCACGCAGCGCGTCAGCTACGACAAGATCGAGAACTGCCCCGATTGCGGCGGCACCGGCGCGAAGGCGGGCACAAAGCCTTCGACGTGCCCGGTCTGCGGCGGCACGGGCCAACAGCGCGTCACGCAGAACACGTTTATGGGGGTCGTGCAGACGACCCGCACGTGCGAACGCTGCCACGGCACCGGCCAGGTCATTTCCGACCCGTGCCAGACGTGCCGCGGCACCGGCAAGCAGCGCCGCCACCACACGCTGGAAATCCACATTCCAGCCGGTATTGACGACCAGCAGATTTTGAATGTGGCGGGCCAGGGCAATGCCGGCACAAACGGCGGCCCTGCCGGTGACCTGCATGTGATCGTCAGCGTGCGCCCGCATCCGGTGTTCCAGCGCAAGGGCGACGACATCTGGTGCGATATGCCGATTACGTTCGCGCAGGCCGCGCTCGGGGCGGAGGTCACGGTGCCGACGCTCGACGGCAAGGTCAGCTACGAGATCCGTGAAGGGACGCAGCCCGGCGATGTGTTCAAGCTGCGCGGCAAAGGCGAGCCGAAACTCGGCGGCCGCGGCCGCGGCGACCAGTATGTCCGCATGGTCATCGAGGTCCCGAAGAGCCTTAGCGCCAAGCAGAAGGAATTGCTGCGCAAGTTTGAAGAGAGCACCGGCGAAAAGAATTACCAGAAGCGCAAGAGCTTCTTTGATAAATTCAAGCGCTGAGCTTTCTTCGAATGTAAACGGATAAAGTTTCTAATATCAAAAACAAAACGCTTTTCCATACAAAAAACCCCGTGCAGAGGGATGTCTCCCTGCACGGGGTTTCTTTTGTTTTTATTATTCCTCAAGCCCGACGGCTTCGTCCACCGGGAGGGAGAACACAACGCCGTGCGCCGGCGTGCGAAGCCCGCAGGCCGTTGTGATTGCGGACATGATTGCGGCCTTTTTCTCCCGCGGGACCACGATCAAAACGAAGTCCTGTTCGTCTTGGATCGAAATGCCCAGGTGCTGGCTGACGTGTTCGGAATTGCGGCGGCGGCCCTTTAAAATCGTACCGCCCTTGGCGCCTGCGGCTTGTGCGGCGTCAATGACATCGTCGCTGTAACCGTTTGCGACGGAAACCCAAATCATCGAATAGTTTGAATGCTCGTGCATTTCGGCCATATCTCTTTCGATCCTTTCTTTGATCTGCTGCGCGAGCTGGTCGCGCGTCTCCTCATTGAGCGTTTGGAAAACGGGCGTCTGCAGGCCCGTAACGGGCAGCGTGACGACGATGCCGCCGCCGCGCTGGTGGAAATATAGCTGCCGGCCAATCTTTTTTAAAGCGTTTGGCACCAAAAACTTCGGCAGGATGCCGAGCGTAATCAGGCGCACGGAGCCGCTGAGCCCGAAAATGTCGAGCATTTCCGACGGCGCGGTGCCCTTTCCCCGGCATTGGTAGAAGATTGGGACGTGAACCTCGTCCAACAGGGCTTCCAGCCTCTTTTCATCCTCTGTCCGCGTGATAAACAGCAGAAGGCGCGGGCGCAGGTCTTTCTCGTGCGCAGAAGCGAGCATTTACAGTTCCTCCTCAAAGTCAACAACGGTATCCTCCGGCAGCGGGGCGGCGGGGACTGCGGCAGCTTTGGACTTGTGTACGTAGACGAGCCCCATGCACTGGATGGCGATCAGCGGCGCCATTGCGACGAGCGCCACAATCCCGAACGCGTCGGTCACGACGTTGCCGCCCACCGCCGCGCAGGCGCCCATCGCGAGCGGCAGCAAAAACGTGGAGGTCATCGGGCCGCTTGCCACGCCGCCGGAGTCGAAGGCGATGCCCACGAAAATCTGCGGCACGAAGCGAGTTAACACCAGCGAAAGCGCATAGCCCGGGATTAACACCCAGTAAATGTTCAGCCCCGTCAGCACGCGCACCATCGCAAGCGCCACGGCACAGGCGACGCCGATGGAGAGTGCCGCGTTCATCATCTTGCGGGAAACCGTGCCGCCGGTGAGATCCTCCACCTGCTCGTTGAGGACCTGGACGGCCGGTTCCGCCTTCACGAGGAAAAAGCCGATCAAGGCGCCGATCGGGATCAAAATCCATTTGTAGTCGCTGCCCGCAAGGCCCGACCCCAAAAGGTTGCCGACGGGTGCAAACCCCACATTGACGCCCGTCAAGAAGAGGATCAGGCCCACGATCGTGTACGCAAAGCCGACCACCATGCGCAGGATCTGGCGGCGGCGGTACGGCCGCGCAAGAAGCTGAAAGAGGACGAAAACGCCGAGGACCGGCAGCAGGCTCGTCAGCACCTCCCGGGCGTATTGCGGGAATACAGAGAAGAATTGTACCGCAACATCGTATGTCGTGTCAATATCCGGCACAGCGGTTGCGGTATAGGCGGCCTCTTCCGGATGGTAGAAAATGCCCAAAAGCAGCACCATCAGGATGGGCCCGACGCTGCACAGCGCGACGAGGCCGAAGCTGTCGTTGGTGCCGTCGCGGTCACTTCTGGCGGCGGAAAGGCCGACGCCCAGCGCCATGATGAACGGTACGGTCATCGGACCCGTCGTCACGCCGCCGGAATCAAAGGCGACGGCCGTAAACGTCGAGGGCGAAAAAAACGACAGGACGAAGATAAATAGATACAGCCCGATCAGCAGTTTCGACAGGCTGATATGAAACAGGATGCGCAGCACGGCGACGGCCAGGAAAATCCCGACCCCGAGCGCAACGGTCCAGATCAGGACCGCGTTAGGAATGGAGGCGACCTGATTGGCGAGGACCTGCAGATCCGGCTCCGAAATGGTGATGATTACGCCCATCAGGAAGGCAACGCCCAGCACCAGCACGAGGCGTTCGGACTTCATGAGGCGTCCGCCCACGCCCTGGCCCAGCGGCGTCATGGCCATTTCGGCGCCCATCTGAAAGAATCCCATGCCGAGGATCAGCAGCACGGCGCCGGCTAGGAACAATGCCAGTGCGCCGATGTCCATCGGGATCAGCGTGATGCTCAAAACCAGCACGATCAGGGTGATCGGCAGCACGCTCGAGAGGGATTCGTTGATCTTTTCCTTCAGTTTTTCGTTCATGACAATCGCAGTCCCCCTTTTATGAATGCGGATTTGCTTTTTGAGAGGCGCCCGGCTGCTCGGCGCACCGCAGGAAACTCGCGACGAGCTTTTCTTCCATCATCAGGCAGGCCGGCGCGTCCTGCGGTCCCAAGCCGGCCAGTACGTCCGCGAGCTGTTCGATGGCTGCACGCCGTTTGGCTTGAACCGCTTCCCGGCCGGCGGGTGTCAGGCGGACGAGCACTTTCCGGCTGTCGGAAGGGTCTGCCGTGCGCACGGCAAAGCCTTGGCGCTCCAGGCCTTTGAGCAGTGCCGCGACCCGTGCGGAAGTCACGCCCATTTCCCGGCTGAGCTCTTTGGGGTGGACGTCCCCGTGCCGCAATAGGTATTGCATCGCGAACCAGGCGCCGCGGTCGATCGAAAACAGCTGTCGGGCGGCGGGCGCCTGATACAAGAGCGCCTGCAGGTCCAAGAACGCCTGCGCGAGCGCGCGGTAGTCCATGGAAAAAGACACCTCCCAAATTATCTAACACTATTAGCTATTTTACCGGATAAATATGGACTCTATGTAAACAAAAAATGAATGAATCATGAATTCTGGGGAAATATACAAAAAGAAACGAAAAAGTGCATGTATGCACTTCAACATTGGGAAGCGCACACATGCACATAAAGAAGAGCGGCCTTTAAGATTTGCCGATTTTTGCTTTTTCCTTGCCGGCAAAGTGGACCGGCAGGCCGGTTTCGTTTGGCGGCAGCGGGCGGCGCAGGATGGCGAGAAGTGCCATGCCCGTAAAGGAGCCGGCCGCGAGTGCCAACAGGTAAAACAGCGGCTGGGAGACGAGCGGGAAGATGAAGATGCCGCCGGTCGGTACGCCCAGGGTGCAGTGGAACGCGGCCGAAAGGCACCCGGCCACCGCGCTGCCGCCCATACATGCGGGCACAACGCGCAGCGGGTCGCTCATGGCGATTGGCAGCGCGCCTTCGGTGACGAAGCACAGCCCGAGTACATAGTTGGACGCGCAGGCGGTGCGCTGCCGGTGCGTGAAGCGGTTCGGGAAGAACGTCGCGCACAGCGCCACGGCCAGCGACGGCACCATGCCGCCGAGGAGGATGGAGGCCATGAATTCCGTTGCCTGGGCCTGGCCGCCAACCGTTAAGGAGGCCGTACCGACGAGGTAGACGGCCTTGTTCAGCGGCCCGCCGAAATCCGCGGCCATCAGCGCCGCGGCGATCGTGCACAGCAGGATGGTTGGGATGAGAATTTCCCCGCTGTGCATGCGGGAAAGCACGTCGGCGAGCACTTCATTGACTTCCGAAAGCAGCGGGTCCAATAAAAAGAGCATGACGCAGCCGACGGCCGCAATGCCGACTGCCGGCACGATCAGCCCGGCCCGCAGGGCGTCGAGGGAACGCGGCATGCGCTGCGTTGCGCGCAGGAGCAGCCAAACGACCGCCCCGGCCAAAAAGCCCGCGACCGCGGCGCCCAGGAAACCGGCCGAGGTCACCGGCGCGCCGGGCGTGTCCTCCGTGACGAAGGTGCCGTTATACAGGCACGCGCCCTCCTCGGCGAGCCAGCCGCCCAGAAATCCCGTCACAAACCCCGGCATGCCCGCAAGCGCACGTGCGATGAAGCCCGCAAATACCGGGAACATCAGATCAAACGCGGTATTGCCGATAAAGTTTAAAAACGAGGTAATCGGGAAGTTGCGGCCCCAGTCCGCGAAGGGGCTGTTGGATTGGAAGAACGTGTCGAGAATATACGACAGCGCAATCAGGAAGCCGCCGACCGTTACGAACGGGATCATCGCGGAGACGCCGGCCATCAATACGTCGAACAGGCGCTTGGCGACCCGTTTGCGCCCCTGCGGCACGCCGGTCGGTTCGGTGGAGTTCGGCAGGCGCCGGGCGTTGAGCGGCGTGTGGTACAGCGGCAGGTCCCCGCCGATTGCGCGCTCCAATAGTTCCTGCGGGTGCAGGATGCCCTCCGTGACCGGGACCCGCAGCAGCGGCTTCCCTTCAAAGCGCTCGAGGTCGACATGACGGTCCGCCGCGACGATGATGGCCGTACAGTGCTGGATTTCCTCTTCGGTCAGCGCGTTTTCCACGCCGCCGGCACCGTCGGCCTCGACTTTCAGCGAGACGCCCAGGTACGCGGCCGCGCTGCGCAGGGACTCGGCGGCCATGTGCGTGTGCGCAATGCCCATCGGGCAGGCAGTCACGGCCAGAAGCTGCGGATGCGGGTCTGGGGCGGGCATTTTTTCCCGCTGCAGGTTGGCCTGCGCCTCATCGAGCAGTGCACAGAACGCGACGGGCGTTTCGGCGTGCAGGAGTTTGTCGCACAGCGGCCGCTCCAGCAGAAGCTCGGACAACCGCGAGAGCACCTGCATGTGCAGATCTGCCGCATTTTCCGGGCAGAGGATCAAAAAGAACAGGTAGACGGGCTCACCGTCGAGCGCGTGGAACGCGCATCCGTCCGGCGCGCGCAGGACGCATAAGCCTGCCTGCCGCACAAAGCCGCCCCGTGCATGCGGCAGCGCAAGGCCGCCGCCAATGCCGGTGGAGACTTCGTCTTCGCGCGCCTGCAGCGCCGCACGGAACGCCGCCTCATCGTTGAGGTAACCCGCCGCATTGGCAAGCTGCGCGAGGGCATCGAGCGCTTCCTGCTGCGTTTTCACCTTCGCGTGGAGCGCAAAAGCGCGCGGCGCGAACAGGGCGCTGATCTTTTGTTCGGTGGATGTCTGCATAAATAAAACCTCAAAGAAAGATACAATGCATCTTCTATAATTTCTTTTACCCTTCCACTATAGCATGTGGATTTCTGAAAGTAAACGGCAACCGGGTGTTTTCGAGGGAAATTCATCAATTTTACCAGTTAAGTTTACATAACTCCGAATAAAAAGAGGGGTAGCGCGCATGGTCGAAAAATTGCAATCTGCCGTCCGATATGGTATAGTAAATGCAAAGCGGCGTGGGGACTATGCCGCGCGGCGGAGAGCCAAAAGGGAGGCAGCGGGCCTCCTTTTCAAATCAGGCGGCGTTTCGTTCGAAGAACGCTGCCGGAAAGCGGGGAATTTTAGTCATGGCACAACTTTGGGGCGGCCGGTTTACGAAGGAGACCGACAAACTTGCCTATGCGTTTAACGCATCCATTTCGTTTGACCAGCGGCTTCTGCCGCAGGACATCGCCGGCAGCCGCGCACATGCGGCGATGCTCGCGCGCCAGGGCATTTTGACGCAGGCGGAGCAGCAGGCGATCGACGCGGGCCTTTCGTCCATTTTGGAGGATGTCGAGGCGGGGAAGCTGATGATTTCCGACGAATATGAGGATGTGCACAGCTTTGTAGAGGCCAACCTCATCGCGCGCATCGGCGACGCGGGCAAGAAGCTGCACACGGGACGCAGCCGCAACGACCAGGTTGCGCTGGATATGAAGCTGTATGTGCGCGGCGAAATCGACGCGGTCGACGAGGAGGTAAAGGGCTTGCTCTCCTGCCTTTTCGAGCAGATGCAGCAGCATGTGCACACGTATATGCCCGGCTTTACCCATTTGCAGAAGGCCCAGCCGGTGACGCTCGCGCACCATTTGGGCGCATACTTTGAAATGTTCCGCCGCGACCGGGAGCGCCTGGCGGATGCGCGCCGGCGGCTGAACCTGTGCCCGCTGGGCGCGGGGGCACTGGCGGGGACCACGTACCCGCTCGACCGCGCGGACACGGCGGCGGCCCTCGGCTTTGACGGCCCGACGCGCAACAGCATGGATTCCGTTTCCGACCGCGACTATGCAATCGAGTTTTTAGGGGCGCTGGCGCTGATTATGATGCATCTGTCGCGCTTTAGCGAAGAGGTGATTTTGTGGAACTCGGATGAGTATAAGTTCGTCGAGATCGACGACGCCTATTCGACCGGCAGCAGCATCATGCCACAAAAGAAAAACCCGGACATTGCCGAGCTCGTGCGCGGCAAGACCGGCCGCGTGTACGGCGCGCTGCTTTCGCTTTTGACGACGATGAAGGGCATCCCGCTGGCCTACGACAAGGACATGCAGGAGGATAAGGAGCCGGTGTTCGACGCGGTGGATACGGTCAAAAGCTGCGTGCACCTGTTTTCGGCGATGCTGCGCACGATGCGGTTTTCGCGGGCGCGCATGGAGGAAAGTGCCAAGCACGGCTATACGAACGCGACGGACGCGGCGGATTACCTGGTCAATAAGGGCGTGCCGTTCCGCGACGCGCACGGCATCGTCGGGCAGCTGGTGCTGTATGGAATCGAACACAAAAAGCCGCTCGATGCGTTCACGCTCGAGGAGTTCCGGCAGTTTTCGCCGGTATTTGACGAAGATGTCTACGACGCAATCTCCTTAAAGACGTGCGTCGAAAAGCGCAATACGATGGGCGCCCCCGGCGAGGAGGCCATGCGCCGGGAACTCGCGGAAGCCGAAGCGTATCTGCGCGCTTAAATGCCCATACGATGCAAAATGAAAAACGGCGCGGGGCCATCGGGAATGCCGCCCCAGCCGTCCATCTTTTTCACAGAGAAGGGAGGGCCTTTTTTGCAGACCTTACAGACGTTTTTTGAAGCACATCCGGTCGTGGCGGTCGCGCTGTCCGGCGGTGTGGATTCGACTTACTTATTTTATGAGGCCAGCCGGTACGCCAAACAGGTGCACGGGTATTTTCTCGAGACACCGTTCCAGCCGGCGAGGGAACGCCGCGACGTCGAGCGCATCGCGGCGCTTGTGGATGCGCCGGTGACGGTGCTCTCGAAGGATGTGCTCGCGGACGCCGCGGTCGCGGAAAATGGCTCACGCCGCTGCTACTGGTGCAAGCGCAGCTTGTTTTCATGCCTGTGCGAGGCAGCGGCGAAGGACGGCTTTTCCGTGGTGCTCGACGGCACGAACGCTTCCGACGACATCACAGACCGCCCCGGCATGCAGGCGCTCGAGGAATTCGGCGTGCTGTCGCCTTTGCGGCTGTGTGGGATGACGAAGGCAAAGATCCGCGCCAGCGCGCGTGCGGCGGGCCTTTTCACGGCGGACAAGCCGGCGTATGCGTGCCTGGCGACGCGCGTGCCGACCGGCGAACCGATCACGTATGCGGCGCTGCAGTGTATCGAGCAGGCCGAGGATGTGCTCGACCGGCTCGGCTTTTCCGATTACCGCGTGCGGCTCTACCACGGCGCGGCCCGCATCCAGCTGCCGGAAAGCCAGCTGGCGCGTGTAATCGAGCTTCGACAGGAAATTTTAACGGCGCTGCAGCCCTCGTTTGAGGCCGTGCTGCTCGATTTGCAGCCGCGCCCGTAAAGCTGCCGCCGGGAAAGAAGGGACGTGCGATGCGCCCGGATACGGTTTTGGAAATTTTAAAACAGGTGCAGTCCGGTGCCCTCACGCCGGAGGACGCCGAACAGAAACTGAAAATCAGCCCCTTTGAGGATTTGGGCTTTGCGAAAGTCGATCATCACCGCGGCCTGCGCCAGGGGGTGCCGGAAGTCATTTACGGCGCGGGGAAGACGCCCGAGCAGATTGCGGCCATCGCCCGCGCACAGCTGAAAAACGGGGACCGCAACATTTTAATCACACGGCTTTCCCCCGAAGCCGCGGCGCTTTTGCAGGATTTGCCGGGGTTTCGGTATGATCCGGTGCCGCATCTGGGCGTTGCGGGCGCATGCCCGGCACCAAAGCCCGTCGGCCGCGTCGTTGTCGCCTGCGCGGGTACGAGCGACCTGCCGGTGGCCGAGGAGGCCGCCCAGACGGCGGAAGCGCTCGGCAGCCGTGTAGAGCGCCTGACGGATGTCGGTGTGGCGGGGCTGCAGCGGCTTTTGGCACATGTGGAAGATCTGGCGGCCGCGCGCGTGGTGGTCGCCGTGGCGGGGATGGAAGGCGCACTCGCCAGCGTCATCGGCGGGCTGTGCGCGTGCCCGGTCATCGCGGTGCCGACGAGCGTCGGGTACGGTGCCAATTTCGGGGGATTGAGCGCATTATTGTCGATGCTCAATTCCTGCGCGAGCGGCGTGAGCGTCGTCAACATCGACAACGGCTTTGGCGCGGGCTTTTTGGCTGACCGCATCAATCGAATGGAGGGGATCCACGAATGAAGCTTTTATATTTGGACTGCGGCATGGGCGCTGCAGGGGATATGCTCACCGCGGCGCTTTTGGAGGTCTGCCCGGACCCGGACGCGTTTTGGTCCGCCATGCACAGCCTTGCGCTGCCCGGCGTCACGATTGAGAGCGAGACGGCTGTCCGCTGCGGCATCCGCGGCACGCATATGAAGGTGCAGATTCACGGCGAGGTCGAGCATCCGGACGACCCCGGCCACGCGCACGGCGGGCATGTACACCGCCATTTGGGGGATGTACAGGCGCTTTTGCGCGCGCAGCCGCTGCCGGAATCCGTCATCGAGGACGCCTGCGCCGTTTACGGCGACATCGCCAAGGCCGAGGGTGCGGTCCATGGCCGGCCGGCCAATGAGGTTCATTTCCACGAGGTCGGCGCGCTGGACGCGGCGGCGGACGTGCTCGGCTGCTGCTTGCTCTTTTCGATGATCGGCGCCGATACGGTGACGGCTTCCCCGGTCAATACGGGCAGCGGTCATGTGCGCTGTGCCCATGGCGTGCTGCCGGTGCCGGCACCGGCGACGGCGCGCCTGCTCGAGGGAATTCCGACGTACAGCGACGGCACGCGCGGAGAGTTGTGCACGCCGACGGGCGCGGCGCTTTTGCGCCGGTTTGTCTCGCGCTTTAGCTACCAGCCGCTGATGACCGTGGAAAAGATCGGCTATGGCCTCGGCACGAAGGAATATCCGAAGGCCAACTGCGTGCGCGCGTTTTTCGGCGAGGGCGGCATGACCGACGGCGATGCCGTGGCGGAATTGTGCTGCAATTTGGACGATATGACGCCGGAAGCGGTCGCGTTCGCGATGGAGGCCCTGTTGGATGCCGGCGCGCTCGACGTGTTCACCACGCCGATCGGCATGAAAAAAGCGCGCCCGGGCGTCCGGCTTACGTGCCTTTGCCCGGCCGCGCAGAAAGAGACGTTTGCCCAGCTGATGCTGCGGCATACGTCCACACTCGGCGTGCGCATGCATTTGTGTGAGCGCCGCGTTTTGCAGCGCGCCTCCACCACCGTCCACACGCCCTATGGCGATGTGCGGCTCAAATTCGCCGACGGCCCCGGCGGCCGGCGCGCAAAGCCTGAATATGACGATGTGCGCCGCTTAGCGAGGAAGTGCAATGTGCCGTTTGAAACGGTTGCCCGCGCGGCGATGGAAGCAAAGCGGTAAGGCGGCAGATCAGCGCGCAAGGTACCGCCCGTCGACCCAGCCTAAAAGGCCGCTGCTTTCAACGGAAACCCAGCCTTTCCACTCGCCGTACAGCGTGACGGGCTGCCCGTTTGCGAGCCGCCCGATCACCGCGGTCGTGCGGTCCGGCTTTGCGCGCAGCAGCAGCGCGCTGCCCTTTGTTTTGACGCGGCCGTGTGCGGGCGGGTTGATGGGGTCGGCAAATGGCAGGCCGAAAAACTGCGCGACGGCTTTTGCCGTGGCCTGCGCGATTTCGGGGATATTCGAGCGGATCCATTCGGCGTCCTCCGCGTTGTCGTGGTAGGCGTATTCAATTAAGACCGCCGGCGCCCGCGTGCGTACGACCTCGCCGAGCGTCGTCGTTGCGAGCACGCGCACGTCGCCCGGATAGATTTCCCGCAGGTTCGCGGCAATCAGTTCGGCGGCGCGCAGCCCTGCCACGGCGCCGCGCGCGTAATAGACCTCCGCACCGCGCCGCTGGCCGGCCGAAGATGCCGGCGAGGCGTTCGAATGCAGCGCCAGGTGCAGCCCGTAGTGCCCCGCATTCGACTGCACGATGGAGCTGGCGGCCGTCATCTCGGGCGTGTTGCGGGTTACGCTGATCGCGCACGCGCGCAGGTATGGCATCATGTCGTCCGCGACAAGATTCATATATTGTTCTTCATTGCCCCCGCCCGCGTAGGGATTCCATTCCTGCGTGGAGGGACTCAAATACAACGTTGGCATTCTGCAAAACCTCCTTTCTGCATCGTATGCGCGAAAGTGCGTGTTGATGTGGAAAGGGCATGGCCTTTTCAACGGCCGTAGGCAGATCCGGGCGCGTTTTTTAAAAACGCCCTTTGAAAAGAGGAGTCTTTACGATGATTTACCGCAACGCAACAATCGTCAATGGGACCGGTGCCGCGCCGCGCACGGCGGACTTGCGCACCGAAGGGGACCGCATTGTCAAAATCGGCCACAACTTAACGGGGGATGAGGTCCTCGACTGCACCGGGAAGGTCCTGACCCCCGGCTTTGTCGATATCCACATCCACGGCTGCGTCAATATGGACACGTGCGACGGCAGCGCCGAAGCCATCGAAAAGATGTCCGCACACCTTGCTGCGTGCGGCGTGACGGCGTTTTGCCCGACGACGATGACGGTCAGCGACGAGGAGATCCGCCGCGCCGTGCGCACGGCCGGGGCGGCGGTCGGCCGCGAGATGCCCGGGGCGCAGGTGTTGGGCGTCAACATGGAAGGGCCGTTTATCAGCCCCTCCCGCAAGGGCGCCCAGAAGGAAGAATACGTCCGCGACCCGGATTTCGATGCCTTTTCCTCGTATTGGGAGGAGAGCGGCCGCACGATTAAACTCGTCGACATCGCGCCCGAGCGGCCGCATACCCAGGAATTCCTGCGCGGCGCAAGGGAACTGTGCACGGTCAGCATCGCGCACACGGATGCCGATTACGACCAGGCCATGTGGGCGTTTCGCCATGGCGTGACCCATGCGACGCATCTTTTTAATGCCATGCCGGGGCTCACGCACCGCGCGCCGGGCGTTGTCGGCGCCGTCTTCGACAGCGAGCACGTGACGGCGGAACTCATCTGCGACGGCTTCCACCTGCATCCGGCGACGCTGCGCATCGTGTTCCGCCAGCTGGGGGCTTCGCGCATCTGCATCATCAGCGACAGCATGCGTGCGGCCGGCATGCCCGACGGTGTCAGCGAGCTCGGCGGCCAGACCGTCTATGTCAAGCATGGGGAGGCGCGTTTAAAGGACGGCACGATTGCCGGCAGCACGACGAACCTTTTAAAGGAAGTGCAGAACCTCGTCAGCTGGGGCATCCCGATCGAACAGGCCGTTGAAGCCGCCACGCAGACGCCGTGCCGCGAAGTGAAAGAGGACGCCTGCCGCGGTTCGCTCGAACCCGGCAAGCGCGCGGACCTGCTCGTGCTCGACGCGGGCACGCTGCACTTGGACCGCACGGTCGTCGGCGGCCGCACCGTGTATGAGGCGTAAACAGGGACAATTCTGCGCCACGCTGCGCTTTTCATAAAAAACTACAATTACAGGAAATGAGGAAGCTTTGTGAGTGATTTTGGGTTTCTGATCGAAGGTGTGCAAAACATCACGTGGCAGATGATTGTCATGTGGGCAATTGGCGGGCTTTTGATCTGGCTTGCCATCAAGAAGGACTTTGAGCCGTCGCTGTTAATCCCGATGGGCTTTGGTGCGATTCTGGTAAACCTCCCGTTTACCGGCGTGCTCGGCGACAACGGCATTATCGAGTGGCTCTACAACATCGGCATTGCCGCGAGTGAAGCGATGCCGCTGCTTTTGTTCGTCGGCATCGGCGCCATGATTGATTTTGGGCCGCTGCTCTCGAACGCGCGCATGCTGCTGTTTGGCGGCGCTGCGCAGTTTGGTATTTTCATGACCGTCGTGTTGGCGGTGCTGCTCGGGTTCCCGCTGAAGGACGCGATGAGCGCAGGCATCATCGGCGCGGCGGACGGCCCGACGTCGATCCTCGTGTCGCAGGTGCTCGACTCGAACTATAAGGGCGCGATTGCCGTCGCGGCGTACAGCTACATGGCGCTCGTGCCGATCATCCAGCCCGCGGCGATCCGCCTCGTCACGACGAAGAAGGAACGCAGCATCCGTATGCCCTATAACCCGCAGTCCGTCTCGAAGACGACGCGCATTCTGTTCCCGATCATCGTGACGGTGATTGCGGGCCTCGTCGCGCCGGACAGCGTCGCGCTCGTCGGCTTCCTGATGTTCGGCAACCTCTTGCGCGAATGCGGCAAGCTCGACAGCCTCAAGGAGACGGCAGCCGGGCCGCTGGCAAACTTGATTACGATTTTCCTCGGCATCACGATCGCGTTCCAGATGAAGGCCGACCAGTTCTTAAACTGGGGCACGCTGCTGATCATGGCGCTCGGCCTCTTTGCGTTTGTCTTTGATACGGTTGGCGGCGTTCTGTTTGCGAAGCTTTTGAACGTTTTCCTGCCCAAGGGCAAGAAGATCAACCCGATGGTCGGCGGCGCCGGCATTTCGGCCTTCCCGATGAGCGCGCGCGTCATCGAGAAGATGGGCATCAAGGAAGACAATCAGAACCATCTGCTGATGCACGCAGTCGGCGCGAATGTCGCGGGCCAGATCGGCTCGGTCGTCGCGGGCGGCATCATCTTGAATCTTGCAGGTTCGCTGCTGGGGGTGTAACGTATGACGGTACAGGTATTGTTTCAATTTTTGTTTGGCCCGATGGCGGCGGATTTCCAGAGCCTGATGGGCGTCGTGAAGACCGATGACCTGATCGGTTCCTTGTGGCTTTTGCTGCAGGGGATGGTGGGCATCTTCATTGTGATGGTGGTCATTTTCCTCGTGATTTTCCTGCTGCGCAAATTTACAAGCGGCAAGAAAAAGAAGGAATAACGGCCCTGCCGGTTTGATGAAACACGGGAAGAAGATTTGAAAAGAAGGCCCTTTTGCCGCGGTGCGAATCTCCGCTGCGGCAGAAGGGCCCTTTCTTTCGGCTTGCGAAGGGGCAGGCTTTCTGGTATACTGGAAGAAACCCCGAAAAGGGGACAGTGCGGCATGCAAACGCCCGCGCGGGCGGATCGTGAAAAGAGGAGTGTTACAATGGCAAAGCAGAAGAAGCTGGTGGAAGAGATCACCCCGATGGAGGAGGACTTTTCCCGCTGGTATACGGATGTCGTCAAAAAGGCGGAATTGATGGATTACAGCAGCATGAAGGGCTGCATGGTTATCGAACCGTATGGGTATGCGATTTGGGAAAATATGCAGAGCATCCTGGACAAAGAATTCAAGGAACTCGGCCATGAGAACGTCTATATGCCGCTGTTTATCCCGGAGAGCCTGCTGAATAAGGAGAAAGACCACGTCCAGGGCTTTGCGCCGGAAGTGGCGTGGGTCACGCAGGGCGGCGACGAAAAGCTCGAAGAGCGCCTGTGCGTGCGCCCGACGAGCGAGACGCTGTTCTGTGAGCATTATAAAAAGGTCATCCATTCCTGGCGCGACCTTCCGAAACTTTATAACCAGTGGTGCAGCGTCGTGCGCTGGGAAAAGACGACGCGGCCGTTTTTGCGCACAAGCGAATTTTTGTGGCAGGAAGGCCACACGATGCATGCGACGCCCGAGGAGGCGCGCGAGGAGACGCTGCGCATTTTGAAGGTGTACGCGGATTTCTACCGCGATGCGCTGGCTATCCCGCCCGTCGTCGGCCGCAAGACCGAAAGCGAAAAGTTTGCCGGCGCGCTGGAAACATACACGATTGAAGCCATGATGCACAACGGCGTCGCGCTGCAGGGCGGCACGAGCCATTACTTCGGCGACGGCTTCGCGAAGAGTTTCGGCATCACGTTCGCGGACAAGAATAACCAGCTGCAGACGCCGTTCCAGACAAGCTGGGGCGTTTCGACGCGCATGATCGGCGGCGTCATCATGGTCCACGGTGATGACAGCGGCCTTTCGCTGCCGCCGGCCATCGCGCCGATCCAGGTTGTGATTGTGCCGGTCGCCATGCATAAGCCCGGCGTGCTCGAAAAGGCAAACGAGCTGTTTCAGCAGCTGAAGGCCGCGGGCGTGCGCGTGAAGGTGGACGACAGCGACCAGTCGCCCGGCTGGAAGTTCGCGCAGTACGAGATGAAGGGCGTGCCGCTGCGCTTGGAAATCGGCCCGAAAGACATCGAACAGGGCCAGTGCGTACTTGTGCGCCGCCCCGACCGCGAGAAGCGCTTCGTCGCCCTTTCGGAGCTCGAGACGGCCGTGCGCGAGGAACTGCAGAATGTGCACGACATCCTCTACCGCAACGCAGAGGAAAATCTCCAAAAGAAAACGTTTACGGCCCACAACCACGAGGAATTCCTCGACCTCGCCAAGAATCATCCGGGCTTTATCAAGGCCATGTGGTGCGGCGATCCCGCCTGCGAGGAGAAGCTCAAGGATGAGACCGGCGGCGTGAAATCCCGCTGCATCCCGTTTGAGGAGGAGCACATCGCCGACACGTGTGTCTGCTGCGGCAAGCCCGCGAAGCACATGCTGTATTGGGGCCGTCAGTATTAATATGGAGAAGTTTGTCCGTTTTCAATTTCATCAACGCGAAAGGAGGGACCTTTTATGCTGAGCCGCGAAGATTTACAGGCCATTTCCACACTGCTGGATCAGAAGCTGGAACCCATGCAGCAGCGGATGGATGGCATGCAGCAGCAAATGGATGGCATGCAGCAGCAAATGGATGGCATGCAGCAGCAAATGGATGGCATGCAGAAAGACATCGCAGACCTGAAGGAGGACGTCGCGCAGCTGCGTGAGGAGAGTGCGATCACACGCGCCGGGGTCGAACAGCTCGTGCGCTGGGCAAATGACCCGAATGCGCAGACCGGCCGCATGACGCTTGACGACTGGGACCGCCAGCGCCGCGTGCAGGGGACAGCGTAAGGTTCGTACATACGCGTGAAAACAGAAAAGCCCGGGCGCTTCCGAAGCTGTGTGCTTGCGGAAGCGCCCGGGCCTTTTTATGTTTGTATTATGTTTGCATTATAAGACGCTGAACAGCATGTCGCCGTACGTCGGATACGGCCACAGGGTCTTGTCGACCATCGGCTCGATCTGGTCGGCGATGGCACGCGTCTTTTCCATTTGGACGAACAGCGTGTCGCGCACGTAGTGGGCCTGCTTCTCGATGTCGCCGGCTTTGCTTTCTTCATTGGCAATATCCGTCTCGAGAATGCCGGTTTCCTTGTACAGGCTGTCGATCAGCGACGAGAGCTTCTCCATCGTATCCTTTTCGTACTGGCACTTTGCCTTCGGGTAGGCGGCCTGCGTGGTCGTGATGGTGGAGCCAAGCACGGACAGATACTTGGAAGCCGCCGGCAGGATCTGCTTGCGGAGCATATCGACCATCGTCAGCGCTTCGATGTGCAGCTGCTTGCAGTAATTTTCAAGCTGGATCTCGCAGCGGGAGCGGACTTCGTCGCCGGTCAGCACGCCGTGATGTTCAAACATCTTGACGTTTTCCGGACGGGCATAGTACGGCAGCGCCTCGGCCGTGGACGGCAGGTTCAAAAGGCCGCGCTTTTCGGCTTCCTTGACCCATGCGTCCGTGTAGCCGTCGCCGTTAAACACGATGCGCTTGTGCTTGTGATAGCTGTCATGCAGGATTGTATTCAATTCCGTCGTGAAATCTTCCGCGTTCTCGAGGCGGTCGGCGAACGATTCCAGCACATCCGCAACGATGGTGTTGAGGATCATATTCGGGCAGGCAATCGAAACCGTCGAGCCGAGCATGCGGAATTCGAACTTATTGCCCGTAAACGCAAACGGCGACGTGCGGTTGCGGTCGGTCGTATCCTTCGGCAGCGGCGGCAGCGCGTCGACGCCGATCTTCAAGACCTCGCGGTCCTTCGCGTCGTAATCCTTGCCCTGGTCGATGCTCTCGAGCACAGCGGTCAGCTCGTCGCCGAGGAAAATCGAAATAATGGCCGGCGGCGCTTCATTTGCGCCGAGGCGGTGGTCATTGCCGGCGCTCGCGACGGACAGGCGCAGAAGGTCCTGGTGTTCGTCGACCGCTTCGATGATTGCGACAAGGAACAGCAAAAACTGTGCGTTCTCGCGCGGGGAATCGCCCGGGTCCAAAAGGTTCGCACCGCGGTCGGTGGACATCGACCAGTTGTTGTGCTTGCCGGAGCCGTTGACGCCCTCAAACGGCTTTTCATGCAGGAGGCACGCCAGGCCGTGGCGGGCAGCGACTTTCTTCATGACTTCCATCGTCAGCTGGTTGTGGTCGGCGGCGACGTTCGCGTCGGCGAAGATTGGCGCGAGCTCATGCTGCGAGGGCGCAACCTCGTTGTGCTCCGTCTTTGCGAGGACGCCGAGCTTCCACAATTCCTCGTCGAGGTCTTCCATGAAGGCCTTGACCTTCGGCTTGATGACGCCGAAGTAATGGTCCTCCATCTCCTGGCCTTTGGGCGGCTTTGCGCCGAACAGCGTGCGGCCCGTATAGACTAAGTCGCGGCGCTTTAAATACATGTCGCGGTCGATCAGGAAATACTCCTGCTCGGGGCCGACGGTCGTGTGGACGCGCTGCGTCTGGAAATCGCCGAACAGCCGCAATACACGCAGCGCCTGCTTATTTAATGCGTTCATTGAGCGCAGCAGCGGTGTTTTCTTGTCGAGCGCTTCGCCCGTGTAGGAGCAGAACGCCGTCGGGATGCACAGCGTGTCGTCCTTGATGAATGCGTCGCTCGTCGGGTCCCACGCCGTATAGCCGCGCGCCTCAAACGTTGCGCGCAGGCCGCCGGACGGGAACGAGCTCGCGTCCGGCTCGCCCTTGATGAGCTCTTTGCCGGAAAATTCCATGATGACGCGCTCGCCGTCGATCGGATAAATGAAGCTGTCGTGCTTTTCGGCGGTAACACCGGTCATCGGCTGGAACCAGTGCGTAAAATGCGTGCAGCCGTGCTCGACGGCCCAATCCTTCATCGCGTTTGCGACGACGTTGGCCACTTCCGGCGCGAGCGGCGTGCCGGCTTTGCGCGTGCGCATCAGGGACTTGAACGTGTCTTTCGGCAGACGCGCTTTCATAACGGATTCGTTGAAGACCATGCTTCCGAAAATCTCGGGGACTTTATTCATGGGACGACCTCCTGTTTTCTTTCTGGGTTCGGCTGCAGGCGGAAAAGGCCTGCAAAAAAGGCGCAATAGGGGTGTTCCCTACAGCGCCATTACTGTGTTCGCGTTCCATTATAAGATGAAACCGCGCAAAAGTCAATCCTTTTTTGCGCCGCTTCCCCGCCTGTGAAACGTGTAGGGAATCCTTCGTTTTTTGCGCTAAATTCTATCGTTTGCCAGCCTTTTTTCTATGCGGGACGCGGCCCTTGCGGGGCGGCCGCGTTGCACTTTTACGCAAGCTATGCTATGATGCTCTTATCAAAAACGCTTGATGCGTAAAAAAGGAGGAGGGCGCAATGGAGCCTTTGTTGGACATTGCCAGCGCCGCCGTCGCAGCCGCCATCGTCGTTTGGATTGTTTGGGCGGTCCGCCGTTACCGCCGCCGCCGCGCGGTGGAGCGCCGCCACCCGGGCGCTTTTCTGGCACGCGAGGCGCGGGTCCTGCGCAAGTACCGCGAGCAGCAGAAAACTCGTGTGCGCTGCATGGTTGAATTCCGCTACGCGACCGGAGAAACCCTCACACTCGAGGTGCCCGCGCCGCTTTTTGACGCCTTTCAGGTGGGCGCGCAGGAGGACCTTGTCACGAAGCGCGGTGTGTTTTTCGGCTTCGGCAGCCTGTTGGCCCGTCAGCCGCGCAAGACGGAGAAGTAACGCGCGACCGTGCTGTCACACCACGCGTCGAATTCCGGGTCCGGCACCTGCAGAACCGGCGTTTCCAGAAGCGTCTGTACGGCCCGCGCGATGCCCTCGTCGGCGGAAAGGCATGGGCCGAAATGCGGGGAGAGGCGCTTGATTTTGCTGTTATCGAACGAAACGCTCCAGGCCTTGTCGCCGAGCAGCGTGCCGAGCAGCGACGGGCGCAGCGCGGCAAGCGTCTCGCTTGCGATGTGTACGAGCTGCGGCGTGCGGCCGAGCGCGCGGCCAATGCTTTCCAGAATCTGGTTCCATGTTACGCTCTGGTCGCTGGTGATGTGGATGCATTCGCCGAGCGCCAGCGGGTTGCCGCACAGGTCCGCGAAGCCGCGCGCGAAGTCTTCGTTCCACGTCACGGTCCACAGCGAAAGCCCGTCGCCGTGCACAAGCACGGGCTTGCCGTCTAAGATGCGCTGTAAAGTCTGCCACGGTCCTTTTTCGCCGTGCAGCGGCAGCGGCGGCCGGCCCGGGCCGTACGTGTGGCTCGGCCGCACGATCGTGACCGGGAAGCCTTGGGTGCGCCAGGCGTGCAAAAACAGGTCCTCACACGCAATTTTGTCGCGGCTGTACTGCCAGTACGGGTTTTTCAGCGGCGTGCTCTCCGTGATGCGAAAGCAGTTTAACGGCTTTTGATACGCGGAGGCCGTGCTGATAAATAGGTACTGATCCGTTTTTCCATCGAAAAGCGCCAAACGCGCTTCGGCATCTGCGGGCGTGTAGACGAGGAAATCCGCCACGGCGTCAAAATGCCGCCCGGAAAGTACGGATTCCATGGCGCCGCTGTCGTGTACGTCGCAGACGATCTGCTCGGCGCCTGCCGGTGCCGGGTGCGTGCCGCGGTTACAGACGGTGACCTCCCACGAAAGGTCTAACAGCCGTGCGGCGACGGCGCTGCTGATTGTCCCCGTGCCGCCGAGGAGCAGGGCTTTTTTCATCAAACATTCCTCCTTTGTGTTGGATGCGCCTGCGGTGCGGCGCCCCGTTTCCTCTATTGTACGGGATGTGCCGCCGCCGCGCAATCCCCAAAATCACGTGCAGGGAATTTTTCCGCCGCCGTCCCCTTTTTTACTGTATCGATTCCATCAGGAGGGCCGAAATGCTGCAAACCCTTTCCTATTTTCCGATGCTTTTTCTCAACCTGATCTTGGTCGGCGCCTGGCATATGACGTTTTTGACGCTGTGCCAGAAGCGCCCGGACCACTCTTACCGCCCTACGGCGCGCCTGTACCGGCCGCACGCCTGGGAGCGCGAAGGCCGCTGGTACCGCGACCACCTGAATATCAACGCCTGGAAAGACCGCCTGCCGCAGTTCATCGCGAAGGACGGCGGCTTTTCCAAGGGCCATCTGCGCAGTCTTTCGCCCGCCTACCTCGACCGCTTTGTGCGCGAAACGTGCCGCGGGGAGTGGATGCACACGTGCAATGCCTTCTGCATGGTGCCCATCCTGCTGCTCAATGCACCGCTCGTCGGCGTGACGCTTTCTGCGTTCGTCTTTCTGGGCAATGTCCCCTTCGTGATGATCCAGCGCTACAACCGCTTCCGCCTGCAGGCGCTGCAGCGGCATTTGCGCGCAGGACAGAAAAATGAAAAAAAGGCTTGACACGCACGCTGGAATGTGGTATTATACTTTTTGCGGGGTAGAGCAGTCTGGTAGCTCGTCGGGCTCATAACCCGGAGGTCGTTGGTTCAAATCCTTCCCCCGCAACCACACCGAAGCCGGCCACAGCAATGTGGCCGGCTTTTTGTTTTTTGTCTGCTGCGCCTTTTTACCGAATGCCGCAGCAGAAAAGGCCGCCGCTGCGCCTTTTTATTTTACGCAAGAACATTGGCTGAGATGGGATTCTGATATTTTTCCCCTGCTTTTTGATAGAATCAAAGGGCATTTTCCGTTATACTCGAAACAGATTTGGAGATTGCAGAAAGCTGGGTGAAATATGGACGTTTTAAAGTATGGAAAAGCCATTTGCTATTCCGGGTATCGGAAAAATCAAAACCCGTTGAACGGGGATGTCCCCTCGAAAGAGGAAATCGCACAGGATATGGAGATCCTCGCAAAAGACGGGTATACGTATGTCCGCCTGTATGACCCGAACGTACAGGCACGGCGGGCATTGGAAATCATTCGTGAGCGCAAGCTGCCGCTGCAATGCCTTGTCGGCATCGATTCGCAGCCGGAAGTCAACAATCCGGGCTGTATGTCCGGCAAGCAGACGTTTACGGATGAGGAGCTGCGGCAGCATGCGCAGAGGAATGATGCGCAGATTGAAAAATTGATCGAGCTGGTCAAGGATTTTCCGGAAGAGGTCGTTGCGGTTTCGGTGGGCAACGAGAACAC
Organism: uncultured Clostridia bacterium; assembly: GCA_944385055.1. Lineage (GTDB taxonomy): Bacteria > Bacillota > Clostridia > Oscillospirales > Acutalibacteraceae > Caproicibacterium. The sequence continues at coordinate 67,163 of CALWVT010000005.1, read as the reverse complement.
GCCGCCGTGGGGCGCGCATATGGTTTCGGAAGAGCGCCTGATTGCCCATGCAAAGCGCTTAAAAGAGGCGCTGCATAAGCCGGTTACCTTCTGCGAGGGGTATTATGAATGGCCGGCCATCCACAAATTAGCGGATGTGCTCGATGTGATCAGTGTGCACAGTTATCCGTACCATTATGGGACGGACATTGCGGATGCCGTGCCGACGAATCAGAAGCAGTATGCGGACATACAGGCAATGTATCCCGATAAGCAGGTCATCTTTACGGAGCTTGGATGGAGCTCCCAGAATTCGACGCCGAATTACTACGCGACAACCGGGAATATCCGGCGCGAAATCGTCCCTGCTAAGGATGCGCCGCAGCGTGCCTCCCTCCAGAATGAGAAGCGCTATATCGAAGAGGTGAGCGCGTGGCTCGAGCAGGCACAGATTGTCGGCTTCTTGTTTGAGGCGTTCGACGAATGGTGGAAGAGTGAAAAGCCCAGCGATTCCGAATGCAATTTTGGATTGTATACGATCGACCGCGTAAAGAAATGGTGAATGCGGGCGGTGGGGAATCCCCGCGCTGCGCGTTTTTGAAAGGCACCGCGCTTTTTTAAAAGGCCCGGTGCCTTTTTCACGCAAAACAGGGCCGCCATCTGCATGGGATGGCGGCCCTGTTTCTTGATGATTTATGCAAGTTTTTATTCGTCTAATTTTAAGACGGCCATGAACGCGTCCTGCGGGATCTCCACGGAGCCGATCTGCCGCATGCGCTTCTTGCCTTCCTTCTGCTTTTCGAGCAGCTTCTTCTTGCGGCTGACGTCGCCGCCGTAGCACTTCGCGAGCACGTCCTTGCGCAGCGCCTTGACCGTTTCGCGCGCAATGATCCGCCCGCCGACACACGCCTGAATCGGCACTTCAAAAAGCTGGCGCGGGATCTTTTCCTTGAGCTTTTCGGCCATCTTGCGTGCGCGCGGATAGGCTTTGTCCGCGTGGATAATAAACGACAGCGCGTCGACGAGTTCGCCGTTGATCAGGATGTCGAGCTTGACGAGGTTGCTCTTTTCATAACCCGTCAATTCATAGTCAAAGCTCGCATAGCCGCGCGTACGGCTCTTTAAGGCATCGAAGAAATCGTAGACAATCTCGTTGAGCGGGAGCTTATAGTGGATATCGACGCGGTCGGTGTCGATATACTGCATATCCACAAACGTGCCGCGGCGCTCCTGGCACAGCTCCATGATGTTGCCGACGTAGGCGCTCGGCGTGTAGATGTGCGCGTCGGTGACCGGCTCGCGCGCCTCGGCGATCAGGCTCGGGTCCGGGTAATTCGTCGGGTTGTCGATGTGCAGCTCGGTGCCGTCGGTCAGGCGCAGCTCGTAGACGACGCTCGGCGCCGTCGTCACGAGGTCGAGCGCGTATTCGCGTTCCAGGCGCTCCTGGATGATCTCCATGTGCAGAAGGCCCAAAAACCCGCACCGGAAGCCAAAGCCGAGCGCGACGCTCGTTTCCGGCTCAAACGAGAGCGCGGCGTCGTTTAATTGCAGCTTTTCGAGCGCGTCGCGCAGATCCGGGTACTTTGCACCGTCGGCCGGATAGATGCCGCAGAATACCATCGGCTGCGCCGCGCGGTAGCCGGGCAGCGCCGTTGCGGCCGGCCGGTCGCGCAGCGTGATCGTGTCGCCGACGCGTGCTTCCTTGACGGCCTTGATCGACGCGGTCAGATAGCCGACCTCGCCGGCCTCGAGCACGCCCGCGTTTTCAAACGACGTCGCGCGCATGTAGCCGCACTCGACGACCGTAAAGTCGCTGCCGGTCGCCATCATGTGGATGACGTCGCCGACGCGCACCGTCCCCTCCATCACGCGGATGTGCGCGATGACACCCTTATAGGCGTCGTAGTAGGAGTCGAAAATCAGCGCCTGCAAGGGGGCCGCGGGGTCCCCTTTCGGCGGCGGGATCTGGTGGACGATCGCCTCCATGACGTCGCCGATGTTCTGCCCGGTCTTCGCGCTCACGCACGGCGCGTCTTCGGCCGGGATGCCGATGACATCCTCGATTTCCTTTTTGACGCGGTCGGGGTCGGCGCTGGGCAGGTCGATCTTATTGATGACCGGCACGACTTCGAGCCCCGCATCGACGGCGAGGTACGTGTTTGCGAGCGTCTGGGCTTCAATCCCCTGGCTCGCGTCAACGACGAGCACGGCGCCCTCGCACGCGGCGAGCGACCGGCTGACCTCGTAGTTAAAGTCGACGTGGCCGGGCGTGTCGATCAGGTTGAATACATAATCGAGGCCGTCTTTGGCCGTGTAGACGAGCGTGACGGCGTGTGCCTTGATCGTGATGCCGCGTTCGCGCTCTAAGTCCATATCATCTAAAATCTGGTTCTCCATTTCGCGCAGCGGCACCGACTTCGTCTGTTCGAGGATGCGGTCGGCCAGCGTTGATTTGCCGTGGTCGATGTGCGCGATGATGCTGAAGTTCCGGATGCGTTCCTGTGGAATCTGCAAAGGTCTTCACCGTTTCCTTTCTGTAATCAGCGTATCCATCCATCTATTATACCATAAAACGGCCGCCGCCGTACAGTCCCGCGTGACAAGCGTGCCGGTCCATGGTACAATCAATGGTACAAGCAACGGAAGTTTCAAAAAGCGGGGGAATGGATGGATGGAGAAACGGAAAGGGCTGCAGGTGCTGTTAAAGCCGGCCTCGAGTGCGTGCAACCTGCGCTGCCGCTACTGCTTTTACACCGATGAGGCGCAAAAGCGCGGGACTGCGGATTTCGGGAAGATGCCGGAACCCGTTTGGCGCGCCGTGGTGGAGAAAGCCCTCGCCGCGGCGGACGACTGCACGTTTGCGTTCCAGGGCGGTGAACCGACGCTTGCGGGCCTGCCGTTCTACCGCGCGTTTACGGCGTATGTGCAGGCGAAAAAGGCGCCCTCCCAGCGTGTCTTTTACACGCTGCAGACGAACGGCACGCTGTTAAACGGCGAATGGCTTTCGTTTTTCAAGGCACACGATTTTTATGTCGGCGTCTCGCTCGACGGCCCGCGCGGCCTGCACGACCGCATGCGTCCCGACAGGGAAGGGCGCGGCAGCTTTTCGGCGGCCTTTGCCGCGATGCGGCAGCTGCAGGCCGAACGGATCCCGTTTGCGGTGCTTTGCGTGCTGACGGAGGAAAATGCGCGGCGCATCGGCAGCGTATACCGCTTTTTCTGCGAAAAAGGCTTTTTGGCGCAGCAGTATCTGCCGTGCATGCCGCCGCTCGGGGAGGCGGGCGGCCTTTCGGAAAAGACGTACGGGGAATGCCTGTGCGAACTGTTCGATCTGTGGTTTGCCGACTTCCAGCGCGGCCTGGCGCCGCATATCCGGCAGTTTGACGATTACCTGTCGATTCTGCGCGGCGGCGAACCGGAGGCCTGCGCGATGTACGGCTGCTGCCTGATGCAGAATGTCATCGAAGCCGACGGCAGCGTGTATCCGTGCGATTTTTACGCGCTCGACGACTTTTATATGGGGAATATTCTTGAGACGGATTTTACGGCGCTTTTGCAGCCGGCATTAAACGGTGCGGGGCCGTTTTTTGCGCAGGCACAGCGGCGCGGGGCCGCGTGCCCGCAGTGCCCATACTATGCGCTGTGCCGCGGCGGCTGCCGGCGCGATTGCGCGGGCGAGGGGGAAGCCGCGCGAAACCGCTATTGTAACGCCTATCAGACCTTTTTCGAATACGCGCTGCCGCGGCTTGCCTTCGCGGCGCAGCGGCTTTAAAAGAACAAAAATAGCGGCCGGCGCTTTGATGGCGCCGGCCGCTTTCTGTCGGTTCGGTTAAGTTTCCTGTGCGGCTTTTAAGAAGGGCAGCACCTCGGGGTACGGCCGCCCGGCGATCAGCCGGGTGCCGTCCGTAAAGCCTTCCGGCCGGCCGGTGAGCGCTTCGATCAGATGCCCGCGCAGCTCGTCGATGCGCGCTTTGCAGGCGGGGTCTAAGACGCGGTCGTGCAGCTCGTGCGGGTCATCCGCAAGGTCAAAATACTGCTCGCGGCCGCTTGTGCTGTGCCAGATGAATTTGTCGCGCGAAGTGACAATCCAGTGGTTTGAAAATTCCCCGTAGCTGTGCTCGCCGTGCAGCCATTCCCGCACGCTGCCGGACGGGTCGTAAGTAAGCGGCAAAAGGCTCTTGCCGTCGAGCGAGGCGGGGATCGGCGCGCCCGCGGCGTCTAGGAGCGTCGGCATCACGTCGCGCAGTTCCGCGACCGTGTGGCAGGTTTCCCCGCGCTTTAATCCCGGCAGCACATTTGCGCCGGCGCTGATCAAAAGCGGGATGTGGCAGCTGCCCTCGTACGGGCGCGATTTGCGGAACATGTGGTGGTCGCACAGCTCTTCGCCGTGGTCGGAGGTAAACAGGAAGATGCAGTCGTCGTAAAGCTCCTGCTCGACGAGCGCCAGGATCAGCCGCCCGATCTGGTGGTCCAAATGCGTGATGCAGGCATAGTAGCCGATCTGCGCCTGGCGCATCAGTTCCGGGTCGATGGGCCCGGTCTTCGAGTCAAAGATGCGGCCGTCGCGCTTTAAATATTCGTCTGTCTCCCAATCGCCGACGAACGGCGGGCGCAGGGGCTTATCCTTGTACAGGTCAAAGTAGTACTGCGGCGCATCCAGCGGCGGATGCGGGCGCAGGTACGAGGCCATCAGGAAAAACGGCCTGCGCGGGTCGCGGCGGCGCAGGAAATCGAGGCAACGGTCCGTTACCCAGTTCGTCGGGTGGTCCTTTTCGTCGTAAATCCACGGGCGGGCGAGGTAGCTGTTGCAGTCGAGGCCCGTCAGCGTGACGTCGGCGTCGGCGCCGTACTTTTTCTTCAGGTCATGGAAATAATCGTCCGCAACAAACTGCGACTCGCGGTAGGGCACGCTGCCGTAGCGCGCCGCGTGCATATAGCCGTCGTGCAGGTCCACGTTGTGAAAGCCGATGTAATTGCGCAGCGGGGCCACGTGCATTTTGCCGCAGCACTGCGTGTAATAGCCCGCTTTGGAGAGCTCGCCGGCCATCGTCGTGGGGTAGTCCCACGGGATGCCGTCCGCGTAGCCGACGCGGCCCGTGTGTTCGGGGGAAAGGCCGGTGTGCAGGGTGGCGCGCGCCGCCACGCAGTTCGGGCAGGCGCTGTACGCGCGGTCGAATACCACGCCGCGGGATGCAAGCGTGTCCAGATACGGCGTCTTGACGTCGGGGTGGCCGGCATATCCCAGGCAGTCGCCGCGCAGCTGGTCGGTCATGATAAGGATGATATTTGGTTGCTTCATAGAGAGGCACCTCCCTTTTGATGGTTCCAATGAGAAAGAGGCGGTGTCCGTGCGCCGTGGGGGTGCATCCGGACGTTGATGGATTTACAGAGAAAAGGACGCCGGGCGCCCTTCAGGGCAGAAACGGCGCGCAAGCCGCCGGATGCGGCGATGGCCTTTCGGAATGGAAAAGGCGAGGTAGGAGACGCCCGCGCCCTTTTGGTACGTGAGGACGAGAAGATAGCGCACGGAAAAGATTGTTTTCGGCTGGATGCGGCCGCCGAGCATCGCGCCGAACGCGCCGCCGATCTTGGCCCCGGCGATGGCGCCGCCGGCGCTCGACACGTACTGCGTGTGCTGGCGCTGCTCTTTTTGGACATGGACATCGAGTACGCGTTCTGCCGGCAGCGAAAATTCTGCACCGTTGGCATAGATGCGCACGAGGTCTTCGGCAAATGCAATCGTGCACACCGTGCGTTTCGGCAGCGGCAGGCCGTGCAGAAGCGGCAGGGAAACGGTGTTTCGCTCCAGCTCCCGCGCTTTGCGCGCATCCGCGCGCTCGGCCGCGCGCAAAAACCGCTTTTCCTGCCGGACGGCGCGCTTTTTGGCGCGGTCCGCCCGATGCTGCGCCGCCCATTTTTCGCGGTTTTGGGCCTCCAAGGCGGCAAGCCTTGCCTTCGACGCCTCCGCCTCGGCGCGCGTGCAGGGCGGCTGCCGGCGCAGCCCGCGCAAAAAGCGGCGCAAAAGCAGCACCCCCGGCACCGCCGCGGCCGCCGCAAGGACCAGCAGGATGCCGATGGAGGCGCCGTTATTCCCGGGCAGGCACGCAAACAGCACGCACAGCGCCGCCAAAACCAGCAGCACCGACGCGCCCGCTACCCGCAGCGGCTGCCAGATATGTTTCACAGCGTTCCCTTCCTTTTTGCGGCGTCACGAGGCGGCCGGCTCGGCATTTTCGAACAATTCCGGCGTCACCTGCTGCAGGTATTTTCCGACGTACTCGGTGACGTTGTAGGCGCCGTAGTAATTGACATGCGACGCGTTGCTCATCATCGTCGGGAAGTCGAAATCCATCGCCGCGATCATTTCCGGGCGGTTTAAGTCGAGCATCGGCACGCCTGCGGCGGCGGCCTCCTTTTTGATCTGGTTCATTTTGCCCACGGCGTCGCCGGCCCATTCGGTCAGCTCGTCGCTTTCGAGTTCACACGGGAAATTGATGAGTATGAGTTTGAACCCTTCCTCGCGTGCGAGCGCGAAGAATTTTTGCAGGTATTCCTCCTGCTTTTCCGCGAGCGGGGTGCAGTGCGTGTCGTCCCAGTTGTCATACTGCAGTTCCTTGCCGTATTGGTTCGGGCCGCCGGTAAAGCCGAGCGCGCCCTTGTAGGGCCCGACGTAATCGGCCCACTCCGAAATCAGCTGCGGAAAATTCTCCCACCGGCTGTGGTAGAGCAAAAACGGGAATAGATACGACCCGACGTTTTCTTCGACGGACACGCGGATGGCCTCGAGTTTATTGGGCCCCATCCGCATCGGGTCCAATACGCGGTGCGTAAAGCTCGGGTCGCCGTAGGGGGACTGGTTCATCGCGTAATAGGCGTCGAGCACGACGACTTCCGGGTCTTGGCGCTTGAGAATTTCCTTTAACAGGTAATACGTCTCGTAAAATTCCTGGCCGCCGGTCGAGGAGTTAAAGCTCGAGACGCCGTAGATCTTTTTAAAATGGTTCGGGTTAATGGCGCCGCTGATGTGGCTGCCGCCCGCGAAAATCAGCGGGTAGCTGTTTTCGGGGTCTTCATACATAATGCGTTTGAGGTCGCGGTAGTGGCCTTTGTCGACACAGAATTCATTGAGAAACGCGAGCGACAAGCACACGCACAGCGCCATCGAAAGGAGCCCCGCAACGCGGCGGCCCCAAAGTCTGCGTTTTCCGGTCATGATAGCCTCCTAACACGAAAGGTCAGAAATTCGAATAGATAAACGACTGCGCGTCATACGACGGGCCGTACACGCCGCACACCAATAAAAGCATCACACACAAAAAGAGCGTGACCCACTGGAAGACGGCGCCCTTGGAGAGCCACCGCGCGTAAAGGCTCTTGCCTGTGTAGCGCTTGTAGCATTCCGCAATGAGAAAGACGACGAGAAGGATCATCAATAGGACGAATCCCGGCACATAGTTGACGAAATGTTCCGCGACAAGCCCCGCAAACGACGCCGTCCCGCGCTGGCACAGCCCGCGCACAATGGCCAGGGCGTTGGACAGCGAAGAGCAGCGGAACAGGATCCACGCGAAATCGACGAGCAGAAACGTCCAGCATGTGCTCAAAACCGTGCGCAGCCGGCTGCCCTCGCCCAAATGCAGCACGCGGCACAAAAATTCGCGTACCGGCGCGAGCACGTCGCCGAGCACCTGGTAGATGCCGTGGAGCAGGCCCCACGCAATGTAGTTGAGCCCGACGCCGTGCCACAGGCCGCTGCACGCAAAGGTGACGAGCACGTTTACATACTTGCGCTTCTTCGAGCAGCGGCTGCCGCCTAACGGGATGTAGACATAGTCGCGCAGCCAGCTCGAAAGCGACTGGTGCCACCGCCGCCAGAATTCACGGATGCTCAAAGAGAGGTACGGCAGCGTGAAGTTTTCCGGCAGCTTTACGCCGAGCAGTTCGGCCGCGCCGAGTGCGATGTGCGAATAGCCCGCGAAGTCCGCATAGATCTCCATGCCATACAGGAACACCGCGCTCCACATCGGCAGGCCCGCGTACTGCACGGGGTCGCCGTAAATCATCGAGATCCACGGCGCGATGCGGTCGGCAATCATGAGCTTCATAAAAAGGCCCAATAAGATCCGCAGGCAGCCGTGCTTGACCTGTGCGTACGTCGGGGTGTGCTTCTCGCGAAACTGCGGGAGCATCTCGCCCGCCCGCGCGATGGGGCCGGATGTGACCGACGGGAAAAAGCATAAAAACAGCAAAACGTAAAAGAAATTGCGTTCCGGCGAGAGCTTCTTGCGGTACAGGTCGACCAGATACGACACGCCCTGCAGCGTAAAGAAGGAAATGCCGATCGGCACGAGCAGCGACGGCGCCGTGAGGGTCGCGGAGACGCCCACGGCGTGGAGGGCGCGCTGGAACAGCGAGACGAAAAAGCCGAGGTATTTACACAGGAACAGCGGCGCAAACGACGCCGCAATCGAGATGCCGAGGGCGAGGCGCGCCCGTTTGCCCGCGTTGACGCGCCCGCCGACGATGCGCCCGCCAACATATACGATGACGGCGGCCAAGAGAAGGACCGGCAGGGCCTTTGGGGCCCACGTTGCGTAATAGACAAGGCTTGCGAGCAGCAGGCATCCGCCGCTGCAGCGCGCCGGCAGTGCGCGGTGTAAAAGCGCGATCACGCCGAGAAAAATGAGAAATGAAAACGAGGAGACAGAAATGCTGCATCCCTCCATTCCGTAAATTTGTTGGCGGCTGCCCGGTACGCCCCCGCAAAGCCGAGGTTCGGCGCAGAATTTTGTGCAAGTGACGTAGGAGCACCGCCGGGATTTACATAAAATGGGACAAAAGAAATGTTCCCGCTCTCCGCTGCCCCCACTCTGTGCAAAGAGCTGTGTGTCGGACAGAACGCTCCCACAAGATAAGAGGCCGCTGCGCAATTTGCAAACTTTGGCAGATGTGCCGCCTTGCAAAATGCCGGGAAAGCTTTTAAAATATAATCAATTCCTATGTTTCGACGAAAAAATTGTCGAACAGTAAATTTCAAATACAGGCTTTAAGGAGGAAATGAACATGACAGAATTTGTTGGCAGCACATTTGTGGAAGGCGCAAAGCTCGAATATTTCCTTTCCGAAGAAGACGGGCAGTACAGCGTGGGGGTGACGAAGACGACCACGGAGCGGGAGTGGGGCCGGATTCCGGGTGGATACGAGGACGCCAAGGCCTGCTGCCGGGCGCTTTTGCGCGGCCAGGTTTTCCCGAGCACGCTGCTGGAAGTCCTTGCGGATTGGGAAGAGGTGCCATGCACCGAAAAAAAGGCTTGACAAACGGGACAGGCTTCTTTATAATCATACTCGAAAACAAGAACGATTCTGATTTTTAAAAGTTAGCGTCGTTCCGGCCGTCCCGTTTTGGTGCGGCCATCGAGTTTGCAATCAATCAATCAAAAGGAGAGATTTGTCATGAAGAAGTATGTTTGCGACGTTTGCGGCTACGTCTACGATCCGGCAGTCGGCGATCCGGACACCGGTATCGCCCCCGGCACGGCGTTTGAGGATCTGCCCGACGACTGGAAGTGCCCGCTGTGCGGGATTGGGAAGGACAACTTCTCCCCGGTCGAGGAATAAGCAGCCGCGTTGTGCGGTTCTGTGCAAAGAGGCGTTCCCGCCACAAGGGCGAGGACGCTTTTTTTGTGCGCCCGCGGACGCCTTACAGCGCCCCTTCGAGCTTTAAAAGGGCCTTTTTGCGCCACAATCCGCCGGCATAGCCGGTCAAAGCGCCGTTTTTCCCGATGACCCGGTGGCAAGGGACGACGACTGCCAGCGGGTTTTTCCGGTTGGCCGCCCCGACGGCACGGCAGGCGGTGGGCCGTCCGGCCATCGCGGCAATTTGCGCATAGGTGCGTGTTTCCCCGTAGGGGATTGCCAGAAGCGTTTTCCAAACCAGCCGCTCCCACGGCGTCCCTTCGGGAAACGCCAGCGGCAGCGAAAACTGCCGGCGGTTTCCCGCAAAGTAGGCGGCAAGCTCCGCGGCAGCCTGCTGCAAAAGCGGTGTTTCGGGCGCTTTCCCGCGCGGGCTGCCGCCGCAAAACGACAGCCGCGTCAGGGCGCCGTCCGTTTCCTCGAGCAGCATGGGGCCGAGCGGCGACAGGATCACCGCGGCGGCTTTCATTGAATCGTCGAGGAACGCACGTCCTGGTATTGCACGGAAGCGCAGCCCTTTTCTTTCAGCCGGGCAATTGTTTTTTGCCGCGAGGACGAGGAGTCCCCGCTCATCGAGACGGCGAACACCTGCACATCCTTGCGCGGCGGCAGCGCATCGATCACATTGTTGGCCGGCGGCGCGAGATGTCCCGCCCAGATCGGGCACAAGAGCACGATCTTCTGGTAGCCCGAAAGGTCCGGCACGGGCTGTGCGAGCGCCGCTTTCTGGTTGCGCAGCGAAGCGAAGGACCCCGCAACAAAGGCATTTACTTTCGAGCGCGGCTTTGCGTCCTTCAGTTCGATGAGGTCTGCGTGCAGTTTGCGCGCCTTTTTCTGCGCGAGCGCACGTGTGTGGCCGGTGTAGGAATAAAAGATTACGGCAGTCTCTGACAAAGCGCATCATCCTCCTTATGGATTGTCCAATTTTATATCCGCACAAGGCGGATTTTCTTCATTATACCGAGTTTTCAGGCCGCTGTCTAGATGCAGGGTTCCTCAAATTGGAAATTTCTGCGGCATTCCGGCGCAGGCTTTTGCGGGACAGGGCGCTTCTATCCAATCGATGCGGCGCATACAATGCAGCGAAAGGAGGGAAGGCGCATGAAATGGCACAGCGAAAGCATTTCCGCGTGCATGAAAGCGCTGCATACGGATCACGGAGGTCTTTCTCCCGCGCAGGCAGCGAAGCGCCTGCGGCAGTACGGGCCGAACGAACTCGAAAAGCCGCCGCGCAAGCCGCTGGTCGTGCGCTTTTTGGAGCAGTTTCGAGACTGCATGGTCTTAATCCTGCTTGCCGGCGCGGCCCTTTCCTTTTTTACCTCCGCGCTTTCCGGGGAAGGGGAATATGTGGACGCGGTCATGATTTTGGTGATCGTTTTCGTCAATGCGGTCATCGGGCTCCTGCAGGAGAGCCGCGCGCAGAAAGCGCTCGATGCGCTGCGGAAGATGGCGCCGCCGCAGGCGCGCGTCGTGCGCGGCGGGCAGACGGCGATCGTGCCGGCAAACGCCCTTGTGCCCGGCGACATCGTCGTGCTGGAAGCCGGCGACCGCGTCCCGGCCGACGTGCGGCTTTTGGAGAGCACGGACCTGCAGGCCCAGGAGAGCGCCTTGACCGGGGAGAGCCGGCCCGTTTTCAAGGATGCCGCCGCGCTGTGTGCGGAAAATGCGCCGCCCGCGGACCGGAAGAACCTCTGTTACGCCTCCACAACGCTTTTGGCGGGCCACGGCCGCGGTCTGGTGGTCGGCACCGGCATGCACACGCAGGTCGGCCGAATCGCACGCATGCTGCATGCCCAGCAGGCGCCGCCCACGCCGCTGCAGCAGAAACTCGCCGTCACGGGCCGCGTGCTCGGCATCGGCGCGCTGGCGCTGTGCGCGTGCATTTTCCTGTTGGGGCTGTTGGAGGGCGTAAAGCCGCTCGAAATGTTTTTGACGGCGGTGTCTTTGGCGGTTGCGGCCATCCCCGAAGGCCTGCCGACGGTCGTAACCGTTGTGCTTGCGGCCGGCATGCGCCGCATGGCGAACCGCCGCGCGATCGTGCGCCGCATGATGGCGGTGGAGACCTTGGGCAGTGCGAGTGTGATCTGTTCGGATAAAACCGGCACCTTGACGGAAAACCGCATGACCGTCGCCGAACTGCGCGGGCGTGCGGGGCCGCTGCAGCCGCACAGCGCGCAGGGGCGGTATCTTCTGGAAATGGCGGCCCTGTGTACGAACTGCACGGTGGAAAACGGCCGCATTTTCGGCGAGCCCACCGAAGCGGCGCTGTGCGCGGCCGTGCCGGACAAGGGCGCGCTTTCCCGGCAATTCCCGCGTGTGCGGGAGATCCCGTTTTCGAGTGCCCGCAAGCGCATGACGGTCGTCGTGCAGCTGCCAAACGGGCGCTTCCGTGTGATCGTCAAGGGGGCGCCGGAGGTGCTTTCGCCTTTCTGTGCGGGCGGATGTGCGCCGGAACAGAACCGGGAAATGGCCCGCAAAGCGCTGCGCGTGCTCGCCGTTGCCGTAAAGGAGACCGCGTCCGTCAAAGGGCAGACGGCGGCGCAGCTGGAGCAGGGGCTGACGTTTCTGGGGCTGGTCGGTTTATCGGACCCGCCGCGGCCGCAGGTGAAGGGGGCGGTCGCGCTTTGCAGGAAGGCCGGCATCCGCCCGGTGATGATTACGGGCGACCACGCCGATACCGCGGCCGCCGTTGCGCGGGAAGTCGGCATCCTAGACGGGAAAGGGAAGGTCTTATCCGGCCCCGAGCTGGAAGCCATGCCGCAGAAGACGCTGTGCGCGCATATCTATGAGTACCCGGTCTTTGCGCGCGTTTCCCCGGCGCACAAAGTGCGCATCGTGCAGGCGTTCCAGGCGCACGGCGAAGTTGTCGCGATGACCGGCGACGGCGTCAATGACGCGCCGGCTTTAAAGGCCGCGGACATCGGCTGCGCCATGGGCCAGAGCGGCACGGACGTCGCAAAGGGCGCGGCCGACTTGATCTTAGCCGACGACAATTTCGCGACAATCGTGGAGGCCGTGCGCGAGGGGCGCGGGATCTATCAAAATATCCGGCGCACGATCCACTTCCTGCTTTCGTGCAATGTCGGCGAGCTTTTGGCCGTGTTCGTGAGCTTTTTGATGCGCTTGCCGCTGCCGCTTGCAGCGGTGCAGCTCTTGTGGGTCAACCTCGTGACGGATTCTTTGCCGGCATTGGCGCTCGGCGTAGAGCCGATTGCCCCGGATGTGATGGACCAGAAGCCGGTCCGCCGCGGCAGTGGGCTGTTTGCGGGCGGCCTCGGCTTTGCCATCGTCGTGGAAGGGCTTTTCATCGGCGCGCTGTCGCTTTTGGCGTATGGGGTGGGGCGCGTGTTCTTTGACGCGGACCCGCAGAATCCGGTCATTGGCCGCACGATGGGGTTTGCCGTGCTGAGCCTTTCCCAGCTTGTGCATGCGCTGAACATGCGCAGTGAGCACACCTCCCTGTTTGCACGCGGCCGGCCGCGCAACCCGCGCCTGTTTGGCGCCATCGTGCTGTGCGGCGTTTTGATGGTCCTGGTCGCGGCGGTGCCGGCGCTCTCGGCCATTTTCCAGACGGCCCTTTTGACGCCGGCGCAGTGGGCGTGGACGTTTTTGCTTTCCAGCATGCCGCTTTGGGTGGTCGAACTCGAGAAGGCGGTCGTGCGCGCGCGCAGGCCCACTGCCTAGCAAGGCACAGTTTCTGGAAAAGGGCACCCTTTAAAAACTAGAGGGAATCCAATGTATTTTGCAATTTGCCAATTCCTTTTTGTGAAATTTGCGTGGATCGGCCCGAAAAGGCCGGCGATTTTTTCCTTTTTCCTTCTTGACAAAAAGGTGCTGGAATGCTAACATGTCAATTGAAGTCGAAGCATTGCGTGGTAACCGATGCTTTGGAGTCCGTTTCCTTAAAATTCGCTTATTCCGCGCAAATACATGATAGATAGAAAAGACAGAGGGACGCCCATTTTGAGCGTCCCTCTTCTTTTAGGATGCGTTTGGTTTGCCCTTTTTTTGGAGCAGCGCGGCAAAAAATCCCTCCATCGTCTGGGAAGGCAGAATGCGCACGCTGTATTGGAGCGAAGCCGGCCGGCCGCCGGTGCGCCCGGGCAGAGCGCCCGGCACCTCGACCGGTGGAGGCATGAGCTTCAGCGGCAGCGTCTGGAGCCCCCACGCGAGCACCTCCTCGTTTTCCTCCTCGTTGAGTGTACACGTGGAATACACGAGAAACCCGCCCGGTTTCAGCGCCTCGCACGCGCTTTGCAGCAGTTTCTTTTGCAGCTTTGCGCATTGGTGTACGGCCTTTTCCGACCAGCCGCGGTATGTAATCGGCCGGTTTGCCAGAAACCGCCCTTCCCCGCTGCACGGCGCGTCGAGCAGCACGCGGTCGAAGGATTCCGGCATCTGGGCGCCGAGCCGTTCGCCGGGTCCCGCGAGCACCTGCGCGATCGTCACGCCCTGTACGTTGAGGTTGTAGGCCAGCCGTTCGCGGCGGATTGCATCCGGTTCATTGGCCACGAGGCTGCCCCGGTTTTCCATCATCGCCGCCATCTGTGTCGTTTTGCTGCCCGGGGCCGCCGCAACGTCGAGGACGCGCTCGCCGGGGCGCGGCGCCAGAAACAGCGGCGGCAGCATGCTCGAAAGGCTTTGCAGATAGACGCCGCCCTCGCTGTACAGCGGCAGCTTCTGTATGGCGCGTTCGTTTGCGTTTTTTAAGTCGAGTGCGTCGCGGTACCACGGCACACGCTGGAATTTGATGCCCTGCTTTTGCAGCTGCTTTGCTACGTCCTGCACCGTCGCGCGCAGCGTATTGACCCGCAGCGTCGTGTCCCGCCGCCCGCTCATGCCCAGCAGCACCTTTTCCACCGTCAGCGGGGAATAGGCCTCGTCCAGCTGGGCAAGGAATGCTTCCGGCAGCCTGTGCCGGATTTCACGCACCGCCATCTCTTTCGCCCCTTTCGTTTCTGCCTTTTATCATACCACGAAACGGCGGCGCGGGCAAACGGCTTCCCGCCGCCCTTTTATATATAAGGAAAGGCATCTCCTGCCGGGGAGATGCCTTTCGGGGGATGCATTACGCTTTTTTGTCGCCTGCGGGGCGGCGCTTCCATTTGTCAAAAGCCGGGTTTAAGGCATAGAAATTCTTGCTGTCGAGGTGGTCCGTCGCAATGCGCAGCGCCTCGCCGAAGCGCTGGTAGTGGACGATTTCGCGCTCGCGCAGGAATTTGATCGGGTCGCGCACGTCGGGGTCTTTTGCAAAGCGCAGGATGTTGTCGTACGTCAGCCGCGCCTTCTGTTCCGCCGCCAGGTCTTCATGCAGGTCGGCCAGCGGGTCGCCGGTCGAGGCGAACGTCTGCGCGGAAAACGGGACGCCGGACGCGTCCGCGGGGTAAATGCCCGTGGTGTGGTCCATAAAGTAGGCGTCGAAGCCGGCCTCCCGAATCTGTTCGGGCGTCAGGTTGCGCGTCAGCTGATAGACGATCGCGCTGATCATTTCGAGGTGCGCGAGTTCCTCCGTGCCGATGTCCGTCAGGATGGCCTTGAGCTCCGGCCACGGCATCGAATAGCGCTGGGAAATATAGCGCAGCGAAGCGCCGAGTTCCCCGTGCGGGCCGCCGTACTGGTCGATGATGAGTTTCGCCATGCGCGCGTCGGGCGTGTGGATGTGGATGGGGTATTGCAGCTTTTTCTGATACGACCACATTACGACTCCTCCTCCTCTTTCTGCATTTCCCAGGGCCAGGGCTCCTGGACCCACGCCCAGCGGTTCGCGGTGGCGCTGTCCTCGTTGAGCGGGCCATACGCCTCCTCATACTGCGAAACGGCACTTTCCAGCTGCGTTTCATAGGCCTGCAGGCGCTTTAAGGCGTTGCAGTCGTTCGGGTGCGTGTCGAGGAAGATGCGCAGCTCCCAAATCGCAAACTGGATGCCGCGGATCTTGCGCAGCGCTTTCTGCTGTTCGTTCACGAGGACGCACCTCCCAAAAACGGTTTGTCAAGCGCGCAGAACAGCGTGCCGGCCTCCAGCGCCTTGTCGGACGGGTAAAGGTTTTCGAATTTCTGGAAGGGAACGTACGCCATCGCCACGACGGGGTCCGCCGGCAGCGGCGGGGTTTCCTGCATCGAGCACGACTGTCCTTCCAATGCAATTGCCATGCTGAACACTCCTTTCGCGGGGGATGGGCCCCTTCCATGGTATGCGCCGGGTGCGCAAAACGAGTTTTTTCTTTTGCGGGGTTCTCTTTGGCGAATATCTTTTTAAAAATGCGAAAAACTGTGTAGAAAAAACAGGCCCGGCGTGTGCGGAAAAAATTTTTACACCGCAAAAAGAACGGCAAAAGCGCCAGAAAAGCAAAGCCCGCACCGGCGAAAAAAAGCATAGAACTCTAAAATTCATATTTAAAGCGCGCGCCCGCCGGGGCAAAACGCCGCGTGGACGGCCGCACTTCGGGGCCGGGCACCTTGTAGAATGACGGCGGTTGCGGTATAATACATCTATCTTTCGCCTGCGGGCAGAGGACGTGATTGTTATCAAATTCAAAAAGGTCTTGAAAAAGTATCTTTTCACGCTGATTACACTCGGCATCTCGATGACCATTCTGTTGATCTTCCTGTTTTCGGGAAATTCCGTGAGCCAGCTGCAGCAGATTTTCTCGGGCTTAGACCCGTTTTGGATGCTGTTCGCCGGCGTCATGGTGGTCGGCGGCTGGCTGATGGAGGGGTGGTGCGACTACCTATTGTGCCGCCACGTTTCACCGAACTGGAAGTTCGGCCCATCGTTTACCATCGCGATGACCGGCCTGTTTTACAGCGCCGTCACGCCGTTTTCGACCGGCGGCCAGCCGATGCAGATCTATTCGATGAGCAAGATGGGCATGAAGCCCGGTTCTGCCGGGGCGGTCATTTCCGTAAAGACGATTACGTATCAGATCATCATGGTGCTTTACGGGTTGGTTTTGATGATTTTGCAGCTCCCGTTTTTCCAGGCTAATGTCAGCAACCTTTCGTTTTTGACGGTGTTTGGTTTGCTGGCCAATTCCATCTTTATCGCGGCGGTGATTCTGGTCTCTGTAAACCCGCGTTTCCTGTATGGGCTGCTTCAAAAATTGTATGGCTTTTTGCACCGAATCCGCCTGGTGAAAAATCCGGATTCCCTGTACCAAAAGACGACGACGCAGCTGGACACGTTCCACGACGGTTTCTGCACGATGGGGAAGGATGTCGGGCTGTACGTAAAGGTCTGTGTGCTGACGGTTTTCCAGATCACGATGACGAATTCGACGACGTACTGCATCTACCGTGCGTTCCACCTCAGCGAGGCGTCGTTCTGGGTCATTATGGCGGCGCAGGTGTTTGCCACGATGATTGCGGCGTTTGTGCCGCTGCCGGGCGCGTCCGGCGGCGCGGAGGGCACGTTCCTGGCGTTCTGCCGCATGTTTTTCGGCGGCATGCTGACGCCGGCCATGCTCGTGTGGCGTTTGATGACGTATTACTCGAATATCCTGTTCGGTGCGATCTTTACATTTGTCGGTTCGAAGCGGTATGTGCTCGACCGCGCTGCACCGGAAACAGAACAGAAAGCAGCATAAAAAAGAAGGCCCGCAAAAGGGGGAACATACCCTCTGTTTGCGGGCCTTTTTGCGGCGAAAGGGGCGGAGAATGTTCCCACTTTTTTCATGAAAAAGATGCGTTTTAAACGGGGTTTTCCGGAATATTACCGGTGGATTAAACCTCCTTTAAAAGTTTGTAAATCCTCTTGTTTCTGGAAGGCACACTGTGCTAAAGTAAATCTGCAAAGCCGGCTGGTATCATTCGGGAAAGAAAAGGCGCAAAACACCGCTTTCCTATCATTTTATCAGAAAACAGAGGAGATTTTCTTTATGAGGAGACTGCAAAATCAGCGTGTGCTGGCGGGCATTTTGACCGCGGCCATGGTTCTTTCCGCAAGTACGGTGCTGTCGTTTGCGAGCGGCACACCGGGCAAGTACACGAGCGGCCCGTCGGTCAGCATCACCGACACGACGTGGGAAGACTGGGTCAAGGAATGGGGCGACGTTTCGTCCGATTACGAGAAGGTTTCCATCGCGCCCGGCGCCGACGAGACGCAGATGAACTTCGCCTGGTACAGCAAGGTCGAACCCGGTTTCCCGGCAACGCCGGTGCTCCATTGGGCGGACAACGAACAAATGGAAAACGCCGAGACCTTTACCGGCACGTTCGGCGAGGTGGACCAGAGCTTAACCGCGGATGTCCCCTATTTCTATAACCACGTGACCGTCACGGGCCTGCAGGCCGGCAAGACCTATTATTATACGATCGAAAAGAATGGCGTCGAAACCGAGCCGAAGCCCGTAAAGACCGCCGCTTCGTTCGACGAAAGCCACCTGCTCTTTATCGGCGACCCGCAGATCGGCGCTTCGAACATGCAGGTCCAAAACGGCGAGGAACTCAAGGAAGAGGACGGCATTGGCAACACGGCCGCGCGCAACGATGCGTTTAACTTTGACCGCACGCTGGACATTGCGACGCGCGAGAACCCGGACGCGAGCCTGATCGTCTGCGCGGGCGACCAGGTCCAGCAGACCGGCCAGCCGAAAGAGGACGAGTATGCCGGCTTACTGAACGCGACCGCGCTGCAGTCGATGCCGTTTGCCGCGACCATCGGCAACCATGACGCGCTCAACCCGGATTTCTCCTACCACTTCAATACCCCGAACGCGACGGAATACGGCGAGACGGAAGCCGGCGGCGACTACTATTACGCTTACGGGGAAGCCGTGTTCGTGGTGCTCAACCTGAATGACTTTAACTGCGCCGAACACGAGAAGGCCATCCAGGAAGCCCTGGCCGCGTACCCGGACGCGAAGTGGCGCATTGTCACGGTGCACCAGGACCTGTACGGCACGAGCAACGGCGACGATATGCTCCAGCGCACGCAGCTGACGCCGATCTTTGATCAATACGACATCGACGTCGTGCTCGAGGGCCACAGCCATACATACTGCCGCACGAACCTGCTCGAGAGCGACGCGCAGCCGCATATGGCGTTCGTCGCAAAGCAGGACCCCGAAACGGGCCGCTATGACACGAATACGATCGTGGAAAAGGACACGGGCGCCGAATTCCCGCTGTATCCGGAAGACGGCGACACCGAGGGCCAGGCGGCCAAGCAGGGCTACCTCAACGAGAATGACTGCTACGTGATGCAGGTCGTGGACGGCGACGAGGTCACGGACCCGACGGGGACGCTGTACGTAACCGCAAACTCCTCCTCCGGCTCCTCTTTCTACAGCTACGACCCGATGCAGCAGAATTACATCTATAAGCGCAGCCAGAACTGGCTGCCGTGCTACTCGACGATCGACTACGACGCGGACAGCTTTACGATCGCGACGTATGAGGTCACGATGGACGGCACGGTCCAGCCCGTCGACGAGGCGTTCACGATCCGGAAGACGACTGCGGCCGACACGGCAAAAGCCCTGTGCAGCCTGTCGGGTGATGTTGCGCTGTCCGACGCGGCCGGCACGACGTTTGAAGTGAAGGCGGACCAGGCGCCCGCCATCTGCGCCGGCAGCCAGGGCGCGACGGTCGACCTCGTCAAAGCCTGGGATGCGGAAACGAAAGTCGGCGTCTACCGCGTGCGCCCGCTGCAGAGCGGCAGCGCGGCCGGCATTTACGCGGATGGCAAGAAGCTCTTTACCGTCCGCAACGCCTGACAGGGCCCGCAAAGCTTTCCTGAAATTTGCATATTCGAAAAAGAGAACAAAGCCCCGCAGGGACGCCAAACGCGCTCCCTGCGGGGCTTTTTTTATTTTGCGGCGATTTGTTTTGCAAAGGGTTTGTATAGCCTCCGGTTCTGCGCGGTACAATATGGCGTAGAAAATAAGAGGTGGATTGTATGCAGATTGAAAAATCCCAAGGCCGTCCCGCGCAGGGAGCCGCCCATTTGTGGGACAAAAGCTTTTTGACGGCCTTTCACCGCTATTTGCGCTCGAAGGAGCGCGCCGCCGCAACCGTGCAGAAGTATCTGCGTGCGGCCGGGGAATTCGCGGCGTGGCTGGGGGAAAGGCCTGTCTGCGGGGAAACGGCCGCCGCCTGGAAGGCCGCCCTGCTTTCCCGCGGGCAGCGCGCGGCCACCGTCAATGGCAAGCTCGCGGCGCTCAACGCGCTGTTTGGCATGCTCGGCTGGCACGACTGCCGCGTGCAGGCGCTGCGCGTGCAGCGGCGCGCGTTTTGTGACGACGCGCGGGAATTGACGTACGCGGAATACCTGCGCCTCGTGCGCACCGCGCGCAAGAAGGGCGACGAACGATTGGCGCTATTGCTCGAAACGATCGGCGGCACCGGCATCCGCGTCAGCGAAGTGCGGGCGGTCACGGTGGAAGCCTTGCGCCGCGGCAAGGCCGAAATCTCCTTGAAGGGGAAAATCCGCACGGTTTTGCTGCCCGGCAAGCTCTGCCGCAAATTGATGGCGTACGCCGCGCGCAAAAAAATCGCCTCCGGTGCGGTGTTTCGCACCAGAAGCGGAAGTCCGATGTCGCGCAAATGGATTTGGGAGCAGATGAAGGCGCTGAGCCTTTCGGCCGGCGTCGCGCCGGGAAAAGTCTTCCCGCATAACCTGCGGCATCTGTTCGCCCGCACGTTTTACCACGCAACGCACGACATCGCGCAGCTCGCGGACGTGCTCGGCCACAGCAGCCTTTCGACGACGCGCATCTATTTGATTTCGACGGGCACGGAGCACCGCCGGACGCTCGATCGCCTAGGATTTGTCAGTTAGCGGACAGAAGGAATATTCTGTCTGGTAATGCCGGTCATACATAAGAAAGGATGTACGGGTTTATCCCCATTATAGCACGCAAAAATTTCAATCGCAACCACACAAATTGACCAAATGATGCACGAATAGGGCTGCAATTTCGTGAATTACAACCCAAACATTTCCTATGCAATTCTTTACTGTCTTTCTCGGCGCCCGGGAATGATCCTGTGCAGGGTATGCAAAAATTCCATGGGAAAAGTAAACAGAAACACAATTAATACCTATGTGTTCATTTTGCATCCGCTAGGAGTAGACAGAATATTCCTTCTGTCTGTGCTAGGATGGAATGGGAGGTAAATGCAATCATTTGTATTCAAAAGCAGAATTTCCGCAGAAAAAACAGGATGTATGCGGCGTTTTGCGCGAATACAAGGAAGATTCTGGGGAAAGGAGGCCGAACAGTGGCCCAACCCGCGGGGGACCGCGGCAAAAAACGAAGAACGGGCATAAAAGCCCCAACGGGAAGCGGCGCGCCCGCTTTCCCGAACCGTTCAAAAATGAAAAGGAGGAACAGTTTATGAAGCGGAAAACATTTTCCAGCCGCCTGCTGGCCATACTGATGACCGTGGCGCTGGTCCTGTCCTTTGCGAGCGTCTCTGCGTTTGCGGAGGGGGATATGGCGTTGCATAAGTATGAGGGCGATCAACAATGGACAACAATTACACTCGATCAAGAGGATCAGGGTGTTCCTGCTGGAACATATTACGGAGCACCTGTTAATAACATTGCTATTGTAAAACAAGCATCATTTGTAGTCGTTTTTGCGCAACGAAAATGAGCGAAGAATTAAAGGATGCAATTTTAAAGGTTGATGGAAGCATTTTAAATGATGACGGAACACCAAAAGATCGTACATTCTATTACGCAGGAAATGCATCTTCCTATAAAGTAAATGATAAGGGAGGTGCAACATATTATTTTGGTTATCAAAAAGATGGTCAGACATATGTTCTTGCACCAAAAGATAAGGTTAGCCATTTCTTAACAGACATTGAGCCCGGTACAACACCGACCCCGGAGAAGCCCAATATCCCCAGTGTTGAAAAAGCGGTTTCTGTTGATAACGGAACAAGCTATTCTACGGAAGTTTCTACGGCTACAGGTGATGCCAATACAGTTACCTTTAAACTGACGACCAATGTGCCGAAAACGCAGGCTACCGAGAGCATCACGATTCATGATCAAATGGCCAGTGAATTTACGGGGCCTGATGCAAGCAACGACTTTACCGTTACGCTTGATCGTAATGGCACAGAGGATGATAAGGATTTAGCTTCCCATATTACTTTTGATGCGTCCCCTGCCGATGGCTGCACCTTCCACCTCACGATTGATGTGAAAGCAGCAGAGGAGGCTGGAGTGATCGAAAATAGTGATTTCGACAACACGACGCCGATTGTCATTACTTATACGGCTAATCTGAAAGATGCAACCGCTGCAGGTGCGTATACAAACACCGCTTGGACGCAGGAGACATCGAAATCTACGGTTACCGTCGATACCTACGGCATTCAGATCTTCAAATATGATGGATCTACAGTAGGCGAAGATAGTTCGCTTGAAAATGCAACCGGTTTGCAAGGAGCACAGTTTGCTCTCTACAGCTCGGACGATGTAACTGTGACGAATGACAAAGCGACCGTGAACCAGGACGCTACCCCAATTTGGACTGGTTCGTCCGGCACAAATGGCTATGTTACCATCAATGGCCTTGCTGAAGGCACCTATTACTTAGTCGAAACCGAAACGCCAACCGGTTATACGGGTGCAAGTGAACCGATTTCTGTTACAGTTTCTAAAGAAGCAGCTGGAACCGATTATACGGTAGATGTCAACGTAGCCAACACGAAAACACCTACCACCGGCGGCGCCGGCACGATGTTCTACACGTTCGGCGGCCTGGCGATCGTCGCTGCGGCGGGGGTTGTGTTCCTTGCTTCCCGCAAGTCCCGTAAGCAGAGCGCGTAAAGTTTGCTTACAACGTATTACTCGTTTTTAGATCTTTCTTAAAACCTGAAATCCTGCCCCGCGCGCGGACGTCCAAAACCCGTTCGCCGCGCGGCGGCAGGGGGTTCGCCGCAGCAGATTTGCGCCCTGCGGCGAAGCCCCTGCTGCCGAAAGGCCGGCATGTTTCATCTGACCAAAAAAGGAGCTGTTATGAAGAGAAAAGCCCTGACCATTGCGGCCGTTCTGCTTCTGCTCGTGGGTCTCGGCGTGTTTTTGTACCCGACGTTCTATGACCTGTACAGCCGCTGGCAGGCCGAACAGGTCATCGAGCAGTATACGTACATCGCCAAACCCGACAAGGCCGATTATTCCGCCGAGTGGGCCGCGGCCGACGCCTACAACGAAACGGTCGCCGAAAACGGCATCTTTTCGTCCGCGGTGTACGCACTCGACCCGTCGCAGCTTTTAAACCCGCTCGGCACCGGCATGATGGGCTATCTCGACATCCCGAAAATCGACGTCCATCTGCCGATCTACCAGGGCACCGAGGAGCGCGAGCTGCAGTCCGGCTGCGGCTGGTGGATTGGCACGTCGCTGCCCACCGGCGGGGAAGGCACCCACTGCGTGCTCACCGGCCACACGGGCCTGACGAAAGCGAAAATGTTTACGGACATCGACCAGTTAGAGCCCGGCGATACGTTTACGCTGTCCGTCCTCGACCGCGTTTTGACGTATGAAGTCGATCAGATTCTGACGGTCCTGCCCGATGACATCGAGCCCTTGCAGGTTGAGCCGGGCAAGGATTACGTCACGCTGTACACGTGCACGCCCTATGGCATCAACACGCACCGGCTTTTGGTGCGCGGCCACCGCATCCCGACGCCCGCCGCGGCCGAAACGCCGCCTGCCGGGACCGGCCCCTCGATGATGGAGCTCGTGCTTTGCGGCGTGCTGCCGGCGGTTATGGTGCTGGGGGTCCTGCTGCTTGTGCGGGCTGTCCGGCGGCGCCGCCGGATACGGGACCCGAGAAACCATTATCTCGATTCCCGCGCCGAAAAGCGCCGGAAAAAGCGTGAGAAACCGCCGCCCGCGCGTGCCACGGAGAAATCCCGCAATCGCTGCGAGGACAGCCCGGAGCGCCGGCGGCGAAACCGGTATCGATAAATCGGAAAAGCACCCTAGGGGAGTGAATGTACATGAGAAAAAAGAGTGGATCGAAAATTGTGTGCGGCATTCTGTGCCTATTGCTGACCGCACTGTTTGCGCTGCCCGCCGCCGCGGCGGGGAACCAGTTGACGGTTTCTTACCATGATGGCGTCACCTTTTCGCTGTATTTTGTGGCGGACGAAAGTGGGAATCTGAAGGAGCCTTTCGCAAACAGCGGCCTTTCCATTCCAGATGATAGCGCCAGCAATGAAGCAAAGCAAAACGCGGCGCTGCATTTCAGGGATTATGTAAACGAACACGGAATTTCCGCCGATCAAACTGGGACAACCAGCGGCGGCCGTGTGACCTTTTCCAATCTTGCAGAGGGGTATTATCTTGTGACCGGCCGGCAGACGACAATCGGCACAACGACGTACCAGCCGACGCCGGTCCTTGTGAAGGTGTCCGGCAATTCGCAGATTAACCCCAAAGACGACGGCGGCATAACCGTGACACCGCCGGGAACCGTGTCGCACCCCACAACGCCGCCCGGTTCCTCGTCAAGGCCCGAAACGCCCGGCTCGTCCTCAAAGCCGGAAACACCCGGTTCGTCCTCGGAACCGGAAACACCCGGCTCGTCCTCAAAGCCGGAAACACCCGGTTCATCCTCAAAGCCCGAAACACCCGGTTCATCCTCGCAGCCGGAAACGCCCGGCACCCCCGGTGCGCCTGCAGGCCCCGGCAATCCGGGCGGCGGCACGCCGGGCACGCCCGGAAACGGCGGGAAGCTGCCGCAGACGGGCCAGCTCTGGTGGCCGGTGCCCGTGCTGTTCTGTGCCGGCACGGCGCTGATCGTTGCGGGAACGATTGAACACCACCGCGCAAAGCAAACGGGCCGCCATGGCGCATAAACGCCGCCGGCCGGGACGGCTGTGCGGGGGGCTCGGCGTGCTGCTGCTCGCGGCGGCGCTGGGCCTTGTCGCGTGGAACACGTGGGATGACCACCGCGCGGCCGAAAGCGCCGAACAGATCTTGGCCGAGATGTCCGCGCTGCCGGGGCCTGCCGGGATTCCGCAGGCCGTGCCGCCCGCGTCCCAAAGCGCGCCGGCATCCGCAAAAATGCCTACGGTTATTGTCGACGGCAGCGCCTACATCGGCACGCTGCAAATCCCGGCCCTCGGCCTCCGCCTGCCGGTGCTGCGCGATTGGAGCTATCCGAATCTGCGCATCGCGCCGTGCCGGTATGCGGGCACGCCGCAGGGCAGCCTCGTCCTCGCGGCGCACAATTACGAGAGCCATTTCGGCCGCCTCGATAAACTGAAGCCCGGCGATACCGTCCAGTTTACGGACGCTGCCGGCAGCCTCTATGCCTACACGGTCGCGCAGGTCGAGATCCTGCAGCCGGCCGCCATCGAGGAGATGATCGATCCCGCTTGGGACCTGACCCTTTTTACGTGCACACTCGGCGGCCAAACCCGCCTGACCGTGCGGTGCATGCGATCCTAAAAATTCAAAAACGCGCCCGCTTCCGGCCGGTCTTTTGACAAGCCGCGGAAGCGGGCGCGTTTCTGCATGCATGAAAAAATGTATGGATCGAAAATGGCCTTGACGCGCCCCGGCGCCAAACGTATACTGAAGGCAAGCCCGCTTTTGGGCGGGACAAGGGGGCACGATTATGGAAACGATAAAACCGGAATCGGATACGCTGCGCCCGCGCGTGCTGCGCGCTGCCGCCGAAAAGTACGGCGTCGAGCCGGAATTCCCATGGGCCGCGTCGCCGGAAAATGCGGTTTTGCGCCACAGCGGCAGCGGGAAGTGGTTCGCGCTGTTTTTGCGTGTGGAGCGCAAAAAGCTCGGCCTGCCGGAAAGCGGTACCGTTGACCTGTTAGACGTCAAATGCGACCCGCTGCTGGCCGGCTCTTTTTTGGACGGCCGGGGGATTTTTCCGGGCTATCATATGCCGAAAACGCACTGGATCTCCATCTTATTGGACGGTACGGTCCCGCTCGATCAGATCCTGTTTTTGCTCGATGTGAGCTTTTCGCTGACGTCGGACAAACGCGCGCGGCCGGGCGGCCCGCAGGCGTGGCTCGTGCCCGCCAACCCCAAAGTTTACGATGTCGAGCGGGGGTTTACGGAAAACCACGGGGAATTGACCTGGAAGCAAACCGCTTCCATCGCGCGGGGCGATCTCGTCTATCTGTACGTCACCGCGCCGGTCTGCGCGGTCCTTTATCAATGCGAGGTCATCGAAACGGACATTTCATACAGCGGGGACGGGCCTGTGCGCCGCCTGATGCGCTTAAAGAGGCGCAAACGGTACGCGCCGTCGGTCATGCCGCGTGAAAAGATGCGCACCTACGGCGTTTTTGCGGTGCGAAGCCCGCGCCGCATGCCGCCGCAGATGGCCGAAGCGCTCCGATAAGCCCGTTTCAGCACGTGCCGAACAGACGCTCCCCAAAGTGCGGCGAGACCTTTCCCAGCACTTTGACGAGATTCCCCACCAGCAGCGCGGAGAGGATGGTCCCTTCCCGCACGCCGCTGAGTTCATGCAGGAACAAAAGGCACAGCACGCCGGCGATCACAGTCATGCTGATGTCCGACACCATGCGGACCCCGCCGTAGGACCGGTGGATCCGCTTCGCAATCGCGTTGACGAATGCGTCGCCCGCGAGCATCACGACGTTTGCGACCACTTCGAGGTACGCGCCGCATGCGATGATGCAGCAGCCCACGAGCAGCGACACGAGCTGCAGCGGGTAGAAATCCGGCCGGAACGCCTGCAGGCAGAAGCGCGACAGGTCGATGCCGTAGCCAAACAGCACCGTGACGCCGGCTTCCAGAAGCAGCTGCAGCTTGTGGGCGCTTTTGCCCTCAATCGCAAATTGTATGAGGACCAGCGCCAAATTAAAGATGATGACCCACGTGCCCATCGACAGGTTCGGCAGGATCAATGACAGGGTGTAGGGGATTGCCGCGATCGGGGACGTGCCGAGGGCCGCGTCCGTCACGAACGCCACGCCGAATGCGTTGAACACGAGCCCCACCAAAAATACGAGATACCGCTTTGCCAATTCCTTTTTGTGCATTGCACAGACTCCTCCTCATTTTAAGCAATACGTTGTATATTTGAAGAAAAAGAAACGCTTTAAAGCGTTTGGGAAATTTTTTCGAGCAGCTTTGCGAGCGTCTCTTTTTCCGCGCGGGTCAGTGCGCTGAGCAGGTTGCTGCCGACGTCGCCGCCCTTCTTTTTGAGTTCCCGGCAGATTGCCTGCCCTTTTTCGGAGAGATATACCTCGCGCGCCCGCGCGTCCGCGCCGGAAACGGTCACATACAAAAGATCCTTCTCTTTCATCCGTTCCACGATGTTCCGGGCCGCCTGGTGGCTGATTTTTAAGTAGGCCTTGAGGTCCAGCACGCGCGCGCCCGCATACCGGTCGAAAAACAGAAGCGTTTCGGACTGGCTCGGCGTCAGGTCATACAGTTTTAAGTCGTCGCTGCGGCGGCTTAAAAGCTGGTTTCCGATTCTTAAAATGGTCCGCTCAATTGAAAAATCCAGGTCCATTCTGCACCTCCAAAATACAACACATTGTATTTTAGCAGAAACCGGCGCCTTCGTCAAGCGGGCGGATGGAGCCGCCGAATAATTTCTATTTTGTATGGATCCTTTTCTGTGTTGCGCCTTTTGTATGGATATGCTATACTACTTTTCGAAAAGAGGAGGCGATCCGCATGGAACTGCGCACGCTGCGCTATTTTTTAGCGGCGGCACAAGAGGAGAATATGACCCGGGCGGCGGACATTCTGCACGTGACGCAGCCGACCTTGAGCCGCCAGATCATGGACCTGGAAAGGGAGCTCGACACGACCCTGATGCGCAGGGGCAAAAACGGGCTGCGCTTGACCGACGACGGCATCTTTTTCCGGCAGCGCGCACAGGAGATCGTGGAGCTGGCGGACCGCCTGGAAAAATCCTTTGTCGAGCGGCAGAATGACATCAGCGGCACCGTCGTGATTGGCGCGTCGGAAGCGGTCGGCAGCCAGACGCTGGCCAAACTCATTAAGGCATTTTCCGAAAAATACCCCGCGGTCCAGTTTACCCTCTATAACGAGACGGTGGACAACGTCCGCGACCGCCTGGACAAGGGCTTAGTGGATATCGGGCTGCTGCTCGAACCCATCGACGTCACGAAATACGATTATGTCCGCCTGTCGCAGCAGGACACCTGGGGGCTGCTGGTGCGCGACGACCATCCGCTAATGGGGAAGGAATCCCTGGTGGCGGAGGATGTCGCCCCTTATCCGCTGATTTTGCCGTTGCGGGAAAGCATCCGGGCGGAAATTCTCCATTGGCTGGGCCGGGACGAAAAGGAACTGCAGATCCCGCTGCTTTATACGCTGCTTTCGAATGCGGCGCTGCTGGTGGCGGAGGGTTTGGGCTGCGCGTTCTGCATGGACGGCGCCCTGGCCATCCGCAGCGACCCGCGCCTGCGCTTTATCCCGCTGGAACCGCGGCGGATGACCCACAGTGTGCTGGTCTGGAAGAAGAATAACCTGTTTTCCCCGGCTACGTCCCTGTTTATTCAGGAGATTAACCTGCTGCGCGCCAAAATAGAATCCAGTCCCGCCCTTTAATCCCTCCGGAGCGCGCCTCCGGAGGTTCTTTTTTGGGCAATTTCATACGGAAATAACATGGATAAAAATGAGATATAAGTATTAGACATTGAAAAAGAAAGCGCCTATAATGAAGACAAGAAAAGCAGAGAAGCCAGGGCTGCGGGGGTTTGGGCGGCGTGTTCGGGCGCACAGGGCCCCGGGGCCTCTTTCTGCGGGGAACCGGCGCCCGGCGAAGCGGCCGGGGACCTGCGGAAACGGGATGGACGGCGCTGTTTTTCGGCAATTTGGGAAGGAGCATCCGAAAATGCGTGTATTGATTGTCAACGGCAGCCCGCGCGCAAAAGGCAATTCCGATTTGCTGTGCGATGCGTTTTTGCGCGGCGCACAGGAAGCGGGGCATCAGGTAGAGAAGATTTCGCTGCGCGACAAAGTGGTGCACCCCTGCCGGGCGTGTTATGCGTGCTTTCAAACGGGCGCCTGCGTGCAGAAGGACGACATGGCGGACCTATTGGCGAAGGTGGAGGCCGCCGAGGTGCTCGTGCTGGCTTCGCCCACCTATTTTTTGACGATGAGCGGACAGATGAAGGGGTTTATCGACCGGCTTCTGCCAAAGTGGCAGGGGCTTTCGGGAAAAGACGCCTACATCATCGTGACGGGCCATGACGGCCGGCAGGGCCTCCGGCGCAATGCGGAAGACCTCGCTGCCATTTTGGAGAATCTGGGGGATTCCGTCCGCCAGATCATCTGGGGCGAGCGCGTTTGGAAGAAAGGCGAAGTGCTGGGCACGCCGGCGATGGAAGAAGCGTATCAAGCGGGCAGGCACCTGGGCGTGCGGTAAACGCCGCGGCGCGGGTGGTATCCTTTTCTTTGTATTTTTTATATTTTTTCAGGAGGTTCGATTTTATGAAGACGAATATTGGAAATGCATTGGCTTTGTATCCCACGCCGCTTGTCGTGGTCGGCGCGATGGTGGACGGCAAGCCGAACTGGCTTTTGGTGGGCCATGTGGGCATTATCGGCCACGACCACGTGATGGTCAGCCTGGCCAGTGCGCATTATACGAATCAGGGCATCAAAGAAAGCAAAAAACTCTCCATTAACCTGGTGGATGAAGCGATGCTTCCCCAGGCGGATTACGCGGGCAGCGTCAGCGGCAGGAAGACGGATAAATCCCAGCTGTTTGACTATGTGCTGGATGCGTCCGGCGTGCCGATGATTACCCAGTCCCCGGTGACGATGGTCTGCAGTGTCGAGGATGTTTATGAGACGAAGGGCTTCGAGAGCTTTATCTGCACGATTGACGCGACGTATGCCGAGGAACGGGTCGTAAACGGGGATGGAAAGCTCGACTACGGCGCGCTCAAGCCGGTCCTGTTTGAAATGCCCACCTACGCCTACCTGCGTACGGGCGATGTGATCGGCCCGTGCCTGTCGTTTGGGAAGACCCTCCACGAATGAAGCGCCGCTTTGCGGATAGAAAAGAGGTGGCAGAGGCGATGGAGAAACCCACGCGGCAATGCCCGCTGATTGTCTCCTATTCCTATTCCGGCCATACACACCGGATTGCCCAGGCCCTGCAGGCGGTGACCGGCGGGGATTGGTGCGAAATTTATCCCTGGCAGCCGTATCCCATGGGCTTTTCCGAACTGCTCGAACAGGTCCGGCGGGAGGTTCGCACGGGGTATCGCCCGCGGCTGCTGCCCGGTGCCGCAGACGCCGGCCCCTATCGGGTCCTTTTTGTAGGCGCCCCCAACTGGTGCGGGGCGATCGCGCCGCCGATGGTTTCCTGGCTTGCGAAACAGGATTTGGCGGGGAAGATTCTGCTCCCGTTTGTCTCGCACTGCGGCGGTGTTCCCTGTGACTTTACGCGGGAGATCGCCCGCCTGTGCCCGAAGGCCGACGTGCGCGCCGCGCTGGAGGTGCTGGACGATGGCGGCGAGGGGCTTTTCCATGCCCTGCAAACGTGGC
The DNA here is from genome assembly GCA_944385055.1 of uncultured Clostridia bacterium. Lineage (GTDB taxonomy): Bacteria > Bacillota > Clostridia > Oscillospirales > Acutalibacteraceae > Caproicibacterium. Next base: position 36,995 of record CALWVT010000005.1, on the reverse strand, counting down.
TGCAGGAAAACCGGATGGGGGCGATGCCCTTCCCGGTACCCGCGTTTTCATAAGGGGATCGCGGATGCGGCGGCTGTGCGGGCCTTGATTGCCGGCGCCGGATGCATTAGGTTCCCCGGAATGAAAGATTCTTTTTGTAAAAGTCTCAGTCGATGCCCTTTCGAGTGCCGGCCGGGGCTTTTTGTTTTTGGGAGGGCCGCCTGATGCGATGCCCAAACCATGTTGGAAAGTTCGGCCGATTGCCTGGAGGGCATAAATGGTTTATACTGAACAAAAAGGAGGTGCAGCGAATGGAAATCCGTGTATTACGTTACTTTTTAGCCGTCGCGCGGGAGGAAAACATCACCAAAGCCGCGGAACTGCTTCATGTTACGCAGCCGACGCTCAGCCGTCAAATTGCCCAGATGGAGGAGGAGATGGGCATTAAGGTCTTTGACCGCAGTACCCGCAGAATTGTCCTGACGAATGAGGGGCACCTGCTCCGCCGCCGGGCGGAAGAAATCCTGGAACTGGTGGATAAGACGGAGCGGGAGCTTTCCGAGCAGGAAGACATCGTGGAAGGGACCGTTTCCATCGGGTGCGGGGATCTTGCCGCCGTGCAGCTTTTGCCGGAGCTGATCCGCACCTTTCATGAGCGGTATCCGGCCGTTACCTTTGACCTCCATACCGCTACGGCCGACCAAACAAAGGAGCGGATGGACCGGGGAATCACAGATATCGGGCTGCTGCTGGAACCCATTGATAAAGAAAAGTATGATTTTATCCGCCTGAAGGATTCCGAGCAATGGGTGGTGCTGATGCCGCCTGATTCGCCCCTGGCACGGCTGGACGCGGTATCTCCCAAGGACCTGCGGGGGCTTCCCTTGATCTTGCCGCACCGCACAAATATCCAAAATGAGCTGGCGCGATGGTTTGGAGAGGGCTTCGATGAAACACAAGTCCTGCTCACTTCCAATCTTCCCTCCAACAGCGTCATTATGGTGCAGGCCAAGCTGGCTTACGCCATCATCATCAAAGGGTCCATTGCATTGGGGGATTCCAATAAGATTGTTTACCGGCCCTTATCGCCCAATCTGACAGCCCATTGCGTCATTGCGTGGAAACGGAAACAGCCGTTTAGCTTCGCCGCGCAAAAGTTTATTGACTATGTAAAAACGGCCTTGAACCCGGCGCGGGCAAAGCGGGAGACCCCGGCAGAATAACTGCAGCGAGCGGTCCTTAATTTATGCGCAAAAGGTATTTTGTTTAATGAAAAGCAAGTATTAGACATTCAATAAGCCAATGCCTATAATGAAAGTGCAGCCTCTTCGCTGCACTTCTTTTTTTATGCGAACGAAGGGAAACGATGACGCTGCGGGCGGTAGGCGCATTCCTGCACATTGCGGAAATGCCGCTTTCGGCTGCTGGAGGAAATCCATCGAAAACAACAGCCTCTGGATCATCTGGACTACCTGATTCAGGAAATCAAAGAAAGCAAAGGAGGCGTTCGTTTATGAAACGAATCGCGGCAAGTATGATGGCTGCCCTGTTGGCTTTTTCCATGATAGCCTGCCAGGGACAGATGGACGCTCCACTAGAAACAGGCACCCCGTCCGCCCAAACGACACAGCCGCAGGAACCGGAAGAAACACCGGAATCGGGAGGGGAAGAACCGGAAAGCGCAGAGCCGCAGGGCCAAAGCGGCTCGATTCTGATAGCTTATTTCACGCTGGGGCGCAACGCGGCGGAGGTCAGCCCCATCGGCATGGTAACCTCCGACCTGTCCGTGTTTGAGGACCTGCCGGCAAGTGTGGATGTAACATTTGATTTTGCTGCATGACGATTGGAGGAAATCGCGATGAAAACACGTGTTCTTGGAAAACAGAATGCTTTGACGGTCTCTGCCGTCGGTCTGGGCTGCATGGGCTTCAGCCACGGCTACGGCCCCGGCCCGGACCATGCGGCGTCCGTTCAATTGATCCGCACCGCTTTCGATTTGGGCTGTACGTTTTTTGACACAGCGGAAAGCTATGGCGCCGGGGAAAACGAGAAACTGGTGGGCGAGGCCGTGAAGCCTTTCCGCAAGGACATCGTCCTGGCCACCAAGCTCCACATTCCAGAGGGAATCACGGACGTGGAGGGCGTGATCCGGCAGCACCTGGATGATTCCCTCCGGCGCCTGGGCACCGACTATGTGGACCTCTATTATCAGCATCGGATGAACAAGACCATTCCCCCGGAAGAGGTCGCCGGCGTCATGGGCAAGCTCATCGAGGAAGGCAAGATCCGCGGCTGGGGCCAGTCCCAGTCCACGGAGGACGAGGTGCGCCGCGCCCACGCCGTCACGCCCATCACCGCGATCCAGAGCGAATACTCCATGATGGAGCGGATGTTTGAGAAAGACGTGCTGCCCGCCTGCCGAGAGCTGGGCATCGGGTTTGTGCCCTTCTCGCCTTTGGGGGCCGGATTCCTCAGCGGCAAGTACACCAGTCAGGACGTGTATACCGGCGACGACGTGCGGCGGGTCATCACCCGCTTTACCAAAGAGAACATGGACGCCAATCAGCCTCTGCTCGATTTGCTGCATCAATTTGCGGACGCCAAGGGTGCAACCCCGGCCCAGATCTCCCTTGCGTGGATGCTCCACAAGTGGGATTTCCTCGTTCCCATCCCCGGCATGAGGAAAGTGGAACGCATGAAGGAGAATTTCGGGGCTGCCGAGGTCACCTTGACAGAGGCGGAGTTTGAACAGTTGGAAACGAAACTGGCGAAAATCCCCATCCATGGCAACCGCACAGATGAGGATATTGCCAAACTGAAAGATATGATTTGAAAAACAGGAGGGAATCAAAATGGCACAGGAAATGATGAAGGCCGCCGTCTTGGTCGGCCCAAGACAGATTGCAATGAAGACGGTTCCCGTCCCGCCGGTAGAGCCGGGCATGATTGAAATCAAGGTGTCCGCCTGCGGCGTGTGCGGCAGTGATATTCACATGTGGAAGGCCGGCAAGGGCTGGGGCAAACAGGACGGCTCCGACTTCTTTATGGGCCATGAATTCTGCGGCGTCGTCACGAATCCGGGCGACAGCAGCTTCAAGGTTGGGGACCGGGTCGTGTTCTGGGCAAACCTCTATTGCGGGAAATGCGATATGTGCCTTTCTGGCCAGGAGCAGCTTTGCCGCGAAGTCAACGGCACGAATTATATCGGCTTTGTCTGCAACGGCGCCTATGCGGAAAAATTTGTGGGAAAGGCATCGAACGCTTATCTGCTTCCCGACACGGTTTCCGATGTAGCCGCCGGCCTGATTGACCCGCTGATGGTCGCTTACCATGCGGTCCGTCACTCCGGGATCAAGCTCCACGATAAGGTCCTCGTGGTTGGCAGCGGCATTATCGGTCATTTGATCGGCGCCTTGGCGAAGAAGGCGGGCGCTTCCTATGTGGCCATGTCCAAAATCAATGACCTGAAAATCGAAAAGGCAAAGGAAAGCGGGGACTTCGACGCGTTCTTCGACGGAAGGGATCCCCAGCAAACCGAAAGCATGCGCGAAGCTACCAACGGCGGATTCGACATCGCGTTTGAGGCCGTCGGTTCCGGCGACACGCTGAACACTTGTGTGGAGGCGGTCCGCCCCGGCGGCGCGGTGGTGATGATCGGCAATTCCATGGAGCCGCAGGTGCCCTTCTCGATGAACCGCGCGGTGCTGCAGGAGATTCGGCTCATGGGGAGCGTCTCCTGCACGCGGAAGGAATTCGAGGAAACGATCGACCTGATCGCAAGCGGGATGATCGACCCGGAAAAATATGTTACGGACATCCTGCCGCTGGATGCATTGCAGCACGCATTTGAGCGCCTGACCACCGAAACGGACCCGGTTTTGAAGATCGTAATAAAACCCTAACCGTTCTGCGGCAGAAATAAGGAAATGAAAACAAACGGAGCCCTGGCACGCGATGGGACATGCCAGGGCTCCGTTTCGTTTACAAAGCGAATCTGCAAAAGAAATCTACAACAAAAAACGCCGTCGCGAACGTTCTGCGTTCGCGACGGCGTGGTGCCGGTGGTGGGGGTCGAACCCACACGGTGTTGCCACCAACGGATTTTGAGTCCGTCTCGTCTGCCAATTCCAACACACCGGCATTTGCCGCACGGGAAACCCATGCGGTATTTTTTATTATACAGCAAATCCCTGCCGTTTGCAAGCCTCTTTGCGGATTTTTTAAGGCGGTTTCGCAAGTTTTTTGCCGGAAACGGCCTTGCCCGCCCGAGACGGCCGGTCGCGGCGGCCTCGGGCGGGCAAGGGGGATGTTTTAAGCGAAGCGCTTACGAGAGTTCGAGCTTGCCGGTATACAGCTGGTAGTAGGTACCGTGCAGCTTGATCAATTCATCATGCGTGCCGCGCTCGATGATGCGGCCGTGGTCGAGCACGATGATGGCGTCGCTGTTGCGGATTGTCGAGAGGCGGTGCGCGATGACGAACACCGTGCGGCCGTGCATCAGGTTATCCATGCCCTGCTGCACAATGCTCTCGGTACGCGTATCGATCGAAGACGTCGCTTCGTCGAGAATCAAAACCGGCGGGTCGGCGACTGCCGCGCGCGCGATGGAGAGGAGCTGGCGCTGGCCCTGCGAGAGCTGCTCGCCGTCGCCGGTCAGCATCGTGTCATACCCCTGCGGCAGCATGCGGATAAACGAATCCGCGTGCGCCAGACGGGCCGCAGCCTTGACTTCCTCGTCGGTCGCGTCGAGGTTGCCGTAGCGGATGTTCTCCATGATCGTTCCCGTAAACAGGTGCGTGTCCTGCAGAACGATGCCCAGAGAGCGGCGCAGGTCGTCTTTTTTAATCTTCTTGATATTGATGCCGTCGTAGCGGATGGCGCCTTCCTGGATATCATAGAAGCGGTTAATCAGGTTCGTGATTGTCGTCTTGCCGGCGCCCGTCGAACCGACGAACGCGAGCTTCTGGCCCGGCTTTGCGTACAGCGACAGGTCATGCAGGATGATCTTGTCGTCGTTGTAGCCGAACGTGACGTGGTCAAAGCGCACATCGCCGGTCAGCTGCGTGTACGTCACGGTGCCGTCGGCCTGATGCGGGTGCTTCCAGGCCCACAGGTTCGTGCGCTCCTTGCACTCGACGAGCTGGTTGTCTTTCGTCCACTTTGCATTGACGAGCGTGACATAGCCGTCGTCCGTCTCCGGCTTTTCGTCGATGAGCTTGAAGATGCGCTCCGCGCCGGCCAGGGCCATGATCACGGAGTTAAACTGCTGCGCAACCTGCAAGAACGGCTGGCCGAAGCTCTTCGTCAGCTGTAAGTACGAAGCCATCGTGCCGAGCGTCAGGTTGCCGACGCCCGCCACGGAGAGCAGGCCGCCGAGGATTGCCGTCAGGACGAACTGCAGGTTGCCGATGTTGCCGATGATCGGGCCCATCATGTTGGCGTAAGCGTTTGCGTTGTTGGCCGCGTCGTAGAGGCTGTCGTTGACCTTGTCGAATTCCTCTTCCGAAATCTGTTCGTGGTTAAAGACCTTGACGACGCGCTGGCCGTTCATGCGTTCCTCAATGAAGCCCGTCACGTCTGCCAGGGCGAGCTGCTGGCGCACGAAGTATTTGCCGCTGTTGCCGCCCAGCGTCTTTGCGACCAGCACCATCACGAAGATGACCGCCACGGCCAAAATCGTCAGCACCGGGCTTAACACGATCATCGAAATAAACGTGACGAGGATCGTAATCGTGGAGTTTAACACCTGCGGGATGGCCTGGTTGATCATCTGGCGCAGCGTATCCGTATCGTTCGTGTAAAGGCTCATGATTGAGCCGGTCGTGTTCTGGTCAAAATAGCGGATTGGCAGCGTCTGCATGTGTTCGAACATCTCGTCGCGGATGCGTTTGAGCACGCCCTGGCCGATGCGGACCATCATGCGCGAATAGACAAACGTTGCGACCACGCCGCACAGGAACACCGTCCCCAATAGGATAATCGCCGAGAAGAAGCCCGAAAAGTCCGGATTCTCCTGGCCGATCAGCGGCGTGATGTAGCCGTCGATCATGATTTTCAGGGCGAACGACATGGCAATCGTTGCGACTGCACTGACGGCGATGCAGATGAAGACCACGACGAATTCCTTTTTAAACGTCGAAGTCACATATTTGAGAAGGCGCTTTGCCGTTTTCAACGTGTTGCGCGAAAGGCGCACGCCCTCAGGCTTTTTCGTATCCGGCATTATTCGTCACTCCCCTTCTTCTGCGATTCATAAACTTCCCGGTAGATCTTATTCGTCTTTAAGAGCTCTTCGGATGTGCCGATGCCGTCGATGCGGCCGTCTTCCATGACGACGATCAGGTCGGCGTCTTCCACCGAGGAGATGCGCTGCGCGATGATGATCTTCGTCGTGTTCGGGATCTCTTCGCGGAACGCCTTGCGGATCAGGGCATCCGTCTTCGTGTCGACGGCGCTCGTCGAGTCGTCGAGGATCAGGATCTTCGGCTTCTTTAACAGTGCGCGCGCAATGCACAGACGCTGTTTCTGGCCGCCGGAGACGTTGTTGCCGCCTTCGACGATCATCGTATTGTAGCCGTTCGGGAATTCCTGGATGAAGCTGTCGGCCTGTGCGAGCTCGCAGACGTGCTTGACTTCCGCGTCGCTTGCGCTTTCGTCGCCCCAGCGGATGTTCTCGGCAATCGTGCCGGTGAACAAAACGTTTTTCTGCAGCACCATCGAAACCTGGTCGCGCAAAGCCTTAATGTCGTAGTCGCGCACATCGATGCCGCCGACCTTGACGCTGCCTTCCGTGACGTCGTAAAGGCGCGGGATCAGCTGCACAAGCGAGGATTTCGAGGAACCGGTACCGCCGATGACGCCGATCGTCTGGCCCGCCTTGATGTGCAGGTCGATATCTTTCAGCGACAGGTTGCCGCCTTTGCCCGCGTAGCTGAAGTTTACATGGTTAAAGTCGATGTCGCCCGACGGGACCGACTCAATTGCGTTCTCCTTATTGCCCATCTCCGGCACTTCGTCGAGCACTTCCTGGATACGGTCTGTCGACGCGCTCGAAATCATGATCATGACGTAGACAAACGACACCATCATCAGGGACATCAGAATCTGCAGCGCGTAGACCATCAGGCTCGTCAGTTCGCCCGTTTCCATCGAGCCGCCGACGATGTTCAGGCCGCTGATCGTAATCAGCGCCAGCACCACGGCGTACATGACGAACTGCATGACCGGCTGGTTCCAGGCAACGATCTGTTCGGCCTTCGTAAAGAGCTTGAAGACCTTCATCGAGATCTTTTCAAACTTCTGGTCTTCATGCTCTTCGCGCACGTACGCCTTGACGACGCGCGAGGCGTTGACGTTTTCCTGCACGGCGCTGTTTAACACGTCGTACTCGTCAAAGACCTGCATGAAGTGCGGGTGCGCTTTGCGCGCGATGAAGATCAAAACGCCGCCTAAAATCGGGATCGTGCACAGCAGAAGGATCGCGATCTGCCAGTTGATCAATACCGTCATCACCATCGACAGCACGATCATGACCGGCGCACGGAACAGCATGCGGATCGTCATCATGAACGCCATCTGCACGTTCGTGATATCGGTCGTCATACGCGTGACAAGGCTCGAGCTCGAGAACTTATCGATGTTGTGGAAGGAGAAGGTCTGGATCTTATAAAAGATGTCGTGACGCAGGTTCCTCGCGTAGCCGGCGCCGGCCTTTGCGGCAAATTTGCCGGCCAGTGCGCCAAACAGCAGCGACAGCATCGCCATCACGACCAGGATGATCCCCTGCTCGACAATGTAGTTGACATCGCCCTGGGCGATGCCCACGTCGATGATTTGTGCCATCTGGAAGGGGATCAGGACTTCCATAAAGACTTCCAGAATCACGAAGATCGGCGTTAGAATCGTCTCTTTTTTGAATTCACGGAGCGATTTGAAGAGTTTTCTGTTCATCGGATTTTCGATATACCTCCTTCGTTTTTTTGGACGCCTGAACGGCGTGGCATTGAGGGCTCAAGTTTTGCAGCATTTGCTGGAGCACTTCCGTGCAGCAGTGCAGATCCTTTTCGGAAATGCCCAGGCAGAGCTTGAACTCCATCTGGCGCATCGTCTCCAAAAGGGTGGCCCGCAGGGTCTCTGCTTTCTGCGTGGGGACGATTTTCTTGAGCCTGGCGTCCCGCGCCACGCTTTCGCGGCGGATATACCCGTTGCGCTCCATCAGCTGCAAAATGCCGGTGGCCGTTGAGCGCCGGATCTGGAAGGCCTCTTCCACGTCCTTCTGGTAAAGGTCGCGGTGCAGGCTTTCCAATAGGATAAACCGCAGTACATGGCGCTGTACGACGGTTAAATCCTTTTCGGACTCAAACGAGTAATCCTGCCGCTTGATTTGATGGGAGAGCATTTGGATCAATCGGCCCAGATGCAAGGGGTTCCCATCCGTTGGTTCCACATCGATCACCCTCCTTTGTTTTGGCGGATGCCGTACGTGTAGGGGAAGTCCTTCTGTCAGGTTAGTTAGCATCCTAACATTCCACACTTAGATATTATAGTGCGGCGCCCGGGATTGTCAAGGGCTTTATTTGGGCATTTTTTGAGATTCCCAAATTCTGTGGTATTCTATGAATCCGGGGAAGATTTCTAAAAGATTTTGGAGCTATTTGGCAGAATCTGACGCATTCGCCTGTGAAACCATCTGCGCAAGCAGGCGGACGTTTTCGCGCAGGCGGGGGTTTTGCGGTTCATATGCCAAGGCCTTTTTGGCCGTCTGCAGGGCTTCCGCATGGCGCCCCGTGCGGGAGAACGCGATGGCGCGCAGATCGTGCGGCAGGCTCCCCCAGGCGCTCGCTTCACAGATATACGTGTGCGGCCGCTGCGTGATGCGCAGCGCGCGGCCGGTGAAGTAGAGCACGCCGTCCCAGTTTTCCTGCGTGTAAAACAGCTGCGCGAGTTCGACGGCCGCTTCCCGCAGGTGCGGCGCCTCGGCGCAGGCGCGCAGCCACCACGACACGGCCTTTTCGGTGTCGCCTTTGTGCAGAAACGCCTGCGCCAGAAAGCGCATTGAGGCGGCGCGTTCGTCCGCCCACGTCGCGCGCGGCAGGGAAAGGTGGCGCAGAAGCGTGCGGATACAGTCGTCGTACCGGCCGCAGTAGAGGTATTCGCGCCCCAAATAGTGCAGGTTGCGGTCGTCGTCGGGGTCTTCTTTGACGGAAAGCTCCAGCAGGGGGAGATACTGCGCGCGCGACTTTTTTGGGTCCGGGTGGTGGTCAATCTGGATGCCGGGGATCGGCAGCGTGGGGCCGGGTTTCCCAGGCCCGATCCAGGAGAGCACTTCATGGACTGGATGGGTCCAGCGCCAGCCGTGGCGGGCGTGAATCTTCTCAATCCAGAAAACAACGCCTTCCCGGCCCTCTGGCGTAAAGCTCCACGTGTATCGGTACGACGCGCGGGTCGTGCCAGACTTCCAAGTGGATTCCAGGATTGCCCGCCAGCCGGGATGGAACACTTCGTCAAGGTCGGTGCAGACGCAGATGTCCGCGTCTTCGGGCACGAGGGAAAGTGAGCGGTTGCGCGCGGTATCAAAACGCCACGGCACGATGCGGGCTTCCTCGACGCGTGCGCCGCGCGCCCGCAGGCGGGCAGGGGTGCCGTCTGTGGAGCCGGTGTCGAGCACGACGACCGCGTCGGCTTCCGACATGGAATCCATCCAGCGGTCGACAAAGGCCGCCTCGTTTTTGGCAATGGCATAGACAACGATTTTCATGCGGGAAAAGGCCTCCTTCCAAATGCGGGCAGACAAACGGCAAAGGGGCGGCGCCGGCTGACGCTGCCCCTTCGCTTTCTGCGGCTTCGTACGGATTACGTGCTCAACAGGCCCGCCGCCCGCAGGTTTGCGAGCAGCGCGTTAAACTGCGTGACGACGTCGCCCGTGCCGGTCGCGTCGGTGACGGCAGCGGCCGGCGTGACCGTTGCCGCGGCACCCTGCGGGCCGGTTGGCCCCGTCGGGCCGATGGCGCCCGCGGCACCCGCCGCACCGGCAGGGCCCGTCGGACCCGTGGGGCCGGTCGCGCCGGCAACACCCGCAGCGCCCGTCGCACCCGTGGCGCCGGCAGGGCCGACAGGACCCGTAGGCCCGGTGGGACCCGTGGGGCCGGTCGCACCGGCAGCGCCCGCAACACCGGCAGCGCCCGTGGCGCCGGCAGGGCCGACAGGACCCGTAGGCCCGGTGGGACCCGTGGGGCCGGTCGCACCGGTTGCACCCGCGACGCCTGTGGCACCCGTGGCACCGGCAGGGCCGGCAGGCCCGGTGGGACCCGTGGGGCCGGTTGCACCGGCAGCCCCCGCAACGCCCGGAGCACCCGCGGCACCGGTGGCACCGGCAGGGCCGGCAGGACCCATGGGACCTGTCGGGCCGGTGGGACCTGTGGGGCCGGTCGGACCGACCGTACCGCCGTTGATGGGGCCCGTGGGCCCGGTCGGCCCGGTGGGGCCGGTCGGAATCATCGGCGGGTACGGGACCGGAATATAGCACGGTACGGGCGAGCAGGAAGGCGGGCAGGGGGGCGGGCAGTTGCAGCGCCCGCAGTCAGGCTGTGAAGGTCTGTAGATATTCACAATGAAACCCTCCCAAACTTCATCTCTTCACCGCCGCGCGTCCAAATGGCGGCGGCTCATTGGTAGAGTATGCCGGGAAGCGGGGGAAGGTGATTTTGCCGGATTTGAAAGAATCCCAAACGTCTTTTGGTGCTTTTGCCGGCGGCAAAAGACGCTTGCCGGTACAAAAAAGCCCGCAGTCCATCGTGCGCCTGGAACGCCGCGCAAATGCGCATGGGTTTGGAAAGGGACACGCAAAATTCTTTCCGCGCCGCAAAGAAAAAATCATGTACAACGTTCCACCCAAATGATAGAATCCTTTTAGAGCAAAGCAAGAAAACGGAAAGTCTACGCTCCGTAGATCTCCGGTATTCTACGTTCCGTGTGTGTGCATTGCATGACCCGTCTTTTATAATAAAGGCAGAAAGGAGGACAGAAACATATGGACCAAATCCGAATCGGCAAATTTATAGCCGAGTCAAGAAAATCAAAGGGCCTTACCCAAAGGCAGCTTGCCGACGCGCTTTCCATTAGCGACAAAACCGTTTCCAAATGGGAGTGCGGAAAAGGGCTTCCCGAAGTTTCTCTGATGCTGCCATTGTGTGCGGCATTGGAGATTACGGTCAATGATTTGCTTTCGGGGGAAAAGGTTTCCTCGATGGAGTATCAAAAGAAAGCGGAGGGAAATATGATGAACCTAATGCAGGAAAACGAAGAAAACAGGAAAAGGATGGCGCTGTCCGTCATTACCGTCGCAATCACGGTCATTGCGGTAGGCGCGCTGGTGGTTATTGCAGCCTATATGGATCTGCCTGCGGTGGCACGGGTCCTGTTGATTGTGGGTGCGGTTTTCGTGGCGGCAGCGGGCATCGCGGCGGGCGCAATGCTTGACCGAAAGGCTGGCTATTTTGAGTGTCCGCATTGTAAAGAACTTTTTGTTCCGAGCATGGATGCGTATATAAAAGGCTATCATACTTTCACAAAACGCAGGTTAACCTGCCCGAAATGCGGTCAAACGGGAATGTGCAAACATCGTGTCACGAGATAAAAATGCCTTCCGGCAATCGCCAATATGGCCGGGCTGATAAAGATCAACGGTGCATTTTATGCGCCGCCGTTGACAGCCCCGCCCGCCTTCGCAGATCGGACAAAGAAAGGGGCGGCAGCAAGGAATGCTGCCGCCCCGAATTTTGTTCAGAGAGGAAAATGCGAGAGACTTTAAAGATTGTCAAGTGATTCTAAATAAGGTTTATGCGGCGGCACTGCCGGATGACGGCGCCGCGGAAGAGACAGCCGAAGACGCCGCCGTTTCCGCCGCTTCGCCGGCGTCGGGCAGGTACGCTTCCGAAAATCCGGTGTTCAGCGGCAGGGAAGTCTCGGTCAGCGCGCAACTGTTCATCCATGTATAGAACGTGTTCCAGCGCGTCTCGTCGAGGGCGCCCCAATGGGTGGCCTCGTCGCGGTATTTTCCGGCAAGCCACGTCAGGCTGCGCTCGACGGCCGCTTGCAGGTCCCGCACGGCGGGGACGCGCTCGCAGACCCAGGCGGCCGCTGCCTGGGGATTCTGGGCGGCGTATGTATAACCCGCACGCAGCGCGCGCAGGAATGCCTCTGTTTCGGCTGCATGGTCTGTAAGGAACGTGTCGTTTGCCGCGAGTACGGCCGGATATCCGTCGAGCTGCGGCGAAATGTCCGTATAGAATTGGAATTGGAAGTCGAGCCCCTGCTCCTTGCAGAGCAGGCCGTCCCAGCCGTAGCTGCAGCTGACGGCTTCCGCGCCGTTTTGCAGCGCTTCATACGCCCAGTCCGGCGCTGCGGCATCGACGGGCGAAAGCAGCTTTTCGGAAAAGGTGCCGCCATCCGCTTCGAGCGCCGTTTGGAACAGCGCCTGTGAAAGGGCGCCCGCCGGCAGTGTGCACGGGGTTTCGGCCAGCGCCTTCGGGCGCGTGAGGTTTCGCGACTGGGCGGAGAGCAGCCCGAGGTCGCTGTGCTGCTGCAGGGCGGCCACAGCGGTTACCGGCGCGCCTTCCTCCAGCGCCTGCGCCATCCCTTCCGCCTGGCTGGCAACGGCAAAATCCGCTTCCCCCGCGGCTGCCTTTTCCACGGCGGGCGCGCCGCTTTCCGTATAGAGCACCGCTTCCACGGAAAGGCCTTCCGCAGAAAAATACCCCTGCTCCTGTGCAGCATAAAGGCCCGCAAAAAGGCTCGGGCTGACGGTGGCGTCCAGCGCAACCTCGACGGGGAAGCCCGTTTCCTCTTCGGCGCCGCCTCCAGAAGAGGAGACCGGCGCCGGCTCGCTTGCGGCCGGAGCCGACGGGGCGGCCGAGCTCGTTTGCAGCGTGTCTTCCCCGCACGCGCCAAGCGTTACGGCAAGGCAGGCGGACAAAAGCAGTGCGCCGGCGTGTCTGAAAGTCATCTTTGCCGCCTCCTCGCACATCACTTGTGGTATTTCTCGACGATGTCGAGCACGGCGTCGACCACGTACTGCGCGTCGTCGTCCGTCATCGTCGGGTACAAAGGCAGGCTGATGATGCGGTCAAAATGCTTGTCCGTATTCGGGAAATCACCGGGCTTAAAGCCGTAGCGGTTTTGGTAGTAGCTCATCTGCGTGACCGGGATGAAGTGGACGCTCGTGCCGACGTTGCGCGCGTTTAATTCCTCGATAAACCGGTCGCGGTCGATGGTCAGCTGCTCGGGCACGATGCGCAGCACGTACAAATGCCAGCAGTGCGTCGTGTAATCGGGCACAAACGGCGGGTCGAGCGCGTCGCATTTGCCGAACGCCTCCTGGTAGCGCGCCGCGATGCGCAGGCGCTTGTGCTGCATGTCCTCGAGATGCTCGAGCTGCTTTAACCCGAGGGCCGCCTGGATATCGAACATATTGTATTTAAAGCCCGGCTCGCAGATGTCATAACGCCACGAACCGCCTTTCGCGTAGCGGTTCCACGCATTCTTGCTCATGCCCTGGCCGGCCCAGATGCGGGCTTTCGCGTCGAGTTCGTCGTCGTTCGTGACGAGCATGCCGCCCTCGCCGGTCGTCAGGTTCTTCGTCGCATAGAAGCTGTAGCACGCGGCGCCGTGCAGGCGGCTGCCGATTAAGCGCCCCTTGTAGCGGCTCCACAGCGCGTGGGCCGCGTCCTCGCTGATAAACAGGTTATACCGGTCGGCCATTTCGTACAGCGGGTCGAGGTCACAGACCTGGCCCGAATAATGCACGGGGACGATGGCCTTCGTGCGCGGTGTGATCTTCGCCTTGACCTGCTCGGGGTCGATGCAGCCGGTGCGGTAGTCGATGTCCGCAAAAACGGGCGTTGCGCCGCAGTGCAGGATCGTGTTGGCCGTGGAGGCGAACGTCATCGGCGTCGTGATGACCTCGTCGCCCTCGCCGATGCCGGCGCTCAAAAGCGCGACGTGCAACGCCGCCGTGCAGGAGTTTAAGGCCAGCGCGTGCTTTGCGCCGAGGTATTCCGCAAAGGCGGCCTCGAATTTGACCGTGCGCGGGCCGCGCGCGATCCACCCGGAACGCAGCGTGTCCACGACCTCGTTGACCTCAGCATCCGTAATATCGGGCTGATTATAGGGAAGGAAGTCTTCCCGGATTTGGAAATTGCTCAAAAGGATCGCTCCATTTCTAGTCCAGGTTTCAAAGCCCTCCATGAAAAAGGGGCAGCAGACGGCATTGGAGGCGCTTTAGACCGATTTTTATTGGTACCATCATAATCCAATCGGCGTTTAAAGTCAATCGAACGCGCAAAATCCCGCCTTTGCACGTCTGCCTGCCTAAAAGAAGAAGGCGGGAAAGCGGTCATATCGTGCAGGGTTTCTTCGGAAAGGATTTGACGATAGGGGCAGATTATACTATAATGAAACCGTCTGTAAGAATTCGGAAAGGGGGAGCCGCCATGCAGGCGCCAACGAGGCGGGTGCCGCTGCACAGCACGTGCAATACGCGGGACCTTGGGGGCTATCCCACCCGGGACGGCCGCGTGACGCGGTTTGGCCGCCTTTACCGCAGCGACCTGCCCCACGGCATGGATGCGCACGACCGGGCGCTGGCAGGGCGGCTCGGCCTTGTCTGCGTGATTGACCTGCGCACGGCCGAGCAGGCGGCGCGCCAGAAAAGCGAATTTGCGGGTCTGCCCGGGGTAGACTATCTGTGCTGCCCGTTTGCCGCGGGCAACCGCGACCCGTCCGGCCCTGGCCAGGCGGCGGACATCACGATGGAGATGCTTTCGGACAAGCAAAACATCGCCCGCGTGCTGCGCGCCATTCTCGCCGCGAAAGGGCCGGTGCTCTTTCACTGTGCGGCGGGCAAGGACCGCACGGGGATTCTCGCGGCGCTGCTGTTGGGGGCGGCGGGGGTCGAACAGGGCGATATCCTGGCCGATTACGCGCTCTCCTACGCCTATGTGCTGCCGGTTGTGCGCTGGCTGCGCGAACAGATCCCCGGCGACGCGGACTGGTACGGCCGCGCGGACCCGGAGGCGATGGAAGAGGTGCTGTCCCGCTTAGGCGGCATCGACGGCTATCTCTGCGCGTGCGGCCTTTCCGAAGCGGAGCGTTTCGGCCTGCGCGAACGCTTATGCGGCGAAACGCCCTTTTGAGCTGCCCCCAATCATTTCACGAAACGAAGCAAGAAGCGGAGATGGAGAACATGGAAAACGGCTTTTTTGTGCATCCGACCGCCTGCGTCGACGACGGCGCGCAAATCGGGAAGGACACAAAGATCTGGCATTACACGCATGTGAGTGCCGGCGCGAAGATCGGCGAAGGCTGCACGATCGGGCAGAATGTGTTCGTGGCGGACGGTGTTACCGTCGGAAACCACTGCAAGATTCAGAATAACGTCAGCCTTTACGAGGGCGTCGAGCTCGGCGATTACGTGTTCTGCGGGCCGAGCATGGTCTTTACGAACGTGCCGCGGCCGCGCTGCAAGTATCCGCAGCGGGGTTCGCAGTTTTATAAGCCGACGCCGGTCGGGGAAGGCGCGTCGATCGGCGCGAACGCGACGGTCGTCTGCGGCCACCGCATCGGCAAGAACGCGTTCATTGCGGCCGGCAGTGTCGTGACGAAGGACGTGCCCGACCATGCGGTTATGATGGGCGTGCCTGCGCGGCAGAAGGGCTGGGCCTGCGAATGCGGGGCGCCGCTCGATGAAAACCTGCACTGCGCAAAATGCGGCAGGCAGTATGCGCCGTGTGCAGAGGGCTTACGGGAAAAGGAGGATGCCACAAAATGAAACCGATCCAGTTTAATGATCTCGGCGCGCAGTATGCGGCGCTGAAAGAAGACATCGACAAGGCCATTGCCAACGTCATTGCGGGCGCGCATTTTATTTCCGGCCCGCAGGTCGAAGAGCTCGAAAAGGCTTTGTGCGACTACACCGGGCGCAAATACTGCGTGACCTGCGCGAGCGGCACGGACGCTTTGCATCTGCCGCTGATGGCGATGGGGGTAGGGCCCGGGGACGCGGTGTTTGTGCCGGCGTTTACGTTTTACGCGAGCAGCGAGGTCGTGAGCCTTTGCGGCGCGACGCCCGTGTTCGTCGACAGCCTGCCGGATACGTACGACATCGACCCCGATGACCTTTTAAAGAAAATCGCAGCGGTCAAAGCCGAGGGCAAATTAAACCCGCGCGGCATCATTGCGGTGGATCTGTTCGGCCTGCCGGCGGACTTTACGTGCCTCGAACCGATTGCGAAGGAAAACGGCCTGTTCCTGCTCGAAGACGCGGCGCAGGGCTTTGGCGGCAAGATCGGCGCGCGGCATGCGTGCTCGTTCGGCGACGTCTCCGCGACGAGCTTCTTCCCGGCGAAAGCCCTGGGCTGCTACGGCGACGGCGGCGCGGTCTTTACCGACGACGAAGAGATGTATAAGCTCTTATTGAGCCTGCGCGTCCACGGCAAGGGCAGCATGAAGTACGACAACATCCGCGTCGGCCTTAACTCCCGCCTCGACACGCTGCAGGCGGCGATCCTTCTGCCGAAGCTTTCCGCATTTGACGTGGAAAACGCGCACCGCAACGGCGCGGCTGAAAAGTACGCGTTCCAGTTAAAGGACCACTTCGCCGTGCCGGTGATCCCCGAAGGGTTCCACTCGAGCTTCGGCTATTATACGCTGCGCGCGAAGGATGAGGCGCAGCGCACGCGCGCGATGGACGCGCTCAAGGCGGCCGGCGTGCCGAGCATCATCTATTATCCGCGCCCGCTGCACCTGCAGAAGGTTTATGCGCCGTTAGGGTATAAGGAAGGCGACCTGCCCGTTGCGGAAACGTTGAGCAAGACCGTCTTCAGCCTCCCGATGCACGGCTACATCACGGATGAGGAAATCGATTACATCTGCGGCGTCTTGACGGGTGTGGAATAATCCCCCCTGCCTGTGCCGCATCACGCATAAAAATTTTTCAGAAACCGGGCGGCCCCGCCCGAAAGTAAGCATGAGGAATGGAGCGAAATCGAATGGCGAATTTAAAAGAAGAACTGCTCAATAAGATCAACACCAAGACGGCCCGCGTCGGGATCGTCGGCTTAGGCTACGTCGGCCTGCCGCTGGCGGTGGAATTCGCGCGCGCAGGGTATGAAACGATCGGCTTCGACGTACAGAAGTCGAAGGTCGACATGGTCAACGCCGGCCACAACTATATCGGCGACGTTGTCGGCGAGACCTTGAAGGAAGAGGTCGAAACGGGCCGCCTGCGTGCGACGAGCGATTTTAAGTTCGTCGCGGACGTCGACGCCGTCGCGATTTGCGTGCCGACGCCGCTCGACGCGCACCAGCAGCCGGATATCAGCTACGTGAAATCTTCGACGGAGAGCGTCGCCGAGCACGTCCATCCCGGCATGCTCGTTGTGCTCGAAAGCACGACGTACCCGGGCACGACCGAGGAGCTTCTAAAGCCGATCCTCGAAGCGAGCGGCTTAAAGTGCGGCGAGGACTTCTACCTCGCGTTCTCGCCCGAGCGCGTCGATCCCGGCAATAAGCAGTATAAGACAAAGAATACCCCGAAGGTCGTCGGCGGCATCGGCAAGGACGGCACCCAAGTTGCCGCAGCGCTGTACCGCCATGTGCTCGAAGGCGGCGTGTACGAGGTCAGCTCCCCGGCCGTTGCGGAGATGGAGAAGCTGCTCGAAAACACGTACCGCAATATCAACATCGGCCTTGCCAACGAAATGGCCATCATCTGCCACCGCATGGGCATCAACGTCTGGGAGGTCATCGAGGCGGCAAAGACGAAGCCGTACGGCTTCCAGGCATTCTATCCGGGCCCGGGCCTCGGCGGCCACTGCATCCCGCTCGACCCGTTCTACCTCTCGTGGAAGGCGCGCGAGTACGACTACCACACGCGCCTGATTGAGACGTCCGGCGAAATCAACACCGGCATGCCCGAGTACGTCGTCGACCGCACGGCGAAGGTGTTAAATGAGCAGAAGAAGGCGTTAAACGGCTCGAAGGTCCTCGTCCTCGGCGTCGCGTACAAGAACGACATCGACGACTACCGCGAGAGCCCGGCGTTAAACGTGATCGATCTGTTCCTAAAGGAAGGCGCCGACACGACGTACTACGATCCGTTTATCCCGTCTTATAAGCACAAGGGCAAGGTCCACATGGGCGCACCGGAATTGACCGACGAGATGCTCAAGGAAGCGGACATCGTCGTGATCTGCACGGCGCACAGCTGCTTTGACTATGACCACATCCAGCAGACGGCAAAGGCCATCTTTGATACGCGCAACGCGATGAAGGACGTCAAGGACCGCTCGAATATCGAGCTGCTGTAAAGCCGTTTGGTAAAAAGGGGGAGGATTTGCCCTATGAAAAAACTGCGTTTTCTTCTGATCGGCTGCGGCCGCATCAGCAAAAACCATATTGCGGCGGCTGCCGCAAACCCCGACACGATGGAGCTGTGCGCGGTGTGCGACCCGGTTGTCGAACGCGCCGAGGCGAAAGCCCAGATGCTCAAGGAACAGGCGGGTTACGACGCGGCCGTGTATACGGATTATCACAAGGCATTAGAGGAACTCGACATCGACGTCTGCTCAATCGCGACGGAGAGCGGCTACCATGCCCAGATCGCGCTCGACTGCATCGCGCACGGGAAACATGTGCTCGTCGAAAAGCCGATGGCGCTTTCGACCAAAGACGCCGAGGCGATGCTGCGCGCGGCGGAAGCAAACGGCGTGACGCTCGGCGTGTGCCACCAGAACCGCTTCAACGCCCCGATCCAGGAGCTGCACAAGGCCATTGAGGACGGCCGCTTCGGCAAGCTCGTCAACGGCACGGCGCGCATTCTGTGGAACCGCACGATGCCCTACTACACGCAGGCGCCGTGGCGCGGCACGTGGGCGCAGGACGGCGGCACGCTGATGAACCAGTGCATCCATGACATTGACCTGCTGCAGTGGTGCCTCGGCGGCGAGCCCGAGACCGTCATGGCGATGACGGGCAATTACCTGCGCGACATCGAGGCCGAGGATTTCGGCTCGATCTTAATCCGCTTCAAAAACGGCGCAATCGGCATCGTCGAGGGCACGGCGTGCGTCTATCCGAAGAACCTCGAGGAAACGCTCTCGATCTTCGGCGCGACGGGCTGCGCGGTCATCGGCGGCTTGGCCGTCAACCGCGTGCAGACGTGGAATTTTGAAACCCCCGCGCCGCAAGACGAGCTGGTCGCAAAGCTTGCCGGCACGGACCCGAAGGACGTTTACGGCAGCGGCCACAACCAGCTGTACGCAAACTTCATCAACGCCGTCAACACGCACACGCAGCCGCTCGTCTCCGGCTACGAGGGCATCAAGGCGATGAAGATCGTCCTGGCGGCGTACAAGAGCCAGAAGACCGGAAAGGCCGTCGCGTTTGACGGGCTCGATTTCGCGAGCACAGACATGACGAGCGCGGACGTCAAGGTGAACGGATGAAAAAGATCGTAACGGTTGTGGGCGCGCGCCCGCAGTTTATCAAGGCAAGCGTCGTCTCCGAGGCCTTAAAGGGCAAAAGCGAGGAAATCCTCGTCCATACGGGCCAGCACTACGACGCGAATATGTCGGAGGTCTTTTTTGAGGAATTGAAGATCCCGCACCCGGCGTATAACCTGGGCGTCGGCAGCGGCACGCACGGCCGCCAGACCGGCGAGATGCTCATCGGCATCGAGGAGATCCTCTTAAACGAGAAGCCGGACGTTGTTTTGGTCTACGGCGACACGAACTCCACGCTCGCTGGGGCCCTGGCCGCGTCGAAGCTGCACATCCCGGTCGCGCACGTCGAGGCCGGCCTGCGCTCGTATAACATGCGCATGCCCGAAGAGCAGAACCGCATTTTAAGCGACCATATCAGCTCCTGGCTTTTCTGCCCGACGCAGACCGCGCGCGAGAACCTCAAAAAAGAGGGCATCACAAACGGGGTTTCGGTCCCGGGCGACGTGATGCTCGACAGCGTGCTGCATTTTCGCGCGGTCGCGCTCGAAAACCCGGAAAAGCGGAAAATTTACGAGACGCTCGGCATCATCCCGAAAGGGTACCGCCTGGCGACTTTGCACCGCGCGGAGACGACCGACGGCGGCGAAGCGGCGATTGAGCGCATCTTTGACGCGTTCGAGCAATTGCCCGACCGCGTTGTCGTACCTATCCATCCGCGCACGCGCAAACTTGCCGAGGAGGCGCTCGCCCGCCGCGGGTATCGGAATATCCAGCTGATCGACCCGGTCGGCTACCTCGAGATGCTCCTTTTGACGAGCGGCGCCAAGCAGGTCCTCACGGACAGCGGCGGGCTGCAAAAAGAAGCCTGGTTTATGGAAGTGCCGTGTGTAACGCTGCGCAGCGAGACCGAATGGCTCGAAACGCTCGAAGGCGGCTGGAATGTGCTCGCAAAGCTCGAAACGGCCGACATCCTCGAAAAGGCGCTGCACACGCAGCCGGACCCGTCCGCGCGCGAGGCGCAGCCGTTCGGGGACGGCCACGCGAGCGAACGCATCGCCGAGACCGTTTCCGCCTGATGACGCAAAAAGGAGGCCGTCCATTTTGAATATTATTTATCTCGAGCACTACGCCGGTTCCCCGAAACTCGGCATGGAATTCCGCCCGTACTATTTGGCGCAGCGGTGGGTCAAAGCGGGGCACCACGTGACGATCGTCGCGAGCTCGTACAGCCATCTGCGCACGAAAAACCCGGACCTCAAAGGCCAGCCCTATCACACGGAAATCGAGGACGGCATCCGCTGGTTCTGGATCGCCGGCCCGGCGTACAGCGGCAACGGCATGGGGCGCGTGCGCAACATCCTGTCGTTTTTAAACGGCGTGGAGCGCTACTGGAAATTGATCTGTGCGGCGGGCAAGCCCGACGCCGTCATCGCGTCGAGCACGTACCCGCTGGACATCTATCCGGCCAAAAAAATTGCGAAGCATTACGGCGCAAAGCTCGTCTATGAAGTGCACGATCTGTGGCCGTTGAGCCCGATGGAGCTCGGCCACATGAGCCCGCACCATCCGTTTATTATGGTCATGCAGCGTGCGGAAAACGAGTGCTGCAAGTCGTGTGACGCAATCGTGAGCCTTTTGCCGTGCGCGCAGGAGCATTTCGTCGAGCACGGCATGGCGCCGGAAAAATTCCACTGCGTGCCGAACGGCATTGTGGCGCAGGATTGGGAAAAACCGCTGCCGGAACACCCGGTGTATGAGGAAAAGCTCAAAAAGCTCCACGACGACGGGTGGTTTCTCGTCGCGTACACGGGCGCGCACGGCGTAGCCAATGCGCTGGACAGTTTTGTCGAGGCGGGATCGTTTTTGTCCGGCGAGAAGGTCAAGCTCCTTTTGATCGGCCCGGGTCCCGAGCGCGAGCGCTTAAAGAAGAAGGCCGCGCAGATCGCGCCGGAAAACGTCGAACTTTTAGACCCCGTCGGCCGCGATGATATGCCCGGGCTTCTGCACCAGATGGACGCGCTCTATATCGGCCTGCAGCGCCAGCCGCTGTTTCGCTTCGGCGTGTCGCCGAATAAGCTCATGGACTACATGATGGCCGCAAAGCCCGTGATTTTCGCCATCGAGGCCGGCAACGACATGGTCCAAGAGGCGCAGTGCGGCATTTCCATCCCGCCGGAGGACAGCGCCTATATCGCCGACGCCGTGCGGCAGCTGGCTGCAATGCCCGCCGAAGCGCGCGCCGCGATGGGCGAGCGCGGCCGGCAGTATATTTTGCAGCATCACGATTATGACATTTTGGCAAAGCAGTTTTTGGAGATTCTCGAAACCTGCTGATCGAGGCTGCCGGGTTTCATTCCAATAAAAGAAACGTAAAAGAAAAAGTCCCCGAGGGATTCCCCGGGGGCTTTTCTTATTCAAATTTCAATGCCCAATTCCTGGATTTTATCGCGCAGCGAGAGAAAGTCCGCGAAGGCGCCCTCTTTCTTGCGCGGGTCGCGCAGCAGGGCGGCCGGGTGCAGCGTCGCCATGCGCCAAACGCCGTGGTATTCGCTCCACTGCCCGTGCTCGCGCGTGATGCGCAGCTTCGGGTCGATGATGCGCTGGGCGGCGATGCGCCCCAAACACACGAGAATTTTCGGCCGCAAAAGCGCCGTCTGGTTGCGCAGCCAGCCGATGCAGTGTTCCTGCTCTTCCGGCAGCGGGTCGCGGTTGTGCGGCGGGCGGCATTTGACAATATTCGCGATGTAGATGTTCTTGTGGCGGTCGAGGTCGATGGCCGCAAGGTATTTGTCCAAAAGCTGGCCGCTGCGGCCGACGAACGGCTCGCCCTTTAAATCTTCCTGCTCGCCCGGCCCTTCGCCGATAAACAGGATTTTCGCGTTCGGGTTGCCCACGCCGAACACGAGGTTTGTGCGCGACTGCGCGAGGTCGCAGCCCTGGCACGCGCGGCAGGCGGATTCCAGCGCCTCCCAGTTGTCATACATGTTGTTCAGCCCCTTTCCGCTTTTCAGTATACCATCCGGCGAAAACCGTGTCAAAACGCGCCGGGCGCCGCAGGAAAAAGCGCAGAAAGGACGCTTTGCCTTTCTGCGCTTTTTTCGGTGGGAGAGGAGGGATTAGAAATCGACGTCCAAATCGTAATAGCACGCCGTCAAGAGCTTTTCCATGTCTTCCTGCGAGGGCTGACGCGGGTTCGAGCCCGTGCAGGCGTCGGAGATCGCGAGTGCCGCCACATCGTGCAGCTTCGCCTTGAATTCGTCCTCCGGCACCATGCCGTTTTCGTAGTCCTTCATCGCGTGCGGGATGCCGAAAATGTCGTTGTAGCTGTCGATCTTGCGGCACAGCGCATCGACAAGGCCGTTCGCGTCGCCCGTCAGGCCGACCGTGCGCGCAATCGTCGCATAGCGCTCGCTCGCTTCGGGATTCTTCGCATTGTAGCGGATGACCTTCGGCAGATACATCGCGTTGGCGGCACCGTGGACGATGTGGCCGTTCTGGTATGCCGCGCCCGTCTTGTGCGCCATCGAGTGGACAATGCCCAGCAGCGCGTTCGAGAACGCCATGCCGGCCAGGCACTGCGCATAGTGCATCTGCTCACGCGCCGCCTTGTCCCCTTTGTACGAGGCGGGCAGGTATTCAAACACCATCTGGATCGCCTGCAGCGCCAGCGGGTCCGTAAACGGCGAATGCATCGTTGAGACGTACGCCTCAATCGCATGCGTCAAAGCGTCCATGCCCGTGTTCGCGGTCAATTTGGGCGGCATCGTTTCCGCAAGCGTCGGGTCGACGATCGCGATGTCCGGCGTGATGTTGAAGTCGGCCAGCGGGTATTTGATGCCCTTCTGGTAGTCCGTGATGACCGAGAACGCCGTGACTTCCGTCGCCGTGCCGGAGGTCGAGGGGATCGCCACAAACTTTGCCTTCGTGCGCAGCGTCGGGAACTTAAACGGCGTGATCAGGTCCTCGAACTTTGTCTCCGGATACTCGTAAAACGCCCACATCGCCTTGGCGGCGTCGATCGGGGAACCGCCGCCGATGGAGACGATCCAGTCCGGCTCGAAGGCGCGCATCGCTTCGGCGCCCTTCATGACGGTCTCGACGGACGGGTCCGGCTCCACGCCCTCAAACAGCTGCGTTTCCATGCCGGCCTCTTTCAGATATCCGAGCACCTTGTCCAGAAACCCGAACCGTTTCATACTGCCGCCGCCGACCACAACGATCGCGCGTTTGCCGTGCAGGGACTTCAGCTCTGCTAAGCTGTCCTTTCCATAGTAAATGTCGCGCGGGAGTGTAAAGCGCATGGTTGATTCCTCCATTTCCAAAGATAAAACGAAACGTATTGCTTTTATTATACCGGGCCTCGGGCAGAAATACAATAAGATTCTGTGAACAAAAGAAAAAATTTTGCAGAATAATTACAAAAAATTAGGCAATTTTCGGGACAACTTCCGCTATTTCTTCCGTCTTGCGGATTCCCTTGAGATATGATACGATAAAGAAAACCCGTGGAAGACAAAAGTATAAATCATAAGACAGTTTCCTTGGACAGTAGTTCCAGGAAAACAGGAGGGAACACAACGTGCAGAGATACGCAGAACAGGTTTTGGAACAGGTCCGCAAGGCCGTCGTGGGCAAGGACGAAATCCTTGTAAAGGTGCTCATGGCGATTTTAGCGGGCGGACACATTCTGCTGGAAGATATCCCCGGCGTGGGAAAGACGACGCTCGCACTCGCATTTTCACGCGCGATGCAGTTAAAGTGCAGCCGCATGCAGTTTACACCGGATGTGCTGCCCTCGGATGTGACGGGGTATTCGGTCTACGGGAAGGACGGCCGGCTTATGTACCAGCCCGGCGCGGTGCTGTGCAACCTTTTTTTGGCCGATGAAATCAACCGCACTTCGAGCAAAACGCAGAGCGCGCTGCTGGAGGTCATGGAGGAGGGCGCCGTAACGGTTGACGGCGTGCGCCATGCGGTGCCGCAGCCGTTTACGGTGATCGCGACGCAGAACCCGGTCGGCAGTGCGGGCACGCAGCTGCTGCCCGAAAGCCAGCTCGACCGCTTCATGGTGCGCCTTTCGATGGGATATCCGGCACAAGCGGACGAGGTGGAGATTTTGGACCGCCGCCGCGCGGGCAATCCCTTAGACCGCGTAAAACCGGTCGTGGATGCCGGGATGCTTTTACAGATGCGCGAAGAGGTGGAGGCCGTTTACGCGGACCGCGATGTGCTGTCCTATATTGTCCGTTTAAGTGAAGCGACGCGGCAGCACAAGCTTTTCAAGCTCGGCGTCAGCCCGCGCGGGTCGTTGGCGATGGCGAAACTCGCGCGCGCGTGCGCGTGGCTTTCCGGGCGGGACTACCTGGTCCCCGCCGACGTGCGCACCGTGTTTTTGGATGTGGCCGGCCACCGCGTGCTGCTTTCGCCGCAGGCCAAACTCAGCGGCCGCAGCGCGTCGGATCTTTTGCAGGAGATCGTGAAGGAAACGCAGGCCCCCGCACTGGAGCGGAAGCGCAAATGACCGCGCGGCGTTTGTTGTGGGGCGCAGGGCTTGTGGGCGTGCTGCTCTTTCTGATTTATTATACGGAGTATTTGTCCTTTTTCGTGTGCGTGCTGTGGGTGGCGCTGCCCGTATGTTCCGGCCTGCTCTTTCTGCCGCTGCGCGGGAAGGTGCAGGTGCGGCTGCGCGCGAAGGATGCGACCGTGCCGGCGGGGGAAACGGCCGAATGGCTGCTGGATTTTGAAAACCGCTCCCATCTGCCGGCCGGGCCGATCTGGGTCCGCTGGACGTGCGAGGACGTGCTGACTGGGGAGCACGTGCGCAAGAAGGCCGTGTTTCCCGCCGCGCGCGGCAGCTGGCAGATTGCCCTGCGGGTTGAGGCGCCGTACTGCGGGCGCCTTCTGTGCCGGCTCGAGCGCGTGCGCGTGTGCGATGTGACGGGGCTTTTTTCCCTTTCGTGCCGGATTGCGGGGGAGAAAAGCGCCGACACGTTTTCGCTGCCGCCGCTGCAGGCGGTAGACATCCTGCCGCCGCTGCGGCGGGAAGAATCGGAAAGCGGGGAATACGACCGCTACCGCCCGGGGACGGACCGCACGGAGCCGTTTGGCGTGCGGGAATACCGCCCCGGCGACCCGCCGCGCAGCATTCATTGGAAATTAAGTGAAAAGCGCGGCGAGCTCCTCGTGCGGGAGGGGAGCCTCCCGCTGCCGGAGGGGCCGGCCGTCGTTGTGGACTTGTGCGAGGCGCCGCCCGAGGACCTCGACACGGCCGCGCAGGCCGCCTTGCTTTTGAGCATGTCGCTGGTCTCTGCCGGCGTGCGCCACCGCCTGTTCTGGCATGACCGCACGCTGTGGCAGGCGGAAATCGAAAATGAAGATACCTGGGCCCAGGCGGCCGGCCGGCTTCTGCGCACACCGCCGCAGGAAAAGCCGCTGGCGGCCGCCGCCGTGGCCGCGCAGGCGCCGGTGCTTTACGTTTCCACCAACGCCGCGGGTGCGGCGCTGCTGCCGGAGGGCAGCACGGTGTTCTTGTGCGGGGAGGGGCCGTTCCCTGCCGGCGCCGGCATTCGGGTGCCGGCAGGGAGTGCCGCCGAAGCGGTGGCGGCCGCCTTGGCGGAAGCGTGAGGAAGAAAGGGGGAGAGAACCCATGCGCATACGGAAGACCGAGGGCCTTTCGGCACTGCCGCCGGCCGTGCGGCAGCAGCCGAAGCACGCGCGCGCCGCAGGCGTTGTCTTAGACTGCGTGCTGCTTGCCGCGCTTCTGGGCGGCTTTATCGGGGCCGTTTTGGATACGTACCAGCTTACGGCTTTCCCGCTGCCTTTGTATGGGGCGGGCATTGTGTCGGCCGTCGCGGTCCGGCTGTGCCTGAAATGGAAACGGGCGGGGCTGATTTTTGGGATTGTGCTCTGCGGCGTGTGGGGATGGTTCCTTTTTACCTTTTTTTCGCAGATTACCGCGGGCGCCGTACAGTTTTTAAACGAAGTCCTCGGGGGCTTGGCGCGGGAAAGCAGCAACTCGCTGCAGTTTTACCCCTGGACGCTGCCGGAGACGGCCGAAAGCCCGCAGTGGCTGGAAACGCTGTTCCTTTTGGCGGTGCTGCCGGTTTTGAGCACTTTGCTCGCCTTGTGCGTGTGGCAGAAGCGGACCATTTTGGCGGGCCTTTTGCTCGTTGTGTGGATGGTACCAGCCCTTTATTTTACGATTTTGCCGCCGATGTGGGCGGTCGCGGTCGTGCTGGCGGCGCTAGCGGCCCTTTCCGCCGTGCATACGGCCGCAGGCCGGCATGCGCTGTCCGGCCTGCAGGCGCCGGCAAAGTACGGCGTTTTCTCCTTTGTGGCGGTGCTGCTGTGTGCGGCCGTTTTGCTCTTTTCGCTGCCGCCGGCTGCCTATACGCGCGGTGAAACGCTCGAGCACGTGCGCGCCGTGATGGAGGGCTTCCTCGACGCGGCGGGGCCGAACCGCCGGCGCACGGGTCTTGCGAATACGGACGGCCCTGTAAACATGCAGAACGCGTCCGGCGTCTCGTTTTCCGGCCGCACGGTGCTGCGTGTGCAGGGCCCGGCGGGGGAGCCGCTGTATTTAAAAAGCTACGTCGGCGCCGCCTATGAGGCCAGCACGTGGACGCCGCCGGACGGCAGCGTTTTCGAGACATTCCTCGAGGGCCAAGCGGTGCAGGATGCATTGAATCCGCAGCTTTTCCCCGCGCGGTTTGAGGACCTGTCCGACCAAAACAATATGGATTTTGCGCCCGAGCAGGAAAACCGCCTCGAGACGCTTTCGGTCGAAAACGTCGGCGCGAACCCGCGCTGCCTGTACGTGCCCTACGGCCTGACGGCGCTGCCTGAAAATGCCGTGTTCGACGGCGACGCGCGCGCGGTCTTCACGAGCTTTTTCGGGGAGACTTCCTATGCCGTGCCGTTTACGCTGTGCCGCGACGATTCCGCGGGCACGACGTGGATGGAATCCGGCGGCCTGACCGCCGAGTGGCCCGTCTATTATCCATCCGAAAGCTTTTCGCTTCTGTTCCGCGGCCCGGCAAACACGCAGCAGATTTACTCGATCATTAACGCGATGGGGCAGTCACTGTTGGAGGATGGGGCCGGCATCTTCAACTATTCTTTGATGGCGCGGGCGATTGATGAGATGACGCGGTACGGCTGGATGAATACGAACCACACCGACGAAGAGCGGCTGGCGCTGCGTTTTTTGAGCGCATGGACCAACCAGCAGCAGCGCGAGCGCGCGGTCAGCACCTTTTCGGTGGAGTCCTTAAACGCGTATTACGAGGGCCTTTATACCGCGCCGCTTGCGCCGATTACGGCGGAAGGCGTGGAGGGTGCGCCGCTCGATCTTTCGGCTTTCGACGCCGAGACGGCCGCTTACTGGGACTATGAGGCGGCCTACCGCGCGGCGATTTACGAGCCCTATACCCAGGTGCCCGATGCGCTGCGGCAGGTGCTCGAGACGTGGCTTTCCGAGCAGGGCTTTGAACGCGGGGATGTCTATACGGCGACGGACTCCATGGACACGATCGCGCGCGCCATCGCCGACGCGCTGGCCGAAACGTGCACCTACACGCTGTCTCCCGGCGCGCCGCCGGAGGGCGTCGATTTTATCGATTATTTTTTAAATGAGAACCACAAAGGCTACTGCGTCCATTTCGCGACGGCGGAAACGCTGCTCTTGCGCACGCTCGGCATCCCCGCGCGCTACGCGGAGGGCTATTACCTGCCCGCGACGCTTTTAACGGAAGGCGCGTTCTGCGACGTGGCGGATTCCCGCGCGCACGCGTGGGTGGAGATCTATTCGCCGGGGCTCGGCTGGGTGCCGTTTGAGGCGACGCCGGGCTACAGCGCCGTCACGACGCCCGACAACGTCGCGCAGTCCACGCTCGACGATTCCACATCGAGTGCGGCGGCTTCCTCCTCCGAAGCCCCGGCGAGCAGCGCCGCTTCCCAGGCGGAAACCGAAAGTGCACCCGCTTCCCAGGCAGCGAGCGCATCTTCCGGCACGGCTTCCGCAGCACCGGCCGCGCCGGGGCAGGCAATTCCGGAAGACGGGGTGCGCAACGTGCTTTCTTTGCTCGCGTTCTTCGGCCTGCTTGCCGCGGTGGTCTTCGGGCGCCACCTTTTTGTCCAGAGACGCCGCGAGGCCGCATTCCGCCCGGACACGAACGCGGCGGTTGTGGCTATGTTTGCCTATCTCAAGCGGCTCGAATCCCATGGGGCCGAACTCCCGCCGGAAGCGGTCCGCTTGGGCGAGAAGGCGCGGTTTAGCCAGCATGCGCTGACGGCTGACGAGTGCGCCCGGATGCGGGAATTTGCCGCCGGCACCTCCCGCGCGTTCTTTGCGCGGCAGCCGAATGCGATGGCCCGGTTTTCCGTCTGTTATCTCCAAAACCTGTGCTACCGTCCGAAACGCCGCAAAGAAAGAAAATAAGCCAGAAAAAGGGCCGCCCGTCGCCGGAATTGGCATTTTGGGCGGCCCTTTGCCGTTGACTTTTTGCGGAACACCTGTTACACTTTCCTTCAGAAACACGAGGAAAGGCGGGAGCCGATTGAAGCATACGCAGGAAAACCAGATCGTGCGCGAGTGCATCGCGACGGCGCTGCTGCAGCTGATGCGGGAAAAACCGTTTGAGGCCATCACGGTCACGGAGCTTGCGCGCCGCGCCGGCGTTTCCCGCACGACGTATTACCGCAATTTTACGTCCAAAGAGGACATCCTGCGCGCGTCGGTCGACCAGATCATGGACGCGTTTACGAAGGCGGCGGAAGCCTTGCCGCCGCAGGCCGGCGTGCGTGAGGTGGTGCGCTGCGCGTTTTCGTGCGGGCAGGCGCACAGCGGCACGATGCAGGCGATTCGCCGCGCGGGGCTTGACCATTTGCTGCGCGAGCGGTTTGATGCATTCATTGAGGAATTGTGCCGCCATCTGCCCATCCTGCGCAGCGGCGCGTACCCGGCGCGGATGCTGTCCGGTGCGCTGCTGAGCACGCTGTTTTATTGGTATGATACGGGGATGCAGGAATCCTCTTCGGCTTTGGCGGATCTCTTTTTCCTGTGCATGAGCGGGCTGCGGGAACCCGACCCCGCAGCGCAAAACACGGCTGGCAATTGAGTTTGCCGGCCGTGCTTTTTTTATGTTTTCCCGGCAAGCGCCTGCCAGGCTTCTCGCGTTAGATACGTCACGTGCTCGGTGCGCTTTGCGTGCAGCTGCGGCACGTCCCGCATCGGCAGCGTGTGGGAGTAGACAAACCCGCACTTTTCCTGTGCGCGGCGGGACTGGTTGTTGCCGTCAAAATAGCCGCACCAGACGCGCGTACACCCGCATTCGAGAAAGGCATGGGCAAGCAGCGCCCGCACGGCTTCCGGCGTCAGGCCCTGCCCCCAGAACGGCACGCCGATCCAGTAGCCGATTTCCGCCTCGTCTTCCCCCTGCACGAGGATGCTGTCTTTTCCGAAATTGAGCCCGATGCCGCCGATTGCGCGGTTGTCTTCCAACAGAGCGATCGCGTAGCTTTCTTCGCGCTGCAGAATCTGATGGAGCACCTCGCGGCTTTCGTTGGGGCTTTCGTGCGGCTTCCACCCGCAGCGCGGCCCGACGCGCGGGTCCTTCGCGTAAAGATATAGATTTTCAATGTCCGACGTTTCCCACGCGCGCAGCAGGAGCCGTTTCGTTTGGATGGGGTGCATCATCGGGCAGGTTCCTTCCTGTGTTTCATTTTTTAAATATTTTTTTAAAATTCTTTCGGACCGGTTTTCTCACCATTGGCTGTCGAGGGCGGAGGAATCACGCGAGGAGGACGTGGAATCGTCCGGAAGCGCCCCGGTTTCCGAATCCGACGGCTGCTGTGCCCCGGCGTGTGAGACCATCTGCTGCAAATCGGCGGTGTCGAGGTCCGCAATCGATGCGGCGGTGAGCTTCTGCATCGGGATTTCCCGCGCGGCGGCGCAAGCCGTCTCAAACGCGGCCGCGTACGTTTCCTGCGATACCGTGTCGCCGTCGAGCAGGTACGTCGCGGGATTCGAAAGCGTCAAAAGCGAAGCGCTGCCCGCTCCCACGCCGGACGTCTGGAATCGATAGGTGAGCACGCCGCTCGCATACGCCGTACACAGCGGCGCCGCGGCGTCGTTGACGCCGAGTTCCGCCAAATCCCCGTGAAAACCGGAAAGCCCCACCGCGTACGTCGAAAGCGTGCCGGCGGATTCCCCGGCGTACAGCCGGCTGCCCAACAGGCATGCAATAGGTTCCGCGGTGCCGGGGGCGACCGTGTACGCCTGGATGACCGTGCCGTCGCTCAAAAACAGTTCCGGTGTGCCGTCCTCGTTCCAGTCCCACAGCCCGGCGAGCACGCTGCTGCGCGCCAGCGGGAAGGAAAGGTCCTGGAGCTTCTGCAGATAGACCGCCTGCCACGCCTGCGAGCGGCCGGAGACGTTTAAGTCGAGCACGCCCCATTTGCCGTCCTGTTTGACCCACGCCTTGCCTTCGTACGGGCTGCGCGCGTCCTCATAGCAGAAACCCAAAGCGAGCGTGCCGTCCGGTTCGATAAATCCCGCGTCGCCGTCGAGGATGACCGCCGCAAGGCCGCCCTGGAACGGCTGCGCGTCGTCAAATAGGAACGGGATCGCGACCGCACCCGTCTTATCGAGATAGCCCCATTTGCCGTCCTTTTCCACGGCGGCAAGGCCCTCGTGGAATACGCCGGCGTCGTCGTAGAGGTCGCCGACCTGCGCACCGGTTTCATCGACAAACGCATAGCCCGCATGTTCCCCGTCCGCATACACCGGCAAAAGGTCCGCCTTCTGCCAGCTTTGCGCCGGCGTATCGGACCCTGCCAGCACGACCTGGCCGTTTTCGTAGCGGTAGTCCTGCGTGGGCACGTCCTGCGCGCGGCCCAAAATGGAGCCGTCGGGCCCGACGCGCCACAAAACCGCGTCGCCGCCGTCCGTGCGCACGGCCAAAAGCCCCTGCGCGTCGTCAAAGGACAGCGTGTAGCCGTCCGGCACGAGGTCGTGGCCCGTGTCGTCGAGCAGCCGCACGGCGCTCCCCTTTTTGACGAGCACCGTGCCCGTGTAGTCGGGCAGCCCTTCATACGCCGTGCCGTCGGCGCCGCGCTGCGTGCCCGGCACCGTCAGGCTGTCAAATTCCATCTGCGGCTCGACCGCCCACGAAAGCGACTGTGCGGCGGTCTGCGCCGCCGCCTTCTGTTCGTCGCGCGCTTTGGCCTCCGCCTGTTTTGCCTGCATGTCGGCAAGGGCCGCCTGCACCTGGGCGTCGCCGGTCCGTTCGGCCCCCTGCGTGAGCAGCTCCACGCCGCGGTCATAGTCTTCGGTGCCGGTGAACGCCTGGGCGAGGAGCAGATAGCCCTGCGCCTGTGCCGGCTTCAGGCGCACCGCCCGTTCCAGGGATTGCGCGGCGTCCGCGTAATCTTCCGCGTCGAGGAACTGCTGCGCGACAGAGATCTGCGTGCTGTACAGCCGGTCCACGACGACACGCCCGCCGACGACGACCAGCACAAGCACAATCGCGGCAACCGCTATGGCGGTCACGATGCGGCGGGCGCGCTTCCCCTTGCGTTTCCCGGCGTTTTCGGCGCGGATCAGGTCCGGGTCGTCTTTCCATTCGCCGGCGTAGGCCGTCTCGGCGGCTTCTTTGGGGGCGGGCTCTGCGGGCGCCGGGGCAAGGGCTTGGCCGCATTTGCGGCAGATGTGGGCGCCGTCGGGATTTTCGGTTGCACAGTACGGGCAGCGCATAACGGGTCTCTCCTTTTGTCCTTTGGAACAGCCGGCGGGCGCGCCGGCGGGAAATTTTTGATTTATTTTTTCATTATACCGCACCTGCGTGCAGAATACAAACGCCAAAGCGGCAAATTTCCGGCGTCTGCCGGAACGGGCTTTGCGCGGGAAGTTGCGTCTTTTTGCAATTTCGTGTACAATTTTAGCGAATCCCAAAATCCACACGTGTCCGCCTTTCCGGCGGAAAAGGAGGCTTGCATGCGCAAAAAGAGACGGGCCCGCCCGCGGCTTTTCTGGCGGCGGCTTTTGATTGTCCTCGGAATCCTCGCGGTGGTTATCGCCGCGGCGTGCGGCATCCGCGCCTGCGTCGCTTCCTGGCAGCTGCCGCAGACGATCCTTTCGGACCCCGATTTTCTCGAGATCGAGGACCGTTACCAGGGGACGACGCTGATCCCCAACTACGATTTGCCGAAAAATACGTATGAAGACGCGCTGTTCTCGACGGACGAGAACGGTTATCAATCCTATCAAAGCGAGGAGGCCTTAAAGGGCGTCGACGTCTCCTCCTGGCAGGGGGAGATCGATTGGGACGCCGTCAAGGCGGCCGGCTTTGACTTCGCGATGCTGCGCATCGGTTTCCGCGGCCAGACGGAGGGCACGGTTTACGAAGACGAGCGGTTTGAGGAAAATTATGCGGGCGCCACAGCCGCGGGTTTAGACGTCGGCGTCTATTTTTACTCCCAGGCCGTCACGCAGGAGGAGGCGCGCGAGGAGGCCGACTTCGTGCTCGATACGCTCTCGGGGCGCAGTTTGCAGTTCCCCGTCGCCTACGACTGGGAGCCGGCCGACGAGGTCGGCGTGGCGGCGGCCGGTGCTTCCTCCGACGACCCGGCGCGCACGGAGGAAACGACGCCCGAAGAGGTCACGGCCTTTACAAACGTGTTCTGCGAGCGCGTCGCGTCCGGCGGCTACGAGCCGTGCTACTACACGAATAAATCGATGGGCTACACGACGTTTGACCTCGAAGCGCTCGAAAATTACCCGATCTGGTACGCCGAGTACCAGCCGTATCCGAGCTTTTACTATGACTTCGCGATCTGGCAGTACACGAATGAAGCCGAAGTCCCCGGCATCCCCGAAGCCGCGGATCTGAACATCGCGTTTCGCGCGTTTTCCTGAATTTCCCGCACTTTTTTGGGCAGAGAATTTACTTTCCCGGGCAGATTTGGTATACTGAACGTAAGATTTCGAACAGAACCAGGGAGCAGGAGGCGTTTGAACATGCATAGACGTACGGAAACCCACTTCACAGAGCCCGCAAAGCGCGGGCAGATTTGGCTTTATCTGCCGTTTGTCGTCCTATTTATTGGAATGGCCCTTTTCTACAGCCAGACGTTCCCTTTCGGGGACGACCTGCGTTTTAGCTTACAGGGCGGCACGCTCGGCCGCGTCTGGGACACGTGGCGCGCCTATTACGGCTACGGCGGCGCGCGCATGGGCAACGCGCTCGCGCAGATTTTCCTGATGATGGATTTCCACGTCTGGCAGTGGGTCAGCGCGGCCGTCGTCACGGCGTGCGGCATGCTGTTTTATTATATGGTCACCGGCGCGTTTGCGCCGCGCGGCGAGGCACCCTCAAAGCGCGAGCTTTTGACCGCGTGGCTGTGCGCGGCGTTTCTGGGGTTTCTGCCTGTGACGGACTACGCGTTGACGGACGCGTTTTTCTGGCTCGACGGCAGCTGCAATTATTTATACCCGATGTTCTGTGCGTTAGTGGGCATCCTGCCGTTTTATAACGCGCTGCGCCACCGCGCGCTGCCGGGCTTTTTCCGCGTCGTGTCGCCGGTTCTGTTTGTGGCCGGCTGCCTTCTGCACGAGCAGGAGACGATGATTCTGTTCTTCTTTTCCGCGGCGGCGTTGTTCTATCTTTTGCGCGAAAAACGTGCGCGGGGCGTGCATATCGTGCTCACGATTCTGGCGTTCGCGGCGCTCATTTTCATGCTCACAGCGCCGGGTGCCTATTTCCGCATGGATCAGGAAAATACAGAGGCGCTGCACGGCCTGATGTTCTACTGCTCAAACCTGGCGCTGTACCTTTACAGGCTCACGTCCGACAACTGGGCTTATCTGACGGCGTTCGGCCTTCTGGCGCTGTGGGCGCTGTACCGGAGAAAAGAGCTGCGAAGCGGCGTGCGGATTTTCTCGTGGATTCTCAAGGGCATCCTCGCGTTCGGCGCGCTTTTGGGGCCCGCAACGCAAGCGCTGCATTTGCCGGAAATTGCCCATTCAAATGTGGAGGCGCTTTCCTCGCGCGAATTTTGGACGATGGCGGCCCTCGTCGGCTTCTGGATCCTGTTTCTCCTGTGCGGGATTCTCGCGCTGTTCTTGGCCGCGCGCGGCGAAGAGGGGCGGCCCATGCGCTTTTTTGCGGCGCTGTCCTTAGGGCTTTGGGCGTCCCAGGGCATTCCGGCGCTCGCGACTTCGTCGTCCGGCCGCGCGAAAGTGCCGATGGCGTTTTTCCTCGTGCTGCTTCTGCTGTGCGCGCTGTGGCAGGTAAGCCGCACGCGCGTGCTGACCCTTTTACAGGGCGCGCTGCTCGCGGTGTCTGCGCTGTCGCTGTGCGTGACGTTTCAGGCCACGCGCATGAATAAAGTCGCCTATTCGGATTTCGAGGCGCAGATCGCTTCCGTCAAGGCCGGCCAGACCGACACCATCCACGTCGACTTCAACGACTTTGACAACGACTATTTCAATTCGACCTATGTGATCGACCACTATAAAGAATTTATCTGCGAGTACTACGGCATTCCCGCGGACACAAATTTTGAATACACGCTGCTGGAGACGAGCTGAGATGTCCCGAGCCAGCATTTTTCTAAGAGAAAGGAAGCGGATTTCGTGAAATCGTATCGGAAAGAACTGTATTTTCATCTCCCCACGCGCCGGGGCCTTGTCAATATTACGCCGCAGGTCGAAGCGGCCGTGCGCGAGTCTGGCGTCCAGGAGGGCCTTGTCCTCGTCAACGCGATGAACATCACGGCAAGCGTGTTTATTAACGACGACGAACCGGGCCTCCACCACGACTTCGAGGTCTGGCTCGAAAAACTCGCGCCCGAAAAGCCCTACAGCCAGTACCAGCACAACGGCTTCGAGGACAACGCCGACGCGCATCTGAAGCGCACGGTCATGGGCCGCGAGGTCGTCGTCGCGATCACGGACGGCAAGCTCGACTTCGGCACGTGGGAGCAGATCTTCTACTTCGAATTCGACGGCAAGCGCGACAAGCACGCGTTGATTAAGATCATCGGGGAATAAGGGGGCGGCGGCATGCGGATTCGGGAGTTTCTGTCCGATCGGGAAGGGCCTTTCGCAAAACGAAATTTCTGGCCGAGCGCGGTCGTCGGCGCGGTGCTCGCGTGGTTTGCGCTGCGGGAACTGCACATTTTCGGCGAAAGCGGCCTGCAGGGCAGCTTGGCTATTTGGATCGCGTGGCTGTTCTGCGCCGTGGGTGCGACCGCGTGCATCTGGTACGCGCTCGGCTGCAGAAGCAAGACGCTCGTAATCGGCGCCGGCGCCGCGGCGGGCGCATTTTCGCTCGCGCTTTTGCTGGGGTCACGCACACAGCTTTTGGACCCGCCGGCGCTGTTCCAGGGGCAGCAGGACTTCCTGACGTGGGGGCTGCCGGCGCTGTTATTCTGGCCCGCGTTTTTGTGTCTGTTCTACGCGATGGACCGCTCGGAGGAAAAGGCGCCGGCGGCTTTGGAGGCACAGCCTATTAAGCGCATGCGGCCCGTGTTCCAGTGGCTTTTGTGGACCGCGCTGTTTCTGGGCGTGTGGGCGCCGTACTTTTTTACGTACTATCCGGGGCTCATGACCGGCGACTCGTTCTCGTGCCTCGTGCGCGGGATGGGGTGGACGAGCCTCAATAACCAGCAGCCGCTTTTCTATCAGCTCTGGGTCGGGCTGTGGGTGCGGCTCGGTTCGCTGTTCGGCGGCATCAACCACGGCGTCGCGCTGTACTCGCTCGTGCAGATGGCGTGCATGGCGGCGATTTTCGGCTACGGCTTTTACTGGCTGCATCGGCGCGGCTGCAAGGCGGGCTACCTCTTTTTCGCCGCGGCGTATCTTTTGCTAAATCCGACATTCGGCAAGTACGCGATGACGATGTGGAAGGACATCCTGTTCGGCGGCGTGATGCTGTTGTTCGCGCTGTTTTTGGCGGACACGGCGCAGCAGCGCGGCGAGAACCTTTTGCATTGGCAGGGACTTTTGCACCTGTGCCTTCTGGGCGCGGGCGTCGCGTTTTTGCGCAACAACGGCCTTTACATTTTGGCGTTTGTGGCCGTCTTCCTTGTGCTGTGGTGCCGCCGCCATTGGAAGCGCGTGCTGCCCGCGGCCGCGGCCCTCGTCGTCGCGTGTGCGGCGGTGCAGGGGCCGGTCTTTTCCGCGCTCGGCATTGAAAAAAGCCCGTTTGCGGAGTCGTTGGCGATCCCGCTGCAGCAGGTGTCGCGTGTCGTCGCACAGGACGGCGCGGTCACACAGGAGCAGGCCGAGTTTTTAGACCAGCTTCTGCCGCTCGAGGATATAAAGGAATCGTACTATCCGTATTCGGTCGACCAGATCAAATTCCACGAACATTTCGACGATGCGTTTTTGGAGGCAAACAAAGGCGAATTCTTCAAAACGTGGTTTTCAATGTTCTGGAACAACAAGGAAGATTACGTCAAGGCGTTTTTGATGGAGACGCTCGGCTATTGGAACCCCGGCCTCACGCGCTGGGT
>CALWVT010000004.1 GCA_944385055.1 uncultured Clostridia bacterium | reverse complement strand
GGCGCCCTTTTTATGGCTTTTTGGGGCTTTGCAGGCCGTTTGGCACGTCGTTTTCGGGCTTGGGGATCGGGTAAAGGTCCGTATAGGCCCTGGCCTGCGCCTCGTCTTCCGGCGGCGCCATCACAAGCCCGGTGCATTCATTGGCGGATACGACGTCCTCGGCACCCGGCGTGCCGGGCTCCGTATAGCCCAAAAGGGAATTGTCGGCCGCTTTGTTTGCGTCCCGCCTCTTTGCATGTTTTGTCTGCCGCATCGTGCGTCCACTCCTTTTTTGCGGATTGTTTTGATAGATACGTTTCCTAAAATGCACGCGGTTATGCCCCCTAAAATCTTTCCATATCCCCGAAGCCGCGGCGGGAAAAAAGAGTTGACATCCCCGCCCGGGTGTGGCATACTTATCTTGCCGGAGATTTCCGGCAAAGGCGGAGTTTCCGCCTTTCCAAAATGCATACAGAGCTTTGCAGGGGTGCCTTTGCGCTGAGAGGGCAAATCCGTTGCCCGACCCTTTGAACCTGTCAGTTAGTACTGTCGTAGGAAGCAAGCGTTCCCAAAACAAAAGGCAAGTTCCGGGCACATCTGCGAAGAAAGTCGCAGGTGTGCTTTTTTGCTACAAAGCGGATGTGCAACAAAACGCAGGGGAGGTGAAGCGGCGTGGAGCTGACGGTCAATGGGGAGAAGCGGACGTGCGAAGCGGGGCTGACGCTGGAAGGATTTTTAAAAAGCCAGAATGTCAAGCCGGAGTCGGTCGTTGTCGAACACAACGGGAAGATCATCCCGTTTAAAGAATTCGGCACGCTGTGCTTGCAGGACGGCGACGAGCTCGAAGTGCTGCGCTTTATGGGCGGCGGCTGAAAAAGCCGCGAAAGCCCAGTCCAAAAAGGGCCGTTCTGCCAAGGCCCGCAACGAGAAAGGAAGAGTATCATGGAAGATCAATTCGTTATCGGCGGCAAGACGTTAAAGAGCCGCCTGTTCCTCGGCACCGGTAAATACGGGGAGGATGCCATCATCCCCGACTGCATCAAGGCCGCGGGCTCGCAGGTCATTACGGTCGCGATGCGCCGCATCGATTTCAATTCCCCGCAGGAAAATATCATGCAGTATATCCCGAAAGACTGCATCCTGATGCCGAACACGTCCGGCGCGCGCACCGCGGAAGAGGCCGTGCGCATCGCGCGTTTGGGACGCGCGGCCGGCTGCGGCGACTGGGTCAAAGTCGAAGTCGTCGCCGATTCGAAGTACCTCCTGCCGGACAACGAAGAGACGGTCAAGGCCGTCGATACGCTCGTCAAAGAAGGCTTTACGGTCCTGCCGTATATGACCCCGGACCTCTACGCCGCGCGCCGTATGCGCGACGCCGGTGCCGCCGCCGTCATGCCGTTCGGCGCGCCGATCGGCACGAATAAGGGCCTGCGCACGCGCGAGCTCGTGCAGATCATGATCCAGGAGCTCGACCTGCCTGTGATCGTCGACGCCGGCATCGGCAAGCCCAGCGAAGCCGCCGAGTGCATGGAGATCGGCGCCGCGGCGGTGCTCGTCAACACGGCCGTTGCGACGGCCGGCAACCCGGTTTTGATGGCGAGCGCGTTCCGCAAGGCCGTTGAGGCCGGCCGCGAGGCATTCCTCGCCGGCCCGAGCGCCGTCAAGGAGATCGCTTCGGCCTCCTCGCCGCTGACGGGCTTTTTGCGCAAAGACTGACGCACAAAACACAAAATAGGTGAACACGGCCGGGCGCAAAGCCCGAAAAGGAGGTTTCGGATGAGCTACTATGAAGTGTACCGCCAATATAAATCCTTCCCGTTTGCGGAATTTTTAAACGGCGTCACGCCGTTTGACGTGCGCCGCGCGCTGCAGAAGGAGCAGAAAGGCCCGCTCGATTTTCTGACGCTTCTGTCCCCCGCGGCGGCGGAACCCGCCCTCTTAGAGGAGATGGCGCAAAAGGCCCACACGCTGACCGAGCACAATTTCGGCAAGACCATCACGCTGTTTACGCCGCTGTACCTTGCAAACATCTGCGAGAACGCGTGCGTTTACTGCGGCTTTAACCGCACGAACCACATCGGCCGCTGCAAGCTGACGCTCGAGGAGGTTGCGCGCGAGGGCAGGGCCATCCGCGACGAGGGCATCCGCCACATCATCATCCTGACCGGCGAAAGCCGCGCGGCGACGCCGCCCTCTTACATCGCCGACTGTGTGCGCGTGCTCAAGCAGTACGTCGATTCGATCTGCATCGAGGTCTATTCGCTCGAGGAAGACGAGTACCGCATGCTCTTTGAGGCCGGCGTCGATGCGTTTACGATGTTCCAGGAGACGTATAACGAAGACCTCTACCCGAAACTGCACCCGTCCGGGCCGAAGCACGACTACAAAAAGCGCCTTAACAGCCCCGAGCTCGCCTGCAGGGCGGGCTACCACAGCGTCAACCTCGGCGCGCTTTTGGGGCTCGACGACTGGAGAAAAGAGACGTTCTTGACCGGCATGCACGCGGCGTATCTGATGCAGAAGTATCCGGGCACCGACTGCGCCGTTTCGCTGCCGCGCATCCGCCCGTGCGTCGGCGAGGGCAGCTTTAAGCCCGCGTGTGACGTCGACGACGCGGCAATCGTCCAGGCGATGGCGGCCTACCGCTGCTTTTTGCCGCGGCTCGGCATCACGGTCTCGACGCGCGAAACGCCGGATTTCCGCGACCACCTGATCGGTTTGGGCGTCACGAAGATGTCGGCGGCTTCCGTGACGGAAGTCGGCGGCCATGCGGGAAAGCCGAAGACGGACGGCCAGTTTGAAATCAGCGACCCGAGAAACGTCGAGGAGATGGCCGCCGCGATCCGTGCCCACGGCTACCAGCCGGTCTATAAGGACTGGGAACCGCTGCGCCGCGATGCGTGAGGCGCTCGAGCGGGGGCTGGCCCGCTATTTTACGGAACAGCAGCTCGAAAAGATCCGAAAGACCCGTGTGTTTGTGGCCGGCTGCGGGGGATTGGGGTCAAACGTTGCGTATCTGCTCGTGCGGTCGGGGTTTCGAAAGCTGACGCTCGTCGATTTCGACACGGTCGATGCGTCGAACCTAAACCGCCAGTTCTTTTTCCCGCCGCAGCTTGGAAAGCCGAAAGTGGAGGCCGCTGCCGAAATTTACCGCATTTTAAACCCGAAAGTGGAGATTACGGCCCTGCAGACGCGCGTCACGGCGGAAAATGCGTGCGCTTTGGCAAAAGACGCGGATCTTTTGGTCGAGGCGCTCGACGAGGCCGAGGCGAAGGCTGCGTTCGTTTCGGCGGCGCTGGGGCTCGGGAAACCCGTGATCTGCGCGGCGGGCATCGCGGGCTTTGGGAATACGGACGCGCTTGTCACGCGCCGCTTTGGGCGCCGGGTGTACGTCGTCGGCGACGGCAAAAGCGACACGGCATCCACGCCGCCGTTTGCGCCGCGCGTGATGGTCGCGGCCGCAAAACAGGCGGACCTTGTGCTGCAGCTGACTTTGGAGGGAGAACAAAACGATGTTTGAAACGTACCGTTTGCTCGATGCAAACTTAAACCGCGCCTGCGAAGGGCTGCGCGTGCTGGAGGATTACGCCCGCCTTTGCCGCGGCGAGCAGGCGCTTTCCGCAAAATGCCGCGATTTGCGCCATAAAATCCGCGAGGCCGGAAAGCCCGTCGCCGCAGACTGCCTTTTGGGGCGCGACGCCGACCACGACGTCGGCCGCAAGACGAGTGCCGCGACCCGGCTCGATACGCGCGAAAGCGCGGCCGATTTGGTCGAAGCGAACTGTAAGCGCGTGCAGGAAGCCCTGCGCGCCGCGGAGGAGGGCATGAAGCTTTCCGGAGAGTATCCGCTTGCAAAGGAGCTGGAGGACTGCCGCTTCCAGTCCTATTCGCTCGAAAAATCGTTTTTGGCGTCTCGGCGTTCCCGCGCGGAATTTTTGCGCAATATCGGCCTTTACGGCATCACGGCCGAGAAGTTTTCGCGCGGACGCGACAATTTTGAGGTCGTCGAAAAGATGCTCGACGCGGGCATCCGCGTGATCCAGTACCGCGAAAAGGAGAAAAGCGGCAAGGAGAAATACACGCAGTGCGTGCGCCTGCGCGAGATGACCGCGAATGCCGGGGCAAAATTCATCATCGACGACGACATCGCGCTCGCGCTCGCATGCGGCGCCGACGGCGTCCATATCGGCCAGGACGACATGCCGATCGAAAAGGCGCGCGAGCTCATGGGTGACCGCATCATCGGCCTTTCGACGCACAGCCCCGCGCAGGCCGAGGAGGCCGTCCGAAAAGGCGCCGACTACATCGGCGTCGGGCCGCTTTATGAAACGCACACGAAGTCCGACGTCTGTGCGCCGGTCGGGCTTTCGTACCTCGAGTACGTCGTTTCCCATATCCCGCTGCCGTTTGTCGCAATCGGCGGCATCAAGGAGCACAACATTGCACAGGTCGCGCGCCGCGGCGCCGGGTGCATCTGCCTTGTGACCGACATCGTCGGGGCAGAGGACATCCCCGCCAAGGTGCACGCCCTGCAGGCAAACATGAAGGCGGCTTCTGCCGCAGGAAAGGAAGCATAAAGCATGAACTATCATACCCAGATGGAAGCCGCGAAGGCCGGTTTCCTGACCCCCCAGATGGAAGCGGTCGCGAAGGACGAGAACGTCGACCCGCAGCTTCTGATGCAGCGCGTGGCGGCCGGTTCGGTCGTCATCCCGGCCAACAAGAACCACAAGAGCCTGCGCCCGCGCGGCGTCGGCGAGGGCCTGCGCACGAAAATCAACGTCAACCTCGGCATTTCCGGCGATATCCACGACTATGTCTGCGAAATGGAAAAGGTGCGCGTCGCGCTGAAATTTGACGCCGAGGCCATTATGGACCTGTCGAACTACGGCAAGACGCACGATTTCCGCAAAGAGCTTGTCGAGATGTCCCCCGCGATGATCGGCACGGTGCCGGTGTATGACGCCGTGGGTTATCTCGAGAAGGACCTCGCCCAGATTACGGCCGAGGACTTTTTGAAGGTCGTGCGCGCGCACGCGGAAGAGGGCGTCGACTTCATGACGATCCACGCGGGCATCAACCGCAAGGCCGTCGACAGCTTCAAGCGCAGCGGCCGGCGCATGAACATCGTGTCGCGCGGCGGCTCGCTTCTGTACGCGTGGATGGAGATGACGGGCAATGAAAATCCGTTTTATGAGCATTTCGACGAGCTCATGGACATCCTGCGCGAGTACGATGTGACGATTTCGCTCGGCGACGCGATGCGCCCGGGCTGCAACGACGACGCGACGGATGCGTCGCAGATCAGCGAACTCATCGAGCTCGGCCTTCTGACGAAGCGCGCCTGGGAGCACGACGTCCAGGTTATGATTGAGGGCCCGGGCCATATGGTGTTAAACGAGATTGCGGCAAATATGCAGCTCGAAAAGCGCCTGTGCC
Source organism: uncultured Clostridia bacterium (assembly GCA_944385055.1). Lineage (GTDB taxonomy): Bacteria > Bacillota > Clostridia > Oscillospirales > Acutalibacteraceae > Caproicibacterium. Next base: position 201,893 of record CALWVT010000004.1, on the reverse strand, counting down.
ACAATGCGCCGTTTTATGTGCTCGGCCCGATTGTCACGGACATCGCGCCCGGCTATGACCACATCACGTCCGCCATCGGCGGCGCGATCGCGGCGGCAAACGGCGCCGATTTCCTGTGCTATGTCACGCCCGCGGAGCATCTGCGCCTGCCGAGCATCCCGGACGTCAAGGAAGGCATCATCGCGGCGAAGATTGCGGCACACGCCGGCGACCTGGCCAAGGGCCTGCCGGGCGCACGCGATTGGGATAACCGCATGAGCGACGCCCGTAAAAAGCTCGATTGGGACGCGATGTTCGACGAGGCCCTCGACCGCGAAAAGGCCGAGGAATACTTCAAGAGCACGAACCCGGCCGACAAGCACACCTGCACGATGTGCGGCAAGATGTGCGCGGTGCGCAACATGAATAAGATCCTCGGCGGCGAAAAGGTCGAGATTCAGGAAAAGCAATAATCGTAAAAAGAAAAAGCCGGCGGCTGGAAAACGCGCTTCGAAATGCGTCTTCCGGCCGCCGGTTTTTTTCCTTTTTTCAGTCCTCGATTCCAAACAGCGCTTTCGCGTTGCGGCAGCCGAGGTCGAGCACTGCCTGCGCTGAAATGCCGCGCGCCGCCGCGATGACTTCGGCGCTGTACGGGATCATCGACGAATCGCACCGCGTGCCGCGCAGCGGGACCGGCGCCATGTACGGGCAGTCCGTCTCATTTAACAGCCGGTCTTCGGGTACCGCGGCCGCGACGCGCACGGGCGTCTTCGCGTTTTTAAACGTGACCGCGCCGCCAAGGCCGATGTAAAGCCCGAGTTTCACCGCTTCCTGCATCATCTCGACGCTGCCCGAAAAGCAGTGCAGCACGCCGCGCGGGCGGTAGCGGCGCAATAGCTCCATCGTATCGCCGTGCGCGTCGCGGTCGTGGATGACGACCGGCAGGTTATACGCCTTGGCGATCTCCAATTGCCGCGCGAACGCCGCCTTCTGTACATTGCGCGGGGCATTCTCTTTAAAGTGGTAATCGAGGCCGATCTCCCCGACGGCGACGATGCGGTTTTCCGCCTTGTGGTCCAAAAGCGCGCAGAGTTCCGTTTCCCATGCGGCGGGCGCCGCGCCGATCTCCTCGGGATGGACGCCGGCGGCTGCGTAGAGATATGGCCATGTTTTCGCCAAGGCGACCGCTTTTTTGCTCGACGGCAAATCGGAGCCGCAGTCGAGGACCGCGCACACGCCCTTTTCCGGCAGGGCGCTTAACAGCGCCTCGCGGTCTTCGTCAAACGCGCTGTCGTCGTAGTGCGCGTGGCTGTCGAAAATATTTTGATAGCCCAAACGGGGCCTCCTTTCTTTGCTTCCGCTTTCCCCGCATTCCGGGGCCGGAAACAAAAGGGGGCCGCAAAAGCCCCCTCGCGTTTTCTGGTTATCGAATTTTGCTGCCCGCGGGCACGCCGTCGAGGAACACAACCTTTACGTCGTTTTCGCCGGCGTCCGCCGCGAGGATCATGCCCTGGCTCTCGATGCCGCAGAGCTTCGCCGGCGCGAGGTTCGCCACGACGACGACCGTCTTGCCGATGAGATCCTCCGGCTTATACCACGGCGCGATGCCGCTGCAGACCGTGCGCGCCTCGCCCGTGCCGTCGTCGAGCGTGAGCTTTAACAGCTTCTTCGCGCGCTTGATCTTTTCGCAGTTGACGATTTTCGCCGCGCGCAGCTCGACCTTCGCAAAGTCGTCGATGCCGATCTGCGCCACCCCCGCGAGCTCTTCGCGGACCTTTTCCTGCTGCGCGGTTTCGGCGTCGGGCGTCGGGATCAACTCGTTTAACGCCGCGATCTCCTTTTCCACATCGATGCGCGGGAAGAGCGTTTCGCCCTTCGTCACCGTGCAGCCGGCCGGGAATTTGCCGTATTCCGCGCGCGCGTACGTGCAGTCTTCCGGCGAAAGGCCGAGCTGTGCCTGGATCTTCGGCGCGGTTTCAGGCATAAACGGCGTCAGAAGGATCGACACGAGCCGCAGCGCTTCGCACAAATGGTCCATCACGCTCGCTAAGCGCGCTTGCTTCGTCTCATCCTTGCCGAGCGCCCACGGCATCGTCTCGTCGATGTATTTATTCGTGCGCGCGATGAATTTCCAAAGCTCCTCGAGCGTGCGGCTGAACTGGTACTTGTCGATTGCCTCGTCGCATTTTTGCCGCAGCGCACGGCCCATTTCTTCGAGGGGCGCGTCTTCGGGGCCCGCCTCCTGCTCTTGCGGGATGTGGCCGCCGAAATACTTCTGCACCATCGCCGTCGTGCGGGAGAGCAGGTTTCCGAGGTCGTTGGCGAGGTCCGAATTGATGCGCTGGATTAACGCCTCATTCGTGAACAGGCCGTCGCTGCCGAACGGGATCTCGCGCAGCAGGAAGTAGCGGATCGCGTCGACGCCGTAGCGCTCGCACAGGATGTACGGGTCGACGACGTTGCCCTTGCTCTTGCTCATCTTGCTGCCGTCGCCGAACAACAGCCACCCGTGACCGTACACCTGCTTCGGAAGCGGCAGGCCGAGCGCCATTAAGATGGCCGGCCAGATGATTGTGTGGAAGCGCACGATCTCTTTCCCGACGAAGTGGACGTCGGCCGGCCAGTATTTGTGGAAGTCGGATTCGTCGTCGCTGCCGTAGCCCAAGGCCGTGATGTAGTTCGGCAGCGCGTCAATCCACACGTACACGACGTGTTTCGGGTCAAAGTCGACCGGCACGCCCCACGTAAAGCTCGTGCGCGAGACGCACAAGTCCTGCAAGCCCTGCTTAATGAACGCGATCATCTCATTTTTGCGGCTTTCCGGCTGGATGAATTCCGGGTGGTCCTCATACAGCTTTAACAGCCGGTCGGCGTATTTCGAGAGGCGGAAGAAGTACGCCTCCTCTTCGGTCCATTTCACTTCGCGGCCGCAGTCCGGGCACTTGCCGTCCTTGAGCTGTGTTTCGGTCCAGAACGACTCGCACGGCGTGCAGTACCAGCCCTCGTACTTCCCCTTGTAGATCTCGCCCTTTTCATAGAGCGTGCGGAAGATCTTCTGGATGCCGCGCACATGGTAATCGTCCGTCGTGCGGATAAAGCGGTCATTCGAGATATTTAAAAGTTTCCACAGATCGCGGAACACCTGCGAGGCCTTGTCCACGTATTCCTTCGGCGTGATGCCGGCCTCTTCGGCTTTCTGCTCAATTTTCAGCCCGTGCTCGTCGGTCCCGGTCAGGAACATCACGTCGTACCCCTGCATGCGCTTGTAACGCGCGATGGCGTCGCTTGCGACCGTCGTGTAGCTGTGGCCGATGTGCGGCTTCCCCGAAGGGTAATAGATGGGGGTGGTGATATAAAACGTTTTTTTCTCCATTTTGGTTCCTCCCGTTTGCACCGGACGGCGTGCCGCCGGCTTTTTCTGACGCGGTTCTGAAATGGTTTCAGAGAATTTCCGTGTAATCTTTTTTATTATACCACAGATTGAAACGAAAGCCTACCCCCTTGGCACAAACGGAAAGCGGCCGGCAAAGCACCGTTCGGATGCCTTGCCGGCCGCTGTGTGAAACGATCTGAATGGATTATGCGCGATTAGGCGTCCGGCGAGCCGCTGCCGTACAGGAAATCGCGCAGGATCTGGGCGTTCTGCGTCAAATCCGGCACGAGCACCGCGCCGACATCGACCGTCGCGCTCGTGTACGTGTTTTCGGCCGGAATCTGCTGGCTCTGCTGCTCGAACAGCACGCACGGGAAGCTCGTGAACACAAGCCCCGTCATTTCCAGCGCCGAGAGGTTCGTCCACATCTGCGGCATGACCTCGCTTAACACCTCGTTTAATTTGATGGGCCCGAGCAGCGCCATCTTCTTGACGAGCTGGCCGACCACTTCGCGCTGGCGCTCGGCGCGGCCGTAATCGTTGCCGACGTTGCGGATGCGCGTATAATACAACGCCGCCACGCCGGTCAGGTTCTGTTCGCCCGGCGAATATTCGCGCCCGATGCCTGTGTAGAATTCATTGCACAGCGCTTCGTCAAGCGTGACGTCGATGCCGCCGACGGCGTTAATCAGCTGTGCGAATGTGTTAAAGTCCACGGCGAGGTATTTGTCGACCTTTATGCGGTAATTGTTCTCGATCGTCTGCATCGTCAAAGCCGGCCCGCCATAGGCAAACGAGGCGTTGAGCTTCTGCATGCCGTGGCCGGGGATTTCGACGTACGTGTCGCGCAGAAACGACGTCATCTTGAGTTTCAGATGCAGCCGGTCAATCGTGAGCAGCAGCATCGTGTCGCTGCCGTGGCTTTCCCCGTCGCGCTGGTCCATGCCGATTAAAAGAATGTTCGTGACAAGCGGGTTCGACTCGATGTCCCACGTCGGCGCATTCTGCGGCTGCGCGGCGTACTGGCTTTGGTCCGTGTTGTGCGTGCGGTCCATCTGTGCGAAGAGCACGGTCATCCACACGGCGAGGATCAACAGCAGCACGAGGATTACGCAGACGACCCGGCGCGCGATGTGCCGCTTTTTGCGCCGGCGCCGTGCGGGGGGATTGCGCCGGGTGGCGCCGCGGGCGGCTTTTGCGGGGCGCGGCGGCGTGTCGTTTGTGGTGTAGCCGTCATAGTAACGGACATCCTCGCGCGAGCGGCGGCGCTTTGGCTGCGTGCTGTGCGAGTAGATGTCCACCATCGGTTCGCCGCGGTGCGTATGCTGCGAATGGGAATAGATGTCGCGCCCATCCGAGCGGGCCTCGGGCCGGCGGGGCGGCGTTTCCGGATTTACAGAAGAAGGGCGGCGGGAAGTGGGGCCCGCCTGCCGCTTTTTTCGCTTGGGCGGCTCGTCCGCGTAGCGGGAGCGCGAAGTGCGTTTTGAGGAATTCGGCATGTCGGTTGCAACCTCCGTTTCCGAAAGCAATGGGTTTCCTGGGCCGCAGAAAGCGCCCCGCGCTTTGGCGGCGGGGCCGGCTTTTCCGGCCTTTTTTATTGTACCGGGGCGAAAGAAGGTTGTCAACTTCTGTCAATCAAATGTCAGGAAACCGTAAGATTGCACGACGGCGTGAAATTTGCTATGATACGCGTAAAGAGATGCTTTTTGTGCATGCCCGTCATGGTGCCGGCGATTGTACCCGCGTCGGAGAGGGAACCTTTCCGCTGCGGCGGCCGTGTTAAAAGGGAAATCCCCCTTTTCAGGGCCCGCTTTCAAAGGAGATGTGGACATGCAGAAAAGAAAACGATTTGCGGCCTGCCTGGCGGCAGCGCTCTTTGTCATTTTCCTCACCGCCTGCCGGCTGATGGAGACTGGGCCGGCACGCCAGCCGGCGGCCGTTTCCAATCCTTCGTCCCCGGCCGCACAGCCGGCGCCGCCGCAGCCGCTGGCGCATCCGCCCGCGGCCTTTGCCTTGGAAGTGCCCTACCTTTCCCAGGAGGGCCTTCTGCCGACCGGCTGTGAATTGATCAGCGCCAAGATGCTTTTGCAGTACTGGGGCCGGGATGTGCCGATCGAACGCCTGGTAGAAGCGCTGCCCACCGGCAGCCTCCGCCAGGGGACGGACGGCGCCTTGTACGGCCCGAGCCCCGACGACGTCTTCGTCGGCGACCCCACTTCGCCCCACGGCTTCGGCTGCTTTCCGCCGGTCATCGAGCGCCTTCTGCAGCCGTTTTTGGGCAGCGGCTATACGGTGTACGACACCACCGGCACCCCGCTTCCCACGCTCTGCAGCACGTACCTCGTGCGGGGGGAGCCGGTCCTCGTGTGGGCCACCATCAACATGGCCGCAATGGAGCCGGGCGCGCAGTGGGTCCTTGAGGGAAGCGGCGAAATTTTCACGTGGCCTTCGCACGAGCACTGCCTTGTTTTGACCGGCTATACCGAAGACGCTTACCTGCTCAATGACCCTTACGAGAATAACGGCAAGATCGCCGTTCCCAAGGCGCTTTTGGAGCAGCGCTACGCGGAGCTTTCGTGTCGGTCCGTGGCCGTGGTGCAGGCTTAAAAGCATCTCTGCATATTCTTTCATCCGTATGCAATCTGTGAAAGGAGGCAGCCCGATGCTGCACGGTTTCAAACGCAGGAAGAAAACGCCCCTGCCGCTGCCGGAAGGGGTGACGGTCGAAGATGTCGCGGTGGAGCGCAGCATCTGTACGGGGGAAGCGCTCATCGGTTTCCGCGACCCGAAATCGGGGAAACTTCTGTGTGCGCAGGCTTTCCGGACAAACGCGGACCGGCAGGACTTTTACGCCCGCTACGGCCTGACGCCGCCGGACGCGCGAAACGGGTAAACGAAAAGGCGGTGCCCGCAAAACCGGCGCCGCCTTTTTGGGGATCAGCCGTCCCCGCGCGTCAGATTGTCCGCATAGTCCCGCATGCTTTCAAAGGAATTGACCCGGAAAGCGCGGGTGCTCATCTGCTGGCGCACCGGAGCGGGCAGGTTTTCAAAATAAGCCTTTGCCGCCGGCTCCTCGCGCAGCATTGTGAACAGGTCGCGGTACGTTTTTCCTTCCTGCATGGCATTCACCTCGCCGATCGTCGTGTGCCGGCCGTCTGCGTGCGGCGGCCCGGCAATCCGTAGTCTGCCCGTTTTGGCGCAGAATCATGCAAAAAAGAGGACCGCAGCGCCCACAAGCGGGCGGCGGTCCTTTTTCTTAGTATCAGGGAACGATTATTTCTTGTGCTTGTCCGTTTCCGGCTTCTTTGCGGCAGCCGGGGCGGCCTTCGGCGCTTCATGCTTTGCCGGCGCCTTCGGGGCTTCCTTCGCGGCGGCCAGCGTCGTCTTCGGCGCTTCGTGTTTTACAACCGTCTTGGCCGGCTCCTTCTGCATGGCCTTTGCGGGCTCCGCTTTCGGGGCCTTTTCGGCGGCCTTCGGCGCCTCCGCCTTTGCGGCAGCCTTCGGGGCTTCCGGCTTCACAGCGGCCTTCGGTGCCTCTTCCTTTGCGGGCGCCTTTTTGGCGGCCGGCTGCTTTTTCGGCGCGGGCTTTTTCGCGGCCGGCTTTTCGGCCTGCGGGGCGGGAATTTCTTCTACGAGCTCAATTTTAAAGAGCTGGTTGTCCCCGTCGGCGGCGTCCCAGATCTGCACATGGGCGCCGGCTGCCTTCGACAGGCCGACAATGTCCATGCACTTGCCGCTTGCGCGCGAAACGAAGCGGTAGCCGCCCTCGGCAGCTTCCACTTCCCACAGCTGGGTCGGCGCTTCCGCAGCGCTCCACTGGTGCATCCACGCGCCGCTCTGCATACCGCCCTCGATGACGTCGGCGACTTTACCGGTCTGCTTGTTCACGAGGCGGCACGTGCCGTCGACAGCCGGGGCAATCTTCCAAGACTGTACGTCCGTATCGGCCGGCACATCCGTCACGAGCAGGGCTCCGTTTTCAGCGCTTGCATCTTCTACGCTCAGCGCCAATCCGTTTTGCACGGAGAGGATTTTATAATACTTCGTTTCAGAGGCAAGCTTTTGGGTTTCATTCTTCTTAACTGCCATAACGCAAACGCTCCTTTTGTTCTGCTTTTATCTCTTTTTGCAAAGATCTTACACCCTTTTGTACATTCCCTTTTTGCGGGAAAGGGCATATCTATAAAAGATTCAGCACGAATTTATTATAGCATTCCAAGAAGCAAAGTCAATGGAACATAAGGAAAACCGGCGGTTTTGACGTCTGTACTGCGCTTTTCGCGGACAGCTTTGTTGCAATTCCATGCAAGATCCGGTATCATGAAGAGAGGGAAAATCGGGCCGCGCCGGAACGGAATGCGGGTTTTCGGACACGGCTTTTTGGACTTTTGGCAAAGGAGTGTGCTATGAAAGACAGGTTTGTACGGGTGGCCGTCACGAAGAAGGCCGAGCATTCCATCGGGAAGGGGCATCCGTGGATTTACGACACGGAGGTCACGCCGCTGGGGGACGCGGAAAACGGCGAGATCGTGGACGTCTTCTCGCAGAAAGGGCGCTGGCTCGGCGCCGGGTTTTATAACGCCAACAGCAAGATTCGCGTGCGCCTGCTCTCGCGCAACGCAAACGACACCTTCGACGACGCCTTTTTCCGCCGGCGCATCGCCTACGCATGGGCGTACCGCAAAAGTGTTTTGCGCCCGCAGGAGCTTACCTGCTGCCGCGTCGTTTTCGGCGAGGCCGACGGGCTGCCGGGCTTGACGGTTGACCGCTTTTCGGAGATCCTCGTCGTGCAGACGCTGTGCTTGGGGCTCGAAAAGCGGAAGGCAGCGCTCATGCAGGCGCTTTACGACGTCTTGACCGCGGACGGGCAGAAGATTGCCGGCATCTACGAGCGCAACGACGTCGCCATCCGCGAGCGCGAGGGCCTTTCGCAGGGGAAGGGCTTTTACGCGCTGCCGGGGCTCGAAACGCCGGCGTACACGAAAACGGAGATCGTCGAAAACGGATTAACGTATACGGTCGATTTCGAAAACGGGCAGAAGACGGGCTTTTTCTTAGACCAGAAATACACCCGCCAGGCGGTCGCGCGCTTAGCCCGCGGCAAGCGGGTTTTAGACTGCTTTACGCACACGGGCTCGTTTGCGATGAACGCGGCCAAAGGCGGCGCTTTGCACGTCCACGCGGTCGATGTCAGCGAGGACGCCGTCGCGCTCGCGCGGGAAAATGCCGCGCGCAACGGCCTGTCGGAGGTAATAGACTGCGAGGCGGCAAACGTGTTCGAGCTTCTGCCGCAGATTCCGCCGAAGACGTATGATTTTATCATCCTCGACCCGCCGGCCTTTACGAAAAGCCGCCGGACCGTTTCCCATGCGGCGCGGGGATATAAGGAAATTAACCTGCGCGCGATGAAGCTTCTGCCGCGCGGCGGATACCTCGCGACGTGTTCGTGCTCGCACTTTATGACGCCGGCGCACTTTGAACAGATGCTGCGTTCGGCCGCGTTTGACGCGCAGGTCTCGCTGCGGCAGATTGAGGCGCTGCAGCAGGCGCCGGACCATCCGATCCTATGGAATGTGCCGGAAACGGAATACCTGAAATTTTACCTGTTCCAGGTGGTGTAAAGGGGGCATCCAATATGGCAAGTGCGCTCGAAAGCAGTTTGGAGACAAGCCTTGCAAACAGCTTGGAAAACGTACAGAACCTGCAGAACCTCGAAAACCAGGCATCCGACTTTTGGGCCCAGATGGGGCAGTGGGTGCTGGATTTCCTGCCGAAGCTTTTGGCGGCGGCGGTCATCGTGGTGGTGGGGCTTTTCATCGGCCGCATCCTCAAAAAAGTCTGCACAAAGGCGCTGGAGAAGGCCAACCGCGAGGTGGGGATGGTCTCGTTTATCAGCTCTGCGGTGTCCGTCATCATCAAAATTTTTACGGCGGTCATCGCGATTTCCGCGCTGGGGGTCGATATGAGTGTCATTGTCGGCGGGCTTTCGGCGGTGGGACTCGGCATCACGCTCGCCTTGAAGAACAACATGGCGAACGTCGCAAGCGGCCTGCAGATGATTTTTACGAAGCCGTTTAAAGTGGGGGATTACATCGCGACGGACGACGGCGTAGAGGGCACGGTGGAACGGGTGGAACTCATGTTTTCGGTCCTGCGCACGTTTGACAACAAGGAGATTGTGATTCCAAACGCGAAGCTCGCCGACAACGTCGTGACGAATTTCAGCGCGATGGAGAACCGCCGCATGGACCTGCGCTTTTCGGTGGCGTACGGCGACGACCTTTTGCACGCGAAGGCCGTCTTGTACGAGACCGTTTCAAAAGACAAGCGCATTTTGGAGGACCCGCCGTTGTTTGTCGGCGTGGACCAGTGCGGTGACAGCGCCGTGCAGCTGCTCGCGCGGCTGTGGTGCCGGACGGACGATTACTGGGATTTATATTATGCGCTGCAGGAAGCGGTCAAGCTCGCGTTTGACGAAAACGGCGTCCATATGCCGTTCCCGCAGATGGACGTCCATGTCGATCAGAAACCATAAAAAGAACACCCCTGTGCCGCGCCCGGCCCGGGGGTGTGTGTTTATTCGCCGTAAATGCCCTGCACGGTGACTTCCCCGCTGAAGACGGGGAGGGTCTCCCCGCCGGGCAGCGAGACGAGCAAAGCGCCGTCCGGCGCGATGCCGGCGGCAATGCCGGAGAGCGTCCGGCCGTCGCGGGTAAAGCGGACGCGCCGGCCAAGGCTTTGACACAGCGGCACATAGGCATCCGGCAGCGTGCCGGCCGAAAGCAGCGGCTCTAAGCGGTTGCAGATGCCGGAAAGCAGCGCGCACGCGTCCGGCTCTTTCACGCCGGCCATCCGCAGCGACGTCGCGCGCTTTTCCAAATCGGCCGGAAACGCGGGCTGGCTAAGGTTTAGCCCCATCCCGACGACGGCCCAAAGCCCATCCGGCCCGCTGCCCGATTCGGCCAGGATGCCGCAGACCTTCCGGCTGCCGAGCAGCACGTCGTTTGGCCACTTGATGCGCGCGTCGAGGCCGAGGCCCTCGCGCAGCGTGCGGCAGACCGCCACGCCGGAAAGCAGCGGCAGCAGCCCCAGGTTTTCGGGCAGCAGCGGCTTTTTTAAGAGCAGCGAAAACAGAAGGCTCTCGCCCTTTGCGGATTCCCACCTGCGCCCGAGGCGCCCCTTGCCGCCGGACTGGTAATCGGCGGCAAACACGCTGCCCGTTTCGGCGCCCGCGCGGGCCTGGCGTTTGGCCTCCTCATTGGTCGAATCGATCAGCGAAAAGAAATCCCCGCGGCGGGCGAGGGTCTTGGTCGTCAAATGCGTTTGCAGCGTTTCCCAGCACAACACGCGGCAAAGCCCCCTTTTTTCATGTATGGATCAAGGCGCCCGGAAAGCCGGCCGCCCCTTCCCATTATAGGGGACCCGGCGGCCGCCTGCAAGGGCTGTGCAAAAATTCCGGGGCCCCGGTTGTTTTCGGGGCGCGCGGATGGTATACTAGAAGCCGATTGAATCGTTTGGAAACGGGAAAAAGGGGGCGCGTCGGATGGAAGTACATGTCGGGGATCTGCTTTTGATGAAAAAGCCGCATCCGTGCGGCGGGAGCACGTTTGAAGTGCTGCGCGTCGGCATGGATTTTAAGATCCGCTGCACGCAGTGCGGGCGGGAAGTCATGCTGCCGCGGCGCAAATGTGAGAAGAATATCCGCAGGATTCTTCCCCCAAAGCCGCCGGAAAAGGAGTAGGAAAACGCTTCGGCTTTCATAAAATGCTTTCATAAAATTTAATGAAAAGAGGAGGGATGCCGTTGTTTGAGGAATTAAACGAGGTGGAAAGCCGCTTCCAGCAGCTGAATGTGCGGCTGTGCGACCCGGCGGTGGTGGCGGACACGGCCCTTTATACGAAGCTGATGAAGGAGTACAGCACCCTTTCCCCGCTGATCGAAGCCTATCGCGCCTACTGTGCGGCGCAGAAGGACGAGGAAGAGGCCCAGGCCCTTCTGGAAGAGGGCGGCGACCGCGAGCTGCACGAACTGGCTCTCGGGCAGCTGCATGAGGCGCAGAAGCAGAAATCGGCGCTGACGGAAACGCTCAAAACCCTGCTTTTGCCGAAAGACCCGAACGACGACAAAAACGTGATCTTAGAAATCCGCGGCGGCGCGGGCGGAGAAGAGGCGGCGCTGTTCTGCGGCGTGCTTTTGCGCATGTACCTGATGTACTGCGCTGCGCGCGGATGGAAAACGGAATTTTTAAACGCGAATGAAACGGAGCTCGGCGGCTATAAGGAGGTAAGCCTCTTGATTTCCGGGAAAGGGGTGTGGTCGCGGCTGCGCTACGAAAGCGGCGTCCACCGCGTCCAGCGCGTGCCCGAAACGGAGACGCAGGGGCGCATCCACACAAGCACCGCAACCGTCGCCGTGCTGCCGGAGGCCGAAGAGGTCGAGCTCGAAATCGACCCGAAGGATTTGCAGATCGACACGTTCCGTTCGAGCGGCGCGGGCGGCCAGCATATCAATAAGACGAGCTCCGCGATCCGCATCACGCACCTGCCCACCGGCACGGTTGTCGAGTGCCAGGACGAGCGCAGCCAGTTTAAGAATAAAGACAAGGCTATGCGGGTCTTGCGCAGCCGCCTTCTGGCGCAGAAGCAGCGCGCGCAGGACGAGAAAATTTCCAGCGAGCGGCGCCACCAGGTTGGCACCGGCGACCGCAGCGAGCGCATCCGCACGTACAATTATCCGCAGAGCCGCGTGACCGACCACCGCATCGGCCTAACGCTTTACCGGCTCGAAGATGTGCTCGACGGGAATTTGGACCTTGTGCTGGACCCGCTTCTGTCGAGTGCGCACGCGCAGGAATTGTCGCATACGGCGAAGGGCCCGGCAGACGGGGAATAAGGAGGGAATCGTTTTGCAGACAGAACTTTTAAAAGCGGACGATGCGGGCTTTGCGCGCGCGGGCGAAATCCTGCGCGCCGGCGGCCTTGTCGGCATGCCGACCGAGACCGTTTACGGCCTTGCGGGCAATGCGCTCGACGGCAGCGTCGCAAAGAAAATTTACGCGGCGAAGGGGCGCCCGTCCGATAACCCGCTGATTGTCCACATCGCGGCGTTTTCGTCGCTTGCGAAACTGGTCAAGGCCGTGCCGCCGGCCGCCGAAAAACTCGCCCGGGCATTTTGGCCGGGGCCTTTGACGATGATCCTCCCGAAGGCCGCGTGCATCCCCGACGAGGTCAGTGCGGGGCTGCCGACGGTGGCGGTCCGCTTTCCGTCCCATCCGGCGGCGCAGGGCGTGATCAAGGCCGCGGGGCTGCCGCTTGCGGCGCCGTCGGCGAACCTTTCCGGCCGTCCGAGCCCGACGACCGCGCAGCATGTGCTGCACGACCTTTCCGGGAAGATTGAGGCGGTTTTGGACGGCGGCCCGTGCGGCGTCGGTGTCGAGAGCACGGTGATTACGCTCGCTACGCCTGTGCCGCGCCTTCTGCGGCCGGGCGGGATCACGCTCGAGGCGCTGCGGGATGTCCTCGGGGAAGTCGATATGGACGACGCGGTGCTCCATCCGCTCAAAGCGGGCGTGCGCGTCTCGTCGCCGGGCATGAAGTATAAGCATTATTCTCCTAAGGCCAATGTCGTCATTTTAGACGGCACCGACGCGCAGTACCGCGCCTACGTCAATGCCCACGCGGCGCCCCATGTGATGGCGTTGTGCTACGACGGCGACGCGGACGGCCTGCAGGTCCCGGCTTTGTGCTACGGGAACCTTTCCGACGAGCGCACGCTCGCGCACGACCTGTTCGATGCCCTGCGTGAAGTCGACGCGCGCGGGGCCGAGACGGTCTATGCGCGCTGCCCGAGCCCCGAAGGCGTGGGCCTCGCCGTTTATAACCGCCTGATGCGCGCCGCGGGATTTGAGGTGATCCATCTTGGAGAATAAAGCGCCCAATGCCGTGCCGGTGGTCGGCCTGACCGGCCCGACCGGCGCGGGCAAAAGCACATGGGCCAAAGCCTTTGCGTCGTACGGCTGCATCGTGATCGACTGCGACGCGCTCTCCCGCCGCGCGGTGGAGGAGCCGGAGGTGCTTGCGGCTTTACAGGAAGCGTTCGGCGGGGACATCGTCAAAGACGGCGCTTTAAACCGCCGGCTTCTGGCACAGCGCGCGTTTGCGGGGCCGGAGCAGGCCGCGCGCTTAAACGCGATCACGCACCCGGCCATCCGCGCGATGCTGTACAAAGCCTTGTCCGACGCGAAAGCGCAGCATCCGCCGATGATTTTTGTCGATGCGCCCCTGCTGTTTGAGGGCGGCATCGACGGGCTGTGCGACTGCACGGCGGCGGTCTTAGCGCCGGAAAACGTGCGGCTCGAGCGCATCTGCCTGCGCGACGGCATCACCGAGGCCGAGGCGCGCGCCCGCATGGCAAACCAGCACGGCGACGCGTATTTCCGCGCGCGTGTGGATGTCGTCTTCGACGGCGCCCTGCCGCCCGGGGAAATTCCCGAAAAGGCGCTTTCCTGGCTGCGGGCGCAGGCAGGAGGTGTGCGATGACGCGAAACCGCTATGCGCCGCAGCCGGGAAAGCGGCGCGCGAAAAGGGTCCTCTGCGCGCTTTTGGCCGTCGTGCTCGTCGTTGTGGTGGGAAGCTTTGGCGTGCGGTTCGCAAAGCAGAAGCTCGACTATGCGCTGTACCCGCGCACCTATGCGCAGCAGGTCGAACAGCAGGCGCAGGGGGCCGGCCTGGACCCGAATCTCGTGTTCGCGGTGATCCGCCAGGAAAGCGGCTTCGACGCCGATGCGGTTTCCCACGCCGGCGCGATGGGCCTGATGCAGATTATGCCCGATACGTTCTCCTGGCTGCAGACGAAGCTCGACGAGGAGGACGGCCGCGTCTATACCGAGGAGGACCTTTTGGACCCGGAAGTGAACATCCGCTTCGGCTGCCTTTTGCTCTCCCTTTTGACGGACCGCTACGCCGACCTGCGCACCGCGCTTGCCGCGTACAATGCCGGCATGGGCAATGTCGACAATTGGCTCCAGGACAGCGCCTATTCGTCCGACGGCCGTACGCTTTCGGACATCCCGATCGAAGAGACCCGCGAGTATACCGAGAAAGTATTGCGCAATTACCAGGAATACCAGGCGCTTTACGATTGATACATCCGACCCGCCGGCATGACGGCAGGGCGGAACCCAGAGAAAAAGATCCTGGAGATTGAAGGAGGAATGGACAAATGTCCAAAAAAGACGAGAAAGTCGACGTCAAGGCTTTGCAGGAAAAGCTGACGGTCGACCGCAAAAACGGCGCGGCAAAGCTCGACGCGTCGGTCATCAAGAAGGCGGACAAATTCTGCGAGGGCTATAAGGATTTCCTGGCCCATGCAAAGACGGAGCGCGAGGCTGTGACCGAGGCCATCCGCATCGCGGAAGAGGCGGGCTTCGTGCCCTATGACCCGATGGCGACGTACAAGGCCGGCGACCGCGTCTATGTCAACAACCGCGGCAAGGCCATTATGCTGGCCGTGATCGGCACGGAAGGCACCCGCCAGGGCGTGCACATTGCTGCGGCCCATATCGACAACCCGCGCCTCGACTTAAAGCCGCATCCGGTGTTTGAAAAGGACGGCTTGGCGCAGTTTAAGACGCATTACTATGGCGGCATCAAGAAGTACCAGTGGACGGCGATCCCGCTTTCGATGCACGGCCGCATCTGCCGCAAGGACGGCTCGTTTGTCGATATCACGCTCGGTGAGAAGCCCGGCGAGCCGCAGTTTACCGTGACGGACCTGCTGGTGCATCTGGCGCGCGAACAGCTCAAAAAGCCGCTGGGCGCGAGCATCGAGGGCGAAAAGCTCAACATCCTCATCGGTTCCCGTCCGCTCGAGGGCGCGGACGAGGACGGCAAGGACCTCGTGAAGCTCAATGTTTTGAACATCTTAAACGAGAAGTTCGGCATCACGGAAGAGGACTTTGTCAGCGCGGACATCGCGTTTGTGCCGGCGGCGGCGCCGGTCGACATCGGCTTTGACCGCAGCATGGTGGGCTCGTACGGCCAGGACGACCGCTCCTGCGCGTATGCGGCACTGATGGCTGTCGTCAAGGCGAAGACGCCGTACCGCACGATCGTGACCGTTTTGGCCGACCGCGAGGAGATCGGTTCCGACGGCAACACGGGCCTGAACTCTTCGTTCATGCGCTACTTCATCGAAGACCTTGCGGAAGCCGACGGCGTGGCGCCCCGCCACGTGCTCAGCCGCTCGCGCTGCCTTTCGGCGGACGTCACGGCCGCGTATGACCCGAATTATCCGGAAGTCTATGAGGCCATGAACTCCACGTATTTAAACGGCGGCGTCGGCATGAGCAAGTACACGGGTGCCGGCGGCAAATCCGGCACGAATGAGGCAAGTGCGGAATTCGTCAGCGAGATCCGCCGCATCTTCGACGAAAACGATGTGCTTTGGCAGATCGGCGAGCTCGGTGCCGTCGACGCCGGCGGCGGCGGGACGGTCGCCATGTATATCGCGAACCTCAACGTCGACGTCGTCGATGTCGGCGTGCCGGTGCTCTCGATGCATGCGCCGTTTGAAGTCACGAGCAAGATCGACGAGTACATGACGTACAAGGGCATCAAGGCGTTCTACGAGTCGAAATAAGCCGCCTTCGCTATAAAACGAAGGGCAGAAAAAGGGCTGTCCTGCACGGAAGCGTGCGGGGCAGCCCTTTTGGCGTTTTTTCGCTTATTTAAGATCCCTTCTGCGCCGCGATGAGGAGCATCATCGGGCGGCGCAGCTCGTCGCGCATGCCGGGCAGTGCGAGCAGCTCCTGCGGCGGCTGCGGTTCGATGACGTGCCGCAGCGCAAAGCCGTTTTCAAGCAGCGTCTCGAGATAGGTCGTCAGTGTGCGGTGGTATTTTTTGACGTGTTCCCCCAGGAAGACGGCGTCGCGGGGCCCCTCGTCGAAATAGCGGTCGACCGGGAAATAGAGGATTTCGCCGTTCGGGCCGTAAACCCAATCCTGGCTGCCGAAGGCCGTGAAGATCGGGTGTTCCGCCGAGAATACGAAGCTGCCGTTTGGCGTGAGCCACCGCGCGATTGCACGCACGAGCGCGGGAAAATCCGGCGTGTAGTGAAAGGCCAGCGAGCTGAGCACGATGTCAAACGCGCCGTCCGGGAAATCGACGTCCTCCATGGCGGCGCACCGGTACGCGATGGCCGGGGCCGCGTTTTTCTCTCTCGCCGTGCGCAGCATTTTTTCGGAAAGGTCGATGCCCAGCACGGCGCGCGCACCGTGTTCTGCCGCATATTTGCAGTGCCAGCCGTAGCCGCAGCCGAGGTCTAAAACGCGCCGGCCCGTAAAATCGGGCAGGATCTTTTGCAGCGCCGGCCATTCGCCGGCCCCGGCAAGGCCTTTCTGCGAGCGGTCCATCTGCGCGTATTTTTGAAAAAAGACCTCGTCGTCGTAACGGTTCTCCTTCATGTGAACCCTCCTTACAAAAAAGCGGCGGGCAAAGCCGGATTCCGCTTTGCCCGCCGCAAGGTTTTTTATGATGTCCTTTCGAAACTCAGGACTGCAGACGCTTGTCCTTTTCCTTCATTTCCTTCGGCACGCCGCTGTAGACGATGCCATGCGTCGCGTCCATCGTGACCGTGGAGTTGCTGCGCAGAATCTTCGTCGCATTCGCCGCGCCGATGATGACCGGCTTATTCAGTGCCAGGCCGACGATCGCCGCGTGGCAGTTGCGTCCGCCCTCTTCCACGATGATGCCGCCGGCCGCGCGCATGATCGGCAGGATGCTGTTGTCGGTGCTGTGGCGCACGAGGATGTCGCCGGTATGGAAGTTCGTCGGGGTCTTGCCGTCGTCGCCGCAGACGTGCAGGTTGCCGCAGACCATGCCGGGCGCGATGCCCGTGCCGGTCAGAAGCACGTCGCCGACGAGCTGCACCTTCAATAGGTTCGTCGTGCCGGAAAGGCCCAGCGGCACGCCCGCCGTGATGACCGTCAGGTCGCCGTTTTTCACAAGGCCGTGCTCGCGCGCGACGTTGACGACGTGGTCGAACAGTTCGTCCGTGTTGTCTTTTTCTTCCACGAGGATCGGCTGCACACCCCAGTACAGGTTCATCTGGCGCATGACCTTTTCGTCCGTCGTGCCGCTGATGATCGGGCAGGCCGGGCGGTACTTCGAAATCAGGCGCGCGGTCTTGCCGGACTTTGTGACCGTGATGATCGCCTTCGCGTTGAGGTCGTGTGCCGTTGTGCACGTTGCGTGGGAAATGGCGGTCGTCACGTCGGAGCGCTCGTGCATCGGGATGGTCTCAAAGCGCTTCTGGTAATCGATATCCTGCTCCGTGCGCTGTGCGATCGTCGCCATCGTCGAGACGGCTTCCACCGGATAGCGGCCCGCGGCCGTTTCGCCGGAGAGCATGATGGCGCTCGTGCCGTCGTAGATGGCGTTCGCGACGTCGGTCGCCTCCGCGCGCGTCGGCCGCGGATGCTGGATCATCGAGTCGAGCATCTGCGTGGCCGTGACAACGAGCTTGCCGGCGTCCAGGCCTTTGCGGATCAGTTTCTTCTGGAGAATCGGGACTTCTTCCATCGGGACTTCCACACCGAGGTCGCCGCGTGCGACCATGATGCCGTCGGAGACGCTCAAAATCTCGTCGATGTTTTCGACGCCGCCGGTGCTTTCAATCTTGCTGATGATGCGGATGTCGCGGCAGTTGAGCTTTTCGAGTTCCGCGCGCATATTCAGGATATCATCCGCGCAGCGCGTAAACGAAGCCGCAATCAGGTCAAAATCCTGCTCGACGCCGAACGCGAGGTCGGATTTATCCTGCTCGCTCAAAAACGGGAGGGACAAATGCGAGCCGGGGACGTTGATGCCCTTGTGGTTCGAGACCGGGCCGCCGTTGATGACGGTGCAGTGGATGTCGGTGTCGGTCGTGTCGTCGACGCGCAGTTCGATTAAGCCGTCGTCGATTAAGATGCGCGTGCCGGTTTCGACTTCGCGGGGCAGGTTTTCGAACGTGATGTAGCTTTGCGTGTCATCGCCTAAGATGTGGCGGGTCGTCAGCGTAAACGGCGTCCCGTCTTTGAGCATCGCCTTGCCGTCTTTAAAGTCGCCGGTGCGGATTTCCGGGCCCTTTGTGTCGAGCAGCAGCGCAATCGGCAGCCCCAGTTCCTTGCGCAGTTCCTTGACCATATTGATGCGGACGAGGTGTTCTTCGTGGCTGCCATGGGAAAAGTTGATGCGCGCGACGTCCATACCGGACAGCATGAGCTGGCGGAGCACTTCGCGGTCATCTGTGGCCGGTCCCAAGGTGCAGATGATTTTTGTCTTTCGCATGGATGCAATCCCTCAATTCTTTTTTCGCTTTTCTGCGGTACCCGACGGATTTTGGAGCAGATAAATCCCTTCGGGTGCGGCATTTTGTTCTCGATCCGGATCGAATCGAAATTTTCTCCACTATCATCATACCCCAAAATCAGCAAAAATGCAATCAGACAGCGCCACAAAATCCATAAAATCCACGGCCTCCGGCGCTTGCAAAGGCGCGCGCGGGCAGGTACAATAAAGGGAACGGGGCGCCCCAAAGGCTTTACGCCCTGTTTTGGAAAGAAAGAGGTGACCTTTGTGCGCAGACGAAAAGTCAATTTCTCGCGTGTCCGCAAGGAACCGCCGCGCTTTGAGGGCGCGCGCCGGCAGCGCCGGCTGCACCGGTGGATGGTCTTTCTGCTGGTTTTGATCTGCCTGCTTCTGGCGGCTGCGGTGTTTCTGGCGGTGCGGCAGATGCGCCCGGCCGGGGAAGGGGCGGCGTCGGCCCCGTCCGTTTCCAGCCTGGCGGCCGAAAGCGAAGGCGCGGCCGGGCAGGCGCAGCTGCCGGTCCCCGACAACAGCTGGGCGCTTGTGGTCGTTTCGCCGAACGCCCCCGCCTCCGGGAGCCTCCAGCCGCAGCTTACGGATTTTGAAGGCGTGCAGGTCGACGGGCGCATCGTGCCGGCGCTGCAGGCGCTTTTGGACGACGCGAAGGCGCAGGGCTACACGCTGGCCTTGTCGGCCGGCTACGTCAGCGCCGAGGACCAGGAAGCGCTCTACCAGCAGCGCGTGCAGGCTTTGATCCAGCAGGCGGGCAATACGCGCGCCGTCGCCGAGAGCACCGCGTCCCAGGAGGTTGCCCGCGGCGGCTATGGCGACGCCCAGACCGGTTTGTCCGTCGATTTTTCCGGCGGCGACGATTTTCTCAATTCCGACGCCTACCACTGGCTTTCGAACCACTGCGTCGATTACGGCTTCGTGCTGCGTTATGCCGACGAAAAGGAGAGCCTGACGGGCCTTGCGGGGAATCCGCTCCACTTCCGCTATGTCGGCACGCGCAATGCCCAGCAGATGCGCCGGCTCGGCATGTGCCTGGAGGAATATGTCAATTATTTGAGCCAGCAGGGCAGCAGCTGAGAATTTGCAAAAAGGGCTTGCAATTTGTGCGCGACTGTGTTAAAATGCGAATGTTTAGAGCCTGCCCACACTTGCGGCAGGCTTTGCAGGTTGCGGCGAAATGCTGAAAGAGGTGACAACTTCAATGAAAGACGGAATTCATCCGGTGTATAAGGACACAACGATCACGTGTGCCTGCGGCAATGTGATCCACACGCGCTCCACGAAGGAGAACATCCGCGTTGAAATTTGCTCCAAGTGCCATCCGTTCTTTACCGGCAAGCAGAAGCTGGTGGATACGAGCGGCCGCGTGGATATGTTCAAGAAGCGCTATGGCATCAAATAAGGTTTGATCAGATTTTCTGAGAAACGTGCCGGCTTTTGCACGAAAAGCGCCCCTGGCGCGAACCCTGCGCCGAACGGGGCTTCGCGCCGGATGGGCGCTTTTGTGTTTTGCCGCGGCACGAAAGGCTTTTTAAGGAAGACAGCAGGCCTTCAAAATCAGGACGCCAGTTTCCGCCGGGTTTCCGGCCGCGGGCGCCCTTCTTTTTTACGGGGGAGTTATGACAGAATATAAAACGCTGCAGCGCGCGGCCGAGGCCGTATTTGTGGAAAAGAAATCGCGCTTTATCGGCGCGGCGGCCCCCGTGCAGACAGTTGAAGAAGCCCAGGCTTTTTTGCAGGACATCCGCCGCCGGCACTTTGACGCGCGCCACCACGTCAGCGCGTACGTGCTGCGCGGCGGCGTGCAGCACTGTTCGGACGACGGCGAGCCGCAGGGCACCGCGGGCGTGCCGACGCTCAACGTGCTGTTAAAGGCGGGGCTTTCGGACGCGGTGGTCGTCGTGACGCGGTATTTCGGCGGCGTGCTGCTGGGGACGGGCGGGCTTGTGCGCGCGTACTCCCACACCGCCGCGCTCGCGGTGGAGGCGGCGGGCATCGCCGTGATGCGGCCGTGTTTGACGCTTTCTCTGCGCTGCACGTATGCCCAGTATGGGCGGGTGGCGGCGCTTTTGCCGGAAATGGGCGCCTTTTTAGACGGCGAGGATTTTTCCGACGCGGTCGAGATTTCGTTTCATCTGCCGGGGGAGAAGCGGGACGCTTTGCAGAAAGCGCTCGCGGACGCGACGAGCGGGCAGGTGGTCCCCCGGGTTTTGGGGGAGGCATATTTCGCGCTTCCTGCCGGGAAATGTGAATAAAATTTAAATTTTTGCATTTCTCTTGCGCTTTTGCAGGGGATCGCGCCTTTTTTGCGTATTTCTTTTATAGAGGCCTTTTTGGAAAAGTACAAAGGGCCTTAGAGGGCCGCTTTGGCGGCAGAAAGAGCGTGTAAGGGGGCGTCCAGATGAATATTCGAGAACAGATCCAACAAGTGGAGCGGCAGGTCCTTTCCCCGGCTGCAACGCTTTCCGAAAACAGCACCGGACGGCAGTTCCCGGAGGCAGAGGACGATTTGCGCACGCCGTTCCAGCGCGACCGCGACCGCATCATCCACTGCAAAGCGTTCCGGCGCTTAAAGCACAAGACGCAGGTGTTCCTTTCGCCGGAGGGCGACCACTACCGCACGCGCCTGACGCATACGCTCGAGGTCGCGCAGATTGCGCGCACGATTGCCCGTTCCCTGCGCTTTAACGAGGACCTGACCGAGGCGATTTCCCTGGGCCATGATCTGGGGCATACGCCGTTTGGCCACGCGGGGGAGCGCGCGCTGCGCGAGATCTGCAAGGCCCATCCGCTCGAGGACGGCAAGGACACGTTCTGCCACTACGAACAGAGCGTGCGGGTGGTTGAGCGCCTCGAGAAAAACGGACGCGGTTTAAACTTGACCGATGAGGTGCGCGACGGCATTTTGTGCCATACGACCGGCCGGCAGGCCAGGACGCCGGAAGGCCGCATCGTGCGGATTGCCGACCGCATTGCCTACATCAACCATGACATCGACGACGCCGAACGCGCGGGCATCCTGCAGGAAGCGGATCTGCCGCGGGAGGCCGTGCGGGTGCTGGGGGAAACGAAAAGCCGGCGCATCGACACGCTCGTGCGCGCGGTGATTGCGGAGAGCGCGGACGGCGTCATGCGCATGCCGGCGGACATCCAGGCGGCGTTCGACGAACTGCACACGTTTATGTACCAATCCGTTTACTTAAACCCGACGGCGAAAAGCGAGGAGCGGAAGGTCCCGCTCGTCATTGAGAAATTGTATGAATATGCGCTCGAACCCGCGCATTTGTCGGATGACCTGTGCCAGATTGCAAAAGAGGACGGGCCCCGCCGCGCGGCGGTCGATTACATCGCCGGCATGACGGACCCGTACGCCGTGGAGCTGTTTGAACGCCTGTTTGTGCCGCATGCGTGGAGCAAAAGCTAGGCGGGCATGGAAAGCTAGGTATTAAAAGCCGGGCACGACGCGGGAAAGGGGGTGCGGCGATGCCGCTGCCGGAAGCATTTAAAGAGGAGCTCAAGGCGCGCGTCTCGATCGAAGACGTCGTTTCGCCGTATGTGACGCTCAAGCGGCGCGGGCGCACGCTGGTGGGCCTGTGCCCGTTTCACAACGAGAAAACGCCGTCGTTTACCGTTTATCCGGAAGACAATTCGTTTTACTGCTTCGGATGCGGCGCGGGCGGCGATGTAATCTCGTTTGTGGAGCGCATGGAAAATCTCGATTATATGGAGGCGGTCCGCCTGTTGGCGCAGCGCGCGGGGCTGGCCGTGCCGGAGGAGGAAGCCGACCGCGGCCTGTCCCGGCTGCGCGCGCGCATTTATGAGGCCAACCGCGCGGCGGCGCGGTTTTATCACAAGTGCCTGTTTTCCGAGGAAGGGAAAGCGGCGCTTACGTACCTGACGGGGCGCGGCCTGACGAAGAAGACGATCGTCCACTTCGGCTTGGGCTATGCGCCGGGGCGGGGCGCTTTGACCCGCTTTTTGCGGGAGCAGGGCTTTTCCCCGAAAGAGCTCACGCTTGCAAACCTCGCGATGGAAGGGCGCGGGGGCGTGCGCGACCGCTTTTATGAGCGCGTGATGTACCCGATTTTGGATTTGCGGGGCAATGTGCTGGCGTTCGGCGGGCGGCTTTTGGGAAAAGGCGAGCCCAAATACTTAAATACGAGCGACACGCCGGTCTTCTCGAAGGGGAGCCAGCTGTTCGCTTTGAACTTCGCAAAAAACGCCCATGCGGAAAACCTGATCCTCTGCGAAGGGTACATGGATGTGATCGCCCTGCACCAGGCGGGGTTCGAAAACGCCGTCGCGGGCTTAGGCACCGCGCTCACGCCCGAACAGGCGCGGCTTTTGTCGCGGTATACGAAAGAGGTCGTCGCGTCGTATGACGCGGACGCGGCCGGCCAGAAAGCCGCTGCCCGCAGCATCCCGCTTTTGCGGGCGGCGGGCCTTGTGGTCAAGGTGCTCGTCGTTCCCGACGGGAAGGACCCGGACGAGTTCCTGCGCGCCCACGGCAAGGACGCGCACGCGCAGTTCCAGTCGCTTTTGGACCACTGCGGCAACGACGTTGCCTATCAGCTCGGGCGGCTGAAAGCCCAGCAGAACGTGCAGACGCCCGAAGGGAAGGTCGCCTACCTAAACGCTGCGGCGGGCGTGCTCGCGGGGCTCGACAATGAACTCGAGCGCGAGGTTTACGCCGGGCGCCTGGCCGACGAGTGCGGCGTCCAGCGCGCCGCCGTCCTGGCCCAGGTGGAGTCGGTCCGCAAAAGCCGCCGGCGCACGCAGGACCGCCGCGCGTTCCGCACGTTCCAGCAGAAAACAGCCGGCCTGCGCGACGGGGTCAACCCGGACAAGCACCAGAACTTCCGTGCCGCCCGCGCGGAAGAGGACCTGCTCGGGGCCATGCTCGTCTATCCCGAGTCCGCGGGCTACGTGCTCGCCCGGCAGGCGCCGGAAAAGTGGATTACGGCGTTTAACCGCCGTGTATATTCCCTGATTGCGGGTAAAATGAAGGATGGCGGCGAAGTGCGCCTCGCCGATTTGGGCGAGGACCTCACGCGCGAGGAAATGGACACCGTGGCAGGATACTGCGCGCGGCGCCGCGGGCTGGCGCCGGGCGAAAAGGAACTCGACGACTGCATGCGGACGATCGATGAGGAAAATGAGAAACGGCGCGCACACGAAGGCGGCAGCGACGCGGATATCCAGCGTTATATGGACGCGCTGCGCGCGCAGAAGAAAAAATAGGGGGATTGTGGAAGATGGCTGCAAATACAACGCCGGCGCCGGCTGCGGCGCATGACAAGAAAACCGTGATGCACGATTTGCTCGAATTGGGCAAGTCGAAGGGCTCTTTGACCACGAAAGATATTCTGGATGCAATCGGGGAAATGGACATCGACCCCGAGCAGCTCGAAAAGTTTTACGACCAGCTCGAAAGCATGGGGATTGAAGTGATCGAGGACCTGAGCACGGAGGCCCTCGAGGAGATGCCGCCCGAGATCAAAAACGAAGACGGCGACGCGCTCGACTCGGCCTTGAGCGCGGAGGGCATCACGATCGACGACCCTGTGAAGGTCTACTTAAAGGAGATCGGCCGCGTGCCGCTTTTGACGCCGGAAGAAGAGGTTGACCTCGCCGTGCGCATCAAAAACGGCGACGAGAAGGCGAAAAAGCGCCTGGCGGAGGCGAACCTGCGCCTCGTCGTCAGCATTGCGAAGCGCTACCTCGGCCGCGGCATGCAGTTTTTGGACCTGATTCAGGAGGGCAACCTGGGCCTGATTAAGGCGGTCGAGAAATTCGACTACACGAAGGGCTTTAAGTTCTCCACCTACGCGACGTGGTGGATCCGGCAGGCCATCACGCGCGCGATCGCCGACCAGGCGCGCACGATCCGCATCCCGGTCCATATGGTGGAGACGATTAATAAAGTCAAAAAGGTCTCCAGCCAGCTTTTGCACACGAACGGCCACGACCCGTCGGCCGATGAAATCAGCGAGGAGCTCAACATGCCCGTCGATAAGGTCCGCGAGATCCTGCGCGTCGCCCAGGAGCCGGTCTCCCTCGAGACGCCGATCGGCGAGGAGGAGGACAGCCATTTGGGCGATTTCATCCCCGATGACGACGCGCCGGCCCCGCAGGACGCCGCGTTCCACACGCTGTTAAAGGAACAGCTCGACGAGGTGCTCGATACCTTGACCCCGCGGGAAGAGAAGGTATTGCGCCTGCGCTTCGGCCTCGAGGACGGGCGGTCCCGCACGCTTGAGGAGGTCGGCAAGGAATTTAACGTCACGCGCGAGCGCATTCGCCAGATCGAGGCCAAGGCCCTGCGCAAGCTGCGCCATCCCAGCCGCTCGAAGAAGCTCAAAGACTTTTTGGATTGAGGTGCCGGAATGGTTCTTACACGGGAGGCGGATTACGCCGTGCGCATCATGGAGCGGCTGTGCCGGGACCACACGCAGCGCGTGGCCGCGTGCACGCTGGCACAGTCCGCCGGCGTGACACAGCGGTTTACGCTCAAGATCCTGCACAAGCTCGTCGAGGCCGGGCTCGCGGTCTCCTTCAAAGGGCCCCACGGCGGCTACCAGCCCGCCCATCCGCCGGAAGAGATCACGCTTTTGCAGGTGCTCGAGGCGGTCGAAGGCCCCTACATGCTCAGCCGCTGCCAAAAAGAGGACTATACCTGCGACTATTGCGGCGACGGCTGCCGCTTCCAGCGCATTTATAACGAGGTCACCGCCCTCGTGCGCGAAAAGCTGGGCGGGTATACGTTTGCGGACCTGTGCCGGCAGGCAGAGACATAAAAAAGGCCCCGCCTTTTCCCCTTTGGATTTGGGAAAAGGCGGGGCTTTCCGCACCGGTTTCGGCCGGTGAAATTTTACGAAGGAACCTCCGAAATCCGCTTCCCCGCTCGAAAAAAGCGGGAAAACGAAAAAGTCAAGGCAAATCGCACGCACTGCCTTGACACACACGGAAAAATAGGGTACAATAATAAACTGCATCATCATAGAATCGTATACCCATGTCCGGATTCGCCTCTATCATAGCACAAATCCGGGCAAAAGGCAAGTGTCCTCGCGGACTGTGGCACTTATGCGCTGCGGCTGGTAAATAAAGGATTGGAGTGATTGAGCAAGATGGTGAATGTCAAACCGGTAAAGGTAGGCAAAAACACACGCATGAGCTTTTCAAAGATCGATGAGATTTTGGATATGCCAAATCTGATCGAGATTCAGAAAAACTCCTACCAGTGGTTTTTGGACGAAGGGCTCAAAGAAGTCTTCCGAGACGTTTCCGGCATCACCGATTATACAGGCAACCTGGTCCTTGACTTTGTCGACTACAAGCTGGAGATCGACAAGCCGAACTATTCCGTCATGGAATGCAAAGAGCGCGACGTCACCTATGCCGCGCCGCTGCGCGTGACGGCGCGCCTGCTCAATAAGGAAAGCGGTGAAATTAAGGAATCGGAAGTTTACATGGGCGATTTCCCGCTGATGACGGAAAGCGGCACGTTTGTCATTAACGGTGCAGAGCGCGTCATTGTCTCGCAGCTCGTCCGTTCGCCGGGTGTCTACTACAAGATGGAGTTTGACAAGACCGGCAAGGAGCTCTACAGCGCGACGGTCATCCCGAACCGCGGCGCGTGGCTCGAATATGAAAACGATGCAAACGACGTGTTCTACGTGCGCATCGACAAAAACCGCAAGCTGCCGATTACCGTGTTCATCCGTGCGCTGGGCTTAGGGTCGGCGGAGGAGATCCGCGACTATTTCGGCCACAGCGTGTTTTTGGACGCGACGCTCGAAAAGGACCCGTGCAAGAATACGGAAGAGGCGCTGTTTGAGGTCTATAAGAAGCTGCGCCCGAGCGAGCCGCCGACGCTCGACAGCGCGCAGTCGCATTTAAACGGCCTGTTCTTCGACTCCCGCCGCTACGACCTTTCCCGCGTCGGCCGGTATAAGTACAATAAAAAGCTCAATCTGGCCGGCCGCATCACGGGCCAGGTCCTCTCGCGCCCGGTCATCGACCCCACGACGGGCGAGATCATGGCGGAGCCCGGCACGGCCGTCTCCCGCGCGCTTGCCCAGCAGATGGACGACGCCGGCGTGACGGAGGTCTATTTGACCGTCAACGACGACGAGGTGAAAGTCCTCTCCAACGGCATGGTCGACATCCAGAAGTACGTCTCCTTTGACGCGAAGGCGGAGTGCGGCATCAAGGAGCGCGTGCGCTATTCGGTGCTCTCGGAGATTCTCGAAGAGGCCGGCGACGATGAGGAGGCGCTCAAGGAAGCGCTGCGCACGCGCGTCGACGAATTGATTCCGAAGCACATCATCATTGACGATATTTTCGCGACGATCAGCTATATGCTGAACCTGCAGGTGGGCCTGGGCACGACGGACGACATCGACCACTTGGGCAACCGCCGCATCCGTTCGGTCGGCGAACTGCTGCAAAACCAGGTGCGCATCGGTTTCTCGCGTCTCGAGCGCGTGATTCGCGAGCGCATGACGCTGCAGGCGCAGGACCTGGACGCTTTGACCCCCCATACGCTCATTAATATCCGCCCGGTCGTGGCGGCGATTAAGGAATTCTTCGGTTCTTCGCCGTTGTCCCAGTTTATGGACCAGACGAACCCGTTGGCAGAGCTGACGCACAAGCGCCGCCTCTCCGCTTTGGGCCCGGGCGGCCTTTCCCGTGACCGCGCAGGCTTTGAAGTCCGCGACGTGCACTACAGCCACTACGGCCGCATGTGCCCGATTGAGACGCCGGAAGGCCCGAACATCGGTCTGATCTCGTACCTCGCGACATTTGCGCGCATCAACGAGTACGGCTTTATCGAGGCGCCGTACCGCCGCGTCGACAAAGAGACCGGCGTCGTGACGAAGGAAGTCGTCTATATGACGGCCGACGTCGAGGACCAGTATATCGTTGCGCAGGCAAACGAACCGCTCGACGAAGAGGGCCATTTTGTCAACGCCAAGGTCAACGGCCGTCACCGCGACCAGTTCGTGACGGTCGAGCGCGAGCGCGCGGATTTCATGGATGTCTCGCCGCGGATGGTTGTTTCCGTCGCGACGGCCATGATCCCGTTCCTTGAAAACGACGACACGAACCGCGCGCTGATGGGCTCGAACATGCAGCGGCAGGCCGTGCCGCTGATTAAGACCGAAGCGCCGATCGTTGGCACCGGCATGGAATACCGCGCGGGCGTCGACTCCGGCTCCTGCGTGCTGTGCAAGCGTGCGGGCGTCGTGCGCAGCGTCAGCGCCAACGAGGTGCGCGTGACGACCGATTCGGGCGATATCGACGTCTATCCGATTATTAAGTTCATGCGCGCGAACCAGGGCACGTGCTTTAACCAGGTCCCGATCGTCAGCGTCAATGACCGCGTCAACCCCGGCGACGTCATTGCGGACGGCCCGGCCACGAAGGACGGCGAGATTTCCCTCGGCAAGAACGCTTTGATCGGCTTCATGACGTGGGAAGGCTACAACTACGAGGACGCCGTTCTGATCAGCGAAAAGGTTGTGCGCGACGACGTCTTTACTTCCATCCATATTGAGGAACATGAAATCGAGGCCCGCGACACGAAGTTAGGCCCCGAGGAGATTACGCGCGATATCCCGAACGTCAACGAGGACATGCTGCGCGACCTCGACGACAGCGGCATCATCCGCGTCGGCGCCGAGGTGCATGCGGGCGATATCCTCGTCGGCAAGGTGACCCCGAAGGGCGAGACGGAGCTCACGGCCGAAGAGCGCCTGCTGCGCGCAATCTTCGGCGAAAAGGCGCGCGAAGTGCGCGACACCTCCCTGCGTGTCCCGCACGGCGAATACGGCATCGTCGTGGATGTCAAGGTCTTTACGCGCGAGAACAGCCACGATGAATTGAGCCCCGGCGTCAATAAGGTCGTGCGCTGCTACATTGCGCAGAAGCGCAAGATCAGCGTCGGCGACAAGATGGCCGGCCGCCACGGCAACAAGGGCGTCGTTTCCCGCATCCTGCCGGTGGAGGATATGCCGTACCTGCCCGACGGCACGCCACTGGACATCGTGTTAAACCCGCTGGGCGTGCCTTCCCGTATGAACATCGGCCAGGTGCTTGAGGTCCATCTGGGCATGGCGGCGCGCGCGCTGGGCTGGAAGGTCATGACCCCGGTCTTCGACGGCGCCCACGAAGAGGACATCCGCGCCGCATTCCGCGAGGCCGGCATGAGCGAAGACGGCAAGTTCTGGCTGCGCGACGGCCGTACCGGTGAATATTTCGACAATCCCGTCACCGTCGGTATCATGTATTACCTGAAGCTGCACCACCTCGTCGACGATAAGATGCACGCGCGTTCGACCGGCCCGTATTCTTTGGTCACGCAGCAGCCGTTAGGCGGCAAGGCGCAGTTCGGCGGCCAGCGCTTCGGCGAGATGGAAGTCTGGGCCCTCGAAGCCTACGGCGCCGCGTACACGCTGCAGGAAATCCTGACGGTCAAGTCCGACGACGTCGTCGGCCGTGTCAAGACGTACGAGGCCATCGTCAAGGGCCAGAATATCCCGAAGCCGGGCGTTCCGGAATCGTTTAAGGTGCTCATTAAGGAACTGCAGAGCCTTGCCCTCGACGTCAAGGTGCTCGACCAGAACAACGAGGAAATCGACCTGCGCCAGAACTTCGACGATGACGACGATGTGGGCCTGAATGATTCGCATTTCGATGAGCCCGATGTCGCGGACAATTTGGACGGTTACTCCGTGGATGAGGCGGAGGATGCGCTGTTTGACGGGCCCGACAGCTATGTCGACGCCGACAGCGGCGATCTGGATGATCCTATGGAGGACACGGAAGATTCGGCAGATTGATAGGGGGATTTTCATACATGGAATTTAATACGTTTGAATCGATCAAAATCGGCCTTGCTTCTCCCGACAAGATCCGCGAGTGGTCCTACGGCGAGGTCAAAAAGCCCGAGACCATCAACTACCGCACCCTGAAGCCGGAGCGCGACGGCCTGTTCTGCGAGCGCATTTTCGGCCCCACGAAGGACTGGGAATGCCACTGCGGCAAATATAAGCGCATCCGCTATAAAGGCAAGATCTGCGACCGCTGCGGCGTCGAAGTCACGCGCAGCAAAGTCCGCCGCGAGCGCATGGGCCACATCGAGCTGGCCGCGCCCGTCTCGCACATCTGGTATTTTAAAGGCATCCCCTCCCGCATGGGGTTGATTCTGGATATTTCCCCGCGCATGCTCGAAAAGGTTTTGTACTTCGCGAGTTATATCGTCACGGACCCGGGCACCGTCCGTGAGCTGCAGCCCAAGCAGCTTCTGACGGAAAAGGAGTACCGCGACCTGCGCGAAAAGTATGAGGACGATTTCGAGGCCGGCATGGGCGCTGAGGCGATCAAGAAGCTGCTCGAACAGATTGACCTCGACGAGGAGAGCCGCACGCTCAAAGCCGAGCTCGCCAATTCCACGGGCCAGAAGCGCGTGCGCATCTTAAAGCGCCTCGAAGTCGTGGAGGCGTTCCGCCAGTCCGGCAACCGCCCGGAGTGGATGATCTTAGACGTCGTGCCGGTCATTCCGCCGGACCTGCGCCCGATGGTGCAGTTGGACGGCGGCCGCTTCGCGACGAGCGACTTAAATGACCTGTACCGCCGCGTGATTAACCGCAATAACCGCTTAGCACGCTTGCTCGAACTGCACGCGCCGGACATCATCGTCCGCAACGAAAAGCGCATGCTTCAGGAAGCCGTCGACGCCCTGATCGACAACGGCCGCCGCGGCCGCCCGGTCACCGGCCCGAACAACCGCCCGTTAAAGTCTCTGTCCGACATGTTAAAGGGCAAGCAGGGCCGCTTCCGCCAGAACCTTCTGGGCAAGCGCGTCGACTACTCCGGCCGTTCCGTTATCGCCGTCGGCCCGGAACTGAAAATGTACCAGTGCGGCCTGCCCAAGGAGATGGCGCTCGAGCTGTTTAAGCCGTTTGTCATGAAGCGCCTGGTCGAAACCGGCGTCGAGAGCAACATCAAGGCGGCGCGCAAGGCCGTCGAACGCGCGAAGCCGGAAGTCTGGGACGCGCTCGAAATCGTCATCAAGAACCACCCGGTCCTGTTAAACCGCGCACCGACGCTGCACCGCCTGGGCATCCAGGCGTTTGAGCCGGTCTTAGTCGAGGGCCGCGCGATGAAGCTGCATCCGCTGGCCTGTACGGCGTATAACGCCGACTTCGACGGCGACCAGATGGCTGTGCACGTGCCGCTCTCCTGCGAGGCGCAGGCGGAGGCGCGCTTCCTGATGCTCGCGGCCGGCAACCTGTTAAAGCCGTCCGAAGGCAAGCCGGTGACCGTGCCGACGCAGGACATGGTGCTCGGCTCCTACTGGCTGACGCTCGACCGCGACGGCGAGAAGGGCGAGGGCAAGATCTTTAAGGACGTCGACGAAGCGATCATGGCCTACGACGCGAAGGCTATCGAGATGCACGCGAAGATCAAGGTCCGCCGCCGCCTTGAAATCGACGGCGAGATGCGTGAAGGCCTTGTGGATACGACGGTCGGCCAGATCATCTTCAACCGCCCGATCCCGCAGGACCTCGGCTTCATCGACCGCTCGAAGCCCGAAAACTGGTTTAAGTTTGAAATTTCGTTCCTGGTCGGCAAAAAGCAGCTCGGCCAGATCATTGAAAAGTGCATCAAGGTCCACGGCACCGCGAAGACGAGTGAAGTGCTCGATGCGATCAAGGCCCAGGGCTATAAATATTCCGCACTGTCCGGCATTACGGTCGCCGTCTGCGATGCGACGATCCCGCCGCAGAAGAAGGAAATCCTCGAGAAGGCAAACCAGCGCATCGACCTGATTTCCGACCAGTATAAAAACGGTTTCCTGTCCGACGCCGAACGCCACGCGGCCGTCATCGACACGTGGAACAAGGCGACCGACGAGGTGTCCGACGCGCTGCAGAAGGGCCTCGACCGCTACAACCCGATCTATATGATGGCCGACTCCGGCGCCCGTGGTTCTATGAGCCAGATCCGCCAGCTCGCCGGCATGCGCGGCCTGATTGCGAACACGTCCGGTGAGACGATCGAAGTTCCGATTCGCGCGAACTACCGCGAAGGCCTGAACATTTTGGAATACTTCATCTCCTCGCGCGGCGCGCGCAAGGGCTTGACCGATACGGCTCTGCGCACCGCGGACTCCGGTTACCTGACCCGCCGCCTCGTCGATGTCTCGCAGGAAGTTATCATCCGCGAGAACGACTGCGGCACGACGGAAGGCCTCGAAGTCTACGACATCAAGGAAGGCAAGGAAGTCATCGAGCCGCTGCACGAGCGCTTGGTCGGCCGCTACCTCGTCGAAGATTTCAAGGACCCCGAGACCGGCGAAGTCCTGGTCAGCAAGGATAAGATGATGACCGACGAAGACGCCGACTGCATCGTTTCGCACGGCGTGGAGCGCATCAAGATCCGCTCGATTTTGACGTGCCACGCAAAGCACGGCGTCTGCAAGAAGTGCTACGGCTTAAACCTCGCGACCGGCATGCCGGTTACGATCGGCGAGGCCGTCGGCATCGTCGCGGCCCAGTCGATCGGCGAACCCGGCACGCAGCTGACAATGCGTACGTTCCACACCGGCGGCGTTGCGAACGCGGAAGATATTACCCAGGGTCTTCCGCGTGTTGAAGAGCTGTTTGAGGCCCGCCGCCCGAAGCATCTGGCGATTTTAAGCGAGCTGTCCGGCCGCGTCTCGTTCGAAGACATCAAGAAGAACCGCCACGTCGTCGTCACTGCGGACGACGGCCAGTCGAAGAGCTATCTGATCCCGTTCGGCTCGCATGTCACGGTCGAAGAGGGCCAGCGCATCGTGGCCGGCACGCGCCTGACCGAAGGCGCGGTCAACCCGCATGACGTGCTGTCGATCAGCGGCGTGGAGGCCGTGCAGGACTACCTGATCGAGGAAGTCCAGCGCACGTACCGTTTGCAGGGCGTTGATATCAACGACAAGCACATCGAGGTCATCATCCGCCAGATGATGAAGAAGGTGAAGATCGACGACGCCGGCGACACCCCGCTGCTGCCCGGTTCGCTCGTTGAAAAGTCGGAATTCGAGGCCGCCAACAAGCTGATCCGCGAACGTGTGGAGCAGGGCGAAGCGGGCCTGCGCGAAGCGACGTGCATGCCCACGCTTCTGGGCATCACGAAGGCCGCTTTGGCGACGGAATCCTTCCTTTCGGCCGCGTCCTTCCAGGAAACGACGCGCGTCTTGACCGACGCCGCCATCAAGGGCAAGGTCGACCCGCTGATGGGCCTGAAGGAAAACGTCATCATCGGCAAGCTGATCCCGGCCGGTACGGGCATGAAGCATTATTCGAATGTCCAGCTCGACGAGACGGTCCTGCGCGCGAAGCACCCGACCCTGACGGACCCGGAGCATGTGCCCGCTGCGCCGGTGGCCCCCGAAATTCCCGAAAATTCACAGCCGGAAGACTTGACAACCACCGCGTAATGGCTGTATAATAAGAAATTGTGGTGGCATCCCATCGAAAGCGGGAACGCCACACCGATTGCACGCAATTCCACCCCTTTGGTTTTCCCGAGGGGTGGATTTGGTGTGTTTAGATGCCGTTGTAATCCGGCACAAAAAATTCTTTGTTAGGAGGTGTACCATGCCTACTTTTAACCAACTGGTCCACACTGGCCGCGAAGTGGTCGAAAAGAAGGCCAAGGCTCCGGCCCTTTTGCGCGGCTGGAATGCCAAGAAACGCGCGCCCATCAACCAGAATTCCCCGCAGAAGCGCGGCGTCTGCACGGCAGTGAAGACGGCGACCCCGAAGAAGCCGAATTCCGCCCTGCGTAAGATTGCCCGTGTGCGTCTGTCCAACGGGATGGAGGTCACGGCCTATATCCCGGGTGTCGGCCACAACCTGCAGGAGCACTCCGTCGTCATGATCCGCGGCGGCCGTGTTAAGGATCTGCCTGGTGTGCGTTACCACATCATCCGCGGCACCCTGGATGCACAGGGCGTTGCGAAGCGTATGCAGGCCCGCTCGAAGTATGGCGCAAAGCGCCCGAAGGCCGGCAAGAAGTAAGATTTGGACTGGAATTGACGAAAACCTTTCTGGCTGCAAACCCCCTCGAACACAGGGGAGCGGCGTTTTTCACATAGATCAACGCCTCTTTGCCGGCCTGACGGGAATCTTCATTTTCGAGTACCGATGAATTCATTTTATGTGAAGGAGGGAAGTAAAGTGCCAAGAAGAGGCAAAATCGCGAAGCGGGATGTTCTGCCCGATCCGCTTTACAATTCCAAGCTCGTTACGCGTCTGGTGAATAATATCATGCTCGACGGCAAGAAGGGCGTCGCCCAGAAGATCGTTTATGGCGCTTTCGATATTATCAAAGAGAAGACGGGGAAAGAACCGCTGGAGGTCTTTGAGGCGGCCATGGAAAATGTCATGCCGTCTCTGGAAGTCAAGGCCCGCCGTGTCGGCGGCGCCACGTACCAGGTCCCGATGGAAGTCCGCCCCGAGCGGCGCCAGACGCTGGGCCTGCGCTGGATGACGAATTATGCCCGCCAGCGCAACGAGCGCACGATGAAAGAGCGCCTTGCCGCTGAAATTATGGATGCCATGAACGGCACCGGCGGCGCGGCAAAGAAACGCGACGATACGCATAAGATGGCCGAGGCAAATAAGGCGTTTGCACACTACAGATGGTGATGCACCGCTTTCTTTTGAGCGAATGGAGGGGAACAAATGCCTAGGCAGGTATCACTTGAAAAAACTCGAAATATCGGCATCATGGCACACATCGATGCCGGTAAAACCACGACTACCGAGCGCATCCTCTATTACACCGGTGTCAACCACAAGATCGGTGAAGTCCATGACGGTGCGGCAACGATGGACTGGATGGTGCAGGAACAGGAGCGCGGCATTACGATTACGTCTGCGGCAACGACCTGCTTCTGGACGCACAGTGAGTTTTTCGGCGATCCGAAGAAGAACAAGGATTACCGCATTAACATCATTGACACGCCCGGCCACGTCGACTTTACGGTAGAAGTGGAACGCTCCCTGCGCGTGCTCGACGGTTCTGTGACCGTCTTCTGCGCAAAGGGCGGCGTTGAGCCCCAGTCCGAGACGGTTTGGCGTCAGGCAGAGGAGTATCATGTCCCGCGCATGGCGTACGTCAACAAGATGGACATCATGGGCGCCGATTTCTACAACGTTGTGGACATGATGAAGGACCGCCTGCACTGCAACGCGGTGCCGATCCAGCTGCCGATTGGTTCGGAGGATACCTTCCGCGGCATTATCGACCTGGTGACCATGAAGGCGGATATCTACTACGACGACATGGGCAACGATATGCGCGTCGAGGATATCCCGGAGGACATGCGTGAAAAGGCCGAGGAGTACCGCACGGCGCTGCTCGAGCATGTTGCCGAGCAGGACGACGAGCTCATGGAGAAATATCTCTCCGGCGAAGAGCTGACGAAGGAAGAAATCGTCCGCACGATCCGCAAGTCCACGATCGAAAACAAGATGGTCCCGGTCACGTGCGGCAGCTCGTATAAGAACAAGGGCGTGCAGAAGCTGCTCGACGCCATCGTCGACTATATGCCCGCCCCGACGGACGTTCCGGACATTAAGGGCACGAACCCGGAAACGGGCGAGGAAGAGGACCGTCATTCTTCCGATGACGAGCCGTTCTCCGCGCTGGCGTTTAAGATCGCGACCGACCCCTACGTCGGCAAGCTCTGCTTCTTCCGCGTCTATTCCGGCACGATGGAAGCGGGCGCTACGGTCTATAACTCCACGAAGGACTGCGACGAGCGCATCGGCCGTATCCTGCAGATGCACGCGAACCACCGCCAGGACCTCGAAAAGGTCTACGCCGGTGACATCGCGGCCGCCATCGGCGTGAAGAACACGACGACCGGCGACACGCTGTGCGACGAGAAGCACCCGATCATCCTCGAATCCATGGAATTCCCGGAGCCGGTTATCCGCGTCGCCATCGAGCCGAAGACGAAGGCCGGCCAGGAGAAGATGGGCATCGCCCTCGCAAAGCTGGCAGAAGAGGACCCGACGTTCAAGGCTTACACCGACGAGGAAACGGGCCAGACGATCATCGCCGGCATGGGCGAGCTCCATCTGGAGATCATCGTCGACCGTCTGCTGCGTGAGTTCCACGTGGAAGCAAACATCGGCAAGCCGCAGGTTGCGTACAAAGAGACAATCCGCAAGCCCGCAGACGTCGACTGCAAGTATGTCCGCCAGTCCGGTGGTAAAGGTCAGTACGGCCACGTCAAGATCCGTATTTTCCCGAACCCCGGCAAGGGCTACGAGTTCGACAACGTCACGGTCGGCGGCTCCGTCCCGAAGGAGTATATCCCGGCTGTCGACGCCGGTATCCAGGGCGCGATGCTCAGCGGTGTCGTTGCCGGCTACAACGTTGTCGACGTCAAGGTCGAGCTGTACGACGGCTCCTATCATGAAGTCGACTCCTCGGAAATGGCCTTTAAGATCGCCGGCTCCATGGCGTTTAAAGACGCGATGCGCAAGGCGGACCCGGTTCTGATGGAACCGATCATGAAGGTCACCGTCACGGTGCCGGACGAGTATATGGGCGACGTTATCGGCGACCTGAACTCCCGCCGCGGCATGATCGAAGGCATGGATGCCGTGCACGGCGCACAGCAGATCCACGCGATGGTTCCGCTCTCCGAAATGTTTGGCTATGCAACGGACATGCGTTCCAAGACGCAGGGCCGCGGCCAGTACGTGATGGAGCCGGACCACTATGCAGAAGTGCCCAAGAGCATTGCGGACAAGATCATCTCTGCCCGCACAAAGGCGGAATGATGCGCGATTTACGCGATTGTGCTTGATTTTTCCGTCTGTTCTTGCTAAAATAGAATCCGAATCAGTGCGATAAACGATTTACGCAAAATAAAGGAGGAACATTCCCATGGCGAAGGAAAAATTTGACCGTTCCAAGCCCCACGTAAACATTGGTACCATTGGCCACGTTGACCATGGTAAGACGACCCTGACCGCTGCGATCACGAAGGTTCTGAACCTCGAAGGCGACGCGGAGTTTGTCGATTACGCAAACATCGATAAGGCGCCGGAAGAGCGCGAGCGCGGCATCACGATCAACACCGCTCACGTTGAGTATCAGACGAAGAACCGCCACTATGCACACGTTGACTGCCCCGGCCACGCTGACTATGTCAAGAACATGATCACCGGCGCTGCGCAGATGGACGGTGCCATCCTGGTCGTTTCCGCTGCGGACGGCCCGATGCCGCAGACCCGCGAGCACATCCTGCTTGCCCGTCAGGTCGGCGTGCCGTATATCGTCGTGTTCATGAACAAAGTCGACCAGGTTGACGATCCGGAACTGCTCGATTTGGTCGAGATGGAAATCCGCGAGCTGCTCAACGAGTACGACTTCCCGGGCGATGACACGCCGATTATCCGCGGCTCCGCTCTCCAGGCTCTCGAGTCCACGTCCAAGGACCCGAACGCGCCGGAGTACAAGTGCATCCTCGAACTGATGGACGCTGTCGACTCCTATATCCCGACGCCGGACCGCAAGTCCGACCTGCCCTTCCTGATGCCTGTTGAAGACGTCTTCACGATCACGGGCCGCGGCACCGTCGCGACCGGTCGTGTGGAGCGCGGCATGGCGAAGATCGGCGACGAAGTCGAGATCATCGGCCTGACCGACGAGCGCAAGAAGAGCGTTATCACGGGCCTCGAAATGTTCCGCAAGACGCTGGACTTCGCAGAGGCTGGCGACAACATCGGCGTTCTGCTGCGCGGCATTCAGCGTGACGACATCGAGCGCGGCCAGGTTCTGTCCAAGCCGGGCACGATTCATCCGCACACGAAGTTCCGCGGCCAGGTTTACGTCCTGACCAAGGATGAAGGCGGCCGTCATACCCCGTTCTTCAACAACTATCGTCCGCAGTTCTATTTCCGCACCACCGACGTCACGGGTGTCATCCACCTGCCGGAAGGCACGGAAATGTGCATGCCTGGCGATAACGTCGAGATGGACGTCGAACTGATCGCCCCGATCGCAATCGAGGAAGGCCTGCGCTTCTCCATCCGTGAGGGCGGCCACACCGTCGGTTCCGGCGTTGTTTCCAAGATCTTCGAGTAATTTTTACCCGCTCGATTTTGGCGCTTTGATTTGAATTGAGAAGGCCCTGCCTCTTTCGGGAGGCGGGGCCTTTTTGCTTGGCGGCGGCACAGTTTTCTGTTATACTAGAAAGAGACTGCAAAAACGGTCGAATGCGATGCAGGTGCGTTTGGCCGGATGAAAAAGAGAGGGGTCAGGAAAATGGGGCAGAGAAATCGGTACGAACAGCCGCGGCAGCGCCGCAGGAAGCGCAGAAGGCGCCGCGGCAGCGGCAGGACCCTTTTGCTGGGGGTTGTCGCGATCCCCGTGGTGGTTGTGCTCTGCGCGGCCTTGCTGCTGACAAATTCCGGCATGGAGCTGCCGTTTGCGGGCGCGGGGAGCGCCGCTTCGCAGCCGTCTGCGCCGCGGCAGGAAAGCGGGGAAGCAAGTATTTCTTCCACACCGGCGGCGCCGCAGGAGATTACGCTGCTCGGCGCGGGCGACAATATGCAGCATTCGCCGATGCTTGACGCGTGTAAGACGGACTCGGGCTACGATTTTCAGCCGATCTATACACAGATTAAACCGACGGTCGAGGCGGCGGACCTGGCGTTCGTCAACCAGGAGATGCCCTGTGACCCGAGTGTGGAGCCGTCCGGCTACCCGCTGTTCAACGCGGCGCCCGAAATGTGCGAGGCGCTCGTCGATACGGGTTTCGACGTAATCAGCGAGGCGAATAACCATATGCTCGACCAGGGGGCGTCCGGTCTGCAGGCGACGATCGATTATTGGAAAACGCAGCCCGGCATTCTGCAGGTCGGCGCCTACGAAGACGAAGCGGACCTCGAAACGCCGCACATCGTCGAGAAAAACGGCTTTAAAGTGGCCTATTTGGCGGTGACCGAGATGACAAACGGCTATACGCTGCCCGCGGATTCCCCGCTTTGCATCCTCTATACGAGCGAGACGGACACGATCGAGCGCTTAATCAAGGCGGCAAAGGCCCAGGCAGATATCGTCGTCGTTTCCGCCCATTGGGGCACGGAGGATACGTTTGAGCTGACCGACGCGCAGACAACGCTTGCCCAGCAGATGGTCGACTGGGGCGCGGACGTCATTTTCGGCAACCACCCGCATGCGCTGCAGGAGTTAACGACGCTCACGCGCGCGAGCGACGGCGCAACGTGCCCGGTCATCTACGCGTTCGGCAATTTGATTTCCACGCAGTATGACCCGTGGAACCTCGTCAGCGGTTTGCTGTCCATTACCTACGCGCGCGACGAGAGCGGCAAGGCGGTCTACCAGGGCATGCGCTTCCAGCCCATCGTCACGTATTATGAGGAAGGCGGCGAGAATATCCACGTCGTGTGGCTGAAGGACTTTACGCTCGAAATGGCCCAGCAGAGCCGCACGTGGAGCCGCACAGGCGGCCAGTTTACGCCCGATTACGCAAAAAGCGTCGTCGAGCAGAGCATCCCGGCGCAATATCAGGATTGGTCTTGACAAGGATGCGCGGCCCTGCTATAATCAAAAACGGAAACTGAATCAATTCTTCGGGGCGGGGTGCAATTCCCCACCGGCGGTAATGCGGCTTTTGGCCGTGAGCCCGCGAGCGGTTGGTTAGCCGCAGGAGTCCGGTGAGATTCCGGTGCCGACGGTATAGTCCGGATGGTAGAAGATGTGGAATAAAATTGCGTCCCGACGTCTTTTTGCGCCGGGACGCTTTTTTAAATCCTTTCCATGTCTCTGGGGGAACCAAGAATGACAAACGAACAGATTCTGAATCCAAAAGTCCGCGGGCGCCTGTTTTCGGCGCGCAATGTCGCCGTGATCGGCGTGCTCGGTGCGTTGGCCACCGTCTTGATGACGCTGGAGTTTCCACTGCCGTTTCTGCCGCCGTTCTACAAGCTCGACTTCAGCGAAGTGCCGGTCCTGCTCGGCGGTTTCGCAATCGGGCCGATGGCGGGGGTTTTGATTGAGGCCATCAAAGTCGTTTTGCACATGCTCTTTGCGGGCACGCAGACGGCCGGCGTCGGGGATCTCGCGAATTTCCTGATCGGCTGTGCATTTGTCGTGCCGGCGGCCGTGCTGTACCGGTCAAAGAAGAACCGCGCACATGCCGTTGCCGGCATGGCGGTGGGCACGGCGGTCATGACGGTCATCGGCGGCCTTTTAAATGCGGCGGTGCTGCTGCCGGTCTATGCGGTGGCGTTCCATCTGCCGCTCGACCAGATCATCGCGATGGGCACCGAACTCAACGCGAACATCGTGGATCTGCCGACCTTCGTGTTCTTCGCCACGACACCGTTAAATCTCCTCAAGGGCGTTTTGGTCAGCATCTTGGTCTTCATTTTGTATAAACACGTCAGCCCGCTTTTACACGGGAAACGGGCGTAAATCCACAGACCGATGCGCGGCCTTTTCTATTTCAAAAGAAGTGTCGCAAATTTTGACAAATTGCGTTTTTTGTTTATTTACAGGCCGCGGTCCGCATGCTATACT
Source organism: uncultured Clostridia bacterium (assembly GCA_944385055.1). Taxonomy (GTDB): domain Bacteria; phylum Bacillota; class Clostridia; order Oscillospirales; family Acutalibacteraceae; genus Caproicibacterium. The sequence goes on along the minus strand of CALWVT010000004.1, from coordinate 161,561 downwards.
GCGCTTGTACAATCAAAAAGCAAAAAAGCTCATACTCACCCTTATCCAGAGCGACGGAGGGAACAGGCCCGATGATGTCCGGCAACCTGCCTTGGCGGCAAGGCAAGGTGCCAAGTCCTGCGGTGAAACCGGCAGATGAGGTATCAGCAACGATTTTAAGACGCTGTCCGGTTTTGCCGGACGGCGTTTTCTTTTGAAAAGGGGAGTTGGGGGAATTTTAGGAGGTAGCGTTTTATGGCGAAACATCTTTTCACATCGGAATCGGTGACGGAAGGGCATCCCGATAAAGTCTGCGACCAGATTGCGGACGCTGTGCTCGACGACATCCTTTCGAAGGACCCGAACGCCCATGTCGCGTGCGAGGTCACGGCCTGCACGGGGGTTGTCCATGTGATGGGCGAGATTTCGACGAATTGCTACGTGGATATCCCGGCAATTGCGCGTCAGGTCATTAAGGACATCGGCTACGACAACCCGGCTTACGGCTTCGACGGCAACACCTGCGGCGTCTTGACCGCCATCGACGCGCAGTCGCCGGATATTGCGATGGGCGTCAACAAGTCCTATGAGGCGCAGAACGGCGCTTCCGACGCCGACGACCAGATCGGCGCCGGCGACCAGGGCATGATGTTCGGCTTCGCGTGCGACGAGACGCCGGAAAAGATGCCGCTGGCCATCGCGCTTGCCCACAAGCTCGCGAAGAAGCTCGCGGCCGTGCGCAAGGACGGTACGCTTTCCTATCTGCGTCCGGACGGCAAGACGCAGGTCACGGTCGAATACGACGGCGACACGCCGGTGCGCGTGGACGCGGTTGTCATCTCCACGCAGCACGACGAGGACGTCTCGCTTGAGCAGATCCGCAAGGATATGATCGAGAAGGTCATCAAGACGACGATCCCCGCCAAATGGCTCGACGAGAACACGAAGTACTATGTCAACCCCACCGGCCGCTTCGTCATCGGCGGCCCGGTCGGCGACAGCGGCCTGACCGGCCGCAAGATCATCGTCGACACGTACGGCGGCTACGGCCGTCACGGCGGCGGCGCGTTCTCCGGCAAGGACCCGACGAAGGTCGACCGTTCCGCGGCGTATGCGGCGCGCTGGGTTGCGAAGAACATCGTTGCGGCGGGCCTCGCGAAGAAGTGCGAAGTCCAGCTCGCGTACGCGATCGGCGTCGCGCACCCGGTTTCGATCATGGTCGATGCGTTCGGCACGTCGCAGTATTCGAACGACCAGCTTGCCGCCGCGGTGGAGAAGGTCTTTGACCTGCGTCCGTCCGCGATCATCCGCGACCTCGACCTGCGCCGCCCGATTTACCGCCAGCTCGCGAGCTATGGCCATATGGGCCGCGAGGATCTCGGCGTTTCGTGGGAGCAGACGAACCGCACCGAGGAACTTAAAAAAGCGCTGGCCGAATAAAAACGGCTTTGGAATGGATTCGGAAAGTCCGCACGGGAACCCCGCTGCGGGCTTTTTGTTTTGATAGGGGTCGGGAAGGAACCCTTTTGCGGGCGGGCGCATACGCTGGCGAAAAGGGGGGACCGAAGATGGAGGCAATCGGCGAGCTGCTTTTTTCCCTGCTTGCAATCGTCGGCGTCTGCACCGTGTGCAGGCTTATTTTGCAAAGGCTGTACCGGACAGGGGCGCAGGGCGGCGTGCTGACGCTGTCGGTGCCGGTGCGGGACACGGAAGACCTCGAATTCCAGGTGCGCGCCGCCTTGTGCCGGCTGCGGGAACTGCCGGGCCGGTATGCGCGCCGGCAGCTTTTTTTGATCGATGCGGGGCTGTCGGCAGAGGCGCGCGCCGTTTGCGAAAAGCTGTTGGAGCGGGAACCGTGCGCCGTTTTGCTCACACGCGCCCAGGCGGACAGCGCATTTGCAAAGACGGCATCGGTGCAGTATACTAGAAATAATTCGTAAATGGAACGGCGGGCGCCGCGTGCGCCGGCAGGAGGAGGCATCACGGCATGCAGGAAGCGGCGGGGGCGCTGCTGGAAATGACGGGACTCGTAGAGCGCATCACTTTCCGCAATGAACGAAATGGATATACGGTCCTGGAATTGAGCGCCGGCGGCGCACTGCTCACGGTGGTGGGCACGATGCCGCTTGCCGAACCGGGCGGGCAAATCCACGTTTGGGGGCATTGGACGGAGCATCCGTCGTTTGGCAGGCAGTTTGCCGCCGAGACTTATGCGCTCATACAGCCCAAAACGGCCCAGGCAATCCTGCAGTATTTGTCCTCGGGAGCGGTCAAGGGGATCGGCCGCGCGACGGCGCGGCGGCTCGTCGAGGCATTCGGCGAGGAGACGCTCAGCGTTTTGGAAAAGGAGCCCGAGCGCCTTTCGCAGATCCCCGGCATCAGCCGGGAAAAGGCGCTGCGCATCAGCGAGGCATACAGCCGGAAAGCCGGCATCCGCGAGGCGATGCTGGCCCTTTCGAGCTTTGGCATCACTTCCCAGGAGGCCATGCGCGTCTATGAGGCGTTTGGCGCGTCGGCTGCGGACCGCGTGCGTGCGGACCCGTACTGCCTGTGCCGGGAGGGGCTTTCGTTTTCCTTCCAGCGCGCGGACGCCATCGCGGCGTCGATGGAGCGTCCTGCCGACGACGCGGCGCGCGTGCGCGCGGGGCTGCTCTATGTGCTGCGCCATAACCTCGAAAACGGCCACACGTGCCTGCCGGAACAGAAACTCCTGGCCGTGGCGGCACAGATGCTCGGCGTCGAAAAGGCGCGCGCCGAGGAGGAGGGGAAGGCGCTTTTGCAGGCCGGGGAACTCAAGCGCTGCGAAATCCGCGGCCGCGCGTTTTGCTATCTGCCGCGCTTTTACAACGCGGAGGTCTTTTCGGCTTCCCGCCTGCAGATGATGCTCGACTTCCCCTGCCAGCCCATTTCCGGCGCCGAACAGGCCCTGCAGGCGCGCGAAAAGGCGCAGGGCGTCACCTATGCGCCCGAACAGCGCGAGGCCATCCTGGCGGCGCTTTTAAACGGCATGGTCATTTTGACCGGCGGCCCCGGCACCGGCAAGACCACGACGCTCGACGCCATTTTGCATATTTTGGAGCAGAAGGGCGAGAAGGTGCTTTTGGCCGCGCCCACCGGCCGTGCGGCCAAGCGGATGAGCGAGTTGACGGGGCAGGAGGCAAAAACGCTGCACCGCCTTTTACAGGCCGAATGGGACGCAAACGACGAGCCGGCCTTTGCGCGCAACGAGCACCATCCGCTCGAGTGCGACGCGCTCGTGATCGACGAGCTGTCGATGGTCGATGCGCTTCTGTTTGAGGCGGTGCTGCGGGCGCTGCCGATGGGCTGTCGGCTGATTCTGGTCGGCGACCGCGACCAGCTGCCGAGCGTCGGCGCCGGCAGTGTCCTGGGGGATCTGATCGCCTCCGGCATGCTGCCGGTCGTCGAGCTCAAGCACGTGTTCCGCCAGTCGCGGCAGAGCCGGATCGTTACGAATGCGCACCGCATCATCGCCGGTGAAATGCCGGTCTTAAACGATACGAAGGGCGATTTCTTCTTCCTGCAGCGCTCGGAGCCGCAGGACATTGCGCAGACGATTCTCGATTTGTGCGAAAAGCGCCTGCCGAAAAGCTACGGCTTTTCCCCGATGACGGACATCCAGGTCCTGGCGCCCGGGCGCAAGGGGGAGCTCGGCACGCTGGAATTAAACCGGAAGCTGCAATCGCGCTTAAATCCCCCGCAGAAGGACAAGCCCTCGTGTAAAATCGGCGGCCGCGTTTTCCGGGTGGGCGACAAGGTCATGCAGACCAAAAATGATTATACGCTTTCGTGGGAGAAGGCGGACGGCACGATGGGCGAGGGCGTGTATAACGGGGATATCGGCGTGCTCGAGGAGATCGACCGCGCGGCGGGCCTTTTGCTCGTCAATCTGGACGGCAAGCACGTGACGTATGGGCCGGAAGAAGCCGAAGAGCTCGAGCTCGCCTACGCGATGACGGTCCATAAAAGTCAGGGCAGCGAATTCCCCGCGGTCGTAATGCCGATGTATCCGGGCCCGCGGCCGCTGTATTACCGCAACCTGTTCTATACCGCCGTGACGCGCGCGCGCAGGCTTCTCGTGCTGGTCGGCACGCAGAAGACCGTACACCTGATGGTGGAAAACGGCAGCCGCGCACAGCGGTATACGGGGCTGGCGGCGTTTTTGACGGGGGAAGTGGTGACCGATGGCGAAGCGTAGGCCGTTTTTGGATTTGTTTCTGCCGCCGCGCTGCCCGTACTGCGGCAAGGTCCTGCCGTATGGGCGGACCGATTGCCCGGACTGCACGCCGGTAAAACCCGACACCTTTTGGGGCGCGATCCCGCAGCCGGACGGCGAAGTGCTCCCCTGCGCGGCGCCGTTTCGCTACCAGGGCGCCATCCGCCAGGCGCTTTTGCGGTTTAAGTTCCGAGGGGAAGTGGAGCTCGCGGACTTTTTCGCCGGGTACATCGCGCAGATTGCAGAAGAGCAGGAGCTTCCGTTTACGGTTTTGACGAATGTCCCGATTTCCCCCTGGCGAAAGCTGCGCCGCGGCTACGACCAGGGCGCGCTGCTGGCCAGGGCGGCAGCGAAGTGCATCCGGGCGCCGTACCGCCCGCTTCTGCGCCGGCGCCGCCATATCCGCCAGCAGCATTTCCTGCTTTCCACACGCGCACGCTGGGACAATGTGCGAAACGCCTTTGCCGTCCGGCCGCGCGCCAAAGTCCGGGGCGAATACGTCCTGCTCATCGACGACATCGCCACCACCGGCGCGACGCTTTCCGCGTGCGCCCAGGCGCTTCGGCAGGCGGGCGCGAAGGGCGTCGTCTGCCTGACGGCGGCGCTAGCAGGCCGGCGCATCCGGCCGTGAGCCGGCGCTTTCCCGGAAAGCGCGGCTTGACAGATTGGGATTGAAAGCGACAGGGAAGTATAGTATAATAATTTTTGCAAACAAGCCTGGAAGCAGAGGCCCCGCATGCGGCGGCCCTCCTTTTTAGATAGGATGTGATTGGATGATCGGTACAGATATCGCCATCGACCTCGGGACGTATGGCATTAAGATTTATGTAGATGGCAAGGGCATCGTCGTCAACGAGCCGAATGTTGTTGCGGTGCGCGTGGAAAACGAGGAGGTCATCGCGATCGGGTCAGAGGCCTATGCGATGCTCGGGCGGACGAGCGACCGGGTGAAGGTCATCCGCCCGCTGGTCCACGGCGTCATCTCGAATTTTGACCTGGCCCGCTACATTCTCGACCGCTATATCCGCCAGGTCGGCGGCACGCGCATGGTGATGCCGCGCGTCGTCGTGAGCCTGCCGTGCCAGATCACGGCCGTGGAGCAGCGCGCCGTCGTCAACGCGATCAGCAGCGTCGGCGTGCGCCGCGTCTATTCGATTCCGGAGCCGGTCGCGGCGGCCATCGGCGCGGGCATCGACGTCTGTACGCCGCACGGCACGCTCGTCATCGATATCGGCGGCGGCACAACGGATATGGGCGTCATCTCTTTAGGGGGCTTATCCATTTCCCAGTCGCTCAAAGTGGCGGGGCTCTCGTTTGACGATGCCATCATCCGCTATGTGCGGCGTACATACGATTTGATCATCGGCGAGCGCATGGCGGAGGACTGCAAGATTGCGATCGGCGGCGTTTTGGACCGCCCGCAGCCGGCGGTCTACCGCGTGAAGGGCCGCGACGCGAACACCGGCCTGCCCGCGTTTGTCGACCTGCAGAGCTCGGAGCTCATCGAACCGTTTTTGGACCCGGCGCTCGAGATTGTCCGCGTGCTGCAGGGGATGCTCGAAAAGACGCCGCCGGAGCTTTTGGGCGACGTGTACGTTGACGGCATCGTGATGACCGGCGGCACGGCGCAGCTTTACGGTTTGGACCAGTTCATTTCCGATAAGGTCAAAATGCCGGTCCATGTCGCGCAGGACGCGGATATCTGCGTGACGCTCGGCGCCGGGCAATCGATGAAATTTATTGAGGATATGGACAATAAGCAGTACGGCGTGGTCAACCCGCTCAGCGAAGTCTATTAACGCCGCTGCGAATAAAAAAGGCGCTTCCCGCGTTTTGGGAAGCGCCTTTCTGCTTTTTCAGGGTCAAGGCAAAAGCCCGTCCGGGCTGAACGGTTCGTCGGGGCTGTCGGGCTTTGCGTCGACGAAAACCTGGCTTGCGGCCTTATAGCTCAGTTCGAGCTGCCGGCCGTCCACCGTCAGGCGCAAAGGCCCCTCATAGGCGCCCAGCGCCTCTACGGTCAGCTCGGCGCCCACCTTCAGCCCGAGGGTTTCCAGGTAATCGAGCAGCTGCGCGTCCTCGCGCACCTGGCGCAGCACGACGGTTTCGCCGGGCTCCACCGAGGAAAGCGGGCGGATGGCCGTGCCGTGCAGGACCCCGTTTTCGTCGGGAATCGGCGTGCCGTGCGGGCAGCACTGCGGATGGTTCAAAAACGCCGCGAGCCGCTTTTCGAGTCTCGGCGAGGTCGCGTGCTCCAAAAGTTCCGCGTCCTCGTGGATTTCGCTCCAGCGGTAGTGCAGGTATTCGCGCAGGAATACTTCCCACAGCTGGTGCGCGCGCAAAAGCGGCGCTGCCGCCGCAATGCCCGCGGGCGTCAGGCTGCTGCCGGCATAGGGCTCGTAGAGGATATACCCCTCCCGGCGGAGCTTGACAAGCATTTCGCTGACGGAAGCCGGCGACACGTGCAGCCGCTGCGCGAGCTCTTTGTTGCTGATGCTCCGCCGCGCGCCGCCCAAATGGTAGATTTCTTTGATATAGTCTTCCTTGTTTGTTGTCATGGGGATGCCTCCAATTTCGGGTGCCTCACAACATCCTCTTCGGGATGCCAAATGCACGGATATTATATACCGAATCTTTGAAAAACGCAAGCGCCGGCCGCGCGGGGATGCAATTCCCTGTCCCTATTCTGTGTATCCTGTCAATAGGAAGAAATCACATTTTTATTCCAAAGAAAGTGCTTTCTTTTTTGAAAATCGTACGCCCGATCTGCCTGGGAGGGAGAAGTTTTTCTTGCATTTTTTTCTGTTTCAATCTATACTAAAGAGAATAGAAAAGAAAAATAAATTTGGAGGGAGCGATCACAATCCGGTCGCCGCCAAAGGAGGATTTGAAATGAAAGTGCTTACATTTGGAGAGATGATGCTCCGGTTAAAGCCGCCGGCCTACCTGCGCCTTTTGCAGACGGATTCGCTGGAAGCCACATACGGCGGGGCGGAAGCCAATGTGGCGGTTTCGCTGTCGCTGTTTGGCGATGATGCGGGGGTTTTGACGCGCTTTCCGGAAAATGCGGTGGGCCAGGCCGCGCTGAATACGCTGCGCCGCTACGGCGTGGATACTTCCCGCGTGCTGCGCGGCGGGGCAAGGCTTGGGCTGTATTATTTTGAAAAGGGCACGAACATCCGCCCGACGAACGTCATTTACGACCGCGCGGGCAGTGCGTTTGCGACGCTTTCGCGCGGGGACCTAGACTGGCCGAAGCTGTTAGACGGCGTCGATCTTTTCTATTTCTCGGGCATCACGCCGGCTTTATCCGACGAGATGGCGAAGGCGCTGCTCGACGCGCTGCAGTATTGCGCAGGGCACGGCGTCAAAGTTGCGTGCGACTTAAACTACCGCGGCAAGATGTGGACGCCCGAAAAGGCGCAGGCGGTCATGGCGACGCTGATGCCATATGTCAATCTGTGCATCGCAAACGACGAGGATTTTGAGGCGTCTTTGGGGATCCGCGCGTTTGACGGCGATATGTCCCGCGGTATCGACCAGATTGCGGATTTCCGCGCGGGCATGGAGGAGATTACGAAGCGTTATCCTTCCTGCACACAGGTCGCGAGCGTTCTGCGCAACATCCATTCGGTGGAGGACAGCGACTGGATGGCGATCTATCTGAAAGACGGGAAATTCTACGAGAGCCCGGTCCACACGATCCATGTGATGGAGGGCGTCGGCGCGGGCGATGCGTTTGCGGCGGGCTTGCTGCACGGCATCGTAAACGGCCTGCCCGAGCAGGAGACGGTGGACTTCGCCGTTGCGGCGAGCATTTTGAAACTGATGATCAGCGGCGACCAAAACCTCGTGACCGAGGCGGAAGTCCGCGGCGTTATGCAGAAAGGCAGCGGCGCGAAGCTCGCCCGCTGAGCGGCGGCGCGTTTCCCGTTTGAGAGTTTGTGCGAGCACCCCTTGCCGGTACTGCCGGTGTGAGGGGTGCTCGTGCGCTTTCACGGGCGTTTTGGCGGCGCAGCGGACGGGAGCTGCGGGCGAAGTGTTGACGGTTTCGAAAATTTGCGGTACGCTTGGACTGCAGATTCAGGCGCAAGGAGGGATTACGATGGAACAGCAGACGCTTTTGGGCGGGGAAATGGACCAGCCGCTGGCCAGCCGCCTGCGCCCGCAGACGCTTGCGGAATTCGTCGGCCAGGCGCATCTGCTCGGGCCCGGCAAGGTGCTGCGGCGGCTGATTGAGGAGGACCGCGTCAGCTCGATGATTTTCTGGGGCCCGCCCGGCGTCGGCAAGACGACGCTCGCGCGCATCATTGCGAATCGGACAAAGGCGCGCTTTATCAATTTCAGCGCGGTCACGAGCGGCATCAAGGAGATCCGCGCGGTTATGCAGCAGGCGCAGGACAACCGCCGCTTCGGGGAGCGCACGATCGTCTTTGTCGACGAGATCCACCGCTTCAATAAGGCCCAGCAGGACGCCTTTTTGCCGTATGTGGAGCGGGGCAGCATTTTGCTCATCGGCGCGACGACGGAGAACCCGTCGTTTGAGGTCAACGCGGCCCTGCTCTCCCGCTGCAAGGTATTTGTTTTAAAGGCCTTAACGGAACAGGACCTGCTGCAGCTTTTGCAGCGCGCGCTTTCAGACCCGCGCGGCTTTGGCGGGCAGGCCATCGAGGCGCCGCAGGAGCTGCTCGAGATGCTCGCACGCTTTGCAAACGGCGACGCGCGCGTGGCGCTCAATACGCTGGAAATGGCCGTCCTCAACAGCCCCCGCGGCGCGGACGGCCGCACGCGCCTTTCGAGGGAAGTGATGGAGCAGTGCCTTTCCAAACGCTCTTTGCTGTATGACAAAAACGGCGAGGAGCACTATAACCTCATTTCGGCGCTGCACAAGTCGATGCGCAACAGCGACCCGGACGCCGCCGTCTATTGGCTCGCGCGCATGCTGGAAGCCGGCGAAGACCCCTTGTATATTGCGCGGCGGCTCGTGCGCTTTGCCAGCGAAGACGTCGGCCTTGCGGACAGCCGCGCGCTCGAAATCACCGTCGCCGTGTACCAGGCGTGCCACTTCCTCGGCATGCCGGAATGTACGGTCCATCTGACGCACGCGGTCGTCTACCTGTCGCTCTCGCCCAAATCCAATTCGCTGTATCTCGCCTACGAGGCCGCCAAGCACGACGCGCTGACGATGCTCGACGAGCCCGTGCCGCTCGTGATCCGCAACGCCCCGACGAAGCTGATGAAGGAGCTGCATTATGGGGAAGGGTACCAGTACGCGCACGATGCCCCCGACAAGCTGACGGACATGACGTGCCTGCCGCCGTCGCTGCAGGACAAAACGTATTACCACCCGACCGCGCAGGGCTCCGAAGTGCGTTTCCGCGACCGCCTCGAGCAGATCAAAGCCTGGCGGGCGGCCCATACAAACGGACAAAATCAAACATAAAACGCCGCCGGCCTTTCGAACGCTGCGAAGGCCGGCGGCATTTTTTTCATTCTATGATTTTAAATCTCTTTGCCCTGGAACTGCGCGTTGTACAGCGCCGCGTAAGCGCCGTCCTTTTTTAGAAGCTCGTCGTGCTTTCCCTGCTCGACGATGCGGCCGTCGCGCAGCACCAAAATCAGATCGGCGTTGCGGATGGTAGAGAGCCGGTGCGCAATCACGAGGCACGTGCGCCCCTCCATCATCTTCTGCATCGCACCCTGCAGCCGCTTTTCCAGGCGCGTGTCGACGCTCGACGTCGCCTCGTCGAGAATCAGCACGGGCGGGTCGCGCAGCACCGCGCGCGCAATCGTCAGCAGCTGCTTTTCGCCCTGGGAGATGTTGTCGCCCTCCTCATTGACGAGCGCGTCGTAGCCGCCGGCCGACAGGATAAAGTCGTGGACATTGGCCCCCTTCGCGGCGCTGATCACATCCGCAAGCGGGGCGTCCGGGCGGCCGTAGCGCAGGTTTTCCAAAAGCGAGCCGGAAAACAGCCACGTGTCCTGCAGCACCATGCCGAACGCGCGGCGCAGGTCCTCGCGCGGCAGGGAACGGATGTCGTGCCCGTCTAAGAGGATGCGGCCGCTCTGGATTTCATAGAAGCGCAGCAAAAGGTTGATGATCGTCGTCTTGCCCGCGCCCGTCGGCCCGACGATTGCGACGGTTTGGCCGGGCTTTGCGGTAAACGAGAGGCCGTGCAGGATCTCCCGGCTGCCGTAGCCGAAGTGGACGTCTTCGAACGTGACCTCCCCGCGAACCTTTTTAAGCCCCTTCGCGCCCGGCGCGTCGATGCCCTCTTCCTCCTGGGAGAGGAACGCCGTCACGCGCCGCGCGGCGGCAAATGCGGACTGAATCTGTGCGGAAAGCTGGGAAATCTGCGAGAGCGGGTCATTGAGCTGCCAGATATAGCGGATAAACGCCTGCAGGCTGCCGACGGCGAGCGTCCCCTCCAAGGCCGCCAGCGCGCCGAGCGTCGCGACGGTTCCAATCACGAGATACGTCACAAGCGAGATGCACGGCGAGATCAGCGACGAGCCGAACTGTGCGCGGAAGCCGCAGCGGCGCAGCTTTTCATTGACCGCGTGGAATTCCTTGACAACGGCTTCCTGCTTATTATAAAGCAGGATCTCGTGATAGCCCGTGTAAAGCTCCGTGACGCGCGCGTTTAAATCGCCGATGGCGGTCTGCTGCGCGGCGAACTGCTTCTGGCTGAAATGCACGACGATGCCGGTAATCAATAGGGCCATGGGCAGGATGATCAGCGCGATCAGCGCGAGCCGTGCGTTGAGCTGGAACATCATCGTGATGGCGAGCACGATGCCCAAAAGGCCGTTGATGATGTTTAGAAGCGTCTGCTGCAATGCGCTCGACAGCGTGTCGACGTCGTTTGTGATGCGGCTTAAAATATCGCCGTACGGGTGCGTGTCGAAGTACTGCACCGGCAGCGCGTGGATCTTTTTCTGGACGGCCGAGCGCAGCGCGCGCATCGTCTCCTGCGTTGCATTCGTCAGCGTGATGGTCGCGGCGGCTTGGCAGGCGGTCTTGCCGAGGTAGAGGGTGAGGAGCGTCGTGAGGATTGGCAGGATGCGGTCAAATTGAATGTGCGCGCCCGGCACGCCGGCGGCCATGTCGGCCGCGTCCGAGGCGAGCTGCGTCGTCACGCTGCCTTCGATGACCGGCGAAAGCGAGTAGAGGAGCGCCTGTGCCACGACGAACACGATCGAAAGCAGGAACACCCAGCGCTGCGGCGCGAGGTAGGGCAACAAAGCGCTCAAGGGCGCGGATGCGTGTTTCCATTTCCGTTTCACGACAAAACCCCCTTCCCGCCGGCGAGTTCCGCCGTATTCAGCTGTGAGGCGGCAATTTCGCGGTAGACCGGGCACGTGTCGAGCAGCTCTTCATGGCGGCCTTGCCCGACGATGGAACCGTGGTCGAGCACGAAGATGCGGTCTGCGTCCATGACGGTCGAGATGCGCTGTGCGACGATCAGAACGATCGCGTCGCCGGTCTCTTTGCGCAGCGCGCGGCGCAGGTTTAAGTCCGTCTGGAAATCGAGCGCCGAGAAGGAATCGTCGAATACGTACACGGCCGGTTTGCGCACGAGCGCGCGGGCGATGGAGAGCCGCTGCCGCTGGCCGCCGGAGACATTCGCGGCGTTTTCGGCGATTGGCGCCGCAAAACCGCCCGGCTTTGCGCGGATGAAGTCCTCTGCCTGGGCAACTTCGGCGGCGTGCACGACCTCCTCGTCGGTCGCGTCCTCCTTGCCGAAGCGGATGTTGTCGGCAATCGTGCCGCTGAAAAGGAACGCCTTCTGCGGCACAAAGCCGATGGCGCGGCGCAGCGACTGCAAATGGAACTGCCGCACGTCGGTGCCGTTTACGCGCACGCTGCCCTTCGTCACGTCATAAAAGCGCGGCAAAAGGCTTACCAGCGCGCTTTTCCCGGAGCCCGTGCTGCCGACGAACGCGACCGTTTCGCCGCGGCGGATCGAAAGCGAAATGTCATGCAGGATTTCCCCGCCGCCTTCCGGATACGTAAACGAGACGTGCGAAAACGTGATTTCCTCGACGGGCCCGGATAGCGTTTCCCCGTCTTTCGGGTCCTGTACGAGCGGCTGCGTGTCCAAAACCGCCTGGATGCGCCGCGCGCTGACGGCGGCTTTCGGGTAGATCATAAAGACCATGCTGAACATCAGAATGGAGAACATCGCGTGGAATAAGTAGTCCATAAACGCGGTGAGCTGGCCGATTTCAATCTGCCCGAGCTGCAAAAGATGGCCGCCGAACCAGAAGATCAGGCAGACCGCGAAATTCATGACGAGGAAAAACACCGGCTGGGTCATCATCATGAGTTTAAACATGCGCCGGCTCGCCTTGGTGTAGCGCTCGTTTTCCGCTTCGAAGCGCGCCTGCTCCCGCGCGTCGTTGTTAAAAGCGCGCACAACGCGCACGCCGGTCAGGTTTTCGCGCGTGATGCGGTTCATATTGTCCTGGGAGGTCTGCTGCTGTTCGCTGACGGGCCGGCTCCATTTGGAAACGAGCACGACGCCCAGCACGATCAGCGGGAATGTCGCGATGACGATGACGGACAGCCGCGGCGAGGCGCGCAGCGTCAGGATAAAGCTCGCGCACATCATGACCGGCGTCATCAAGGCGGTGCGGAACAGCGCGTTTAAGAACAGCTGGATTTGGAACGCGTCGTTGTTCGTGCGCGTGATCATCGAGGCGATGCCGAATTTTCCGAATTCCGCGTGGGAAAAGGTCTGGGCTTTGCGGAACACCTCTTCGCGGATGTCGGCGGTGATGTTCGTCGAAAGCCGCGCGCAGCAGAAGCCCAAAAGGACCGTGCCCGCAACGCCCACCACCGCAATCACGGCGCATACGCGCCCGGCCTGCCAGATGGCAGCTGGGTCCCCCTGCATGATGCCGCCGTCGATCATTTCGGCGACCATCGTTGGGAGACCCAGCTCAGCGAGTGCAAATCCGAAAACGGAAAGGAAGTCCAGCACAAACCATCCTTTATACCGCTTCAGGTAGTGTAAAATTAAGCGCATACAATCTCCTTTCTCTGCGGGTGATTCCCGCCCTATTCTTGTCTACCATGTTGCAGAAGATTTGTCAAGTATGTCGAGAAAGATCGATATTCTACGCAAAAAGAACCCCCGCTTGCTGTGCATCTTTCACAACAAGCGGGGGAAGTTTATGTTTTTCGGATAAACTCGGTTTTACACACCGGGCATTTGATCTGGATTTTTCCCTTTCCGCGCGGCACCCGCAGCGTCGCCTTGCAGTGCGGGCAGCGGAAATACCGGCACACCTTGCGGTCGCGCCACCGGCTGCGCATCGTGGAACCCCAGCGGGTGACCGGCTGCACAATGGTCAAAAATTTCTGGTTTTCCCGCCGGCGCTTTTCCTCGTTGCGCGAAAACATGCGGAAAACGACCAAGACGAACAAAAGGACTGCCAGCGCAAACAGGAGAAAGAACACCGGCCCGCGCACAAAATTTTCTACAATCGTGAGGAAAATCGCCGCCAGCATCATGACAAGGTTCAGTTGGTCCACCCCATGCCGACCATACATGAATCTTTGCAGCCAATCCATCATATTGCCCCTTTCTAAATCTGCCATGGTTCTCTATCAAACAAAATTGTAATACAGGGCGTACCCGTTTGCAATGGCGGCGAAAAAGTTTTACAAGCCGTTCAAAGATCGTACATTTTCTCATTGCAAAAAGCGGGCGGAGAGCGGATAAACTGGGCTTTTCTAGGCTAGGCATTGCCCTTTTGGCGTGTTATAATATCAAAAATAGAAGAAGCGCCGCGCGAAAGCGTCGCAGCGCTTTTCCAAAAGACCGAAGGAGGGGGTCCCATTGGGGACGGAAAAACTGTATGAACAAGACCCGTATCTGCGGGTTTTCCACGCGCAGGTGCTGTCCTGTGAAAAAGCGAAGCAGGGGTGGCTTATTGTGCTCGACCGCACGGCGTTTTATCCGGAAGGCGGCGGCCAGCCCGGCGACCAGGGCGTGCTCGACCGCGTCAACGTCCTGGACACGCATGAAAAGGGGGAAACGGTCGTCCATTTGACGGACGCGCCGATCCCCGCCGGCACGCGCGTGACCGGCGGCATCAACTGGAGCCTGCGCCACCTGCATATGCAGGAGCACACGGGGGAGCATATTTTATCGGGCCTTCTGCACCGCTTTTACGGCGCGACGAACGTGGGGTTCCACATGGGGGCCGCGTGCGTCACGCTCGACGTAGACCGGCCTCTGACGCCCGAGCAGGTTGCGGTCTGCGAGCGCCTGGCGAATGCGGCCATCTGGGAAAATGTGCCCGTCGAGATTTCGTATCCGGACGAAGAGACGCTTTCGCACCTCGCGTACCGCAGCAAAAAAGCGCTTTCGGGCCGCGTGCGCATCGTGACAATCCCGGGATATGACGTGTGCGCGTGCTGCGGCACGCACGTCGCGCGCACGGGGGAAATCGGCCTTTTAAAGGTTTTAAACGTCATGCATTATAAGGGCGGCGTGCGCATTTCGATTGTCTGCGGTCGGCGCGCGCTTTCCGATTATACGGAAAAGCTCGGCGCCGTCGCGCGGCTTTCCAATACGCTTTCCGCAAAGCCGGAAGGCGTCTGCGCGGCGGTGGACCATCTGCTTGCGGAAAAGGAACAGGCGGACGCCGAGAAGGCGGCCGCGCAGGAGCGGCTGTTTCAGTTGCTCGCCGCGTCGGTGCAGCCGCTAGGGAACGGCTGGGCGTTCGTTTTTGAGGAAGGCCTTTCCCCGGACGCTTTGCGCAGGCTCAGCCTGCACCTGTGCGAGCGCCACGCGTGCGCGGCGGCGTTCAGCGGCGAACCCGGGCAGTATGCGTATGCGCTCGCCTCGCAGAAGCTGGACCTGCGCCCGGTCAGCAAGGCGTTTAACGCGGCGTTTTCCGGCCGCGGCGGCGGCAAGCCGAACCTTGTGCAGGGCCGCGTGGGGGCGGCGTCGTTGGACGCGCTGCGCGATTGGATTGCAAAACAGGAACAGGGGGAGACGGCATGACGAAACCGGAACAGATTTTACAGGATATGGCCCTTTACAATGCCCCGGATGTCCGCCGCATCGAGCATGCGATGAAGGTTTATGCCTGGGCAAGCCTTTTCGGCGTGCAGGAAGGCCTTTCGGAGCGCGGCCTTTATACGCTGCAGCTCGCGGCCGCGCTGCACGATATCGGGATTCACGAGGCGGAGAAAAAGCACCACTCGAGCGCCGGCGTTTACCAGGAGCTGGAGGGGCCGGCCATCGCGCGGCAGCTGCTGTCTTTGCGGGAAGTCCCCGCGCCGGTTATCGAGCGCGTGTGCCATTTAATTGGCCGCCACCACACGTATACGGACATCGACGGCCCCGACTGCCAGCTTTTGATTGAGGCCGATTTCATGGTCAATATCGAGGAAGACGCATTGGGGCGCGACGCGGTCGAAACGATTCGCGAAAAGATTTTCCGTTCACAGACAGGAATCCAGGCGCTCGAGGCGATGTATCTCGGCCGGATGCCGGCGTGAGCGCCGTTTCCTTTTTCTGGCCGGTGCTGCGGGGGATTTCCCTGTATATTTTCAAAAGCGCCGCCCTAAAAATCCGGGTTTTAGGGCCGATTTGGGCGCGCAAAGGGCGGTTTTTGCGCATGTTTCTTGCAAAAAGCCCTCTAACCGATTATAATAATCCCAAAATCCAAAACATGCGGAAAGGGAGGGCACCGGCGTGCACATAGCGGCCATTGTTGCGGAATATGACCCGTTTCACAGCGGGCATGCGTACCTTGTGCAGCAGGCGCGCTCACACGGCGCCACCCATGTGGCGGCGGTTTTAAGCGGGAATTTCCTGCAGCGCGGCGCGCCGGCGTGTTTTTCGAAGTGGACGCGCGCGCGGCAGGCGCTTGCCTGCGGGGTGGACCTCGTCGTCGAGCTGCCACTGCCGTGGGCGATGGCCGGCGCGGAGACGTTTGCGCGCGGCGGCGTGGCCCTGGCGGCGGCGCTGGGCGCACAGACGCTGTGTTTCGGCAGCGAGTGCGGGGACGCGGCGGCGCTCGACGGCCTCGCGCAGGCGCTGCTGTCGCCGGCGTTTTCGCAGGCCGTGCGCGCAGCGCTAGCGGGGGGCATCCCCTTCGCGGCGGCGCGGGAGCAGGCGGCCGCTTCCCTTTTAGGGGCGCAGCAGGCACGCCTTTTGGAGGCGCCGAATAATATTTTGGGGGTCGAATACGCGAAGGCCGTCCGGCTGCAGAAAGCGCCTTTGTCGCTAAAGACGGTCCGCCGCGCGGGGGCCGGGCACGATTCGGACGCGGAAAGCGCGTTCCCGTCCGCCGCACGGATTCGCCGCGCGCTCCAAAGCGGGGCGCCCTGGCAGGCAGGCATGCCGCAGCAAAGCGTGCGGGAAGCGCAGCGGGCGCTTTCCCAGGGCCTTGCCCCGGCCTCCCTTTCGCATATGGAGCGCGCCGTCTTGGCAAAGCTGCGCACGATGACGCCGGAAGAGATGGCCCGGCTGCCCGACGTGCGCGAAGGGCTCGAAAACCGGCTGTATGCCGCGTCGCGCACGGCGGGGTCGCTCGAAGACTTGTACGCGCGGGTCAAAACGAAGCGCTACAGCCACGCGCGCATCCGGCGCGCGGTCCTCTCCGCCTTTTTGGGCGTCGAGGCGGGCCGGGCGCAGGGCACGCCGCCGTATCTGCGCGTATTGGGCTTTACGAAAGCCGGCCGGGCGCTTTTGGGCGCCTGCCGATTGCCGCTCGTCGTGCGCGCGTCGGACCGCGGAAAGCTCGGCGCCCGCGCCCAGGCGCTTTTGGCGCTCGAGAGCACGGCGACGGACCTTTGGGCGCTGTGCCTGCCGCAGCCCGCACCGGCGGGGCTCGATTTTTCGATGGGTGTGGCGGCAGTGTGAAGAAGCAGGGGGGAAATACATTGGGGATTGAACGAAGAGAGGTTTTAGACGAGGAGTTCGGCCGTTGTATTTATATGGAGAACCATTTCATCCATTTGATGGTTTCCATCGATTACGGCCCGCGCATCGTTTCCCTGGGATTTTTGGACGGTGAAAATCTTTTCTATCACGACGAAGAGGGCCGCCATGTCCACGCGAATGACGAGTGGAAGGCGTATTATGGGGAAGAGCGCCGGTTCCATCTGTACGGCGGCCACCGCCTGGCGGTCGCGCCGGACCGCATGCCGCAGTCGTATTATCCGGACACGGAGCCCGTGGTGTATACGCCGCTGACCGGCGGGATGCGCTTTACGCCCCCGAAGCAGCGCGAAAACGATCTGCAGTTTTCGCTGGATGTCATGATGGGCGAGGACGCGTCGGATTTAATGCTCGTGCAGTATATGAAAAACTGTTCGCATGAGGAAAAGCGGCTGTCTTTGAGCGGCTGCACGATGTTCGCGCCCGGCGGCGTCGCAATCCTCCCGCAAAACCGCGGCCGTGAGGAAAAGCACCTGCCCAACCGCAACGTGACGATGTGGCCGTTTTCCTCGTTTCGCGATGAGCGCCTGTCGCTGGGCGACCGGTATATCCTCGTGCAGCAGGCGGAGTCGGACCGCCTTTTGAAGTTCGGCATCAACGACGTGCTCGGCTGGGCGGCGTATTCGAACCGCGGCGTGACGGTGCTCAAGCGCTTCGTCCACACGCAGGGGCAGGTCTATCCGGATTTCGGCTCCTCGCTCGAGATGTACCTTTGCAGCGATTACGCGGAGCTGCGCTCGCTGTCCCCGCTTGTGACGCTGGCGCCCGGGGAGACGCTGCGCCATGTGGAGAACCTCGCCCTGATGCGCGTGCCCGATTTGAAATTCGGCGCGTCCGAGGAGCAGGTCGAGGCGTTTGTCTATAACCTGAAGCTGTGAAACCTGATGCGGGGCCTTTTTAAAAAAGCGGAGAATTTAGAAAAAAGCCATGCCGGAAAGGGCAGCTCCTTTCGGGCATGGCTTTTTGTCTGCGATTTTTTGCGTGTCCAACCGGCAGTGCTCAGGCGATCGGATACATGTCCGGCACATGCGCGTGGTAAATCGCGATGTGCGTAAAGCCGAGGCTCTCGAGCAGCGCCAGGCCGTCTTCCACCCCGCTTGCTACATCGGCCCAGCGGTGTGCGTCGCTGCCGATCGTCACGCGCTTGCCGCCGAGTTCACGGTAGCGGCGCAGGATGGGCTCGTCGGGGATCGTCGTGCCGAGCTTCTGGCGCAGGCCGCTCGTGTTGAGCTCCAGGCTCAGCCCTTTGTCGATCAGGGCCTTGAGCACCGCGTCAATCTGCTCCCAATACGGATCGTACGACAGTGCAATGCCGTGGTCGCCCTGTGCGTAGCGCCACGGATACGTCATATGCGCGAGTGAATCGAACCCGCCCCACTGCACCATTGCCAGCATCTCATCGAAATACGTGTGCAAAAGCGCCGGCAGGTCTGCCGTCTCATAGGAAATGTCGTAAAAGTCCGGCTGGCCGGATACGTTGTGCAGGCTTCCAAGGACGAAGTCGTAGTCACACATGGAAAGCGCTTCTTCCGCCGCCTTGAGATCCTGCATGGGCTGCCCCAATTCGATGCCCGCATACACATGCAGCTTGCCGCGGAACACGGCCGCTGCCTTGCGCGCTTCAAAGTAGGACTGCCGGATCGCGCGGTTATAGCCCTCGTCGTAATAGCGGTGGCATTCGCAATGGTCGGTGATCGTCAATGCGAAAAGCCC
This sequence comes from uncultured Clostridia bacterium, assembly GCA_944385055.1. Classification (GTDB taxonomy): domain Bacteria; phylum Bacillota; class Clostridia; order Oscillospirales; family Acutalibacteraceae; genus Caproicibacterium. The sequence goes on along the minus strand of CALWVT010000004.1, from coordinate 142,670 downwards.
CTGCCGCGTCGCACTGTCACACAGCATCATTGCCGGGTCTACACCGTCAAAACTGCAGTCGGTGTGGCAATGGTTGTCCGATAAATATCGGTAACGCATGGTTTCCCTCCTTGTTTCCAATCCGGCCGCGCATGCCGGATTTTGCGGTTCTCCCTGCTTTGAGATCGTCTGAAAAAGGCGCCGCGGCCGTACAGGAAGCCCGTGCCGCGGCGCTTTTTGTATAGACAAATTCATTGTACCACATTTGTCCGGTAAATCCTACAGGTCAGGTGCCCAGTTCGCTCCGCATCCAAAAGAAAGATTTTTGACAGTTTGCTAGGTGCCTGTGTAAAAAAGGAGCATTGACAAGCGTGGAAATCTCGTTCATAATGAAAAGACAGGATTTTCTGATTCGCGGTCTCCTTTTGAAACGCGCAGGGAAGCCTTGCAAATCGAATGAACCGGAGGAATCAAAATGCGTGCTGTGATTACCGTTATTGGGAAAGACATGGTTGGGATTCTGGCGAAAGTCTCCGCCATCTGCGCCGAGAACAGCGTCAATGTGCTGGAAGTCACGCAGTCGGTCCTGCAGGACCTGTTCGCGATGATCATGCTTGTGGATATCTCAAAGTCGAAGGTCTCGATCGGCGAGCTTTCCGACCAGTTTACGGAGCTTGGAGAGCGGGAAAATCTCAAGATCCACGTGATGCACGAGGATATCTTCAATTCCATGCATAAGATTTGATGAAGAAAGATTAGGAAAAGGGGACGGTGAAACGATGATCGACACCCATGATATACTCGAAACGATCCAGATGATCGACAACGAAAACCTCGACATCCGCACGATTACGATGGGCATCTCGCTGCTCGACTGCATCGACAGCGACCCCGACCGCGCCTGCGACAAAATCTACGACAAAATCTGCCGCTACGCCGGGAAACTCGTGGAGACGGGCGAGCAGATCAGCAAGGATTACGGCATCCCGATTATCCACAAGCGCATTTCCGTGACGCCGATCGCCCTCGTGGCGGGCGCCTGCCCGGACCGCGACCCGGTGCGCTTTGCGCATGCGCTCGACCGCGCGGCGAAGACGACGGGCGTCAACTTTATCGGCGGCTATTCGGCGCTGGTGCATAAGGGCTTCGGCCCGGGGGATTATGGCTTGATCGAGAGCATTCCCCAGGCGCTTGCCGAGACGGAGTTCGTTTGCTCGAGCGTCAACATCGGCACGACGAAGGCGGGCATCAACATGGATGCCGTCAAGAAGATGGGCCAGGTCGTCGTGCGCGCGGCCGAGGCGACGAAGGAGAAAAACTGCATCGGCCCGGCGAAACTCGTCGTATTCTGCAACGCGCCCGAGGATAACCCGTTCATGGCGGGTGCGTTCCACGGCGTCGGCGAGCCGGACTGCGTGATTAACGTCGGCGTTTCCGGCCCCGGCGTCGTGCGCGCGGCGCTGCACAAGTGCCCGGACGCCGATTTAAGCGAGGTCGCGAACGTCGTCAAGAAGACCGCGTTTAAGATCACGCGCATGGGCCAGCTCGTCGCGCAGGAGGCCAGCCGCCGGCTGTGTGTGCCGTTTGGCATTGTCGACCTGTCGCTGGCGCCGACGCCGGCCGTCGGCGATTCGGTGGCGCATATTCTCGAGGAGATGGGCCTCGAAAGCTGCGGCGCGTGCGGCACGACGGCGTGCCTGGCGCTGTTAAACGACGCCGTTAAAAAGGGCGGCATCATGGCCAGCTCCCACGTCGGCGGCCTTTCCGGCGCCTTTATCCCGGTTTCGGAGGATGCCGGCATGATCGACGCGGCAAAGCGCGGCGCGCTGACGATTACGAAGCTCGAAGCGATGACGGCCGTGTGCAGCGTGGGCCTCGATATGATCGTGATCCCCGGCGACACGCCCGCCTCCATCATTTCCGCCATCATCGCGGACGAGGCGGCCATCGGCATGGTCAACAGCAAGACGACCGCCGTGCGCGTGATCCCGGCCATCGGGAAGGAAGTCGGCGACATGCTCGACTTCGGCGGCCTGCTCGGCAGCGGCCCCGTGATGGAGGTAAACCGCTGGTCGCCCGAAAAATTCATCAGCCGCGGCGGCCGCATCCCGGCCCCGATGCAGAGCCTGAAGAACTGACGGCTTTTTTGGGCTTTCTTGGCCGCCGGCGTTTCCGCGCCCGTTTCCACTTTTCCCTGCAATGCTTGGGAAAAGTGTGAAAGAAACCGCGCTTGTTCATTTTTTGTTCACGATTTGCCGCGCGAAGGGTGCTATAATGAACACGCCTCAATCAGGAATTTCCAAAAAATTTTCATTATTGCCTGTGACCACGCGACAGACAGCTGGGAACCGAAAGAGGAATCCCGCAAGACGGAGGTGTTGTGTATGAAAGATTTGATCCAAAGAATTGTCGACATCGACCGCGAAGCGCAAAAGCTGACGGAAGAGGCGCAGCAGGAGCAGCGCAATTCCACGCAGGACATCGAAAAGCAGCGCGAGCAGATCCGGTCGAAGTACATGCAGGAGGCGCGCGCTCGCATCGCCCAGGAGGAACCGGCGCAGCGTGCCCAGGCCGAAGAGACCTGGAAAAAGACAAAGGCGCACTACGATGCCGTCCGGGAGCGCATGGAAGCGCAGTACCGGGAAAACGGCGGCCGCTGGGTGCAGCAGCTCGTAGACCGCGTATTGGGAGCGTGAACGTATGGCGAAATCAAATGCAGCCATTGTCAGCAAAGCGCTCACCATGTACGGCAGGCGCCTAAAGCAGGAGGACTGGGAAAGCCTTTTAAACTGCAAGAGCGTCCCGGAGGCCGCGGCGTATTTGAAGGCGAACACCGTTTACGGGGATGTGCTCGCGGATATCCAAGAGTCGAACATCCACCGCGGCGAGCTCGAGGACCTTCTGCGCACGAAGCTCACGCGCGACGTCGCGCGGCTTTCCATTTATGACCGCAACGTCGGCAAAGGCGTGGGGCACTTCTTAATCGGCATGCAGGAAATCCGCATGGTGATGCGAAACATCGTGCGCGTCGATGCGCACAGGCCGACCCCCGCGTATTCGGCGGCGCCGCTTCTGCGCGACAGCAGCCGGCTGAACATTTACGGGTTGGAGCAGGCCACGACGTTCGCGCAGATTATGGAGGCCTTAAAGGGCAGCGCCTACTATAAAAAGGTGGAGCCGTTTTATCCGGCCGACGGCGATTTTAAGGACTATACGGGCCTGGAAAATGCGCTGTATACGGATCTTTACAACGCGCTGTATGACGCGGTCGAACACCACAGCACGCCGATTGCACGCCAGCAGCTGCACGGGATGCTCGACGATTATATCGATTTGGAAAACTATTCGCGCATTTTGCGGCTGAAGTCCTATTATCATGTGCCGGACCAGAAAATCCGCCAGTGCCTGCTGCCGTTTGGCAGCATCTCCAAAAAGAAGCTGCTCGAGATGGCCACGGCGGACACCACCCAGCAGGTGACGGCCATCATGGGGACGACGCGCGTCGGGAAGCGCACGCTGCGCTTTATGGAGGACACCGCAGATCAGCTCAAGCTCGTGGTGCGCTACAAAGACGCGCATAAGAATCTCGTTTTCAGCACGCAGTCGGGCGTCGTCATGCTGTCGTACGTCTATGTGATGGACACCGAGATGCAGGCGCTGATCCATCTGATCGAAGGGATCCGCTACAAGATTCCGCCGGCACAGATCCGGCGCCTGCTGTCCCCATATCATTTTCTATGAAAGGAGCATCCCACATTGGCTGTCATCAAAGTCAAAGTTGTCAGCATCATCGGGCGCATGCAGGAACTCGACCGTGTGACGGAGATCTGCGGGCGCAGCGGGTTTTTCCATCCGGACAACGCGCTGCAGTTCTATGAGAACACGGAAGCGTTCACGCCGTTAAGTGAAGAAAACCGCTACGCGACGGCCCTGCAGCGATTAAACGATGCCTTGCAGATTATCAACAAAGAGCCGCGGCTTTTGCCGGACGAAGAGGTGCAGAGCCTGCCCTATACGGACGACGATGCGTTCTCTTATGTGGACACGCTGTGTGAGAAACTGACCGCCGTGCAGACCGCGCGCACGCAGACGCAGAAAGCGCTCGAGGAATGCACGCAGGAAGCGCAGAATATGAGCCATTTTGTCGGGCAGAACATGAACCTCGACGAAATCCGCTCCTGCAAATTCATCAAAGTCCGTTTCGGTTCCATCCCCGAAGAGAGCGCGGAGCAGTTGGAGACGACGTACCGGGATCATCCGTATGTGACGTTTTTCCCGTGCACGAAAAGCCACCACCGGCTTTGGGGCGTGTACATGTGCCCGATCGACCAGGCGGACACCGTCGACGGGATTTTCCGCACGCTTTACTTCCAGCGGCTGCGCTTAAAAGAGATTACGAGCACGCCGGAGGAAACGGTCCAGCGCCTGGAAGCACAGGCGTCGACGCTCCGAAAGAAGCTCGAGACGCTTTCCCAGCAGGGGGAGGCCATCTGGAAGGAAGAGGCGGACGCCTGCGGGCGCATTTACTCCTACCTTTCGGAGCGCAACACGTTCTTCGGCATCCGCCGTCACGCGGCGTGCTACCACGACAATTTCATCCTCGCCGGCTGGATCCCCGCGTCGGAGGAAAAAGCCTTTACCGAGGAATTAGACGGCCTGGAGAGCATCGAGTATAACCTCGAAAGCGGCGACAACGAGCTGTCCCATTCGCCGCCGGTCAAGCTCAAGAATAAGGCCCTGGTGCGGCCGTTCGAGACGTTCGTCGAGATGTACGGCATGCCCAACTACAAAGAGATCGACCCGACGCCGCTTGTGGCCATCCTCTACACGGTCCTTTACGGCATCATGTTTGCCGATACGGGCCAAGGGCTGTGCCTGGCGTTTTTCGGCTTCTTCTACATGTGGCGCAAGCGCCATATGCCGGTCGGGCGCGTGCTGCTGCCGTGCGGCATCAGCGCCGCGATTTTCGGCGTGATCTTCGGCTCATGGTTCGGCTATGAAGATTTCTTCGACCCGCTCTACCACGCGCTCGGGTTTGCGGAAAAGCCCATCAGCGTGATGGAGGGCAATACCACGATGATGATCATCTTGATTTCGGTCTGCATCGGGTTTGTGTGCATCTCCATCGCAATGCTTCTAAACATCTATTCGGCCATCCGGCGTAAAAACTGGGCGCGGGCGCTGATTAACCCCAACGGCTTAGCGGGGCTTGTGTTCTACTGGGTCCTGCTGTTCGGCGTGGTGCTGCCGATGTTTACGGGCGGCTCGATGCTGCCGGTGCCGGCGCTGATTGTGCTGCTCGGGGCGCCGCTTGTGCTTTTGTTCTTGCAGGGGCTTTTCGAGAACCTGTTCGCACACAGGCCCGCGAAGCCGCCGAAGATGGGCGAATTTTTGGTGCAGAGCTTCTTTGAGCTTTTCGAACAGCTTCTGTCGCTTTTGAGCAACACGGTTTCGTTTCTGCGTGTCGGCGCGTTCGTGCTCGTCCATTCGGGCATGATGACGATGGTCTTCACGCTGGCCAATATGGCCGGCGCGGACGGCACGTTCGGCAATCTGCTGATCGTTATCATCGGCAACGTGATCGTCGGCGTGTTCGAAGCGCTTCTGGTGGCCATCCACGTGCTGCGTCTGAATTTCTATGAGATGTTCAGCCGCTTCTACGACGGCGACGGCCGTCCGTTCGCGCCGGTGCAGGTCAACAGCCTGCAGAAGGCGTAACGGCTTCCGATTTTGTCGATTCTATTTATAAAAAATTCTTTATAAAAAATTCTAAATACTGCCTTTTTGGAGGGGACTCTTATGACAGCTATCATTTTGGCCATTCCGGTCGTATTCCTGGTCGTTTCCGTAATTCTCGCAACGCGCGCGGTCAACCGCGGCAAGAAACCCCGCACGGCGCTTCTGGCGCAGGTCTTTACGTTCCTGCTTGTCGGCGCTTTGTGCTTTGCAACGAGCCTTGGCGTCCACGCGGCGGACGTTGCCTCCTCGAGCTCTACGGGCTTAGGGCTGATCGGCATGGGCCTGGCTGTGGGCCTTGGCGGCATCGGCGGCGGCATCGCCGTCGGCCCGTCCGCTGCGGCCGCAATCGGCGCGACGAGCGAAGACCCGAAGAACTTCGGTAAATCCATCATCTTCGTGGCATTGGGCGAAGGCATCGCGCTTTATGGCCTTTTGATCTCCATCATGATCATGACCCAGCTGTGAGGCGGACACCATGCGTTTTTATCTGATCAGCGACAATGTCGACACCCAGGTCGGCATGCGGCTTGCGGGGATTGACGGGGTCGTCGTCCACACGGCCGAGGAGGTCAAGGACGCGCTCAAACAGGCGACCGCCATGCCGGACGTTGCCGTTATTTTAATCACGGCGACGCTTCTGCAGCTGTGCCCGGAGCTGATTTATGACCTCAAACTGAAGATGAAGCACCCGCTGATCGTTGAGATCCCTGACCGGCACGGAAACGGCCGCACGAAGGATTCCATTACCGAGTACGTCCGCGAGGCGATCGGCGTTAAAATCTAAGCGGGGAGGCAAATGGAAAGATGGCTCAGGAAAAATTGATGACGCCAAACGACGAAAAAATCGATAAATTTCAATCGGCAATTCACCATTACGCGACGCAGCAGCGCAATAAAATTCTGCAGGAAGTGGAAGCCTACCGCAGCCGCGTGCTGGAACAGGCGCGCCAGGAGGCTTTGCACGAGACGCGCGGGTTAATCCAGCAGGAGCGCGCGCAGACGAAAAACCGGATCCTGCGCGAGATGGCGCTGCGGGAGCAGGAGGTGCGCCGCGATTTGCTGACGCGCCGCCAGGAGATCACGGAAGAGGTTTTCCAAAAGGCGAAGGACGCCCTGCGCGCGTTTGCCGCATCGGAAGCGTACGCGGCGTTTCTGGAGCGCGCCGTCCAAGAGGCGGCTGTGCTCTTTACGGCCGGCGACACGGTGTTCTGCATGCGCCCGGAAGACAGCAAATGGCAGAAGACCGTGCAGAAGGCGTTCGGTGCCCCGTGCACCTTTGCACAGGACGGCAAGATTCATTTGGGCGGCTTTGTCGTGCGCAGCAAATCGCTCGGCCTTGCTGCGGACCAGACGCTCGACGCAATGCTCGAAGACCAGCGCGCGTGGTTTGAGGCCAATGCCGGCCTTTCGATCGAATAAGGAGGGAGGGAGCATATGACACAGGACTGCATTTATGGAATCAACGGCCCGGTCATCACCGTCAAGGAATCGCACTCGTTTTCGATGATGGAGATGGTTTACGTCGGCCGTGAGCACTTAGTCGGCGAGGTCATCGGTGTAAACGATCACTTCACGACGATCCAGTGCTATGAGGAGACGACGGGGTTAAAGCCCGGCGAACCGGTGGAAGGCACCGGCGCGCCGATGAACGTGACCTTAGGCCCCGGCATCCTCGACAACATTTTTGACGGCATCGAGCGCCCGTTGAAGGCGATTGCGGAAGCCTCCGGCTCGTTTATTGCGCGCGGCAGCAACGTTTCCGCGTTAAACGAGGACCGCGTCTGGGACGTGACGGTGACGCGCAAGATCGGCGACGAGCTTTCCGGCGGCGACATCTACGCGACCTGCCCGGAAACGCAGATTATCGAACACCGCTCGATGGTGCCGCCGAATCTTTCGGGCAAAGTGACGTTCGCGGCGCCGAGCGGCCCGCATAAGGTCAACGATACGATCCTTGAGATCCTCGACGGCAACGGCGTCACCCACAAGCTGACGCTCTGCCAGAAGTGGCCGATCAAACAGCCGCGCCCGGTCAAAAAGCATTTGCCAAGCCAGATCCCGCTGGTCACCGGCCAGCGCATCGTCGATACGATGTTCCCGCTCGCGAAGGGCGGCGCCGCGGCGATCCCGGGCGGTTTCGGCACGGGCAAGACGATGATGCAGCATCAGCTCGCAAAATGGTGCGACGCGGACATCATCATTTACGTCGGCTGCGGCGAACGCGGCAACGAGATGAGCCAGGTGCTCGAGGAGTTCAGCGAACTCATCGACCCGAAGAGCGGCCGCCCGATGACGGACCGCACGGTGCTCATCGCGAACACCAGCAACATGCCCGTTGCGGCCCGTGAGGCGTCCATTTATACCGGCGTCACGCTCGCGGAATACTACCGCGATATGGGCTACCACGTGGCCATGATGGCCGACTCGACCTCCCGCTGGGCGGAAGCGCTGCGCGAGATCAGCGGCCGCCTCGAAGAGATGCCCGCCGAAGAAGGCTTCCCGGCATACCTGCCCAGCCGCCTGGCGCAGTTCTATGAACGCGCCGGCATGGTCGAGAACTTAAACGGCTCCGACGGCTCCGTCACCTTAATCGGCGCGGTCTCGCCGGCCGGCGGCGACTTCTCCGAGCCGGTCACGCAGAACACGAAGCGCTTTACGCGCTGCTTCTGGGCGCTGGACAAATCCCTTGCCTACGCGCGCCATTACCCGGCCATCAACTGGATGGACAGCTACAGCGAATATCTGCCCGACCTGACGGATTGGTATAATCAGAACCTCGGCGAAGAGTTCCTCGAGTACCGCAGCCAGATCAACCAGATCCTCCAGGAGGAAAACAAGCTCATGGAGATCGTCAAGCTCATCGGCGCGGACGTCCTGCCGGACGACCAGAAACTCGTCATCGAGATTGCCCGTGTGGTGCGCGTCGGGTTTTTGCAGCAAAATGCGTTCCATCAGGAGGACACGTTCGTCCCGATGGAAAAGCAGAAGCGCATGATGCGCACGATTCTGCACCTGTATGCGCGCGCAAAGCAGCTGGTTGCGGCCAGCATCCCGATTTCGACGATCCTCGCGACCGGGCTTTTCGATAAGATTGTCAAGATGAAGTATGACGTCCCGAATAACCAGCTCGAGAAATTCGACGCGTATATCCAAGAGATCGACACGGCGATGGACGCCATTGTGCAGGCATAAGGAGGTGTGCAGGATGATTTTGGATTATGTAGGCGTTAAGGAAATCAACGGCTCCTTCCTTGTGCTCGACCACGTCCCGAACGCCTCCTCGGAAGAGATGGTCTCCATCCGCTTAGAGAGCGGGGAGGTCCGCCAGGGCCGTGTCGTCCAGATTGAGGGCGACCGCGTCTTTATCCAGGTCTTTGAAGGCACGAACAACGTCTCTCTGGACAACACGGAGACGCGCCTTCTGGCCCACCCGATGGAGCTGCCGCTTTCGCCGGAAATTTTGGGCCGTGTGTTTAACGGCGTCGGCCAGCCGATCGACGGCCTGGGCGATATTTTCCCGGTCAAGCGCGCCGACATCAACGGCACGCCGATTAACCCCGTCAGCCGCGTGTACCCGAAGAACTACATCAATACGGGCATTTCGACGATTGACACGCTGATGACGCTGATCCGCGGGCAGAAGCTGCCGATCTTCTCGGGCGACGGCATGAAGCACAACGAGCTGGCCGTGCAGATCGCGCGCCAGGCGAAGATTGTGGACAAAAACGGTTCGAACAATTTCTGCATCGTGTTTGCCGCCATGGGTGTCAAATACGACGTCGCGGAATACTTCCGCAAGAGCTTTGAGAGCAGCGGCGTATTGGGCCGCGTTGTGATGTTTTTAAACCTCGCAAACGACCCGATTTCCGAACGTGTGCTCACGCCGCGCTGCGCGCTGACGGCGGCCGAATACCTCGCGTTTGACCTGGGGATGCACGTGCTCGTCATCATGACCGATATGACCAGCTACTGCGAAGCCCTGCGTGAGACCTCCTCGAGTAAGGGCGAGATCCCGGGCAGAAAGGGCTATCCGGGCTATCTGTACAGCGACCTCGCGTCGCTTTACGAACGCGCCGGCATCGTGCGCGGCAAGAGCGGCAGCGTGACGCAGATCCCGATCCTCACGATGCCGAACGACGACCTGACCCATCCGGTGCCGGACTTGACGGGCTACATTACGGAAGGGCAGATCCAGCTCGACCGCGGCCTCGACGCGTCCGGCGTCTATCCGCCGATCAGCGTCCTGCCGTCGCTGTCGCGTCTGATGAAGGACGGCATCGGCGAGGGCTTTACGCGCGAAGACCACAGCGCCGTTTCGAACCAGCTCTTTGCCGCGTATTCGAAGGTGATGGATGCGCGTTCGCTCGCGTCCGTTATCGGCGAAGAGGAACTTTCCCCGATCGACCAGCAGTACCTGGCCTTTGGCCGGCTGTTTGAGTCCAGGTTTGTCAACCAGGGCTTTAACGAGAACCGCACGATTGAGGAGAGCCTCGACCTTGGCTGGGAGCTCCTCTCGACTCTGCCGCGCGGCGAACTCGACCGCGTCGACGACGCCATCCTCGATAAGTACTATGAACCGGCGAAGGCCCGTGCCGCCGCGCGGGCGAAGGCCGACAAACAGAGCGCGGACGCAGCGCTCCAGTAAGTGAGGGGGTGGGCGTATGGCAAACACGACAGTCCCTACCAAAGGGAACCTGCTCGCGGTCAAAAAGACCCTGCAGTTAAGCCGCACAGGCTTTGAGCTTTTGGACCGCAAGCGCAACATCCTGATTCGCGAGATGATGCAGCTGATCGACCGCGCCAACGAGATCCAGTCAAAGATCGACGATACGTACACGGCAGCCTACGCCGCCCTGCAGACCGCCAACATCACGCTGGGCATCTGCAGAGACTGGGCGTACACCGTGCCGATCGACAACGGCCTGACGGTCGCCTACCGCAGCGTCATGGGCGTCGAGATCCCGATGGTCGAGCTCGAGGAGCCGCCCCAGCAGGAACCCGCGCCGTTCGGCCTCGTCGACACGAACACGGCCCTGGACCTTGCCTACTGCAAGTTCCAGGAGGTAAAGGAATTGACCGCCAAGCTCGCAGAGGTGGAAAACAGCGTTTACCGCTTAGCCGATGCGATCAAAAAGACGCAGAAGCGTGCGAATGCCTTGAAGAACATCATGATTCCGCGCTTTACGGCGACGGTCAAGTTCATCACCGAGTCGCTCGAAGAGAAAGACCGCGAGGAGTTCTCGCGCATGAAGGTCATCAAGCGCCAGAAAGAAAAGCAGGCGCAGGAAGATGCCGCATTCGCAAAGGAAACGGCCCCCTCCGAAAGCGCCTGACGGATTGTATGATGGATTGTAATTAAAAAAACGGCCCCAAAGCGGGAGGTATGACGCCTCCCTGTCTTGGGGCCGCTTTTTGCTGCCTTTTTAAGATTTCCAACTTTCAAAACGGCGCAGGAAAAAGCCCGGAGGGCGGCCGCAGGCGGCTTTCCCTTCCGGGCTTTTTTAATTTTTATAGAGTGCTTACAGGTTTATAGAGTGCTTACAGGATGCGCCGCACCCCGGGAATCCACTTTAGAAGCCACGTGATGCCAAACGAGATTGCGAAAATCACCACAATCAGCAGGACGAACGCGAGTACGCCGCCTTCGTAGGGATTAAAGCCCCAATAGCGCAAAAACAGGCGCACAAAGATCATATGGATTAGATAGATCCCCAGCGAACAGCGGTCGATCTGCAAGAGAATCCTGCGCACGATGCCGCGGCCCTTGCAGCGCGTGACGAGCGCGAAGAACCCGGCCGACTGCGCGATCACAAGGATGGAGGAATAGCCCCAAAGCGCTTCGAGCTGGGCGATGCCGGTCTGCAGGCGCACGGCGGTCAATACCACGAGCAGCGCCGTCGAGAGCAGCAGCAAAAGCCACGCGATCCCCGCACGCATCTGCGGGTTCCGCTTATGGATCCAGTAGCCGCAGAACAGGTAGAACGGGTAAATCGTCGAGACGTGGATGTAAAACCCGCAGTCAACCCACTGTTCGAGAAGCGGCAGCAGCGACAGGAAAATCACATAGACGATCAACAGGTATCGGAGATCTGCCTCGCGACTGTGCTTTGCGACCATCCGGTAAAACGGCATCAACAGGTACAGCCCGATCAGCAGGTAAAGATACCACAGATGCGACCAGCTTGTCCCCGTGAACAGCTCGTAAAACCCTTGCAGGAACGCCCCGGCCGTCAGGGGCTCGTGGTCCATGAAGATGTCAAAGACGCGGAAGACCAGGCAGAACACCACAAGCAGCACGGCGATGCGGAACACATATTTGCCGAACAGCTTCTGGTAGCGCAGTTCCTTTGCGGGATTCAAAAGCAGCGCGCCGGTCACCATCACGAAGCACGGCACCGCCCACATCATGCAGTTGGCCACCGCGTCGGAGACGACGCGTTCCACAGTCGTCAGGCTGTCCTGGTATAAAAGGCTCGACGAAAACACCGTATGCAGCACGATGATCGCGATGCAGGCAATCGCGCGCAGATAGGAAAAACCGTCCTCACGCGCGCGCGTTTGTGCGGCCGTCACCATAACAGGCCGTCGTCCAGGCAGCCGTCATCCGAGCCGCCGCCCTGGTTTGTGTCAGGCGTCGTCGTGCCCGTGTCAGGCGTCGTCGGCGCGGCAGGTTCCGAAACGACCGGTTCCGGCTCCGGTTCCGGTGCGGGTTCGGGCTCTGGCGCCGGTTCGGGCGCCGGGGCAGGCTGCTGGGTGGGCGTCTGGGTCTGCGTCGGCGCGGTCTGCTGCGGCTGTTCTTCCGCGGGCGTTTCCGCAGCCGGCGCTTCCTCGGCCGGTTCGGAGGAGGCCGGTTCGCTGCTTTCCGCCGTTTCCGGGGTTTCCGCAAGCGCCTGCTCGGCGTCCTTCGTGTTGACTTCCTGGTTGCCGGAGACGGAGAGGTACGTTAAGAACGTCACGCCGTCCTCCTGGCAGAGGCTGCCCTCGGCGATGTCGCCGAACGGGAACGCATGCAGCACGGCCGTCGTGCCGTCGGCAAACGTCAGCTGCACATCGTACTGCGCGGTGACTTCCTTGCCGGTTTCCGTTTCACTCGTCGTGTTGTCGTCGGCGGCATAGTACAGGTCGCGCGTTTCCCCGGCCGCAAAGGCGTCGTCCGCGGAAAGCATGTTCTCCGGGAAGGCTTCCTCGCTCGAGCTCTTTACGGAAAAGCCCGTGATGTCCTTGCCCGTCTCGTTCGTCAGCGCGATCGGGTCCACGCCGGCGATCTCACTGCCGATTCGCTTGTTGGCTTCGACCGGCAGCGCTGCCGAAGAAACCGGTGCCGACGAGACCGGCGCGGCGGAAGAGACTTCCGACGAGGCCGTCTCGCTGCATGCCGCAAGGCTTACAGCGCATAACAGCGCCGCCGCGGCTCCTAAAAATTTCTGATGCATTTCGATTTTCCCCATTTCTCTTTTTGCCGGATTACGGCAGGCTCGTCATGCTGCGATAGCTCGAGTAGCGCCACGTGCCGGACATGCCGTAGTAGATATGGAACCCGTTGCGTCCCGTCTCATTCGTAAAGTCCGGGTCGTAGACGTAGGTGCCGTTGTCAAATTTGATCTCTACCCAGGAGTGCGGGCCCATGCCGCCGCGCGCGAGCGGGACATAGCCCGTCATCTGCCGCGCGTTATAACCTAACAAATCTGCCATATAATAGAACGTCGAGGCCATGACGTAGCAGTTGCCGCAGTGGTTCGTAAAGCCGTAATTTGCAAACCATTCCGCCCCGGGCGAGGAATTCGCCGTCGTCGAGCGGTAGGGCATCCCGGCCGACCAGTTAAAGGCCGCGCGCAGGTTCCAGCCGACGCTGTCTAATACGCGCTGTGCGGCCTGGTATGCCGTGCTCGTGCGGCCGGTATAGCCCAAACGGATGCCGTCGACGGTCGTGTTCGTCGCCTTTTTGCCGGTCTGCGGGTCGAAGTAGTAGCGGTAAGAGCCGACCTGCGCCCAGCCCTTGGCGACGGAGCCGTCGCTTGTGCAGAAGTAATACGTGTTCCCGAACGACAGCCAGCCGGTCTGCAGATGGCCGTCCGGCATGCCGTAGTAGCGCTTGCCGTCGGCTTCAATCCAGCCCTTGATGGGGTTGCCGTTGTTGTCGAGGTAATACCACTTGCCGTCGATCTGCAGATGGCCCACCGGTTCGCTGACGCGGATCGTGCAGTGCTTGACCGCCTGCTGGCCGGGCAGCGTCGTATAGACGCCGCTGGCCTCGCCGACGTTGCCGATGGCGCGGATTTTAAAGTAGTAGACGTCGTGGCCGTTTTCCACCACGTGCTGCGTATCTTCCGTGCGCAGCACATTGCCGTTGCCCGCGGCGATGTTCGGCTCGAGCCCCTGGCGCCCGACAATCTCAAAGCGGAACGCGTACGTGCTGCCCTGGTGGACATCGAAGTCCACGGTCGTGTCGGACTTTACGTACGGCGCCCCGACCGTGATCGCGCATTGGCGCACCGGTTCCTGTCCGGGCAGCATCGTGTAAACGCCGGCCGATTCCCCTTCGTCGCCCACCGCGCGCACGGTGACAAAATACACGTCGTGGCCGTTTTCTTCCTCGAGGGTCGTCTTTTCAATCTGCAGGACCGTCGAGTCCTCTGTATAGAACGTCGGCTCTAACCCCTGCGGGCCGTCCACATCGAAGCGGAACATGTACGTGGCCGTCTGCGTCACGGAGAAATCGTCCGTCGTGTCGGAGATGATCGTGGCGTCCACGGCTTCCTCGCCGCTTTCCGGCCCTGCTTCCGGTTCGGAAGGCGTTTCCGGTTCCGATTCCACGGGCGCTTCCGTTTCCGGTTCCGATTCTACGGGCGTTTCCGGCTCGGAAGACGTTTCCGGCGCGGAGGAGGCCGACGAGACGCTCGACGAGACACTCGACGAGACGGAACCCGTTTCGGCCGTGTCCGCGGCCAAGGCCGGCACGGCCATGCTCAGCACGAGCGCTGCGGCGATGACGGCGGAAAGCCATTTCTTGTGTCGATTCATAACCCAAATTTCATCCTTTCTTTTGTTATTTTTCGGCGCGGCGCGGCCTCTTTTCCGCAAAACGAAAAGAGAAAACCGGCCCGCGCCCTTGGCACGCCGGGCGCCGGCGCCTGGCGGCAGCGGGGTCCGGTATGCAAAGGAATGTGCACAAGAAGAGACCTTTTGTGTACATTTACCTATATTATAAAAAGAATGAGAAGCCCTGTCAATTACATAAGGCAATTTTGGGTGTAGAACGCAAAGCAAAAATCGACACGTTTTTTGTGCACCGTAAAGGTTTGTATACGCGTGAACAATTGCGGCGCGCACGCAAATTTGCAGGCGAAAGAAAGAAAAAATGCACAAAACCCTCGCACAGACAAACGATTTGTGCTATAATCGAAACCAATAAACCGCTGCAGCGCCCGGAAAACCGGCCTGCCAAAATGGAGGAGTGCTTGCAATGGATCGATTACTGACTCTGCTCAACGAGAACGCGCGCCTGACCACGCGCCAGCTCGCTGCAATGCTCAACGAGACCGAAGAGAATGTAGAAAGCGCGATCAATGCTTATGAAAAAAGCGGTGTGATCCGCGGTTATAAGGCTATCATCAACTGGGAAAAAGTCGATGCGAACAACGCCATCGCGATCATCGAGCTGCGTGTCGTGCCGAAGCGGGAGCGCGGCTTCGATGAGATTGCGGGGAAAATCATGGCCCTGCCGGAAGTCGACAGCGTGTACCTGATTTCGGGCGGCTATGACCTGGCGGTCTTCGTGCACGGCTCGAGCATGCAGGAGATCGCGATGTTCGTCATGCGCCGCCTGGCGACGCTCGACAGCGTGCAATCCACAGCCACCCATTTCGTCCTGACCCGCTACAAGGCCGACGGCATCATCATGAATGCCGCCGAGGAGAAGGACGAGAGGAGGGAACTGTTCTGTGATTGATTACCGCGCTTCCATGAATCCGAAGGTGCTGGAGATTAAGCCCTCCGGCATCCGCAAATTTTTTGATATTGCCAATGAGATCGAGGATGTCATTTCCCTTTCGATTGGCGAGCCGGACTTCGTGACGCCGTGGCATGTCCGCCAGGAGGGCATCCGCTCGCTGGAGGAGGGAAAAACGTGGTACAGCCCGAACCGCGGCTTTGCGGAGCTGCGCAAGGAAATCTGCAAATGGTTTTCCCGCCACTATAAAGTCGACTATAACCCGGACAAGGAATGCCTCGTGACGGTCGGCGGCAGCGAGGCGATCGACGGGGCGCTGCGCTGCCTTATTTGCCCGGGCGACGAGGTGCTCATCCCGCAGCCGAGCTTTGTGTGCTATGAGCCCTTAACGCGCATGGCCGGCGGCGTGCCGGTGATTCTCGAGACGAAGGCCGAGGACGCGTTTCGCCTAACGCCCGAGGCGCTGCGCGCGGCGATTACGCCGAAGACGAAGCTGTTGATTCTGCCGTATCCGAATAACCCGACGGGCGCCGTCATGCGCCGCGAGCATTTAAATGCGATTGCCGATGTGCTGCGCGATACGGACATCCTCGTGCTGTCCGACGAGATTTACAGCGAATTGACGTATGGCGACACGCGCCACGTCTCGTTTGCGGCGATCGACGGCATGCGCGAGCGCACGATCGTCGTCAACGGCTTCTCGAAGGCGTTCGCGATGACCGGCTGGCGCTTGGGGTTTGCGCTCGGGCCGGAGGCGCTCATCGGCCAGATGACGAAACTGCACCAGTACGCGATCATGAGCGCGCCGACGACGAGCCAGTACGCGGCCATCGAGGCGATGAAAAACGGCGATTCCGACAGCGTCTATATGCGCGAGCAGTACGACATGCGCCGGCGTTTGATCGTCGACGGCTTTAACGAGATGGGGCTGCCGTGCTTTGAGCCGGAAGGCGCGTTTTACATCTTCCCGTGCATCCGTTCGACGGGGATGACGAGCGAGGAATTCTGCGAGCGGCTAATTCACGAAGAGCACGTCGCCGTCGTGCCGGGGACGGCGTTCGGCGACTGCGGCGAAGGGTTCGTGCGTGTGTCGTATTCCTACAGCATCCGCCACATCACGGAGGCGCTTTCGCGCATCGCCCACTTCGTCGCGCGCGTGCGGGACGGCAAGGCATGACCCTCCGGGAGCCGGCGTACGCGAAGGTAAACCTTTCGCTCGACGTCGTGGGGAGACGCGCAGACGGCTATCACCTGCTCTCGATGGTCTGCCAGACCGTGAGCCTTTGTGACACGTTGACGTTTGTGCGAAAGCCGGGCGCGCCGCTTTCCGTGCGCGTGGAACAGGCGCCGGAGATTCCGTCCGGCCCCGAAAACCTCGTCTACCGCGCCGCCGAGCGCTTCTTTGCGGCGGCAGGGGAGGACGACCGCGGCGTCGAGATCACAATCGAAAAGCACATCCCCGCGCAGGCGGGCCTTGGCGGCGGCAGCGCGGATGCGGCGGCGGCGCTGCGCGGGCTGTGCCGGCTTTATGGAAAGCGGCTTTCTAAGGAAACGCTCGATTCCATCGCGCTGGCAGTCGGCGCGGATGTGCCGTTCTGCTTATGCGGCGGCACGGCATTGGCGGAAGGGATCGGCGAGCGGCTGACGCCGTTAAAGGCTTTGCCGCGCTGCCTTTTTGTGGTCGTGAAACCGCCGTTTGGCGTGTCGACAAAGGAAGCGTACCAAAAGATTGACGCCGCCCCCGCCGCCGCGCAGCCGCATACGCCGGGTGTGCTGCGGGCGCTGCAAAGCGGCAGCCTTCCGGCGCTGGGCGCGCAGCTCGGCAACCGGTTTTCGGAAGCGCTTTCCCTGCCGCAGGTGGAGGCGCTGTGCCGGCGCCTGCGGGAAGCGGGGGCGCTGGGCGCGTGCATGACGGGTTCCGGTTCGGCGGTGTTCGGTTTGTTTTCGCCGGACAATGCGGAAAGGGCCCGTGCGGCCGCCGAGGTATTTTCCGCAAAAGGCTGCCGGGCGTTTGTGTGCACGCCGGTGGAGCGCCTGTCGTTTTAAAATTTTTAAAATTTCTAACATGCCAAAAAGAGGGCCTCTCTCTCGTCTTTTCGGAGAGCGGGGCCCTTTTTTGTGTGTTTTTGTATTTTTATATGTTTGTATGTTTTTATTTTATTAAAGGAGGGCGGCTTTCAGCGCTCCATCCATGTATAAGTAAACGTTTCCCAGAATGTGTACGGCAGCCGCGCCGTCCGGGGCGCTGTGCAGTCGCGGTAGCCTTTCTGCAAGAGGGTTTCCCGCAAAGCGGAATTTGGCGTGTCCACGACGAGGAGCCGCCCGCCCGGCAGTGCCGGCAGGCTATTGACATTCGTCAAAAAGCGGGCGCGTTCGGAAAACGCGAGCGGGTTTAACGGGTCCTGGTTGTCCACCCAGTACAGCGGGGCAGCCTCCGCCTGCACGGCCAGCGGCCCGGCCGCGGCACAGTCCGAAACGACAACCGTGTCCTGCGGCGTCAGACGAGCGCATTCCGCTTGCAGCAGCTGGTTCTGCGGCGCGTAAAACCGGAACAGGATCAGTCCCTGGCACACGGCAAATCCGATGCACCATAGAAGAAACAGCGCCCGCCGGCCCTTTTGCGGCAGCCCCTGCCACAGCGCGCAGAGCTGGAAAAGAAAGAGGCCCAAAAACGGCAGCAGATAGCGCGGCACGAAGATCGGGCGGACGAAGGCCGAAAACAGCAGCGCCGCGCCCAGCGCGAGTACAAGGACCCCGGCCGCCGCCCTGCTCGCCGCGGCGAATTTCTCGTCTTTGCGCACGAGATAAGCGAGCAAGACGCTCCCGCCCATCGCGAGGAGCAGCACGAGGTACAAAACGGGCGACTGCGCAATCCAATAGCCGTGGGCGACCGTCTTTACGCGCGAAACCAGGAAATACCCCCACGGCGCGTAACTCAGAAGCTGCACAGCGGCCGCCGGCAGCACGCGCAGAAGCCGCTTTTGCCGCAGCGCGTTCCACAATAACAGCGCGTTCATCGCGCACACGGCCAAAAGCGCGTAGTAGTGCGTGTAAGCGCCCAAAATGGCGAACAGCACAAATTTCCCGCCGTCGCGCGCGGCGCCCGTTTGATGCCACTGCCAGGCGTAAAAAGCCGCCAGGCTGACGAACAAAAGCGCCCACGTGTACATGCGGATCTCCACGACGAAAAAGGGTAATACCGGGCAGCATAAAAGGAGTATAGCGAGCCGGTCGGACGCCGGTTTGCCGAACGCGCGCGCCGCGGCCGGGATGCCCCACAGCCCCAGAAGAAGCACGGGGAGCAGGGAAAACGCGCGCAGGACCGGCAGGGAATCCCCAAAAACCGTGCAGAAACTCTTGAGCAGCACGTAGTAAAGCGGCGGGTGAAAATCCGCGCAGGCCGTGCGCCACAGCCCTTCCCACGGCTGCGTGACGGCCGCGGCCGTGAAGCTTTCGTCGTACCATGTGTTCGGCGCGAAAAGCAATAGGCCCCACAGCCCCAGCCCGCCAAACAGGAACACGGTGCGGGCGGCGACCTGCGTGCGGTTTTTGGAGCGGACAGGAACGGAAATTGCGGCAGCTTTCATGAGGATCCCTCCCTTTCTCATTTGCGGCCTCTTTTTATGATCTTTTCTGCTTTTAGCATACCGCCCGACTCTTACGAAAAAGGCGACAAAATTCTTACAAAATCCTTACGGATTTTCCGGCATGGAAAGTGTACCCGGTCCCTTGCGGCTGCAGAAAATTTTCAAAGCCCTGTATAAATCCGCAGAAAAGCGCCGATATTTCAGGCAGAACCTGGCAATCAACAGAGGGGGATCATCTGATGAAATGGAAACTTTGGGAGAAAAGCCTTTTGGTGGCGCTGGCGGTCTTATTGGCGGTGAACCTGACGGGCCTTTCCGCGGCCGGCAGCGACATCCCGTCGCGTGTGCTGCGCCTGCATGTGCTGGCAAACAGCGATTCCGACGCGGACCAGGCGCTGAAATTAAAGGTGCGGGACCGTGTGCTGGAAGTCAGCGCGGATTGGATGGAAAACGCCGGCACGCTTTCGCAGGCCGAAGCGGCGGCCCGGGCGCATCTGCCGGAAATTCAAAAAGCGGCCGAGAAGGTTATTCGGGAAAACGGCAGCGGCCAGTCCGTGCGCGTGACGTTCGAAGACGTCTGGTTCCCGACGCGGCAGTATGAGAATGTGACGCTTCCGGCGGGCGTTTACCGCGCGCTGCGGGTCGTTTTGGGGAAAGGGGAAGGGCACAACTGGTGGTGCGTGCTGTTTCCATCGCTGTGCTTGCCTTCGTCCGAGCCCGAAACGGCGCTTTCCGACGTTTTGACGCAGCCGGAATTGGATTTGGTCACAAGCCCGTACCGGATTCGGTTCCAATCGATCGAATGGCTCGAGTCGGTGCAGCGCTGGTTTTCGTCGCTGTGTTCCTGAAACGGGCGGCGGGTGGAAAGCAAAAAGGAATGGATCTTCGAAAAGGGGGATGCCTTGCGGGACGCCCCCTTTTCGCGTATAATCGAAAGCATACGAAAACCGATCGGGAACGCAAAGGAGGGTATCTATGCTGCATTTTCTGTTGGGCCGTGCGGGCAGCGGCAAGACGACCGCGGTCCGCGCCCGGCTGAAGGCGCTTGCGGAAAGCGGGGAAGGGGCGCTGTGCCTGCTCGTGCCGGAGCAGGCGTCGTTTGAAAACGAGCGCGCGCTGCTGCGCCTGCTGGGGCCGCGCGGCGCGGCACGTGTGGAGGTGCTGAGTTTTTCGCGCCTTTGCGACGCGCTTTCCCGGCGTTACGGCGGCGGGGCGGGCCGGCGGCTGGATGACGGCGGCCGGGCCATCCTGATGAGCCTTGCGCTCGACGCCGTGCGCGATCAGCTGCAGTTTTACAGGCGCAGCGCGCAGGGGACACAGCTGGTTTCTTTATTGCTGCAGGCGGACGCGGAATTTTGCTCCTGTGCCATCTCGCCGCAGCAGCTGCGGGAGGCGGCCGCCGGGGCGGCGGAGCCGTCGCTCAAGCAGAAGGTGGAGGAGCTTTCGCTGATCCTATCTGCCTACCGCGCGCTGGTCCATCAGTCGTGGCTTGACCCGCGTGAGGATTTGGACCGCGCGGCGCAGACGCTCGAGACGCACCCGTTTTTTGCGGACACCACGGTGTTTGTGGACGGCTACCAGAGCTTTACGCGCCAGCAGTACGCTGTCCTGCGCGCCGCGTTGCGCCAGGCGAAGGATGTCACGGTCGCGCTGTGTGCCGATTCCCTGGATGACCCGGCGCACGGCATGGGGATTTTCTCGATCGTCAAGCAGACGGCCGCGGCCCTTCTGCGCTGCGCGCGCGAGGAGGGCGTCGAGGTCGCTTCGCCGGAAGTGCTCTCCCCGGGCGCGCGGTTTTTGTCGGACGACCTGCGCGCGGTGGAGGCCGGCGTCTTCCGCGGGGCCCATGCGGCCGCACAGGAAAAGGCGGAACACACAGCCATTTACGCCGCGCGCGACGCCTACGACGAGGCGGCCTTCGCGGCGGCGTCCATCCGCAGGCTTTTGGCCGCAGAGGTGTGCCGTGCAAGGGACATTGTCGTCATGGCGCGCGACCTCGACGGCTACCGCCGCCCGCTTGCGGCCGCTTTTTCGCAATATGAAATCCCTTATTTTATGGACGAGGCACGCGATATCACGCATGAGCCGCTGATGCGGTACGTCCTTTCGGCGTTTGCGGCCGTGCGCACGCATTGGGATACGGAAGCGGTCCTCGCCTGCGTGAAGACCGGCCTTGCGGGCATCGACGGCGAGGGCGCGGCGCAGCTTGAAAATTACTGCTTTGTGTGGAGCATCACCGGGCGGCGCTGGTGCGAGCCGTTTACGATGCATCCGGACGGCTTTTCCCAGCCGTGGACGGACGAAGACCGCGCCCGGCTTGAAAGCCTCGAGGCGGCGCGGCAGACGGTGATGGGCCCGCTTTTGTCGTTTGCAAAGGCGAGCGCCCACGCGACCGGGAAGGAGCTTTCGAAAGCCGTGTATGCCCTTTTGGAAAAGGCAAGCATCCCCGCGCATCTTGAAACGCTCGCGGCGGCGCTCGAGGCGGGCGGCCGGCCGGCTTTGGCCGACGACGCCGTGCGGCTGTGGGACCTTCTGATGCAGGTTTTGGACCAGTGCGCGCTCGTGCTCGGCGATGCGCCCGTCGAGCGCGGCCGCTTTGAGGAGCTTCTGACGCTCGTTTTGCAGCGCAATCCGCTCGCCGGCATCCCCCAGGGCATCGACGAGGTGACCGTCGGCGCGGCGGACCGCATCCGCACGGAATCGCCGAAAATCGTGTTCGTGCTCGGCGCCGCGCGCGGCGATTTCCCGAAAACGCCGGGTGGTGCCGGCGTGCTGCGCTTTTCCGAGCGGCTCGCGCTCATAGAAGGCGGCCTGCCGCTGAACGATACGCTCGCGGGCGTCGACGTGCAGGAGCGCTTTCTGGCGTATTCCGCGGTCAGCGCGGGCCGGGAGCGGCTGTTCCTTTCCTGGCCGGCGGCCGCGGCGGACGGCACGCCGAAGCAGCCGTCGCCGCTGATTGAGGAGGTGCGCCGCGCGCTGCGGGAGGTGCCCGTATACACGGAAAAGACCCTGCCGACGGGCTTTTTCGCGTGCAGCCGGGACGCCGCCTTTTCCGCCCTGGCGCGCCGGTTTGGCGCGAAAGACGCCCAGCAGTCCGCGCTGCGCGCGCTCTTTTCGGGCCCGGAGGACCGCCCGCGCCTGGAGGCCCTCGACCGCGCGGCCAAGCAGGCCCCCGCGCGTTTGCGGGACATCGAGCGGGCCAAAGCGCTTTTCGGCGGCCGCATGCGGATTTCGGCGTCGCAGGCGCAGACGTTTGCACAGTGCCCGTTTGCGTATTTCTGTCAATACGGCCTGCGCGCCCGCCCGCGCCGCAAGGCGGAACTCGACCCGCTGACGTATGGCAGCCTCATGCATTACCTGCTCGAGCGGCTGTTCCGCGACACGGGCGCCGAAAAGCTGGCCGCTCTGTCCAGGCCGGAACTCGAGGCGCTGATCCGCACGCTTTTGCAGGAATATGTGGAAGCGCAGCTCCCCGATGCCGGAAGCCAGGGCGCGCGCTTTACATTTTTGCTCGCGCGCACGGTGCCGGCTGCCGCGGCGGTGACGGCGCATATCGCCGAGGAGCTGTGCCAGAGCGCGTTTGAGCCGGTGGATTTCGAATTGCCCGTCGGCGGCGAGGGCGGCATCCCCGCGCTCGTTTTGGAGCTTGCGGACGGCGGCAGCGCCGAAATCATCGGGAAAATCGACCGTGTCGATGCGTACAAGGCCGGCGGCCGCACGTGGCTGCGCGTCGTCGACTATAAGACCGGCCACAAGACGTTCCGCATGGCCGATTTGCTCGACGGCATGAACCTGCAGATGCTGTTATATCTGGCGGCGCTTTACGAAAACGGCGGCGGCCGCTATGAAAACCCCGCGCCGGCGGGCGTTTTGTACATGCCGGCCTCCGAACCTTCCGTGCCCGTCGATGCGGATACCACGCGCGAAAAGCGCCTGCAGAAACAGGCCGAAAAGCTGCGGATGGTGGGCATTGTGCGGGCGGACCCCGGTCTCCTTTCGGCCATGGAGCCGTCGGGGGAGGGGCGGTATATCCCGGTTAAATTTAAGCAGGGCATCCCCGCCCGCAGCGGCAGCGCCGTGACGGAAAAGGAATTGGAGGCGCTTTTATCGTACGTCAAAGACAAGGTGCGCTCGATGGCCGGCGCCCTGCGGGAAGGGCGTGTGGAGGCCGTGCCGCTGCAGGGCACCGCGCTGGACGTGTGCGCCCACTGTGAGTTTGCCGCGGTGTGCGGCCATGAACCCGACGGCGCCGCCCGGAAGGCGGACACGCGCCGGCCGGACGCCGCCTTAAAGGCCATCGTCGAATCGGAAGGAGGGAAACCCGTATGAGGGAATGGACCGATGCACAGAAAGACGCCATTTCGGCGCGTGTCGGCCCGCTGCTCGTTTCGGCGGCCGCGGGCTCCGGGAAGACGGCGGTTTTAGTCGAACGCGTCGTCTCGCGGATTTTGGACCCGGATGCCCCCATCGGCGCGGACCGGATTCTCGTCGTCACGTTCACGCGCGCGGCGGCGGCCGAAATGCGCGCGCGCCTCGAACAGCGCCTGGAGCAGGAACGCGAGAAAAATCCCCAGAGCCTTTTTTTGCAGCGCCAGCAGATTTTATTGACCCGCGCGCATATCGGCACGATCGACAGCTTCTGCCAGGAGCTCGTGCGCGAGCACTTTTCCGAATTGGGCTTCCCGGCGGATTTCCGCGTCGCGGACGATTCGGAGCGGAAAATCCTGGAGCAGGCGGCCCTTACCGAGGTGCTCGAGCGCCACTATGGCGCAAAGGACCAGGCGTTTTATGCGCTGCTCGGCTGCTTTGCGCTCGGGCGCGACGACCGCGCGCTGTCCGGGATGCTTCTGTCTTTGTATGCCTTTACGCGCAGCCATCCGTTCCCGAAGCGGTGGCTGCAGGAGAAGGCCCGCCTTTACGCCGAAGGGGACCCCGACAAGACGCCGTGGGGCAAAGAGGTGCGCGCCTATGCCGAAGAGGCCGTCGCCTACTGTATCGAACAGATGCGGGAGGCCGTCCGGATTGCGCAGGAGGATGCGGGGCTGCGGGAAAAATGCGCGCCGTTTTTAGAAGCGGAAGCCGCACAGCTGCAAAGCGTGGAAAAGGCGCTTTCGGAACATACGCCGTGGGACGGCATCGGCGCGTGGCTCGACAACGTCGTGTTTGACCGCCTGCCCACCCCCCGCGGGTACAAGGAGCATCCCGGCAAAGCCGCAATTTCCACCGCGCGCGACGGCGTCAAGAAGACCATAAAGGAGCTGCAGAAATATTTCGCGAAACCGGCTGCCGCGTGCGGCGAGGAGATCGCAAAGCTGCGCCCGCTCGTCGAGACGCTGTTTTCCTTAGTGGAGGAATTTACCGAAACCTTTCAGGCCAAGAAGGCGGCGCGCAGGCTCGTCGATTTTGACGACCTTGCCCACGGCGCGCTGCGCCTGCTCGTGCGGGAGGAAGACGGCGCCTTCGTGCGCACCGCGGCGGCCGAGGAGCTTGCGCGGCAGTACGAGGAGATTTTCGTCGATGAGTATCAGGACACAAACGAGCTGCAGGACCTGCTTTTTTCGGCCATTTCGAATCATGAACAAAACCTTTTCCTGGTCGGCGACGTCAAGCAGAGCATCTACGGCTTCCGCCAGGCGCAGGCGGCGCTGTTTTTGCATCGCCGGGAAACGTCCGCCCCGTACGACCGGGCCCATCCGAAAGGCCCCGCGGTGATTGTGCTCGACCGCAATTTCCGCAGCCGCGCGGGCATTACCGAAGGGGTCAATTTCTTCTTTTCCCAGCTGATGAGCGAAAAGGTGGGCGGCCTTTCCTATGGGAAACAGGACGCTTTGACCTGCGGCGCTTCGTATCCGCCGGAGGAGGAGCCGTGCGTGGAGCTGACGCTGCTCTCCTTAAAGGACGATGCCGACGAGGACCAGGTGGACATGGTGCGCTGTGAAAGCCGGCAGATTGCGGTGCGGCTGCACACCTTTTTCCAAACGGGCAGCATCGCCGAAAACGGCACCACCCGCCCGCCGCGCCCGGGCGACGTGTGCATCCTTTTGCGCAGTGCCGCCCGCTTTGCGCCGCTTTACGCGCACGCGCTGTGGGAACAGGGGATTCCCGCCTGGGCCGATCCGGGCACGGGCTTTTTTGGCACGTATGAAATCCGCGCAGCGCTCGCCTTTTTGCAGGCGGTCGATAACCCGCTTCTGGATATCCCGCTGCTCGCGGCGCTCGTAAACCCCATTTACGGCTTTTCGCCCGACGACCTTGTGCGGCTGCGGCTGCAGGACCGCAAGGCGGGGGTTTACGCGCTTTTGCAGCGCGCCGCCGAACGGGGCGATTCGCGCTGCGGTGCGTTTTTAGAGGATTTGCGCCGTATGCGGGCGCTCGCGGCCGCGCTGCCGGCCGACGCCTTCATCGAGTCGTTTTACCGGGAAACCGGCTTTTCCGATGCGGTGCTCGCGATGAAAGACGGCGAGGAGCGGATGAAAAACCTGCGCCTTTTGCTCGATTACGCGCGCCGCTACGAGGAGACCGGTACGGGCGGCCTGTCGGGCTTTCTGCGCTTTTTGGAGCGTTTGCAGGACGAGGGCGGGGACCTAGGCCGCGGCACGCCCGGCGCCCGTGCGGACGCGGTGCAGATCATGAGCATCCACCACAGCAAGGGGCTCGAATTCCCCGTCGTCATTCTGGCGGGCACGGGGCGCAGATTCCACGTGGACCTCGACAACGCCCGCCTGCACAAGGACCTGGGGTTCGGCGCGCGCCTGCGCGATGAGGAGACGGGCTGCCGCGTCACGACGCTGCCGCGGGAGGCGATCGCCTTGGCACAGAAGCGCGAGGAGAAAAGCGAGGAATTGCGCGTGCTGTACGTCGCGATGACGCGCGCGAAGGAGCGGCTGTGGATCTTTGCAAGCGTTGCAAACCCCGAAACGTACCTGCGCGTGCTTGCGGCCAAATGCGGGCGGCGGGATACGCTGCCGCCGTTCGTCGTGCGCGGGGCCGACCGCGCGTCGGATTGGATTTTCCTTTGCGCCCTGCGCCACCCCGACGGCGGCCCGCTGCGCACGCTCGCGGGCGCCCCGGTTTCCACGCTGCCGGCAAAGGAGCCGTGGAAGGTGCGGGTCAATCCGCCGCTGCCGGATGCCGCCGCCCCGGCGGAAGAGACGGCCCCGGCCGCCGCCCCGGAGCCGGATGCGGCGCTGGAGGCGTCGCTTTCGAAGCTTCTGGCGTTTTCCTATCCGTATGCGCCGCTTTCGAAGGTGCGCGCAAAGTCCGCCGCGAGCGACCTTGCGGGCGGAAAATTCCAGCGGGCCTATGCCTTCCAGAGCCGTCCGGCCTTTTTGAGCGCCGGCGGATTGACCCCGGCCGAGCGCGGCACGGCGCTGCATACCTTTTTGCAGTACGCCGATTATGCCCGCGCGGCAGAGGACCCGCAAAAAGAGTGCGGCCGCCTTTTGGAAGAGGCGTATCTGACGCCCGAAGAGGCCCGTGCGGTGGACTTTTCGAAAATCGAGGCGTTTTTTGCCTCCTCGCTCGGGCAGCGCATTTTAAAAAGCCCCCGCGTGCTGCGCGAGTACCGCTTTTCGATGGAACTGCCCGCCGGGGACGTCGAGCCGGGCCTGCCCGCGCCGCTTTCGGAGGAGCCCGTCGTCGTGCAGGGGGCGCTCGACTGCGCGTTTTGGGAGGACGGCGCGTGGGTCATTGTCGACTACAAAACCGACCGTGTCCACGACGCGGATGCCCTTTGGCGCCGCTACCGCGCGCAGCTTTCCCTTTACCGGGAGGCGCTTTCCCAATGCACGGGCCTGCCGGTCAAAGAAGGGGTGCTGTACGCGTTTTCGCTGGGCCGGGCGGTGACGGGCGATTTTTCCGCCCCGAAGGGTTGACAATGAAAAAAAGCGTGGTATAATAGAATGCGTCAAAACAAAGGGGGCTTTGTGCCCACACCTGCACGGTGCCGTCCGCTTGCAGGTCAATAAGAAGGGAACGTTCCGATTTGGAAGGGCCGTGCGGCGCTTTCATGGAGCGGGGTTTCGGATTCTTATGCGCGGGCGGCTTTGCCCGCGCTTTTTGTTTTGCAGAAGAGTTTATGTCAGATCGTTTCGATCGCCTGAAGATGGAGGTGCTTGAAAATTAGCAACAAGGAACTGCAGATCAACGAGGACATTCGCGACCGTGAGGTCCGCGTGATCGGGGCGGACGGTACGCAGCTGGGGATTATGTCCGCTGCCCAGGCGCGTGAGCTGGCTTATTCCAAGGATTTGGACTTAGTCAAGATTGCGCCGCAGGCCAAGCCGCCCGTGTGCAAGATCATCGACTACGGAAAGTTCCGCTTTGAACAGGCCAAGCGGGAAAAGGAAGCCCGCAAAAACCAGCGCATCGTCGAGATTAAGGAAGTGCGCCTGTCGTTAAATATCGACACGCACGACTTTGAGACGAAGCGCAAGCACGCGATCCGTTTCCTGCAGGAAGGCAACAAGGTCAAGGCGTCGATCCGTTTCCGCGGACGCGAGATGGGTCACCCGGAGCAGGGCTATGCCATTATGCAGAAGTTTGCGGAATCGTTGAGCGAATACGCAAACGTCGAAAAGGCCGCCAAGCTCGAAGGCCGCAACATGCTGATGTTCCTTGCCTGCAAGCCCTCTAAGCCCGAAAAGAAAGGCGACAAGAAAGGCGAGAAAAAGGAGCCGCGGCAGGAAAAAAAGGCGTAATGCCTTTGCCGCAGGGCGCCGAAGCGCGCCCCGAAAATCACCCAAGGAGGACCAAAGAATCATGCCTAAAATCAAAACGCATTCCGGCGCCAAAAAGCGCTTCAAGCTCACGAAAAACGGAAAGGTCATCCGTGCGCATGCAAATAAATCGCATCTGCTCAATGGCCACGGCAAAAACGCGAAATATAAGCGTGCCCTGCGCGGCACCTGCATCGCCGACAAGACGAATGTCGCGCATGTGAAGCGCATGATCCCCTATAAATAAGTTTTAGGTTACGATCGCGTCGAAAAATCTGTACGTGAATTTGAAGAATCCCGCTTGGAGGTATCAATATGGCTAGAATTAAAGGCGCCGTTGCTACGCGCAAAAGAAGAAAGAAGATTTTAAAGCTCGCGAAGGGATACTGGGGCAGCAAGAGCCGCCACTTTAAGATGGCCAAACAGGCCGTCATGAAGTCCGGCAACTACGCGTTCGCCGGCCGCAAGGCGCGCAAGCGCGATTTCCGCCGTTTGTGGATTACCCGCATTTCCGCCGGCTGCCGCGCAAACGGCATGTCCTATTCCGCTTTCATGAACGGTCTGAAGAAGGCGGGCATTACGCTCAACCGCAAGATGCTTTCGGAGATCGCGGTGAGCGACGAAGCTGCGTTCAAGAGCCTGGTTGAGCAGGCAAAAGCAGCGCTTGCATAAGCTGACTTTGCGTCCGGATGTGTGCCGGGCGCATATTTTTTATCAGGAAAAGGGGGCAGCGGGCATGGAAACGATCACAAGCCGGAAAAACGCGCTGGTACGCCGTGCGGCGGACCTTTCCCGCGCGCAGGCGCGCAAAGAGGCCGGCGCGTTTTTGTGTGAGGGCGCAAGGCTCTGTGCGGATGCGGCCGAGAGCGGGTTAAACATCCGGGAGGCCTTCTTTACGGAAAAGGCGCAGGAAAAGTATGCCCCGTATGTGCAGGCGATTCAAAAGCGTGCCGCGGCGTCTTACGGAATTTCCGAGCCGGTCGCGGCGCTGCTTTCGGACACGAAGGCGAGCCAGGGCGTTTACTGCGTCTGCGACCTGCCCGCGGCCCCGCCGCTTCTGCGTTTTTTGGAGAGGCCGGCAAAGGGGCACGGCTTGTGCCTTGAGCGCATCCAGGACCCGGCAAATCTCGGCACCGTCCTGCGCACGGCGGAGGCCCTGGGGGTGGAAACCCTCCTTTTGTGCGGCGAGGGCTGCGACCCCTTTTCCCCGAAAGCGCTGCGCGGCGGCATGGGGGCGGCGTTCCGGCTGCGGCTGTATCATCTGCCGTCGCTGGCCGAGGCGGCGCCGCAGCTGAGAAAGGCCGGGTGGCGCCTGTTGGCCGCCGTGCCGGACGCGGACGCCGAACCCATTGTTGCGCTCGATTTTTCGCGCCCGACGCTTTTGGCCGTCGGCAATGAAGGGGCGGGGCTTTTGCCCGCATCCATTGCGGCGTGCGACGGGCGCGTGACCATCCCGATGCGCGGGCGTGCGGAATCGCTGAATGCCTCCGCGAGCGCCGCCATTTTACTTTGGGAAATGATGCGAGAGGGGGCAGAGCACGATGGATAGCCGCGTTTTATGGCTTTGGCTGCAGCATGCGCTCGGCGCAGGCAGCCGGAAGCATCCGCTGATTTTAGAGAAGTTTGGAGATTTGGAGACATTTTGGAACGCCGGGCCCGCCGTGTGGAACGAGCAGGCGTATTTGACGCCGAAAATGCGCCGGGCGTTAAAGACCTTTACCCTCGATGACGCGCAGGGGCTTTTGGAGTATGCGGAGAAACTCGGCCAGCAAATCCTGACGCCCGATATGCCCGCTTATCCCGAAAAGCTGCGCGTGCTGCCGGATTACCCGTGCGCGCTGTTTATTAAGGGGCAGATGCCGCCGGTCGATTATCTGCTGACCGTCGCGATGGTCGGCACACGCAAGGCAACGTACGACGGCCTGCACGCGGCGCGCCGTTTTGCCCGTGAAATCGCGAAGGCCGGCGCCATCATCGTCAGCGGCGGCGCTTTGGGCGTCGATACACAGGCGCACTTAGGGGCGCTCGACGCGGATGCTTATACGGTGTGCGTGCTCGGCTGCGGGCTGGAACAGGAATATTTGATGGCGAATGCCGACCTGCGCGCGCGGATTGCCCGTTTCGGCGCGCTGATTTCGGAGTATCCGCCCGGGACCGTGGCGATGGGGTCGAATTTCCCCATCCGCAACCGCATCATTTCGGGCTTGAGCGACGCGGTGGTCGTTGTGGAGGCGGCGCAGAAGTCGGGCTCCCTGATTACGGCGCACTGCGCGCTCGACCAGGGGCGCGACGTGTTTGCAATCCCCGGCAGCGTCGAAAACCGGAACGCCTGCGGCACGAACGCGCTGTTAAGCGACGGCGCAATCCCGGCGTCGACGCCGGACGATGTGCTGCGCTATTACGAGACGCGCTACCAGCTGCGCGTCCCGATGCAGCCGCAGGTTTCGCCGCCGTCCCGCACCGCCGCGGCACCAAAACCCGAAAAACGGCCGGGGAAGCCCGCAAAGCCCGCGGTGGACCTCTCCCAATTTTCCGACGCGGCAAAGACTTTGTACGAAGCGCTCGACGGCGATAAAACCGTTACGATGGACAAGCTGTGCGCGGACACGGGCCTTCCCGTCTATAAACTCCTCGCGGCCGCAACGGAACTCGAGCTGATGGGGCTGATCGAAGGCGCGTCCGGCCAGCGATACCGCCGCAAGGGCAAATAAAACGCTTTCCCCGTTTCCAGGATTCCGGCAGATTGACCGTTGCTTTTTCTGCCAGCATTGGTTACAATAAAGAACTGAATCGGCCCGCGGCGGGCTTTTCGGCGCGGCCGGTTTGGTCATCCAATGAAATGAGGTGTTTCTTTGTCGAAACTTGTGATTGTAGAATCCCCTGCAAAGGCAAAAACCATTAAAAAATATCTCGGTTCCGGCTATGACGTCGTGGCTTCGATGGGCCATGTGCGCGACCTGCAGGAAAACCGTTTAAGCGTAAAAATCAACGATAACTTTAAACCGCAATATACGATCATCAAAGGGAAGGAGAAGCTCGTCGACGAGCTCAAAGAGCGCGCGCAGGACAGCGACGGCGTCCTGCTCGCAACCGACCCGGACCGCGAGGGCGAGGCCATCTCCTGGCATCTGGCCAATATCCTGGACCTCGACACGCACGAGCAGAACCGCGTGACGTTCAATGAAATCACGAAGACCGGCATCGACAACGGCATGGCGCACCCGCGCTGCATCGATATGGACCTTGTCAACGCCCAGCAGGCGCGCCGTGTGCTCGACCGCTTAGTAGGCTACAAGCTCAGCCCGTTTTTGGCGCAGAAGATTCGCCGCGGCCTTTCCGCGGGGCGCGTGCAGAGCGTCGCCGTGCGCATCGTCGTCGACCGCGAAGAGGAGATCCGCGCGTTTCAGCCCGAGGAGTATTGGACCATCGACGGCAAATTCACCCCCGCGAAGGGCACGTCCCGCAAGCAGTTTGCGGCGTCTTTATACGCCTGTTTAAACGACGTCGACGAGAAGGGGAAATTAAAAAAGCTCGAGATCCATTCGAAGGAAGAGGCCGACGCGATCCTTGCGCGTCTGCAAGACGCCGATTTCACGGTCACGAAGGTCAAAAAGGGCACGCGCCGCAAAAGCCCGGCCCCGCCGTTTATCACCTCGACGCTCCAGCAGGAGGCGAGCCGCCGCCTGGGCTTTACCGCGCGCCGCACGATGAAGGCCGCACAGGAATTGTACGAAGGCGTCGAAGTCGAAGGCATGGGCGCGGTGGGCTTAATCACCTACATGCGCACGGACTCCCTGCGTTTAAGCGAGGACGCGCTCGCCGCGGCGGCCGAATATATCGAAGGGCGCTGGGGCAAGAAATATCTCCCCGAAAAGCCGCGCCATTTTAAGACGCGCGCAAACGCGCAGGACGGCCACGAGGCCATCCGCCCCTCTACGCCGAGCATTACGCCCGAGCAGGTCAAGGGGAGCTTGACGGGCGACCAGTATAAGCTGTATAAGCTCATCTGGGAGCGGTTTATCGCCTGCCAGATGAGCAACTGCATCCAATCGACGACGCAGGCGGAAATCACGGCGGACCAGTACCTGTTAAAGGCCAGCGGCTACACGGTCACGTTCGACGGTTTTACGGTGCTCTACGAAGAAAAGGCGGACGAGGAGTCGAAAGACGGCGGGGTGCTGCCGCCGCTCGAAGAGGGCATGCCGCTGCGCTGCAAGGACATTGCGGGCACCCAGCACTTTACGCAGCCGCCGCCGCGCTATACGGAGGCGAGTCTGATTAAGACGCTCGAGGAAAACGGCATCGGCCGCCCGAGCACGTACGCCGCGACGATCAGCACGATTTTGGCGCGCGAGTACGTCGTGCGCGACGGCAAGGCCTTAAAGCCCACCGAGCTCGGCGAGGTCACGACGAAACTCATGAAGGACCGCTTCCCGAAGGTTGTCAACGTCAAATTCACAGCCCAGGTTGAAAATGAGCTCGACGAGGTGCAGGCGGGCAAGGTCGAATGGGTGCAGGCGGTGCACGATTTTTACGACGATTTCGCCGAGACGCTCAAGGTGGCCAAGGAAGAGATGAAGGGCGTCAAGATCCAGCTCGAAGAGGACAAGACGGACTTAATCTGCGAAAAGTGCGGCCGCCCGATGGTCATCAAGACCGGCCGCTACGGCAAATTCATCGCGTGCTCGGGGTATCCGGAGTGCAAGAATACGAAAAAGTACGTCGAGAAAAACGGCGCGAAGTGCCCGAAGTGCGGCGGCGACGTCGTGATTAAGCACACGAAGAAAAAGCGCGTATTCTACGGCTGCGAAAATTACCCGAACTGCGATTTCGTCTCGTGGGACGAGCCGACGACGCAGCTTTGCCCGAAGTGCGGCAAACCGCTTCTGCGCAAAAAGGGCAAGAACCCGAAATATTATTGTGTGACCCCCGACTGCGGCTATGAGCGCGTCGGGGAGGAGAAGACGGAGGAAGCATGAGTATCGATCGCATTACGGTCATCGGCGCGGGCCTTGCCGGCTGCGAAGCGGCCTGGCAGATCGCGCAGCGCGGCACGGATGTGGACCTTGTGGAAATGAAGCCAAAGGCCTTTACGCCCGCCCACCACAGCCCGCAGTTTGCGGAACTCGTGTGCTCGAATTCGTTAAAAGCGGAGCGCATAGACAGCGCCGCCGGCCTTTTAAAGGCCGAGATGCGCGAAATGGGCTCGCTGCTCGTTCCCTGCGCGTACGACTGCCGCGTGCCGGCCGGCGGGGCGCTCGCGGTGGACCGCACCCGGTTTTCGGAGATGGTCACCGAGAAAATCCGCACGCATCCGAACATCCACGTCGTCGAGCGGGAAGTCACAGAACTTCCCGATACCCTCGCCGTCGTTGCGACAGGCCCCTTGACAGCCGGCGCGCTCGCACAGCGGATTGACGCGCTTTGCGGCGGCACGCTGCGCTTTTACGACGCCGCGGCGCCCATCGTGACGGCGGAAAACCTTGACTTTTCCCGCATTTTCGCCGCGTCCCGCTACGGGAAGGGCGAGGGCAGCGATTACTTAAACTGCCCGATGAATAAAGCGGAGTACGAGGCGTTTTACGACGCGCTCATCCACGCCGAACGCGCGCCGCTGCACGGCTGCGACACCGAGGACCCGAATGTCTACGAGGGCTGCATGCCCGTTGAGATCATGGCGCGCCGCGGCCCGGACACGATCCGCTTCGGGCCGTTAAAGCCCGTCGGCCTGCGCGACCCGCGCACGGGCCACCGGCCGTGGGCCGTCGTCCAGCTGCGCCGCGAGGATGCCGCGGGGACGCTGTATAACCTCGTCGGCTTCCAGACAAACTTAAAGTTCGGCGAGCAGAAGCGCGTCTTCGGCATGATCCCGGGGCTTCAAAACGCCGCGTTCGTGCGGTATGGCGTGATGCACCGCAACACGTTTTTAAATGCGCCGCATGTGCTCGACAATACCTACCAGTGCCGGCGCAAGCGGAACCTGTTCTTTGCCGGCCAGATGACCGGCGTCGAGGGCTATATGGAGTCCGCCTCGTCGGGAATGCTCGCGGGCTTGAATGCGTGGCGGCTCTCGAAAGGGCTGCCGCTTATGTCGCCGCCGCCTGTCACGATGATGGGGGCGCTTGCAAACTGGGTGCAAAACGGCGGCGAGGGCGATTACCAGCCGATGGGTGCAAACTTCGGTTTCATCCCGCCTTTGGAAACGCCCATCCGCGACAAGCGCGCGCGCTACGCGGCCCTTTCCGCACGCGCGATGCAGGCGCTGTCCGATTGGAAAGCGAGCCTTTCCGAACCCCAGCCGAACCCTTGAAGGAAAAAGCCGTTGTGATAAAGCCGTGGGTGCCTGCCTTTTTTCAGTTCATTTAAACGGGTACTCCGGCAGAAGGAGGTCATAAAAATGAAGATTATTGTAGATGCATTCGGCGGCGACAATGCCCCGCTCGAAATTTTAAAGGGCTGCGCGCAGGCCGTGGAGGAACTCGGGGTCGAGATCCTTTTGACGGGCCGCACGGGCACCATCGTCGACGTCGCGCAGAAAAACGGGATCTCCCTTTCCCATATGGAAATTGCCGATGCGCCGGACGTGATGGACATGAACACGGCCGGCACCGAGATCTTAAAAAGCGGCAAGCACTCCTCGATGGCCGTCGGCCTGCAGAAGCTCGCCGAAGGCGCGGGCGATGCATTCCTGTCGGCCGGGAACAGCGGCGCCTTGACGGCGGGGGCGACGTTCCTCGTCAAGCGCATCAAGGGCGTCAAGCGCATCGCGTTCGCACCGGTTATGCCGAGCGCGGACGGCTGCTTTATGCTGATTGACGGCGGCGCGAACGTCGACTGCAAGCCGGAGATGTTAAACCAGTTCGGCATGATGGGCGCGATTTACATGAAGCAGGTCATGGGGGTAGAGACTCCGCGCGTGGGCCTTTTGAACGTCGGCACGGAGGCGCACAAGGGCGACGAGCTGCGCCATGCGGCGTATGCGCTTTTGCAGAAGAGCGGCCTCTCCTTCGTGGGGAACGTGGAGGCGCGCGACGTGCCGGAAGGGTGCGTCGATGTGCTCGTGGCCGACGGCTTTTCGGGCAATGTGTTCTTAAAGACGTACGAAGGCGTCGCGATGATGCTTTTAAAGAAGATCAAAGGCGTCTTAACGAAGAGCACGAAGAATAAGCTCGCCGCCGCTTTGATCCTCAAGGACATCAACGCCCTGAAAAAGACGATGGATTATAACGAATACGGCGGTGCGCCGCTTCTCGGCTGCACGAAGCCCGTGTTTAAGGCGCACGGCAGCGCAAAGGCCAAGACGTTCTTTAACGCCTTGCGCCTGACGAAGGCGTACGTCGACGGCAGCGTCGCCGAGGAGATCGCCCGCAGCGTGGCGGCGTTCCAAAGCGGGGAGGCGGCAGAATGAAGGATCTGCAGCCGCTCGAGGAGGCGCTTTCCTATACGTTTCGCGACAAGTCCCTTTTGCGCCTGGCGCTGACGCATTCCTCCTATGCCAATGAAACGCACAGCCGCGGCGGCAGCAACGAGCGCCTCGAATTTCTGGGCGACTCCATTTTGGGGTTCGTTGTGGCCGATTACCTTTACCGCCATTTCCCGAACTGGCCGGAGGGCCGCCTGACAAAGACGCGCGCGGCCCTCGTCTGCGAGCAGGCGTGCTGCGGCTTTTCCCAGTCTCTGCACGTGGGGGACTACCTGCTTTTGAGCCACGGCGAGCAGCACAGCGGCGGGCGCACGCGCACGTCCATTTTGGCCGATGCGTTTGAGTCGATTACGGCCGCGATTTATTTAGACGGCGGCTACGAGCAGGCGCAGGCGTTCGTGCTGCGCTTTACGCTGCCGGCGCTCAAAAGCCTGCACGGCAAGGCGCCGTTTCGCGATTATAAGACGAAGCTGCAGGAGATTATCCAGAAGAATCCGGAAGAAAAACTCAGCTACGTCCTCGTCGGGGAATCCGGCCCGGACCACGACAAGCACTTTAAAGTGGAAGTGCACTTAAATAACAACGTCATTGGCCGCGGCGGCGGGCGCAGCAAGAAGGACGCCGAGCAGCAGGCCGCGCGCGAGGCGCTGGAGCTGATGGGCTATTGAGGCACGCAAACGTTGCCGTGTTCGTGCCGCACATCGGCTGCCCGCACCGGTGCAGCTTCTGCGACCAGCGCGCGATTACGGGGCAGCAGAAAGCCCCGACGCCGCAGGACGTGCGAGACGCCGCCGAGGCGGGCCTTCGCACGCTTGGGGCCGCCGCCCGGGAGGCGCAGATCGCGTTTTTCGGCGGCAGCTTTACGGCCATTGCGCCCGATTACCGCAGAAGCCTTTTGAAGGCCGCGTACCCGTTTGTAAAGAGCGGCCAATACGCGGGCATCCGCCTCTCGACGCGGCCGGATGCGATTGACGGCGAGATCTTAGACGAGCTGCGCGCGTTCGGCGTCACGGCGATCGAGCTCGGCGCGCAGAGCATGGACGACGCGGTCCTGCGGCAAAACGGCCGCGGCCATACGGCCGAGGCGACCCGCGCCGCCGCGCGGAAGATCCGCGATGCCGGCTTTTCGCTGGGGCTGCAGATGATGACGGGCCTTTTTTGCGATACCGACGCCGGCGCGCGGCGGACGGCCGAAGAATTTGCGGCGCTTCTGCCGCGGGAAGTGCGCATTTATCCGGCGCTCGTGCTGCGGGGCACGGCGCTTTGTGACCGGTATGTGCGCGGGGAATACCGCCCGCAGACGCTCGAAGGCGCCGTTGCGCTGTGCACGGACCTGCTCACGTTTTTTGAGCGGCGGGGCATCGCCGTCATCCGCCTGGGGCTGCATGAGACGCCCGCACTCGACGCTTCGTTTGTCGCGGGCCCGCGCCACCCGGCGTTTGGGGAATTGTGCCGCGCGCGCCAGTACCGCCTGGCCGTCGAGCAGGCAATGCGGGGCGGGCGGTTTGCGGAAGCGGTCGCCGTGTCGCCCAAAGACCTCTCGATTGCCGTCGGGCAGCACCGCCAAAACGAGGAGGCCCTGCGGGAAGCCGGGCATCCGGTGCGCTTTTTTCCCGACGCGGCGCTCGCGCGCGGGTGGTTTGCGCTGACCGACGAGAGCGGGCGGCCGCGGCGGTTTCGCGCCGTGCCGGGTGCGGCCGGCTGAAAGCGGCGGCCGCGCGGTATTTGAAGCGTTTGATCAAGGATTTTATGAAGAGATTTATGTAAGAAAAAGCGCCGCCGCAGCAGGGGTACGCTGCCGCGGCGGGACTTTTTCTGTTTCCGGAAGGCGGACGGCGCGCGTCCGCGCGGGAATTTTCAGAAAGAGGAGGGCTGCGCATGCTGGTCAAATCCCTCGAATTGCAGGGGTTTAAAACGTTTCCGGACAAGACCATTTTGCAGTTTCAAAACGGCATCACCGCCGTGGTCGGCCCAAACGGCAGCGGCAAGAGCAACCTAAGCGACGCCGTGCGCTGGGTTTTGGGCGAGCAGAACGCCCGTGTGCTGCGCTGCACGAAGATGGAAGACGTCATTTTCAACGGCACGCCGCAGCGAAAGCCGCAGGGCGTTGCGCGGGTTGCGCTGCGCATCGACAACACGGACCGCCGCTTAGCCTTTGACAGCGACGAGATTACCGTCGAGCGCCGCTATTACCGCAGCGGCGAAAGCGAGTATCTTTTAAACGGCGCCGCGGTCCGCCTGCGGGATATCCATGAGCTGTTTATGGACACAGGCCTCGGGCGCGACGGCTACTCGATCATCGGGCAGGGGAAAATCGACGCGATTGTCTCCGCGAAAAGCGAGGACCGCCGCGAGATTTTCGAGGAAGCCGCGGGCATTTCCCGCTTCCGCTACCGCAAAGAGGAGAGCGAGCGGCGCTTAAAGGCGGCCGAGGAGAACCTTTTGCGCCTGCGCGATATTTTATCGGAACTCGAAGGGCGCGTCGGGCCTCTAAAGGAGCAAAGCGAAAAGGCGCAGGCGTTTCTTCACTATTCGGCTGAAAAGAAGGGGCTCGAAATCGGGCTGTGGCTTCTTAGCATCGACCGCACGGAAAAACAGCTGCGCGCGCACGAGAACCGGCTTTTGCTCGCCCGCGGGCAGCAGGAGCGCGCGGCGAAGGAACTCGAGGAACTCGACGCCGCCGTGGAAGAGGCGTTTGCGCAGATGAACGCCTGCACGGCGCGTGTGGACCGCCTGCGCCAGGAGAGCGCCGCGCTCGAAGAGGCGGCCGCCCAAAAAGACGGCGAGGCGAAGGTGCTCGAAAATGACAGCCGCCATGCCGCCGAGACCGCCGAGCGCCTTTCGGGGGAGATTGCCGGCTCCAAAGCGTCGGGCGCACAGCTCGCCGCGCAGATTGCCGAAAAAGAGGCGGCCGTCGGGCAGAAAGAGGCACAGGCACGCGAAAAGCAGGAGGCGCTCGCGGCGGTTTCCGCGCGCGTGGACGCGCTGCAGCAGGCGCTGCAGGACAAGACCCAGCAGCTCGACGGCTGTACGCAGACGCTTTCCCGGCTTTCCGAGCAGTCCACTTCCTATAAGCTCGCCGAAACGACGGCTGCCTCCTCCATTTCGGAAATCCAGCGGCGGCTGGAAGCCCTTGGGAAAACACGCGGGGAGAAAGAGGAGAAACGAAAGGCGCTTTTGCAATCGGAACAGGACGGGCAGGCCCTTTTGCGGCGTGCGGACGAGCGCGTGAAGGCGCAGGAAAATGCGCTCGAAGGTTACCGCCTGCGCCTGGAAGCGCGCGCGCAGAAGGAGAAAACTCTCAAAAGCGAGGCCGACCGCCTTTTGCTCGACGCGAAGGAGAGCCGCCGCCGCGCAGATCTTTTGGAGGCCCTGGAGCGCAACATGGAGGGCTTCCAGAAGAGCGTCAAGGTGGTCATGAAGGCCGCCGCGCAGGGGCAGCTTTCCGGGATTCATGGGCCGGTGTCCAGATTAATCGAGGTGCCGCCGGCCTATGCCGTCGCGCTCGAGACGGCGCTGGGGGCGGCGATGCAGCACATTGTCGTCGGTTCGGAGGAAGACGCCAAATATGCCATCGCGTATTTAAAGCGGCACGACGGCGGCCGCGCGACGTTTTTGCCGCTGACGACGATCCGCGGCCGCAGGCTTTCGGAGGAGGGCCTTTCCGCGTGCGCGGGGTTTGTCGGGGTGGCAAGCGAGTTGTGCGGCACGAAGGAAGCATACCGCGCAATCCGCGAAAACCTTTTGGGCCGCATTGTGATCGCGCAGGATTTGGACGCCGCCGTCGCGATTGCGCGCCGGTACGGCTACCGCTTCCGCATTGTCACGCTCGACGGCCAGGTCGTCAACGCCGGCGGTTCCCTGACGGGCGGCTCCCAGGGCAGGAATTCCGGGCTTTTAAGCCGCAGAAGTGAAATTGCCCGCATCCGCGAAAAGGCGGGCCGCCAGCAGGAAGACGCCCGGAAAGCGCAGGACGCGCTCGATGCCTACCTGGCGGAGACGGCGAAACAGCAGGCGGCCCGCACCGCCGCGCAGGGGGAGCTTTCCGCCTTGCGCGAGGAGCGCGTGCGCTTTGCCGCGAGCCTGGAGCGGGTGCGCGCCGATTTGCAGGCGGTTGAAAACGATTTGTCCGACCTGCAGGCGGAGACCGAAGTCCACCAGGCGCGCCTTCATGCCCAGCATACGCTGCAGCAGCAGGCCCGGCAGCAGGCCGCCGAGGCCGCCGCCGAGAGCGAAAAGCTTTCGAAGGAACTGCAGGCGGCACAAACGGCGCAGGCGGACCTGCGCGGCGACCTAGACGGGCTTTTCGAGCGGCGCCAGGCGCTCGAACTCGAAAAACTCGGCGTGGAAAAGGACCGGCAGAACGTAAAAGCGCTTCTGGATTCGTTAAAAGAGCAGCAGGCGCTCGGCAATACGCACCTGCAGGACCTTTTGGCACAGGTCGAAAAGGCCAAGGCACAGCGGACGGACCTTTCCGCGCGTGCCGGGCAGGCGCAGAAGGAGGCCGGCTCCCTGCGCGAAAAGGCTTTGGAAAATACGCAGACGATCGCCGCGGTGACCCAAAGCCGCTTAGCGCTCGAGCAGAAAAGCACGCAGCTGCGCCGCAGCCAGCGGGAAAAGAGCGAGGAAAAGGAGCGCCTCGGCCATGAGACCGCGCGCTTAGAGGCGCAGAAGGAGCATTTGCAGGCCCAGTGCGACGGCGTGGAGGCAAAGCTCTGGGAAGAATATGAGCTGACGCGCCGCGAGGCGGCGGACGCCGCTTCCCCGATTGAAAACGAGGCGCAGGCCCAAAAGGAACTCAATGTCTTAAAAGGGAAAATCCGCGCGCTGGGGTCTATCAACGTCGGCGCGATTGAGGAGTACAAAACGGTCAGCGAGCGCTACACGTTTTTATCCGACCAGATTGCGGACGTAGAGAAGAGCCGCAACGAGCTGCACCGCCTGATCTCGGATTTGACCCGCCAGATGAAAGAACAGTTTACGAAACGCTTTGCACAGATTGCCCAGCATTTTACGCAGACGTTCCGCGAGCTCTTCGGCGGCGGCACGGCAAAGCTCCAGCTGACGGACGCGGACCATGTGCTGGAATCCGGCATCGACATTTCCGTCCAGCCGCCCGGCAAGATCGTCTCGCATCTCGAAAGCCTTTCGGGCGGGGAGAAGGCGCTGGTGGCGATTTCCCTGTATTTTGCGATTATGAAGGTCTCGCCGCCGCCGTTTTGCATGCTCGACGAGATTGAGGCGGCGCTCGACGACGTCAACGTCACGCGCTTTGCCGCGTATCTGCGCCGCATGACGCCGCACACGCAGTTTATCCTGATCACGCACCGCCGCGGCAGCATGGAGGGCGCGGATGTGCTGTACGGGGTTACGATGCAGGATGAGGGCATCAGCCGCATCCTCGAGCTGCACCCGGATGAAATCACGGGGTATGCGGAGCGCTGACGCTTTGTGGATTTTTATCGATGCAATTTCGGGATGATTTCCATATGATTTCGAATGATTTCCAATAGAAAGGAAGGCCGCAATGGGCATTTTTTCAAAAATCAAGGCGGGGTTAAAAAAGACCCGCGAAAGCATGAGCAATTCGGTCCATCAGATGCTCCACGCCTCGGCAAAGATTGACGACGAGCTGTTTGAAGAGCTCGAAGAGCTTCTGGTCATGGGGGATGTCGGCGTCTCGACGGCCGAGCGCATCTGCGAGCAGCTGCGCGAAGAGGTCAAGGAGCGCCAGATCCAGAACCCGGAGGAAATCTTTGACCTTTTGCGCGAAACCGTGGCCCGGATGCTTTCCGGCGGGGAACAGCTGCGCGTGCGCACGAGCCCCTCGGTGATCCTCGTCATCGGCGTCAACGGCGTCGGCAAGACCACGACGATTGGCAAGCTCGCCGCCTATCTGCAGACGCTGCACAAGCGCGTGATCCTCGGGGCGGCGGACACGTTCCGCGCCGCGGCCATCGAGCAGCTGCAGGTCTGGGCGGACCGCGCGCACTGCGATCTGATTAAGCAGTCGGAGGGCAGCGACCCGGCCGCCGTCGTGTTCGATACGATTGCAGCGGCCAAAGCGCGCAAGGCCGACGTCATCATCATCGACACCGCCGGGCGGCTGCACACCAAGAAAAATTTGATGGATGAACTCGCGAAAATCAGCCGTGTGATCGACCGCGAACTGCCGCGCGCCGACAAGGAGATCCTTCTGGTGCTCGACGCGACGACGGGCCAGAACGGCGTCAACCAGGCGCGGGAATTTAAGAATGCCGCGGGCATTACGGGCATCGTGCTCACGAAACTCGACGGCACCGCCAAGGGCGGCGTCGTGCTGGCGGTGCGCGACGCGCTGAATATCCCCGTGAAATTTATCGGCGTCGGCGAGGGCCTGGATGACCTGCAGCCGTTTGACGCGCAGGAATTTGCGCGCGCGCTGTTCGACCGCGAACCGGAACCGGCCGGCGAGGAGGCATAAGCGATGCAGAAATTTATTTTGGCGACGCACAACGCACATAAAGTCGAGGAATTTTCGCGCATTTTGGCGCCGCTGGGTGTGGAAGTCTGCACGGCGGATCTGCCGGAGGTCGATGAGACCGGCGCGACGTTTGAGGAGAACGCCTACTTAAAGGCCGCCTCCGCCTGCGAAGCGACGGGGCTGCCCGCGATTGCGGACGATTCGGGCCTTTGCGTGCACGCGTTAAACGGCGAGCCGGGCGTGCACTCCGCGCGCTGGGCCGGCGATGTGAGCGACAAAGTCCGCAACCGCCTGCTTTTGGAGCGCTTAAAGGAGGTGCCGGAGGCCGACCGCCTCGCAAAGTTTGTCAGCGTGATCTGCTGCGTCTTCCCGTCCGACGGGGAACGCCCGGGCGACATTTTGACCGCCCGCGGCGAGTGCGAGGGCGCGATCGCATTTGCGCCCGCCGGCGAGGACGGTTTCGGCTATGACCCGATCTTTTTGTGCGGCGAAAAAACGTACGCAGAGATGACGGGCGCGGAAAAGGACGCCGTCAGCCACCGCGGCCGGGCGCTGCGCCGGTTTTGCGCGCAGCTCGAGCAGTATCAGAAAACGCATCAAATATGAGGATTTGCCGCCGGTTTTCGCGTTTTGCGGTACAAACCGTGGGCGTTTGATGCAAAGTTCATCGTTTGTTCAACACCTCTTCGCGGTTTCTATAGTAAAATAAGTGGGTAAATTTCACGCTTTGCGCCCGCTTTCGGTTTGAAGGCGGGCAAAAGCGGTCTTTAGGAAAGGGCAGACGTCTTTGTTTGGATATATTCGGCCTTTCCGGCCAGAATTGCGCGTGCGGGAATGGGACGCCTACCGCGGCGTGTACTGCGGCATCTGCAAAGTGCTCGGCGACCGGTACGGCTTTCGGGCGCGCGCGATGCTGACGTACGACTGCGTATTTTATGCGATGCTTTTGCTGTCGTTGACGCCGCAGAAGTGCGCGTTCGAAAAAAAGCGCTGTGTGGTAAACCCGTTGAAGCCGTGTTTCTTCTGCAAGGCGGACGAAGCGGCGGGCGCGGCCTTGTCCCAGGCGGCCGCCTTGTGCGTGCTGCTTGCCGTGCAGAAGCTGCGCGACGACCGCAAGGACCGCGGCAAAGGGCGGTGGCGGGCGCGGCTTTTGCTGCCGTTTGCGAAGCGGCCGTACCGCAAGGCGAAAGCCGATTATCCGTGGATGGAAGACGCGGCCGCGCGCGCGATGCAGGCGCAGGAGAAAGCCGAGCAGACGCCCGGCAGCAGCCTCGACGCCTGCGCGGACCCGAGCGCCCATATGCTCGGCGAAGTCTTCGCGCACGCTTCCGGGGAAGACGAGGCGGCCCCCTTGACGCGGGTGCTCTATCAGACGGGGTATTTCCTCGGCCGGTGGGTGTATCTGATGGATGCCGCCGATGACCTCGAAAAGGACTTGGAAAGCGGCGACTTTAACCCGTTTGTGCGCGATTTTTCCCTGACATCCGCTTCCCCGCCGGAAGCGCTCGACAAGGCGCGGCTTTCGGCGAACGGCTCTTTAAACTTGACGCTTTCCCAATTGATCGCCGCGATGCAGCTGTTAGAACTTTCTGAATTTTCTTCGATTCTTTGGAATATCCTCGACCTCGGCCTGCCGCAAATGCAGCGCCAGTCGCTCTTTAAGGATGCTGAAAAGGAGACTGAACCATGACCGACCCTTATAAAGTGCTTGGCGTTTCGCCGAATGCCTCCGACGAGGAGGTCAAAGCGGCCTATCGCAAGCTCGCAAAAAAGTATCACCCGGACAATTATGCAAACAGTCCATTGGCAGACTTGGCCGACGAGAAGATGAAGGAAGTCAATGAGGCCTACGATACGATCATGAACGAGCGCAAGCACCGCTCGCAGGCCTCGTCCGCAAACCGTGCGGGCGGTTACCAGTACGGCGGCTACGGCGCCGGCGGATACAGCGGCTACGGCAGCGCCTCGCAGCGCGGCTCCCATTTTTCGGACGTGCGCCAGATGATCCAGAACGGCCGCATCGCGGACGCCGAACAGATCTTAGACGGCGTCCCGAGCGACCGGCGCAGCGCGGAGTGGTATTTCTTAAAGGGCATGGTGCTCCACCGCCGCGGCTGGATGGATGAAGCCTATAATTACGTCAGCCGCGCCGTGCAGATGGACCCCGGAAACCAGGAATACCGCATGGCGCTTTCACAGCTGCAAAACCAGCGCGGCGGCATGTACGGCGGCTATAACCCGTACGGCGGCGGCGCGGGCATGAGCAACGCCTGCTGCAGCCTTTGCGCGCAGATGGCGATCTGCCAGTTCTGCTGCACGCCGTGTGACGGCGGCGCGGACTGCAGCCCGTGCTGACGCGGATGCGGCGCGGCAATCGGACGGTGGGTGTCGCCTTTTGCGGCATCGTCACGGCGCTGGGCGTTTTGTGCCTGGCGGGGGCGGGGCTGCTCCCGATTTTCTACTATATCCTGCCGGCCGTGGCGGGACTGCTTTTAATCCCCATCGTCATTGAACTCGGCCACCGCTTTGCGTGGAGCACGTATGCGGCGGTCTCCCTTTTAGGGCTTTTGCTCGCCCCCAATCGGGAAATCGTGCTGCTGTACGTGCTGTTTTTCGGCCATTATATGATCGTGAAAGCCCTCATTGAGGGGCATGTGCGGCGCCGGATTTGGCAGGCAATTCTAAAGCTTCTGGTGTTTACGGCGTCGATGGCGCTCGATTTTTTCGTGTGCGTGTTTGTGCTCGGCGTGCCGGCAAGCAGCTTTTCGCTGTTCGGCGTTTTCGTGCCGGGCGTGCTGCTCGTGCTGGGGAATGTCGTCCTGTTTCTTTACGACTACGCGTGCACCGGCGTCGTCGCGCTGTATATGCAAAGGCTCCACCCGGTCTTGCAGCGCCTGCTTTCCCGCGGGCGGTAAAGGAAACGAAAATGACATAGAAACGGCAAGGAGGCCTTCGCTTTTCTGCTTTTAGAAAAGCCGGGCCTCGTTTTTTGCATTTTTTCGGACTT
Source organism: uncultured Clostridia bacterium (assembly GCA_944385055.1). Taxonomy (GTDB): domain Bacteria; phylum Bacillota; class Clostridia; order Oscillospirales; family Acutalibacteraceae; genus Caproicibacterium. The sequence continues at coordinate 97,806 of CALWVT010000004.1, read as the reverse complement.
TGTCTTGCATTTTTCCCGCCCAGCGGCTAAACTGTATAACTAGGAGTTGATAGCATGCAGGATCACTTAACAGCCCGCATTCAGGAAAATCAGAGCCGCTTTTCGAAAGGGCAGCGCCTGATTGCCAATTATATTCTCGAACATTACGACAAGGTCGCCTTCATGACGGCTTCCCGCCTGGGCGCGACCGTCGGCGTCAGCGAGTCTACGGTCGTGCGCTTTGCGATGGAGATCGGCTACGCCGGTTACCCGGAGCTGCAGCGCGCAATCCAGGAGATGATCCGCTCCAAATTGACGAGCGTGCAGCGCATGGAGGTGACACGCGAGCGCATTGGGGAGGAGGACGTGCTCGACGCCGTCTTAAACCAGGATATCGAAACGATCCGCCACACGATGGAGTGTACGTCCCACGAGGATTTTTACGCGGCCGCCGATTCGATCATCTCGGCGCGCAAGATCTATATCCTCGGCGCGCGCAGCTGCCAATCGCTGGCGTCGTTTCTGGCCTATTATTTTGAGATGCTGTTTGAAAACGTGACGCTCGTCAAGGCGACGAGCGAGGCGGAAATTTTCCAGCAGATGATCCACATCGACGAGCGGGACCTCGCCATCGGTTTGAGCTTCCCGCGCTATTCGCACAAGGCGACGAAGGCGATGCAGTTTGCCCACAACAGCGGCGCGAAGGTCGTCGCGATTACGGACAGCGCCGCTTCGCCGCTGGCGGAATTTGCGGATTATACGCTGCTCGCGCGCAGCGACATCGCCGCGATTGCGGACACGCTCGTCGCGCCGCTGAGCCTGATTGACGCGTTGATCGTCACGGTCGCGATGAAGATGGAGAAGACGATCGGCAAGACCTTCGGCCGCTTAGAGCAGATTTGGGACGAGTACCACGTCTACGAGACGATCAACCCGCACGAGGAGACGCCCCATGCAGCGCGTTGACCTGGTTGTCGTCGGCGCGGGCGCGGCGGGCCTGATGGCGGCCGGCACCGCGGCGGGCCGCGGGCTTTCCGTCTATCTAATCGACAAAAACGAGGTGCCCGGCAGAAAGCTGCGCATCACCGGCAAGGGCCGCTGCAATGTGACGAACAACTGCGACGTCCCGACGTTTCTCGAGCATGTGCCCCAAAACCCGCGCTTCCTCTACAGCGCCTTAAACCGCTTTACGCCCGCCGACAGCATCGCCTTTTTTGAAAGCCTCGGCGTGCCGCTCAAAACGGAGCGCGGCCGGCGCGTGTTCCCGCAAAGCGACCGCGCCGACGACATCGCGGACGCGCTGGCGGATTGGGCGCGGCAAAACGGCGCCGTGCTGCTGCGCGGCAGTGTGCAGCGGCTATTAACGCGCGCGGGGCATGCGGACGGCTGCGTGCTCTCCGACGGCCGCAAAATTGAGGCGGCGCAGGTCCTTTTGGCGTGCGGCGGCGCGTCGTACCCCGCGACCGGCTCGAACGGCGCGGGCTACCGGCTGGCCGAAGAGGCCGGCCACACGATCGTGCCGCTGCGGCCGTCCTTGGTGCCGCTTGCGTGTGCGGGTGAGGACGCTGCCGACTGCGCGCGCATGGCCGGGCTCGATTTGCGCAATATCGGGTTTTCCGTCTACGACACCGTGCGCCGCCGCGCCGTGTATGAGGATTTCGGCGAGCTCTCGTTTACGCGCCACAGCTTGGCCGGCCCCGTCGTCCTCAGCGCGAGCGCCTGCCTGCGCGATATGGCGCCGGGGCGCTTTCGCGCGGACATCGACTTAAAGCCCGCGCTTTCGCCCGAAAAGCTCGACGCGCGCCTTTTGCGCGATTGGACCGCCGCGCCGCAGCGGCCGTTTGCGCAGGCGCTCGAAAAGCTATTGCCCCGCAACCTGATCCCCGTGGCGGTGCGCCGCAGCGGCATCGCGCCGCAGACCCCGTGCTCCGACATCACGCGCGCCGCGCGCCGGGCGTTCGGCGAGGAATTAAAGCGCTTTTCGTTTCGCATCGAGGGCTTCCGCCCGATCGAGGAGGCCATCGTCACGGCCGGCGGCGTCTCCGTGCGGGAGATTGACCCGCGTTCGATGCAGTCGAAAAAGGTGCCGGGCCTCTACATTGCCGGCGAGCTTTTGGACGTAGACGCCTACACCGGCGGCTATAACCTGCACATCGCGTTTGCGACCGGCCGCTTAGCCGGCGAGAGCGTGCAGCCGCAGGCGTAAACGAAGAAGGGGGGATTCGCAATGCCGGATTCGGAGTCCGCGCGAAAAGAAGCGCTTTTTCGGGAATGGAAACGGGAAGAGGACATCGCCCACATCCACGGCTGGGATTTTTCGCATCTTTCCGGCCGCTACACGGAGGAGACCGATCTGCCGTGGAATTTTGCGGACGTGATTGCGAAGTATGTAAAGCCGGAAAGCCGCCTGCTCGATATGGAGACGGGCGGCGGGGAATTCTTGCTTTCGCTGCACCACGCGCCGTCCCGCACGGCCGCGACCGAGGGCTATCCGCCGAATGTGGAAGTCTGTAAAGAGCGCCTTTTGCCGCTTGGCATCGACTTTCAAGAGGCCGACGGTACAAAGCCCTTGCCGTTTGCGGACCGGTCGTTTGACGTCATCACGAACCGCCACGGCGATTTCGTGATTTCGGAGCTTTCCCGCACCCTCGCCCCCGGCGGCGTCTTTTTGACCGAACAGGTCGGCGAGGACAACGACCGGGAACTGATCGAACTGCTTTTGCCGGGCACGCCGAAAGCGTATCCGGGCTTGAACCTTCAAAACACGGCCGAGAAATTTCAGAATGCCGGGTTTTCGGTGCTCGAAAGCCAGGAGGCGTTTCGGCCGATCCGGTTTTACGACGTGGGGGCGCTTGTGTGGTTCGCGCGCGTGCTGCCGTGGGAGTTCCCGGGTTTTTCGGTGGAATCCTGCTTTGAAAACTTATGGAAAGCGCAGCGCCTGCTCGATGGGCGGGGCGTCCTCGAAGGGAGGATCCATCGCTTTTTGCTTGCGGTACAACTGAGCCCAACCTGTTCCATCTAACGGTTTCTTAACGCAAACTGCCTTTTCAATCGCGGGTCTTTGTAGTATACTAAAAGACGTATTGCGCAAGCGCGTTTGGGCGCGCAAGACTTGAGGTTGGAGGTTTCCAGAGCAATGATCCATATCGCCATAGACGGTCCGGCCGGCGCGGGGAAAAGCACGATTGCCCGTGCCCTTGCCGCGCAGATCGGGTTTATTTACGTAGATACCGGAGCCCTTTACCGGACGGTGGGGCTTTTTATGCTGCGCGCGGGGGTTGACCCGGCGGACGCAGAAGCGGTCGTGCCGCGCCTGAATGGCGTGCAGATCGCGCTGACCTTTTCGGAAGGGGAACAGCACGTGCTCCTTTCCGGCGAAGACGTTTCCGAAGCGATCCGCACGCCGGAAGTCAGCATGGCGGCGTCGGCGGTCTCCGCGATTCCGGCGGTGCGCGCATTTTTGCTCTCGCTGCAGAAGGAACTGGCGGCGGCCAACAATGTGATTATGGACGGCCGCGACATCGGCACGGTCATCCTGCCCGATGCACAGCTGAAAATTTTCTTGACGGCTTCCCCGCAGGCCCGCGCGCAGCGCCGTTTTGCCCAGCTGCAGGAAAAGGGGGAGGCGGTCTCTTACGACGAGGTTCTGCGCGACATCCAGAAGCGCGACGAGCAGGACATGACCCGCGCTGCGGCGCCGTTAAAGCCCGCCCCGGACGCCCGCCTGGTGGATACGAGCGACTGCACGCTCGAAGAGAGCATTGCCCGCGTGCGCGAACTCGTGCGCGATGTGCTGGGCTATTGAGGAGGCGCGCGTATGACCCCGTTGTATGTGGTGGCAAAATTGATCCCCTCCTGGTTTGCGCGGCCCGTGCTGCCGAACCATGTGCGCGGCGCGGAGAATATCCCGAAAAAGGGCGCGGCGATTTTATGTATCAATCACCAGCGCTATTCCGACCCGATCCGCTTATTTTTGTCGTGCCGCCGGCAGATCTATTTTTTGGCGAAGGCGGAGCTGTTTACGAACCCGTTTTTCGCGTGGGTGCTCAAGCAGGTCGGCGTCATTTCGATTGAGCGCGGGAAAGGCGACGTCGGCGCGATGAACCTGGCGGGCGAGCGGCTCCGGCAGGGGAAGCTATTGGGCGTCTTCATTGAGGGCACGCGCAGCAAGGACGGCTCGTTGGGCCGGCCGAAATCCGGCGCCGCGATGATGGCCTGGCGCTACCACGTGCCGGTCGTTCCCGTGTGCATTACATCCGAGGAAGGGAACCTCCCCGAAACGTTCCATTACTGCCGCGTATCTTACGGCAAGCCCATGACGCCCGAAGAGCTCGGGTTATCCGAGGGCAAGGCCGGCGAGTTCCGCCGCGCGAGCCGCAAGATTATGGACGCGATTGCCGCCTTGCGCGAGCAGGACCTGAAAACGATGCAGCAGGCATGAAGCGGCCGAACGGATTGTACCGTGCGTTGTATCAATTGTTCGCGCGCGGGTTCGGCTGGGTGTATGTGCTCTTGCTGCGCGTGCGCGTAAAGGGCCTTCGGAATATCCCGAGAAAAGGGCCGTTTCTCGTGTGTGCCAATCACCGGTGCGTATTAGACCCCGTGACGCTTGCGGTCTTCTTCCGCCAGCACCTGTACTTTATGGCGAAGCGCGAGCTTTTCACAGACCACGGCGCGTTTGTGGAAAAGGTCCTGCGGGCGGCGGGCGCTTTCCCCGTCGAACGCGACAGCGCGGACCTCAAAAGCCTGCGGGAAGCGCTCGCCGTTTTGCGTCGCGGCGATGTGCTGGCGCTGTTCCCGCAGGGGCGGGTCGTGCGCGGCAACGCGCCGGTTTCGCCGAAGGGCGGCGCCGTGTGGCTTGCGGCGCACGCGGGGGTGCCCATCGTGCCGGTGTCGATTTTCTGCCGCGGGCCGTGGAAGTTCGGCCGCAGGCTTTCCGTGCGCATCGGGCGGCCCCTGCCGCCGGCGCCGGACCGGCACAGCCGCGGGGCCTTGAAAAAGGCCGCCGCACAGTTGGCCGATGCGCTCAATCGGCAGTTGGAGGAAAGTGCTTTTTGAAAATTTATGTTGCAAAGACGGCGGGGTTCTGCTTTGGCGTCAACCGCGCCGTCACGATGGTCGAAGAGCTTTTGAAAGAGGGCCGCACGGTCTGTACGTTGGGCCCCATTATCCATAACCCGCAGACGCTTTCCCGGTTAGCAGAGCAGGGCACGCGGATTGTTGAGGACCCCAAAGAGGCCCCGCCGGGCAGCACGCTCGTGATCCGCAGCCACGGCGTTCCCCGCCGCGTGCGCGAGGAGATCGATTCCTTGCCGCTGATGTGCGTCGATGCGACGTGCCCGTTCGTTGCGAAGATCCACCAGATCGTCTCCGAAGAGGGGAAAAAGGGCCGCACGGTGCTGATTGCGGGAGACCCCAAGCACCCGGAAGTGCAGGGAATTGTTGGACATTGCACGGGCCCGTGTTTTGTGTTTGAAAATGCCTTCGATCTCGAAAAACAGATTTCCGAGTCGCCTATTTTGAAAAAAAGCGACATATCCGTTGTTGCCCAGACGACATTTCGTGTGGCAGAATGGCGAAATTGTCTAAAAAGCTTGCAAAGGGTATATACAAACGCAAATATTTTTGATACAATATGTAATGCCACCGCCCGTCGGCAGGAGGAGGCCGAGGCATTGGCCCGCACGTGTGATGCGATGCTGGTGCTCGGTGGCAGAGAAAGTTCCAATACGGCCAAGCTCTACGACGTGTGCAGGAAGCATACGCGCACGCTTTTTGCGCAATCCGCGGCCGAGATCCCGAAAGGATTCCTGGATGGGGTCAAAACGTTAGGCATTACTGCCGGTGCCTCCACACCGGCAAGTATAATAAAGGAGGTACTTGTTACCATGGCAGAAATCAATGAGGGCGTGCAGAGCCCGGAGACCGCTGAAGGCGGCGACAACTTTGCGGAGATGTTAGAGGAGTCTCTGAAGAGTTTAAATACAGATGAGAAGGTCCACGGTGTGGTCGTTGGGGTTACCCCGACGGAGGTCTTAGTGGATGTCGGGCGCAAGCAGTCCGGCTTTGTCCCGCTGTCGGAACTCACGACGAAGCCCGGCGTCAAACCGGAAGACATCGTGAAGGTCGGCGACGAGATGGATCTGCTCATTATGCGCACCAATGACCAGGAGGGCACGATCATGCTCTCGAAGCGCCGTCTCGACGCCGCAAAGGGCTGGGAAGAGGTCGCGGCCGCAGAGGAGAGCGGCGAGGTTTTGACCGGTACCGTCGTGGAAATCGTCAAGGGCGGCGTGATCGCCGTCACGAAGGGCGTGCGCGTGTTTATCCCGGCCAGCCAGGCCACCGCGTCCCGCAACGATCCGCTCGATGACCTGCTCAAGAAGGAAGTCAAGTTCCGCATCATCGAGGTCAACCGCGGCCGCCGCCGTGCGGTCGGTTCCATCCGCTCCGTGCTGCGCGACGAGCAGAAGAAGCTCGCCGAGAAGTTCTGGGAGACCGCCGAGGAAGGCAAGGAGTACGACGGCGTCGTCAAGTCTCTGACGTCTTACGGCGCATTTGTCGACCTGGGCGGCATCGACGGCATGATCCATATCAGCGAGCTGTCCTGGACGCGCATCAAGCATCCGAGCGAGGTCGTCAAGGTCGGCGACAAGGTCCATGTCTATATCAAGGGCCTGGACCGCGAGAAGGGCAAGATTTCGCTGGGCTATAAGCGTCCGGAGGACAATCCGTGGGAGATCCTCAAGCGCGACTACCCGGTCGGCAGCGTTGTGGACGCGACGATCGTTGGCATGACGAGCTTTGGCGCATTTGCGCGCATCATCCCCGGCATCGACGGCTTGATTCATATTTCCCAGATTGCGGACCACCGCATCGAGAAGCCGCAGGACGAGCTGGAGATGGGCCAGACGGTCAAGGTGCTCATCACGGACATCGATTTTGACCGCCATCGCGTCAGCCTCTCCATCCGCCGTCTGCTGGAAGACCAGGCCGATGAAGACGAAGAATAATTTTCCGCAGTAAAGAAGCGCGCCAGGAGGCCTTCGGGTGTTCTGCGCGCTTTTTTCGTTTGTCACACATTTGCGCCCGCGCGCTATACTGGGAAAGGACGGTTTCCGGAAATTCCTTTTTAGAAAGGCGGCGGCGCGATGAGAAGAAGGCGGGGAAGGCGGCGCGGCAGGCCGTTTGCGTGGGGGCCGCTGGCGCTCGCGGGAATTTTGGCGGCGCTGTTTTTGGCGGCGGAGGTGCGCGTGCGCCCGTTTGTGGAGGCTGCGTGTGCAAACGCGGCGAAAGCCTGCGTCACGGAAGTGGTCGAGGAGGCCGTGCTGGAAAGCGTTTCCCAAACGCCCGTCTCCGCGTCCGAGATGGTCGAGTTTGTCTATGACGCGGACGGCGGCATCCAGGCCGTTTCCGGCAATGCGCAGGCGCAGGCGCGGCTACAGGCGCAGCTTGTGTCGGCCATCCAGGAAAAGGCCGCACAGGCGCCGCACAAGGAGCTTTCGATCCCGCTTGGCACCTTAACGGGGCTTGCCCTTCTGCATGGGCGCGGCCCCGGTGTCCCGCTGCGCCTGACGATGGCCGACGCCGTGAGCGGGGAGCTGCACAGCTCCTTCGACGCGGCCGGCATCAACCAGACCCGCTGGGAATTGACGCTCGCGGTCACGGTTTCGGTCTATACGTACCTGCCGGGCGATAAAGGGCAGCAGACCGTTACGGTTTCCGTGCCGGTCGCGCAGACGGTTTTGGTCGGCGAGGTGCCCCAGATGCTGTTTGGGGACGCTTTCGGGACACAATAGAACAAAGAGAAAACACACAAGACGAGGTCAATGGCATGCTGGAAGCAGAAGCAAAAAAGCGGGTCGCCGCGCTGCGCGAGCAGATCCGGCTGTATAACCGCAAATATTATGAAGAGGATGCGCCGCTGGTCGACGACTTTACCTACGACGCGCTGTACCGCGAGCTGCAGAATTTGGAGGAGGCGTTCCCGAACCTGCAGACGCCGGATTCCCCGACGCAGCAGATCGGCGGCGCGCCGTCGGCGCAGTTTTCGAAGGTGCGCCACGAGGTCGTCATGGAGAGCCTGCACGACTCCTTCAGCGCCGAGGAGATGCGCGCGTTCGACGCGCGTGTGCGGGAGGCGGCGCCGGACGCCGAATACGTCGTGGAGCCGAAATTTGACGGCCTTTCCGTCTCGCTCGAATACCGCGACGGCCGCTTCGTGCGCGGCTCCACGCGCGGCGACGGCACCGTCGGCGAGGATGTGACGGAGAATTTACGGAAAATTTCCGCGATCCCGAAAACGATTGCGGAGCCGCTGCCGTATCTCGAGGTGCGCGGGGAGGTCTATATGCCCCACGAACAGTTTTTTCAGCTGTGCGCGAAGCAGGAGCTTTTGGGCGAAAAGCCGTTTAAAAACCCGCGCAATGCGGCGGCCGGTTCCCTGCGGCAGAAGGACAGCCGCATCACGGCCGAGCGCGGCCTTTCGATCTTCGTGTTTAACGTCCAGCAGGTGCAGGGCGCAGACATTTCCGAACACGTGCAGGCGCTGGACTTTTTAAAGCGCTTAGGCTTCCCCGTGCCGCCGACGTACCGTTTGTGCAAAACGATCGACGAGGCCCTCGAGGAGGTAAAGCGCATCGGCGACGCGCGCGGGACGTACGGCTTTTCAATCGACGGCGCCGTCGTGAAGGTCAACGCGTTTTCCGACCGCGGTGTATTGGGCAGTACGGCCAAATTCCCGCGCTGGGCCGAGGCGTATAAATACCCGCCTGAGGAAAAGCAGACGCGTTTGCTCTCGATTGAGGTCAACGTCGGGCGCACGGGCGTTTTGACGCCGACGGCCGTGCTCGAGCCGGTCCTGCTCGCGGGCACGACCGTCAGCCGCGCCACGCTGCACAACCAGGACTTCATTTCCGAAAAGGACATCCGCATCGGCGACACCGTGCGCCTGCGCAAGGCCGGCGAGATCATCCCCGAAGTCGTCGCCGTCGTTTCCCACGCGCCGGGGGCACAGCCGTACCGTCTGCCCGACACGTGCCCGTCGTGCGGCAGCCCCGTCGTGCGCGAGGAGGGCGCCGCGGCCGTGCGCTGCACGAACGCCGACTGCCCCGCGCAGCTGGCGCGCCATTTGATCCACTTTGTGAGCCGCGACGCGATGGACATCGAGGGCTGCGGGCCGGCGGTGCTCGAACAGCTTTTGGGCCAGGACCTCGTCCATTCGCCCGCGGACCTTTACACGCTCACGCTTTCCGAACTTGTGGGGCTCGACCGTATGGGCGAGAAGTCGGCGGAAAACCTGCTTTCGGCCATCGAACAAAGCAAAGGACGCGGGCTGGAGCGGCTCTTGTTCGCGCTGGGCATCCCGCACATCGGCCAGAAGGCCGCGCAGCTTTTAGGCGGCTATTTCCAGACCATCGACGCGCTCTTTCGGGCCAAGGCGGACGAGATCGTGAAGATCGACGGCTTCGGGCAGATCATGGCCGAATCGGTCGAGGAGTTTTTCTCGATGGAGGCGACCGCGCACTTGATCGGCCGCCTGCGCGACGCCGGCGTCTCGATGGAGAGCACGCAGGAAGTGCGCGACACGCGCTTTGCCGGGAAGACGTTCGTTTTGACCGGCACGCTGCCGAACCTGACGCGCGCCGAGGCCACGGCGGCCATCGAGCGCTGCGGCGGCAAGGTCAGCGGCAGTGTGAGCAAGAAGACAAGCTACGTGGTGGCCGGTGAGGCGGCGGGCAGCAAATTGACAAAAGCCCAGTCTTTGGGGCTCCCGGTCCTTTCGGAAGCGGAGCTTTTGAAACTGTTAGAGGACTGAATTGGGAGGAATCAAGAACCATGTTAACGAGCAAACAGCGCGCGTTCCTGCGCGGGCTTGCAAACCCATTGGAGACGATTTTGACGCTCGGCAAGGGCGGGCTTTCGCCGGAAATTTACGCGCAGGCGGACTCAGCCCTCGAAAAGCGCGAACTGATTAAGGGCCGCGTGCTCGTCGAGACGTGCCCGGTCTCTTCGCGGGAAGCGGCGGACGCGATTGCCGCGGCGGTGCATGCCGAGGTCGTCCAGGTCATCGGCTCGCGCTTCGTTTTATATCGGAAAAATCAAAAGGAGCCGAAAATCGTACTTCCCAAAGCGGCAAAAAAGTAATACAATAAAAGTAACTTTCTGCGAAAGCCCGGCGGACATAAGGAGGTGCGGCGCGGGATGGAAAAGCTTTTGGTCTATGGGGGGACGTTTAACCCGATCCACAACGGCCATCTGCATCTGGCCCAGGCGTTTTTGTCCATTACGGGGGCGAAGCATCTGTTGCTTGTGCCGACGCGCGTGCCGCCGCACAAGCGCGCAAAATCCCTTGCAAGCGGGGCGATGCGCCTGGAAATGTGCCGCCTGGCCATCGAAGGGCGCGAAGGCTGGCAGGTAAGCCCGATGGAACTCGAACGCCCGGGCCCGAGCTATACGGCCGACACGCTCGACGAGCTCGCCGCGCGTTACCCCGGCACGGCGCTTTATTTCGTGACGGGCGAGGACATGTTTTTAACGCTGCTGGATTGGCATGACCCCGCGCGCATTTTGCGCCGGGCCGTCATCTGCGCTGCGCCGAGGAGCCTAGAGGGCCTTTCGCGCATGCAGGCCTACGGCAAAAAGATCGAAGAAGCCGGCGGCCGCGTGCTTGTGCGCGACGTCGCGTATCTGCCGGTCTCCTCGACCCAGGTGCGCGCAGAAGTCGCCGCGGGCCGCCCGATCGACCGGCTCGTGCCGCCCAAGGTCGCCCGCTTCATCGCAGAAAATTCTTTGTATCGGGAGCTTTGAAACCATGGATATTACCCCTTATCAAAAGATCATCCGGCCGCTGTTGGGCGACTACCGCTACCGGCACTCCATAAACGTCAGCGAAGCCGCCCGCGACCTCGCCGAACGCTACGGCGCCGATGCGGACAAGGCGCAGCTGGCGGGGATCCTGCACGATATTACGAAGGATATGCCCAAAAAAGAACAGAAGGCGCTGCTCGACCGCTTTGGGGTCCGGCTTTCGCCGGTGGAGGCGCACGCGCCGAAGCTCTGGCACGCGATTTCGGGCGCCGCGTATCTTCGAAATATGCTGCACATCGAGGACCCGGAGATCCTAGACGCCGTGCGGTACCACACGACCGGCCGCGCCGGCATGTCGCTGCTTGAGAAGATCATTTTCACGGCCGATTTTATCTCCGCGGACCGCGACTATGACGGCGTCGGGAAATTCCGCAAGCTCGCGCGCCGCGACCTTTCCGCGGCAATGGAAGCGGAGCTCTCTTACACAATCATCGATCTGGCGCAGCAGGGCGTCGCGATCCACCCGGATACGGTGGCCGCGTTTAATGAGGTCGCGCTGCAGCTGCTGGAGGAGAAGGAAGGTTAAATTTGCATGGAACCAAAAGCACTGGCCGAAAAGGCCGTTGAGATTCTGGATAAGAAAAAGGCTTTGCAGCTCAGGCTTCTGCACATCGCGGAGGTCACGACGCTGGCCGATTATTTCGTGCTGGCCACCGGCACGAGCAGCACGCACGTACAGTCTTTGGCCGATGAGGTGGAATTCCAGCTCAAGGAACTGGGCGTGCAGCCCGGCCATACGGAGGGCAGCCGCGGCAACGGCTGGATTCTGCTCGATTACGGCAGTGTCGTCGTGCACGTGTTTACGCCGGAAAGCCGCTCGTTCTACGATTTGGACCGGTTGTGGAAAGACGGCGAAGAGGTGGACATTTCTTCTCTTCTCGTGGAGGAGAGCGGGTCCTAACAAAAAGCGCCTGCGGCAAATTTTCAGGAAAAGGCGCACAGAAGCGAAAAGGGGTTGGAACAGTTTTGAAATACGATCATAAGGCAATCGAAAAGAAGTGGCAGGACGCCTGGGAGAAGGCGGGCGTCTTCCACGCGGAGGACCATACAAGCAAAAAGCCGAAGTATTACGCGCTCGTCGAGTTCCCGTACCCGTCGGGCCAGGGGCTGCACGTCGGCCATCCGCGCCCGTATACGGCGCTGGACATCATCGCGCGCAAGCGCCGCATGCAGGGCTACAATGTGCTCTACCCGATCGGCTGGGACGCTTTTGGCCTGCCGACCGAGAATTACGCGATCAAAAACCACGTCCATCCGGCGGTCGTTACGAAGAAAAACGTCGCGCGCTTTAAGCAGCAGATCCAGTCTCTGGGCATTTCCTTTGACTGGAGCCGCGAGATCAACACGACGGACCCGGACTACTATAAGTGGACGCAGTGGATCTTTTTGCAGCTGTTTAAGAAGGGCCTTGCCTACAAGAAAGAGATGACCGTCAACTGGTGCACGGGCTGCAAGTGCGTGCTCGCGAACGAAGAGGTTGTCGAGGGCGTGTGCGAGCGCTGCGGCAGCCCCGTCGTCCACAAGGAAAAGAGCCAGTGGATGCTCAAGATCACGGACTATGCGCAGAAGCTCTTAGACGGCCTCGACCACGTCGATTACCCGTCGCGCGTGAAGATCCAGCAGAAAAACTGGATCGGCCGCAGCGAGGGCGCCGAGGTCGATTTCAAAACGACCGCCGGCGACACGCTGACCGTCTACACGACGCGCCCGGACACGCTGTTCGGCGCGACGTACATGGTCATTTCCCCCGAGCATCCGTATATTGAAAAGTGGAAGGATCAGCTCGAGAACATGGACGCCATCCACGCCTACCAGGACCAGGCCGCGCGCAAGAGCGAATTCGAGCGCGCCGAGGTCAATAAGGACAAGACCGGCGTCGAGCTTTTGGGCGTGCGGGCCGTAAACCCCGTCAACGGCAAGGAGATCCCGATCTTTATTTCCGACTACGTGCTCATGACGTACGGCACCGGCGCGATCATGGCCGTGCCGGGCCACGACACGCGCGACTGGGCGTTCGCGAAGAAATTCAACCTGCCGATCATCGAGGTCGTCAAGGGCGGCGACGTCGAAAAGGAAGCGTTTACCGACTGCGAGACCGGCGTCATGGTCAATTCCGGCTTCTTAGACGGCCTTTCCGTCGAAGAGGCGAAGGAAAAGATCAAGGACTACATGGAGGAAAAGGGCTTCGGCCACAAGAAGGTCAACTATAAGCTGCGCGACTGGGTCTTCGCGCGCCAGCGCTATTGGGGCGAGCCGATCCCGATTGTCAAGTGCGAAAAGTGCGGCTATGTGCCGCTGCCGGAAGAGGAGCTGCCGCTGCGCCTGCCGGAGGTCGAGAGCTATGAGCCGACCGACGACGGCGAGTCGCCGCTCGCGAAGATGACCGACTGGGTCAATACGACGTGCCCGCACTGCGGCGGCCCCGCCAAGCGCGAGACGGACACGATGCCCCAGTGGGCCGGTTCCTCGTGGTATTTCCTGCGCTATACGGACCCGCACAACGACAAGGCGTTCGCGAGCAAGGAAGCGCTCGACTACTGGCTCCCCGTCGACTGGTACAACGGCGGCATGGAGCATACGACGCTGCATCTGCTTTACAGCCGCTTCTGGCATAAATTCCTCTACGACATCGGCGAGGTGCCGACGCCCGAGCCGTATGCGAAGCGCACGAGCCACGGCATGATCCTCGGCGAAAACGGCGAGAAGATGAGCAAGTCCCGCGGCAACGTCGTCAACCCCGACGACATCGTCGAAGCCTACGGCGCCGATACGCTGCGCCTTTATGAAATGTTCATCGGCGACTTCGAAAAGTCCGCGCCGTGGAGCACGAACAGCTTAAAAGGCTGCCGCCGCTTTGTCGAGCGCTATTTCGCACTGCAGGACGTCATGACGCCCGAGGAGACCCTGCGCCCGGCGCTCGAGGGGTTATTCCACAAGACGATCAAGAAGGTCAGCGAGGACATCGAACAGCTCAAGTTTAATACGGCCATCGCCGCCTTGATGACGCTGCTCAATGAGATTACGGCCACCGGCTCCATCACGAAGGGCGAACTGCGCCTGTTTACGCTTCTGCTCGACCCGTTCGCGCCGCACGTGACCGAGGAAGTCTGGTCGAAGATCGGCACGTCCGGCATGGCCTGCCAGCAGCCCTGGCCGCAGTACGACGAGGAAAAGTGCAAGGATTCCACCGTGCAGATCGTCGTGCAGGTAAACGGCAAGGTGCGCGCGCGCCTGGATGTGGCGGCGGACATCACGAAGGAAGACGCCCTCGCCGCGGCCAAGGCGCACGAGAAGATCGCGCCGGCGGTAGCAGGGAAGACGATCGTCAAGGAGATTTACGTGCCGGGGAAACTCGTCAATTTGGTTTGCCGGTAAACCGGCATCGCAGATACACCGCAGGGGCCGCCTGGGGGGAAGTTTTGCATCCCCGGCGGCCCTTGTGCCGTGCAAGCGGTTTTGGAGGGGAATTTTAGATTGGAACAGAAACTCGAAAAAATGGACGCCTTTTTTGACGCGCGCGTCGAGGGCTATGAGGAACACATGCTTTCCGATATCGACGCGGCGCCGGATTTTTACCGGGAGACGATGCATAACCTCCCCAAAGTGCCGGGGATGCACGTGCTGGACCTCGGCTGCGGGACGGGGCTGGAGTTAGAGGGGGTCTTCCAGGCCGTGCCGGACGCGGAGGTGACCGGCATCGATGTGTCGCAGAAGATGCTCGGGAAACTGCACGCCCATTTTGCCAATATGGGCAAGCGCGTGACGCTCGTGTGGGGCGATTACCTCGAGCACGATTTCGGCGTCGAGCGGTACGACACGGTGCTCTCCGTCGAAAGCCTGCACCATTTCGCGCCCGAGACGAAGCAGCAGCTTTACTGGAAGCTGCACCTGTGCTTAAAGCCGGGCGGCGTGTTTTTAAACACGGATTACATCGCAAAGGACGAGGCGGAGCAGGCGGCGGCGTTTGACGCGTATGCGCGCCTTTCCGACGGCAAACCCGCGGGGTATTTCCACTTTGATACGCCGCTGACCGTGGAAAACGAGTGCAGGCTCCTGCGCGAGGCCGGCTTCCAAAACGTGCGCTGCGTCTGGCGGAAAGACGCGACGGCCATCCTCCTCGCCCAAAAGGAAGAGGCATAAAAGACAGCGCCCGGACAAAAAGACGGCGGTCGCACACGAGGCGTTCGTGGCGGCTGCCGTCTTTTCTTTTTGCGTTTTATGCGGCGGGAAGCAGGCCCGAAATGTACCCGCAAAGCCCGCAAAGGCAGAGCTGTGCGAGGAAGATGCACGGCAATCCAATCATAAATTTGCGGTGCTGCGTCTTGTGGCGGATTGCGCGCATCGTCAAAAACATCGCGAGGCTGCCGCCGAGGGCCGCCCACAGGAATAATGTGCGCTCCCGCACGCGCCAGGCACCGCGCCGGGCCGCGCGCTTGTCGGATACGGTCAAAATCACGGAGACAAGGCTTGCGAACAGGACCCAGAGCAGAAGAATTTGGCAGGGTACAGGCATTTCGTGTGAATTCTCTCCTTTCGCATGGTACAGTGGAAGGGAGCAGAATGGGGCATTCCCTTCTGTGGCAGGCTTTTGACGGTTTCAAAAAAGGAGGAAGGAACGCATGGTTCTTTCGCTTGTACGGAAACACCGGCAGATCCTGGCCGTCCTGCTGCTCGCCGTTGTGGTCGCCGCGCTGATGGCGGCAAACCGCGGCAGCGCGCAAAGCGGCGGGACCCCGGCGGAAAGCGGCCGGTCGTCCGCACCGGTGTCCGCGCCGGCGCCTTCGCAGGAGAGTGCGGGCGCAGCGGAAATGCGCGGTGTGTGGGTGTCGTATATGGATTTAGACGAGAGCGGCTCGCCGAACCGCAGCGAAGAGACATTTCGGGCGCGCTTCGATGCCATCGTGCAAAACGCGAAGGCGGCCGGCATGAACACGCTCATCGTGCACGTGCGGCCGTTTTCCGATGCGATGTATCCGTCGAACCTCTATCCGTGGTCGCACCTTGTCGGCGGCACGCAGGGGCAGGACCCCGGCTTTGACCCGCTCGCGTATATGGTTGCGGCCACGCATGCGGCGGGGCTTTCGTTTCAGGCGTGGGTCAATCCGCTGCGCGTGCAGTTAAACGGCCTGCCGCCGTCTTTGAGCGATTTAAACCCGTGGAACGTATTCCGCGCGGACGAGAAGCGCCGCAGCTGGGCCGTCGAATACGGCGGCAACAAATACTTAGACCCCGGCTTTTCCGGTGTGCGCGACTACATCACGGCCGGCGTGCGGGAGATCGTCGAGCACTACGACGTCGACGGCGTGCAGTTTGACGACTATTTCTATCCGACCGAAGACGCGGCGTTCGATGCGGCCTCTTACGCCGAATATCAGAAAAACGCCGGCGGGGACGCGCTGCCGCTCGATGAATGGCGCTGCGAAAATATCAACGCGCTGTTAAAAAGCGTCTACGCGGCCATTAAGGCGGCAAATCCCGCGGTGCAGTTCGGCGTTTCGCCGCAGGGAAATTTGACGAACGACTACAAAATGGGCGCCGACGTCGCCGTGTGGGTCCAAAACCCCGGGTATCTCGACTACATCTGCCCGCAGCTTTATTATAATTACGATAATCCCACCCTGCCGTTTGCGTCGGCCGTGCAGACGTGGCGCGACCTCGTCACACAGCCGCAGGTGCGGCTCTATTTTGGCTTAGCGCTCTATAAGGCCAACACAAACGCCGACAGCGGCAGCTGGCTTTCCGGCACGGACACCCTGGCGCGCCAGGTCAAGACGGGCCGGGAGGCCGGCTGCGACGGCTTTTTAATCTACGCCTATCCCGACCTGCTCGACGAGACGAAGCGGGCGGAAATCGAGAACCTCAAAGCGGCGCTTTCCGAGGGCTGAGTTTTCGAAGGTTACCGTTCTACGAATTCGCCGCGGCAGGCGTCGCCGCCCTCGTCGAGCGCGGAAAGATGCACCTCCCGCAGCGCCCCGGAAAGCGGCGCCTCGCTTTTTACATAGACGGGCGTGTAATTCGGCGTATAGCCCTCCCACAGCCCGGGGCGCTTCTGCTGCTCAAACAGGACCTCTTCGGTTAATCCGCACTGGGCCTTTAAAAACGCGCGCCGGGTGCGGGCGGCCGCGGCGATCACAGCGGCGGAGCGGCGCTCCTTTTCCGCCTTCGGCACCTGGTTTGGGAACGTGTCCGCGCGCGTGCCCGGCCGGCGGGAGTACGCGAACACGTGCACCTTCGCGAACGCGATCTCCTCGACGAACGCGAGGCTTTCCGCGAAGTCTTCCTCCGTTTCGCCGGGGAAGCCGACCATCAAATCGGTCGTCAGGGCCGCGTTCGGGAACGCCGCGCGCAGCCTTTGTGCAATCTCGCGGTACAGGGCCGTGTCGTAGTGGCGGTTCATGCGGGAAAGCGTGCGGTCGCAGCCGCTTTGCAGCGCCAGGTGAAACTGCGGGCAGAGCTTTTCCTGGCGCGCGAGTCGCCGCACGACGTCTTCCTCGAGCTGTTCCGGCTCCAAGGACCCCAGCCGCACGCGGGCAATCCCCGGCACGGCGCACGCGGCCTCCACCGCGTCGCACAGCGTTAAGCCCAGGTCCTCGCCGTAAGCGGGGAGGTTGATGCCCGTGAGCACGACTTCGCGGTAGCCGTTTTCGCCGAGCGCCGAGAGCTCCGCCTGCAGGTCCGAAAGCGGCTTCGAGCGCACGCGCCCGCGCGCGTAGGGGATGATGCAGTACGAGCAGAAACGGTTGCAGCCGTCCTCAATCTTCACAAACGCGCGCGTGCGGTCGTGGAACGTGTGCACCTCCATCGGCTCAAATTGGGCCTTGTGCGGGGAAATCGCGACGATGCGTTCGTGCGTTTTGAGAAATTGCTCGACGTAGCCTGGCAGCGCGAGCCGGTCGCTGTTGCCGAGCACGATGTCGGCTTCCTGCATCGCGCCGGCGGCTTCGGGGAACGCCTGCGGCATGCAGCCGGTCAGGACGAGTACGGCCCCCGGGTTTTCGCGCCGCGCGCGGCGCAGCGCCTGCCGGACCTTGTGGTCGCTCTGGGCCGTGACCGTGCAGGAATTGATCAAAACGACGTCGGCCGGGCCGGCGTCTACGTGGAAGCCGGCGCGCTCCATCGCGGCGAGCATCGCCTGGCTTTCATATTGATTGACCTTGCAGCCCAAGGTGATGGCGGTGATATTCATGCGCATGTTCCTTTCTTTTGTCGTTTTGCGCGGAAAGTGCGGCAGCGCCTTGCATCGGCAGCAAATTTGCAATATAATACTCTCAAGAAACCGTCGAATAGCGGGCGCTTCAGGCAGGAGGTGAGGGGATGCAGACGCTGCAGGTCCAATTGACGAGCATCGAGGCGGTGCGGAAGTTCGTCGAGCTTGCCAATTTATGTGATTTTGATGTGACCGTTTCAAGCGGGAAATACAGGATCGACGGCAAATCGATCATGGGGATTTTCAGCTTGGACCTGACGAAACCCGTCAAGGTCGAGTTGGAAGCGGATCACGTGGAAGAATTTGCAAAGAAATTTCAGGAGATCGCGCGCTGAGCGCGGCGGTCCGCAGGATAGAAAGGGCGCTTTTTTAAAAAAGGCGCCCTTTTTCGTTTGCATTGTTTTGCATGGTTTTACGCCTCTGCGTCGAGCGCCTCCGACAGCGCCTCCCATTCCTCCAAAAGCGCGTCCGATTCCGCCTTCGCGTCCGTGAGCTTTTGGGTTAAGTCCATCGCCTTTTCGTAGTCGCTCGCGGTGTCGGGGTCCGAAAGCTGGGCGTTCAGCGACGCCATCTCGGCGTCGAGCTCCTCAATGCGGCTTTCCAGGCGCCTTAACTGCGCGCGCTGTTTTCGCAAAGCGGCCTTTTCGGCTTTACGCGCCTCGTAGGCGTTCCCGCCCTTTTCGGGGGCCGCTTCCTTTTCGGCCTGCGCCTTTTGCGCCTGCGCTTGGCGGCGCTGCGCGAGGAAATCGTCGTAGCTGCCGTCGTAGGCAATCGCGCCGTCGGGGGTCAGCCAGTAGATGCGGTCGGCGAGCTTATTAATCAGATACCGGTCGTGCGAGACGATGAAAAGCGTCCCCTCGTAGTGGAGCAGCGCGTCCTCGAGCGCCTCGGTCGACGCGATGTCGAGGTGGTTCGTCGGTTCGTCGAGCAGCAAAAAGTTCGCTTGGCTTAACATCAAGCGCAGCAAAAGCACGCGCGCGCGCTCGCCGCCCGACAGCGCCTCGACGGGCTTAAACACGTCCTCCCCGAAAAACAGGAACGCCGCGAGCGCCGAACGCACCTGTGTCTCGGTCATCTGCGGGTAGGCGTCCCAGATCTCGTCGATTACGCGCTTGTCAAAATGCAGGTTCGTCTGCAGCTGGTCGTAATATCCCACCTGCACGTTGACGCCAAAGCGCACGTCCCCGCAGTCCGGCTGATACTGCCCGAGCAGGGTCTTCAAGAGCGACGTTTTCCCGCAGCCGTTCGGGCCGAGCAAAAACACGCGCTCCTGCCGCCGCAGCTGGAGGTCGACGTTTTGAAACAGCGTCTTTTCCCCAAACGACAGCTTTAAGCCCGCCGCCTTGAGCACCTCTTCGCCGCTGCGCACCGCCACCGGGAACGTAAAGCGCAATTGCGCGTCCTTCGCGTCCGGCTTTTCGAGCGTCTGCTCGAGTTTGTCAATCCGCTTTTGCGTGCTCTCCGCCTTGCGGATGCTCTTTTCGCGGTTCCATTGCCGCTGCTGCGCGACGACGCCCTCGAGCCTGTGGATTTCCTGCTGCGTGCGCGTGTAGCGCCGCTCGGCCGTCAGGTCCGAAAGTTCCTTCTGCTCGAGGTATGCCGTGTAATTTCCCTTATAGCACGTCAGGCGCCCGTGCGACATCTCAAACGTGCGCGTGCACAGCCGGTCGAGGAAATAGCGGTCGTGGGAAATCACGAGAAACGCTCCATTCCAGCCCCGCAGGAAATCTTCGAGCCATTCGACGCTCTCGATGTCGAGGTGGTTCGTCGGTTCGTCCAATAATAAAAGGTTCGCGCCCGAGAGCAGCATCTTCGCGAGCTGCAGCTTCGCCTTCTGCCCGCCGCTCAATACCCCGACCGTTTGCCCCATTTCGAGGTCCGAAAAGCCAAGGCCCAATAAGGCGCTCCGCGCCCGCGCGCGAAACGTCAGGCCCCCGTCGGCGACAAAGCGGTCGTTTAACGCGCTCTGCCTTGCGATCAGTTCGTCCGTCGGGTGCGCCGTCACCGCGTCGTTGACCTCGTTGAGTTCCTCCTCGAGCGCTAAAAGCGGCCCGAACACCGTGAGCACCTCCGCGTACGCCGTGCGGTCCAAATCCCGGCAGACGTGCTGCTCCATATACCCGACCGTGCAGTTCGCGGCCTGATACAGGTTCCCGCCGTCCGGCGCATATTCACCCGTCAATACCTTTAATAACGTCGTCTTGCCCGAGCCGTTGATGCCCACAAGCCCGACGCGGTCATTCTGCTGCAATTCAAACGACACGTTTCGAAAGATTACGTCCGTGCCAAAACTCTTTTCCAATCCGCTTGCACTTAAGATTGCCATATGTCCTCCGGTTCTCTCAAAATCGCCTTTCTCCCCTCTATCCTATCACAGCGGCCCGCCGCAATCAAGGCTCCCCGCGCCCCCGCGCCCAAAACGCAGGCGGGGACGCTGCATTCCTGCAGAAAATGGCCTGCAAAAAAGAGGGGGAAAAATGAAATGAATACAAAAGTAGGCAAAAAAAAATTCCTGGTAGAATAAAAAACGAAGCTAGCGCAAGGCCATAAAAATGAAGGGAAGGGCCTAGGATCCTGCAAAGCGCGGGAGACGCTTTCTTTCACAAGCGCTAATGCACACAATTGTTTTAAGGAGGACAAAAGAATGAACAAGAAAGTAAGCAAAACGCTTGCTGCGGTTCTCTCTGCTGCGATGGCGGCTAGCGCCTTCGCTGTGAGCACCGGGGCTGCGTTTGCGGCGCCGAACGTCTCTGCGACAATCGCGCCGGAAGAAGTCGGCATTACGAGTGCAGCAACAGGAAGTTACAGTTATACCCTTCCTACTACTAAAGATGAACTGTCCCAGTGGGCAAACAACGTTACGTTGACGGTTGATGGTAAAGAAGTTACCCCGGCTAGTGTAACGATTACTCCTAAGCCGAACAAAGACTGGGTTTCCCAGAACTCTAATTTGGCGGTAGAGAAAGACGGTAAGATTGAACTGATTCAAGGCAAAAATATCAGCCAGCGTCAGGACGTCACGTTCACGCGTGAAGTTTCCATTACCGCTACGGTCGAAGACGGCGACCATACGCCTTCTACGGTTACGGTTGGCTCCGCACAGATCGAACTGACGGTTGCAATTTATCCGGACGGTTATTATTTTGTGGTTCCTCGTTATGTGTATGATTTTACTAATGGTGAGGTTGTTGACAGCGAGTATACCATGGGTATCAATCAGACTTTGTCGGTAGATACTGTTGCTGTAAATACCCTTATGACCGCCTCTGGCAACGATAAGGTTGGCGAGGTCCACTGGGATTACCAAGGCTACAAAGCTACCAGTTCGCAGATTACGAATGAGGAATATACCAGCAGCAACAGCAACATCAAAATTACAAGTGGTGCTGTAAGCGGCAACGGCGAGAGCGGTTCTACAGTGGTTGGCACAGTCGCAGCTCAGGATCCGTCGAATGTTCATACGGGCGAAACAACCATTTCCGTAAAGACAGGCACATATGGCTTGACGGATGGCAAAACAGTTGTTCCGACTAACAAGGTTCAGCCTTTGACGGTCAATGTTGAGGACTACATCCAGATTGGTAAGTCGACAAGCACTTACAATGATGTTACGATTGATGGGTCTACGTGGCAGGCACAAGGGACGGACTACACTGCTAAGGGTCAGGAACAATATGGCCAAGCGGATTGGACGAAGGTTGTGGCGTCTAACGGTAATAGCGGCTATACGGTAGGTCCGAATACGGAAATTAAAATTTCCCCGCTCTATCTGGGCACATTTACGGTTGATTCCAAAGCAACTGTAAATGATATTACAGCAGATGATGGTTATGTAAAAGCCCAAGGAGCCGATGGCCAGATTACTATCAATGGCACCGCTGGTGACGTTACGGCGAAGAGCGCATCTGTTACGGTAGGCTCGGCGACGAATGGCTATGATGCAACCGTCGGAAACGTCGAAGCAAAGACAGTCACCATTAACGGTGACCAGAATGCAACGACTGCTGGCGAATATGATGATGTCACGGTTGGGGACGTCAAAGGTGATGCGATTAACGTAAATGCCTATGATGCGACTTATAATGGCCAGACGGTTGGTGCTGGCGACGTCACGGTCGGCGACATTACGATCAATGATAAGACGAACGCAAAGCTCACGTTGAAGGCTGGCAAGAGTGTCAACACGATGACGCTCGGCACGATCTCCGGCGAGCAGGGCCCGTTTGAGGATTGCCCGTATGGCGCACAGCTGTCGGTTACGAGCGGCACGTTTGATTTGGGCGACTTAAATTACATCGGTAACGTCAGCATTGGTGATGAAGCAAATGTCACGGCTGGTGCAATTGACACAGGCAACGTTGATTCTACTGCCGCAGCTGGCACAGAACAGGTGAAGAGCGCTGCGCAGGTCAATGTCGGCCGCGATGCGGTTCTGACGGTTTCCAGCCTGAAGACAGCAACGCTCGGCTCGGGCACCGGCACGATCATTGCCCCGGCCGGCGGTGTTGAAGTTACCGCTCCGACGGGCACTTCTAACATGACGATGATTATGCCCGACGCAGAAGAGGGCGCTGCTCTTTATCGTTCGACGAAGAACATCGGCGGCGGCCTGTTCAAGATGCCTGGTGTGACGACGGTTGTCGGCCAGGAAGCGGGCGAGAATGTCTATGTTTACAGCGCAGAAACGCTGGCGTTCCAGGGCATCCAGCTCGACAAGACGTCCCTGTCTGTCGGCCAGGCCGATGAAACGTTGACGCTGTCCATGGTTCCGCAGTCCACGACCCTGCCGGAAGGCGTTACGGTGCAGTGGAGCGCAGACAAGGATTCCGTCGAACTGACGCCTTCTGCGGACGGCCTGTCCTGCACGATTAAGGCTGTTGGCTACACGGCGCAGAACATCAACGGCTCCAACAACGTTACGGTTCGCGCACAGCTCTACAAGGATGGCGAAATCTACACGGGCCTGTGGCCGTACCTGTCCTCCGCAACGTGCAATGTCACGCTGACGGACAAGGCTCCGGAAGCAGAACCCTTCACCGTCAAGGTCACGGACCTCAACGGCAACACGACGACCTGCGCGGCTGACGGCTCCACGGTCATCGAAGTTCCGCAGTCCACGTCCTTCCGCGTTGAAATGACGTCCGGCACCTCCTTCCCGGAGAGCCAGCTCGACTACCATGCCGCGAATGGCGACGTGGCCGGCACGAACACGATTAGCGCTTGGAACGGCACGTCCGGTGTCTATGAAGTCTATGCGGCCGGCGGCGTCGGCGAGCAGGCTTCCATGTGGGCGAATGGCCAGCGCATCTTCCAGATCCGCGTGACGTCCCGTCCGTTCACGTCCGACACGACGATGGACTTCGACCTGAAGGTTGGCAACACCTACACGTTCGCAATCAACCCGAACAATAAGAACGCGTCCTTTACGTTCAACACGGCAAACGGCGACGCACTCCAGACCTCGATCGTCAGGGGTGCATATCCGGATGCGAACGGTATCTACTACTGCAAGGTCAAGGCGACGCAGGCTGCCGGTAAGATCGGCGTCTACTGCACGCTCGACGGTGTGCTGTACAAGGTCTTCACGGTCAACACGATCGCGTAAGGCGCGTTGCTCCTTTCCAATCTATCCAATTGATTATAAGGTAGTCTCACTAAAATAAATGTAGTGTATTTGCGCGGCGGCGGCCCCGAGGGTAACCTCGGGGCCGTCGTCATTTTGTGTTATAACAGCTTTTTGAGGTTCTCGATGCTGTGCTGCTCGCCCTCGATAAACGCCTCGGCGAGCCTGCGCGGCTCCCCCTGCGACGGCGGCAGGTCGTTTAGGCGCTTCTGCATGTCGACAATCCCCATCGTCGAACCCTCGATCATCATCTGCGCCATGTGGCTCGTCGTGCGGTCCGCCATCGTCTCCATCTGGATGCTGCCCCAGAGCATCGCCTTCTGCATCGGGTTCGCACCCGTGTGCGGGACCTGCCCGCGCGCCTTTAAAAGCGCCTGCGCCTTCTTTGCCATGCCCTGGTAATTGTCGCGCTGGCGCTCCACCTGCGTGCGCAAAGCGTCGTCCGCCACCTTCGGCAGCAGGTATTCGCTCGCCGTCACGCCCATCGACGTGGCCTTATAAACCTCCTCGAGCACCGCGCAGCCCGCCTTGTAGGCGTCTGTTTTCTTTTCCAAATTGCGCGCCCCCTTTCGGAAAATAGCTTGCCCCGTTTTGCGCGGGATTTGCGCGTGTGGAAAAAATGATTGACTTTTTTTGCATTTCGGTATATGCTTTTCTAGAAGGAGTAACGGCGCTTTGGAGATTCCAGGGCGCCTTTTTGTGTATTTGTATGCCAAACGCGGCATGCACAAGCGCAAGTGTAGGAGGGATTTTATGGAAGCCAACAGCTGTGTCATCGAGAATGCGAAACTCTTTACGTGTGACCCAAACTGCCGGACGGCCGATTCCATGATCGTGGAAGACGGGTTCATCCGCTGGGTCGGCAAGCGCGAAGACCGCCCCGCGTGTGATTTTCCGAAGATCGACCTTTCCGGCGCGCGCGTGATTCCGGGCTTTGTCGATGTCCATATGCACCCGGTGATGCTCGCGGATTTCAGCAAGCAGATTTCCGCCCTGCCGCCGAATGTCTATTCGATCGAAGAGCTCGTAAAAAAGATCCACACCTGGCGCATGACCCACGGCACGGACGAATGGTGCCTCGGCTGGGGCTACGATGAGGGGAAATTCCAGGAACGCCGCTCGCCGACGCGCTACGACCTCGACCGCGGCTGCAGCGACGCGCCGGTCTCCATCATGCGCACATGCGGCCACATTCGCTGCGTCAACAGCTTCGCTCTAAACCTCGCGGGCATCACGCGCGACACGCCGAACCCGCCCGGCGGCGAGATCGAGCGCGACGAAAACGGCGAGCCGACCGGCGTGCTCAAGGAGAACGCGCGCTACCTCGTTACGCCGTTTATGCCGAAGGAAGACGAGGCGGCCACCGTCGAAAACCTCGTCGATTTGGGGAAGCTTCTGACCTCCCACGGCATCGTCGCGATCGGCGACATGGGGAACCTCGACCCCGCCGACAATATCCCGCGCTATGAGGCCGCCGCGAAACGGGGCTTTTTGCAGGAAGTGGCCGTCTATTACATGTGGGATTTCTTTTATAAGGACCCGGATTTCACGATTCCGAAAAAATATTTCGACCGCAGCCGCCAGGCGTTTGCGGCCGGCTTAAAGCTCATCGGCGACGGCAGCATTTCCGGCCGCACCGCGTGGATGGAGGAGCCGTTTTTGACCGGCGGCTGCGGGCTGCCGGTCTGCACGGACGAGCAGATCGAGACGGCCATCGCGTTCTGCAAGAAGAACCGCTGCCAGCTTTCGATGCACGCGATGGGCACGCGCGCGATTGCCCGCATGGTTGACCGCGCCTGCCGGGAGGAAAAATGGACCGACGGCGACCTGCCCTATGTGCGTTTGGAGCATGTGACGGAGCCCTCGATGGAGAGCCTGCAGAAGATCGCGTCGCACGGGCTCGGCGTCGTGACGCAGCCGATTTTCCAGTATGCGGAGATCGAAACGTACCTGCAGAATCTCGGCCCGCTGCGCACCGCGCGCTGCTACCCGTACCGCACGATGCTCGAGACCGGCGTGCGTTTGTGCTTCTCGACGGACGCGCCGGCCACGTCCTGGGCAGACCCGTCCGACCCGTTTGCGTGCATGAAGGGCGCCGTGGCGCGCATGGCCTACGACGGCACGCCGTTCGGGAAAGCGGAGGCCGTTTCCGCGAAAGAGGCCGTGTGCCTGTATACGCGCGAATCGGCGCGCATGGCGGGCTTTGAAAAGCTCGGCATGCTTTCGCCGGGCTATAAGGCCGACTTTGTCGTCCTCGACCGGGATTTGTTCGAATTGCCGCCCGAAAAGATCGATACGGTTTCCCCGCAGGCGACGTTCATCCGCGGCAAATGCGTCTATGAAAAGCCGTAAAGGCCGGCGCAAGGTTTCGAGATTCATTGCATGGGAAAGGAGTACGCTTTATGTTTAAAATGCCCGTCTATCATCATCCGGATTTTACGCAGGAGAAATTTCAGAATGCGCCGAATGTCAAGCTCGAGGAGGTCGTCCAGAAGGGCGTCGCGCCCGAAGGCTATCACAGCACTTCGATGTATCCGGAATATTTCAAAGTAGAGGGGAAATGGCTTTTGCCTGCCCAGAGCCGCATGGATTCGAGCGTCGTCCTGGCCCCGGACGGCACGCTGCAGGTTGTCGAAAACCGCAACCTGCAGGTCGGCGACCGGGTTGTCCTTGGCCGCACGGAAAACGCCGAGGACGGCATCTACCTGCACACGAACGGCTTTGAGACGCCCGGCGAGGGCCAGAGCGACCAGTTCGTGTTCCGCCAGGGCAGAAGCCGTGAGACGGCGTTTGCGCGCGATTACGACCGCCTGTTTGAGCTATTAAAGTACGAGAAGGCCCACGGCAACATCGTCTGGGTCATGGGCCCGGCGTTTGCGTTTGACGCCGACGCGCGTGCGGCCATGCAGGCGATGGTCGAAAACGGCTACGTCGACGGCCTGATGGCGGGCAACGCGCTGGCGACGCACGATCTCGAGGGCGCGATGTTCCACACGGCTTTGGGCCAGGATATTTACACGCAGCGCTCGCACGAAAACGGCCATTATAACCATTTGGATGTCTTAAACCGCGTGCGCCGCAGCGGCTCCATCCCGCAGTTTTTAAAGGATTATAACATCCACGACGGCATCATCGCGAGCTGTGTCGATAACCACGTCCCGTTCGTGCTGACCGGCTCCATCCGCGACGACGGCCCGATGCCGGAAGTAATCGGCGACGTCTACGAGGGCCAGACCGCGATGCGCAACATGGTGCGCAAGGCGACGACCGTCATCTGCCTGGCGACGATGCTGCACACAATCGCGACGGGCAATATGACGCCGTCCTATACCGTGCTCGAAGACGGCACCGTGCGGCCGGTGTTCCTGTACACCGTCGACGCCGACGAGTTCGTCGTCAATAAGCTCTTAGACCGCGGCAGCCTCTCCGCCACGACGATTGTGACGAATGTCCAGGACTTCATTACGCTCGTCGTCAAGGGCCTGGGGATTATGTAAAGCGCCTGCTGTAAAAATAAAACGCGTCAAAAAGCAAAGCGCCTGCTCGGTTGGAGCGGGCGCTTTCTTCTTTTCTGGACGGTGCGGGGGGATTTGTGCTATACTAAAGGCACGAAACCCGCAGGTGGGTTTTCAGTTCGGAAAATAGGGAGGCGGAAGCGTTGAAAAAACTGCTGCTGATTGGGACCGGCGGGACGATTGCATCCCGCAAGACGGCGCAGGGCCTGGCGCCGCAGCTTTCCGCAAAGGAGCTGCTCGACTATGTGCCGGCGGCCCGGGACTTCTGCGCGGTCACGGCGGTGCAGCCGTTTTCCGTGGATTCGACAAACGTCCAGCCCGCGCATTGGCTTAAACTCGCGTCGCTGATCCAGGGCGCCTACGAGGCTTATGACGGCTTTGTTTTGTGCCATGGCACCGACACGATGGCCTACACGGCCGCGGCGCTGTCGTACCTTGTGCGCGACCCCGACAAGCCCATCGTCGTGACCGGCGCGCAGAAGCCGATCGACGCCGAGGACACGGACGCCCGTGTGAACCTGCTCGACAGCATGCGCTGGGCCTGTACGGGCTTGGGCGGCGTGAGCATCGTGTTCGGCGGCCAGGTGATTGCCGGCACGCGCGCGCGAAAGAGCCGCTCGAAGAGCTACAACGCGTTTTCGAGCCTCAATTTCCCGCTTCTGGGCGTCATCCGCGGCGAGCAGGCGCTGCCGTTTTTTGAGGGCCCGAAAGCCCGCGGCCCGGTTTTCTCCGACCGCCTCGACACGCACGTTTCCGTTTTAAAGCTGACGCCCGGCCTTTCCCCGGAGACGTTTTTGGCCGTTGGGAACCTGTGCGACGCGCTCGTCATCGAGAGCTACGGCGTCGGCGGCATCCCGGACCTGTACAATGCGGCGCTCGACGAGCTGTACCGGGCCGGCAAGACGATTGTCGTCGGCACGCAGGTGCCCCACGAGGGCAGCGATTTGACGGTCTACCGCGTCGGCGCCGCCGTGCGGGAGCGCTATGGGCTCCTGGAGACGTACGACATGACGCTCGAGGCGACGGTCGCAAAGCTCATGTGGGCGCTCGGCCAGTCGCGCGACGCGGAAACGATCCGCGAGCTGTTTTATACGGAAGTAAACCACGACATTTTGATCCGCCCGTCCATCGGGTGATATTGGAAGGAGGATGGCCTATGCAGACGGGGATTTCAACGGCCTGCCTGTATCCGGCCCGCATCGAAGACGGGCTGGACGCGCTTTTGCGGCTCGGCTTTCGCCGCTTCGAGTTTTTCTTTAATACGGTCAGCGAATTGGAGCCCGCTTTCGTGCGGATGCTCTCGGAGAAGCTCGGCGCGTGCGGGGCGGCGGCGAAAAGCGTCCACCCGTTTACGTCCGGCTTTGAGAGCTTTTTGCTCTTTTCGGGCTATGAGCGCCGGTTTGCCGATTCCCTGGAATTTTATAAGCGGTACTTTGAGACGGCGGACCGCCTGGGTGCCTCGATCCTCGTGCTGCACGGCCAGCGCCTGCAGAAGGCCGGCGATATGGACGCGCGCGGCTACTATGAGCATTACGCGCAGCTTTTCCGCCTCGGGCAGACGTTCGGCATCACGGTCGCGCAGGAAAATGTCAACCAGTTCCGCAGCAGCGACCCCGCGTTTTTGCGCAGCATGAAGGAATATCTCGGGGAGGAATGCGCGTTCGTGCTCGACTTGAAACAGGCCGTGCGGGCCGGGCAGAGCCCGTTTGAGACGGCGGCCGCGATGGGCAACCGCTTAGTGCACGTCCACTTAAACGACCACGCGCCGGGGAAGAGCTGCCTCTTGCCGGGGTGCGGGGAGACGGATTACGGCCGCCTGTTAAGGATGCTCGCCGCCATCGGCTACCGCGGGGACCTGATCATCGAGGTCTACCGGCAGAACTTTGCGGGGGAAGAAGACCTTCTGCGCGCGAAATCGTTTGTGGAGGATTTGCAGCGGAAGTTTGCGGCTTTGAGCGCTTCCGCTTGAACTTTTGAAAACGGTACCAAGGAGTGTGACACGATGAAACGAATCCTTTCCCTCGGGCTCCTGGCGGGGGTCCTGCTTTCCTGCCTGGCCGGCTGCGGCCTCCGGCAGGGAAGCGCCCCCTCCGGGGCGACGTCTTCTGCCGGCGTTTCCAAAAGCGAAAGCGCTTTTTCGAGCGCCCCGGCGGGCGAAAGCCTTCCTGCCGGCGCCCCCCAAAGCGAACCGGCAGCCCCGGTAAGCGCCGCGCCGTCTGAAGCGCCGGCGGACGCGGAGATCCGTCCGGAGGATGCGTTGGCCATCGCGCTGGAAAACGCCGGGGTGCCGGCGGGCGATGCCTATAACGTGAAAAACGAGACAGACGGCGACAACGGCATCCCGCTTTATGACATCGAATTTGAGACCGACTACGGGGACTATGACTTTTCGGTGGCCATCCACGGCGGGCGCATCGTGGGCGCGGACTACGAGGTGGACGAGGAATGGCTCGACACCTTGGGCGGCAGACCGGTGAGCCTTGTGGAAGCCGCGGCCATCGCGGCGGGCAAGGTGCCCGGCGCCAGCGCGGCGGACGTAGACATCCGGGAGGAGTCCGGGGACGGCCGCGGCCGGTACGAAGGGATGCTGTTCTTTGACGGCATGCAGTATGAATTTGAAATCGATCCCCCGACCGGGCGGATCTTCGATTGGAACGCCGACCTGCGAAGCTGACCGGCGCATCAAAAAGGCACGGACCCCCAAAAGGCCCGTGCCTTTCATTTTTCAAGGGAAAATTTCAATGGAAAATTAAAATCCCAATGCCTCGTCGATCAAAATCACATGGATGCGCCCCGGTATTTTACAGTTGCGCGTGACGACAATCTGCCCGCACAGGCAGTCGGGCCCCACGCAGTCGCGGCAGACGCCGGTCTTTTCGCATGGGGTCCCCGCGTGGAAGCGCACGGCGTTCGGCACGCAGGCGTCCGCCTTCACGCGCGCGTAAGCCGCGTGCAGGTCCGCCGCCACCTTGTTCATACCGGCCAAAACGATCACATATTTCGGCCCGAAGCACAAAGCCGCCACGCGGTTGCCGTTGCCGTCGATGTTTAACAGTTCGCCGTCGAGGGTAATGGCGTTCGTGCTCATCAGGAATGCGTCCGCCAAAAGGCTTTCGCGCATTTTTTCCATCCGTTCCGCGGGCGTTTTTGCCGCGTCGCGGTCAATGAGCCGGTAACCGGCTTCCTGCAGCATCGGCTTTGCGCCCAGCGCGTCCACGGTCGCGGAGCCGCCCCAGCCCACGCTGCAGCCCGCGGGCAGAAGCGTCTTTAAAAGGGCGAGGGCCTCCTCTCCCGTCTCCACAAAATGGCCCGTCATTTGCCGGCGCGCCAGCGCCTTTAGGATCGTCGCCGCCTTCCTGGCGTTTGCGGCTTTTACGAGTTCCTGCATGGTTTTCTTTCCCCTTTCCCAATCGGATACGTTAGGCTTTGCCCTGCGCCTTGTAGCGGTCCACAATCAGGTTCGCGCATTCGTAGACGTTGCCGCCGCCGAGCGTCAGAATCAAATCGCCCGGCTCCGCGTGCGCCATCACATAGTCGGCAATTTCCGGGAATGTCTGCCGGTAGACGGCGCCCGGCACCTTTTTGACGAGATCCTCCGCGTAAATATTGTACGTGTTCGTCTCGCGCACCGGCAGGATTTCGGAGACGATCACATGGTCCGGGATTTTCAGCGCTTCGGCAAAGCCGTCTAGGAGCATCGCCGTGCGGCTGTACGTGTGCGGCTGGAAAATGGCCCATACGGCGTGAAATCCCATGTGCATCGCGGCCGACAGCGTCGCGGTCAATTCCGTCGGATGGTGCGCAAAGTCGTCGGCCACCGTGATGCCGCCGAATTTCCCGAGAATTTCAAACCGGCGGTGGACGCCCGTAAACGCGTGCAGGCTCTTCTGCAGCGTTTCGACCGGCACGCCCAAAATGTCGCACACGGCAAATGCCGCCAATGCGTTATAAATATTGTGCCGGCCGGGGATCGAGAGCTCTACATGGCACAAATCCTCGCCGCGGCGCTCGATGTCGAACGCCTCGCGCGCGCCCTTGCAGTCCTCGATGCGCACGGCGCGGTAGTCGCAGCCTTCCGACTCGCCGAACGAGACGGGCTTTGCGTTTTTGATGCCCGCGACGGCGCGCAGCGTGTTCGCGTCGTCGCCGTTATAGACGAGCCACCCGCTCGTCTGCAGGGCGAACTGGTGGAAGGATTTTACGATGTTGTCGAGGTTTTTAAAGTAGTCGAGGTGGTCGGCGTCCACATCCAGAATGACCGACATCCACGGGTGCAGCTGCAAAAACGTGTCCACGTACTCGCAGGCCTCCACGACGATCTTGTCGTGCCCGCCGGGGCGGCCGTTCGTTCCGATTTTCGGCAGTTTGCCGCCGATGATGGCCGACGGGTCCATGCCGGCGTCGAGCAGCACGGACGTAATCAGGCCCGTCGTCGTCGTTTTGCCGTGCGTGCCGGAAATGCACACGCTGTGCGGATAGCGCGCCGTCACCATGCCGAGCATCACGCTGCGCTCGATGCAGGGGATGCCGCGTTCGCGCGCGGCCGCAAGTTCCGGGTTATCGGGCTTGATGGCCGCGGAGTAGACGACGAGTTCGGCGTCCTTGAGGTTTTCCGGCCGCTGGCCTAAATAGATCGGGATGTTGTACGTTTCCATGCGCTTGAGCGTGTCCGACTCGGCGGCGTCCGAGCCGGAAACCTGGTAGCCGCGGTGAATCAAAATTTCGGCGATCGGGCACATGCCGCTGCCGCCGATGCCGATGAAATGAACGCGTT
Organism: uncultured Clostridia bacterium; assembly: GCA_944385055.1. Lineage (GTDB taxonomy): Bacteria > Bacillota > Clostridia > Oscillospirales > Acutalibacteraceae > Caproicibacterium. The sequence continues at coordinate 65,839 of CALWVT010000004.1, read as the reverse complement.
TGACCTTCGAAAGCAAATCCTCCATGAAGGGGAACAACTCCTTTTGTGTGGGCGGCCTTTTCGGGCGCCGCCTATATTCTGAAAGCCCCGTTTGTCCCGCCTTTCGGGATGGCCCGGCTGCGGCCGGGAAGGGGCCCTTTTTTCCTTCCTTTATCATACTCATTTTTGCGTGCAAATGCAAGCGCCGCGCGCCTTCCCCCGGCGATTTCTTCGCCGCGCGCACACGCGCGTTCGGTTTTCCATAGTATGGTACAGCAAAACGGGAGGGAGAGAAATGGTGGATCCGATTTCTTTTGGTATCATAGGCGGCGACAAGCGGCAGGTCTTTTTGGCAAATTCCCTGTTGTCGGACGGGGTTCCGGTGCTGGCCTGCGGCTTCGAACGCCTGAAAGGCGCCGCGTTTTTCAGCGGCGTCGAACAGCGGCCGCTTGCGGAAACGGCCGAAAGGGCCGGCGTGCTTTTGCTGCCCTTGCCCGCGACGCGGGACGGCAAAACGCTCAACGCCCCGTTTGCGCAGGCGCCCATCCGGCTGGACGAAGCGTTTGCGAAGGCCCTTTTGGGCCACCGGGTATTGGCCGGGAAGGCGGCGGCACTAAAGGACGCCTGCCCCGCCTTGCGGGAACTCCCCATCGCCGACTACGGCGCGCGGGAGTCGTTTGCGCGGCAGAATGCGGCCATCACCGCGGAGGGCGCGCTTTTTTATGCGCTGCGTGCCATGGACAAAAGCCTTTGCGGGAGCCGCTGCCTCGTTGCGGGTTTCGGGCGCGTCGGGCAGGCGGTCGCCGTGCGGCTTTACCACTTGTTTGCGCGGGTGACCGTCGCCGCGCGGCGGGAGGCGTCCCGTGCGGCTGCGGCGGCGCTCGGCTGCAGGACGGTTTCGACGGCGGACCTTTATCGCGGCGGGGCATACGACCTCGTTATCAACACCGTGCCGGCTTTGCTTTTTCCGCGCGCGGTGCTCGAAAAATTCCCCAAAACGTGTATCTTCCTGGACCTTTCCTCGGCGCCGGGCGGCATCGACCTGGCTGCCGCCGAAAGTCTCCATCTGCACGCGGAACAGGCATTTTCGCTGCCGGGGAAGACCGCGCCGCGCGCGGCGGCCGAAAGCATCAAGCAGTCGGTGTATTCGATTTTGAAGGGGTGTGAGGAGTCATGACACAGAAGACGCTGGGCTTTGCGATGTGCGGCTCGTTTTGTACGTTCCAGCGCGCGATTGACGGCATGCGGGAGCTTTTAAAGCGCGGCTACCGCGTGCTGCCAATCATGAGCGAGACGGCGGCGGGGACGGATACGCGCTTCGGCCGCGCCGCCGATTTTTTGTGGCAGATTGAAGATTTGTGCGGCTGCCGTGTGCTGCGCACGATTTTGGAGACGGAGCCTTTAGGCCCGAAAAAGCTCGTGGACCTTCTGGTGGTGGCGCCGTGCACGGGCAACACGCTCGGAAAGCTCGCGAACGGGATTACGGACACGGCCGTCACGATGGCCGTGAAGTCCAACCTGCGCGTGCAGCGGCCGGTGCTTTTGACGCTTGCGACAAACGATGCGCTCGCCGCGAGCGCGCAGAATATCGGCCGGCTTCTCAATACGAAACACATCTATTTTACGCCGTTTTCGCAGGATGATCCCGAAAAAAAGCCCTCGTCGTTGGTGGCGGATTTCACGCTGCTGCCCGAGGCGGTGGAGGCCGCGCTGCTGGGCAGGCAATTGCAGCCGGTTTTGCGCGGATAAAACCGCTTGCAAGTGGTGCGGCGGTGTGGTATGCTAAGAAAAGGATGAAAAAGATACGATTTTAAGGAGGTCTCCCACGATGAATTTTAGCGAAGATATGAAAAAAGTGCTCTTGGCCGGCATCGGCGCCGTTGCGGCCACCGCGGAAAAAGGGCAGGCGGTGATCGACATGCTCGTCAAGAAAGGCGAGATGACCGTCGAGCAGGGGAAGATCCTCAACGAAGAATTAAAGCACAAGGTAAAATCCGCCGGCGCGCCCGAACCGCTGCACCAGAAGGAGGCGCCGAAACCGCAGCAGGCGGAACAAGACGATCTGCTCTCGCAGCTTGAAAAGCTGACGCCCGAACAGCGCGCCCGGCTGAAAGAACAGCTCGACGCGATGGACAGCGGCAAATGAGCAAAGACACCGCGCGCTCGAGCGCGTCCCGCCTGCGCGAACTCGTCGCGGTGCTGCGCCGCCACGATGTGCTCCACGACATGACGCCGCAGAAGCTGCGCCGTGTGCTCGAGGATTTGGGCCCGACGTATGTAAAGCTCGGGCAATCCATGTCGATGCGCACCGACCTTCTGCCGCAGGCGTACTGTGACGAGCTCGGGAAGCTCTGCATGACCGTGCAGCCGGTCCCGTTTCCGGAGATCTTAAAGCGGATCCATGAGGAATACGGCCGCCACGCGACCCAGATCTTTTCGTGGATTGACCCGACGCCGTTGGGCAGCGCGTCGATCGCGCAGGTGTACCGCGCCACGCTGCGGGAAACCGGCGAAAAGGTCGTCATCAAGGTCCAGCGCCCCGGCATCCACGACACGATGGCCCTCGACGTCAAGCTCATGCACAAGGCCGTGCGCCTGCTGCGCCATATGGGCCTGGGACAAACCATGGAGGTCATCGATTTCGACGCGGTCATCGACGAGCTGTGGCGCGTCGCCCAGCAGGAGATGAATTTCCTGCTCGAGGCCGACCACAACGAGGAGTTCGCCGCTAGAAACCAGGACGTCGCCTACGTCGGCTGCCCGAAAATCAACCGCTCCTTGACGACCGAACGCATCCTCGTGATGGAACAGATCGAGGGCATCCCGATCGACCACCTCGACGAGCTGCGGGAGGCGGGGTATGACATCGAGGAGATCGGCGAAAAGCTGGCCGAAAATTACACGAAGCAGGTGCTCGACGACGCGTTCTTCCACGCTGACCCGCACCAGGGGAATCTGTGGATCCGGGATGGGAAGATTATCTTTTTGGACCTCGGCATGATGGGCCGCTTAACCCAGCAGGACCGGCGTTTATTGCGCCGCGCGTTTGGGGCGGCGGCCGTGCACGATGTCGCCGCCGTCGAGGAGGTGCTTTTGACCATCGGCACGCCGGGGCGGTATATCGACCACGCGCGGCTTTACGACAGCATCGACGAGCTTCTGCGCAAGTATCTCAACGAAAACCTTTCGGAAATAAACTTAGGCCTGCTCGTCCAGCAGCTTTTAAACCTGGCGAACACGTTTGACATCGCGATCCCGGCGAGCATCACGATGCTTGCGCGCGGCATGATGACGCTCGAAGGGGTCATCGCGAAGTGCTGCCCGCAGGTCAGCCTCGCGCGGATTATCCGGGCGCACTTGTCCGGGGAGGCGCAGGCGAATTTCGATTTGAAAAAGGAAGCCATCCACGGCGCGCGCCAGCTTTTCGAGAGCGCGAAGGGCGCCGTCGAGATTCCCGCCACGCTTTCGGACCTATTGAAGATGGCGGCAAAAGGGCACGCAAAGCTCAATTTGGAGATTGTCGGCTCCGAGGAACCGCTCAAAAAGATCGACACGATGGTCAATAAGCTGATCGTCTGCATCATCGCGGCGTCGCTTTTAATGGGCTCGAGCATCATCTGCACGACAAAGATCGGCCCGCTTCTGCTGGGGCAGCCTTTGGTGGGAATCGCGGGCTTTTTCCTTGCGTTTGTGCTGTGTGCGGTGCTTTTATGGAAAATCCGCAGCGAGCACCGGCATAAGCGCGGCGGGCGGAAAAAATGACCCTTGTTCCGAAAAATACAATTTCTCTGCCGGAAAGTGTGGTATAGTAAGTCGTGTCAAAGAGACAACGGCGTCTTTGGTCGGAAAACGGCCAAAGGCGCCTTTTCTTTTTGCCAATTTCTTTGAGGGATTTTCCGGGGAGGGTTTTTCGATGAGTTATCCAGAAGTTGACTTTTTGTACATGAGCGAACCCGACGTGATTGCGGCGGGCGGCACGGATATGCCGGCCTGCGTGGACACGATGGAACAGCTTTTCCGTTTGATGAGCGAGGGCGATTACCGCATGGCGGGCAAGAACGCGAATTCCCACGGCGCAATGGTGCGCTTTCCGGAACATCCGCAGTTCCCCGGCATGCCGGCCGACGGCGCGGACCGCCGCTTTATGGCGATGCCCGCGTATGTGGGCGGCCACACGCAGATGGCGGGCGTCAAATGGTACGGCTCGAACGTGGAGAATAAGAAAAAGGGCCTGCCGCGCTCGATTTTGATGCTGACGTTAAACGACAAGGACACGGGCGCCCCGGTTGCGTTTATGAGCGCGAACCTGATTAGCTCCTACCGCACCGGCGCGGTGCCGGCGGTCGGCGTCAAGCATCTCGCGCGCAAGGGGGCCCATGTGCTGGGCGTGGTCGGCCCCGGCGTCATGAACAAGACGTCCCTGCGCGGCTTCATGGCCGTGTGCCCGGGCATCGACACGATCAAGATCAAGGGCCGCGGGCAGGCGTCCATCGATTCGTATATCGAATATGTCAAGAAGAATTTCCCGCAGATTCAGAACATTACGGTCGTGCCCACGCTCGAGGAAGCCGTGCGCGGCAGCGACATCGTCAGCGTCGCGACGAACGGCGTGGGCGGCATTGAGACGTATCCGTTTATCGAGGAGTCCTGGATCAAGCCCGGCGCCGTGCTGTGCATGCCGAGCGACGGCAACTTCGACGAGGAATTTTTGGCGAGCGACCGCTGCAAGCTCGTTGTCGACAATTACGGCCTCTATGAAGCCTGGGAGAGCGAGCAGCCGCACCCGGCCCACGCGGGCATCGGCATCGTCGGCGTGAAGTGGCTCGATATGATCGTCGACGGCAAGATGCCGCGGGAGCGCCTGATTAATCTGGGCGATATCGTGACCGGCAAGAACCCGGGCCGTCAGAGCGACGACGAAATCTTCATCTATTCGATCGGCGGCATGCCGGTCGAAGACGTGGCGTGGGGCACGCGGCTTTACCACAACGCGCTCGAAAAGGGCATCGGCACGAAGCTGTGCCTGTGGAAGACGCCGGCGCTCGCATAAGGGACGATTTTTTGGCAGGCTTTTTTGGTAAGCCTTTTTGGCAGGAAAGATAGAATGGGTGGTTAGATGAGCAGAATTGCAGAGCATCCCATTTTGGGTGCACCCGAAAAGGGCCGCCTCGTGACGTTTACGTACGACGGGCGCCCGATGCAGGGGTATGAGGGGGAGCCCATCGCGATGGCGTTAAAGGCGGCCGGCGTGATGGTCCACCGGTATACGGCAAAGCGCCATGAACCGCGCGGCATCTTTTGCGCGATCGGGCGCTGCACGGACTGCGTCATGGTGGTCGACGGCAAGCCGAACGTCCGCACGTGCATGACGCCTTTGCGCGAGGGCATGACCGTCCAGACACAGGATGGCGTGACCGCGAAAGTTCCGGAAGGAGGTGCCCCCACCGATGGAAAGGCATGATTTGATCGTCGTCGGCGCCGGCCCTTCCGGGCTGTCCGCTGCCATCGAAGCCGCCAAGTGCGGGCTGGACGTCGTGGTATTCGACGAGTGTGCGCGCCCGGGCGGGCAGCTGTTTAAGCAGATCCATAAATTCTTCGGTTCGAAGGAACATAAGGCGAAGATCCGCGGGTTCCGCATCGGCGAGGAGCTCTTAAAAGAGGCGTCGGACGCGGGGGTGCAGGTCGTGCTCAACGCGACGGTGCTGGGCCTTTACCAAGAAAAGGAAGTCCTCGTGCGCATCGGCGACGAGATCCGCCACGTCAAGGGCGACGCGATTCTCGTGGCGACCGGCGCTTCGGAGAATACGCTGGCGTTCCCGGGCTGGACGCTGCCCGGCGTGATCGGCGCGGGCGCCGCGCAGACGATGATGAACCTGCACGGCGTCAAGCCCGGCGAGCGCGTGCTGATGCTCGGCAGCGGCAACGTCGGCCTCGTCGTGAGCTTCCAGCTTCTGCAGGCCGGGTGTGAGGTTGTTGCACTCGTGGACGCCGCGCCCCGCATTGGCGGCTACGGCGTCCACGCGGCGAAGGTCGCGCGCTGCGGCGTGCCGTTTTACCTGTCGCACACGATTGTGCGCGCCGAGGGCACGGACCACGTGACCGGCGTCGTGATCGGCGAGGTCGACAAGTCCTGGCAGATTATCCCGGGCACGGAAAAGCATTTTGACGTCGACACGATCTGCGTCGCGGTCGGCCTGTCGCCGATGTCCCAGCTTCTGACGATGGCGGGCTGCGACATGGCCGATGACCCGAAAAAGGGCGGCTATGTGCCGGTGTGCGACGAGACGGGCGCGACGTCGGTGCCGGGCATCTTCGTTTCCGGCGACGTTTCCGGCATCGAGGAGGCGAGCTCCGCGATGATCGAGGGCCGCATCGCCGGCATTGCGGCGGCCAAATACCTGGGCTATGTCGAACAGGCGGCGGAGGAAAACGAGGTCCACGCGCTCGAAACGTCCCTCGACGCTTTGCGCCAGGGCATGTTCGCGCCGAAGAACCGCGGCAAGGACCTGCGCGAAACGGAAGAGGGCTGCCCCATCTCGCAGAACCTTTTGCGCAAGGGGTATTTGTCCGATGAAGAGGTGTTCGCCTATCCGGGCGTTCGAAAGATCGCCGGCGTCCACCCGGTCATCGAGTGTACGCAGAATATCCCGTGCAATCCCTGCCAGGACGCCTGCCCGAAGGGCTGCATCACGATTGGCGAAAACATCACGTCGCTGCCGGTCGTGAACCCGGACGCGCAGTGCATCGGCTGCGGCATGTGCGTGGCGTCGTGCTCCGGCCAGGCCATTTTCTTGGTCGACGAGGACGCGGGGGCGGACACGGCCACCGTCACGCTGCCGTATGAATTCCTGCCGCTGCCGAAAGCCGGCGACAAGGGCCAGGCGCTCTCCCGCAGCGGCGCGCCATTGTGCGAGGCCGAGGTCGCGGGCGTGCGCTCGGCGCCGGCGTTTGACCACACGAACCTTTTGACGATCCGGGTGCCGAAGGCATACGCGATGCGTGCCCGGTTCTTTCAGCCCATGGAAGGGGGTTGTGCCGAATGGGCAAACCAATGGACCGTTCCAGAGACATCGGCCCCTTCGTTCCGGGGCCCGATGACGATCTGCTGATCTGCCGCTGCGAGGAGGTCACGAAAGGGGAGATCCGCCGCGCCGTCCACGCGGGCATGTGGACCATGACGGAAATCCGCCGCTTTTTGCGCGTGGGCATGGGATTGTGCCAGGGACAGAGCTGCACGAAGCTCGTCAAGGGCATCGTTGCGCGGGAACTCGGCGTTTCCCCCGCGACGCTCGATCCGGAAACTTCCCGGGCGCCGATGCGCCCGACCGAGATGCATGTGCTCGGCGACGAAAAGAAGGAGGCGTAAGCCATGGCGAACACAGCGGAAACCATCATCATCGGCGGCGGCGTCATCGGCTGCGCCGCGGCCTACTATCTCGCAAAGCGCGGCATGTCCGTGATTGTCCTCGAGAAAAGCGACAACATCGGCAGCGGCGGCTCGAGCCGCAACGGCGGCGGCGTGCGCCAGTCCGGCCGCGACAAGCGGGAACTGCCGCTGGCGATGTATGCGATCGAACACATCTGGCCGACGCTCTCCGAGGAGCTCGGCATGGACGTCGAATACGTCAAAAAGGGCAACCTGCGCTTGGGGAAGACCGAGAAGCACCTCGAAATCCTCTCGCATCTTGCGGAAGTCGGCCGTTCCTGCGGCCTCGACATGCGCATGATCGACGGCAAGGAAGTCCGCGAACTCAACCCCTACCTTTCCGAGGAGGTCATCGGCGCGAGCTGGTGCCCGACCGACGGCCACGCAAACCCGCTGCGCACGACACTTGCGTTTTATGTGCGTGCGCGCGCGCTCGGCGTGCGGTTTATCACGGGTGAAGAGGTCGTCGCGCTCCGCAAGGTCAAGGGCAAGGCGCGCGAGGTCGTGACAAAGGACGGCGTGTTCGAAGGCGAACACATCCTTTTGGCGGCCGGCTACGAGAGCCGCGCGATTGCAAATACCGTCGGCGTGGACATCCCGATGAGCAAAAAGCTCCTGGAAGCGCTCGTCACGGAGGCCGAACCCGAACTATTCCCGCAGATGCTCGGCACCGCCGAGGCCGATTTCTACGGCCACCAGACGAAGCACGGCTCGTTCGTATTCGGCGGTTCCTCCGGCATGGAGGGCGTCAATCTCGATAACCACGGCCGTTTGGCGACCTCGAGCATCACAGCACCCTGTATCTGCCGCGGCATCATGAAGTATGTGCCGAAGCTCTCCGACGCGAAGATCGTGCGCACGTGGGCCGGCTGGGAGGACCAGAGCGTCGACGGCGTGCCGGTCATCAGCTTCGTCCCGGAAGTGCCGGGCCTCGTTTTGGCGTGCGGCTTTTCCGGCCACGGCTTCGGCATTTCCCCGGCCGTCGGCCTGATGCTGTCCGAAATGATTCTAGACGGCGCGCCGTCCCTCGACCTCTCCGCGCTGCGGTATGACCGCTTTTGCGCAAAGATTTGAGCGCGGCCGGTTTGTATACAGCTTTACATTTTAAAAACTATTTTTACAAATTTTATTTGACTTTTTCAGAGGAAGCGCGTATAATAGGGATATCAAAAGCCTGCACTGGCGCAGGGCCTGCGGGGCTTTTGCGAGTGCACTCCGCACGGGAAAAGGGGGGGGATGCACTCTGCAAGGCTCCATACAAAGCAAGCCGCTGCTGCCGGTGCAGCCTTATTTTGAGACCACTTCGCAGCGCTATTACGAGCGGCGCGTCTGGAAGCTGGGGATTTCCCACTTTTACCGCTACCAGATCGATGACCCGTCCGGGGCGACGATCGCCGTGCCGGACGGCTGTATTGATTTTGTGTTCGATTGTTCCGCCGGGTCGGATCTTTCCGGCAGCAGCGTGATTGGCACGGTGCTCAAGCACAAGGCCATCCGCACGCAGTACCGCCACGTTTATTTCGGCGTGCGGTTCCAACCGGGGGTATGCCCCGCGATGCTGCGCATGCCGAACGGGGAGCTGATTGAGCAGGATGTGCCGATGGCGGAGGCGCTCGACGCGCCGGGGCTTTGGGAGGCCATCTGTGCGGCGCCGGATTTCCGCACGCAGTCGCAGTGCTTCTGGGATGCGTATACGGCCGCATGGAGGGCGCGCGAGGAAAAGCGTGCCGGCAGCGGCAAGGCGTGTCTTTCGGCGGCCGTGCAGCAGCTGATTGCCGCGTCCGGCGGGCGGATCCAGGTTAAGGCGCTTGCCGAAAAGACCGGCTACAGCGTCCGCTACATCGACCGCGTATTCCGCGAAGTGGTGGGCTTAGGTCCCAAAACGTTCAGCCAGATTGTCCGCTTCCAAAAGCTTTTAAACCTGCTGCACGGCAGCAAACGGCCGCATTTGACCGAGCTTGCGGACCGCTGCGGCTATTATGACCAGTCGCAGTGCATCCGCCAGTTTAAAACGTACACGGGCACAACGCCGCGTGCGTACTGCAAAATGCTTGCCGAGGCGGATTATTCCCACCGCGTGGTCGTGACGGACTTTCATCTGTCCGCCGCTTTCCTGCAATCACCCGCAAAGCGGGGCTAGATCGTCATTTTCATTCGTTTTCGAAGCAAGGGCGCTTCCCGGCAGAGTTTCTGCCGGGGGCGCCCTTTTTTGTATTCTTTTTTGCATGTTTAGGAGGGATCTTTATGCAGGCAACAACGAAAAAATTGGGATTGCCCAGTGCGATTTCCACCTGTGTCGGCCTGATCGTAGCGACGAGCTGCCTATTGTCACTCGGCCGCGGCATGGGCATGGCGGGCAGCGGCTTTGTCATCGCGATGGCGGTGGTTGTCGTGCTCAACATCTTCCAGGCCTTCACGTTTACGGAGCTGCACAGCCTGATGCCGGACGTCGACGGGGGCCTCGGGCAGTACACGCTCGTCGGCTTGGGCCCCGGCCCGAGCATCCTGTCGAACCTGTCCGCGTATTTCATCGTCAATCTGCTCTCCTGCTCGGTGGAAATCTCCATGTGCGGCATGGTGCTGCATGAGCTGTTTTTGCCGATGATTCCGGCGCCGGTCATCGGCATCGCGTTTCTATTGATCCTGCTCGGCGTCAACATGATGGGCGTCGATATCTTCGCGAAACTGCAGAACGCGGTTGTCGCGCTGCTGCTGTTGTCCTTCCTCGGCATGGGCATTTTGAGCTTCTTCCGCCTGGGCACCGGCGCGGCGATTCCCGACGTGCAGAAGATGGCCCCGAGTGTTTCCGGGATTTCCGGCCTTGTGAGCATGGCAGGCACGGCGTTCTGGCTGTTTATCGGCATTGAATTCGTCATCCCGATCAGCAAGGACCTGCGCCGCCCGAAGCGCGATGTGCCGCTCGCGATGATTTTCGGCGTGTGCATCCTGTTTGTGCTCCAGTCGATCCTCGGCGTCGGCATGACGAACTACGTCGATTTGACGACGCTCTCCACGGCGGAAATGCCGCACATGGTCTTCGCGCAGAACCTTCTGGGCAATGCGGGCAGCATGTGGATGGGGATTGTCACGCTGTTGGCCGGTATCTCGACGGCGAACACGGTTTTGGGCAGCGTTTCGAAGATTCTCTGCGGCATGGCGCAGAATGAGATGCTGCCGCGCTTCTTCGCAAAGAAGAACCACCGCGACGTGCCGTACATCGGCCTGTTGATCCTGTCCGGCGGCATCGGCTGCATCGTCGTGTCCGGCATGGCGCAGAGCGCCGGCCTCTCGAATATGGTGCTGGCCGCGTCCTGCTTCTGGCTGTTGTCCTACATTTTGACGAACGTTACGGTGCTCGTGCTGCGCCGCCGTTATCCGAACCACCCCGCCCGCAATAAGAAGCTCACGCTTTTGGGCATCCCGCAGATCGTTTGCATCCTGATGGACGTGTTCATGATCTGGAACATCGCGGAGGGCGAGGAACGCATCTTGATTTACCAGATTTGCGCCGTGTTCCTCGTGGCACTCGTCGTGTACGCGCTGGTTTGGGTCAAACTCGTCAAGCATAAGAAGCTGTTCGCGCATATGGACCTCGACGAGGTCAACGGCCTGACGGAGGGCAGCAAGCCCGTCCTCGGCGGCGAACCCGCCCCCGAGAAGGTGCCGGCGCTTGTGCACACCGCGCCGACGCCGAAGCTGTAAAAGGCTTTGCAAATTCTGCTTATAACCTTAGATTTTTGGGTTTTCTATGGGTTCCTTTTATAAAGAGGACAGCCGCCCCGCGTGCGGGGAGGGCTGCCCTTTTTCTTTGTCCCGCAAACATAAGAAAAGCGCCCGTTTCCGCCTGGCCGGCAGGGCTTTGCGGGAACGGGTGCTTTTTTAAAAACGGTTTATTTTTGATATTCCGGCGCCTCGTAGCAGATCGTTACGCTCTTCTGCTTCGGCTCTAAGCGGCGCATGCGCACGCCGGCGCTTTCGAGCATCCGTTTGCTCGCGAGGGTTTCGGCGCTGTTGGCATATTTGTCCGACAGGTACACCACCTCGCGGATGCCGCTTTGGATGATCGCCTTCGCGCACTCATTGCACGGGAACAGCGCCACATAGATCGTCGCGCCGCGCAGCGATTTGCCGCCGGAGTTTAAGATCGCGTTGAGTTCCGCGTGGACGACGTATGGGTATTTCGTCAGGCTCTTTTCTGCGCCCTCGCGCGCCCACGGGTATTCGTCGTCCGAGCAGCCGACCGGGAAGCCGTTGTAGCCGGTCGAGAGGATGATGTGGGACTGGTCCACAATGCACGCGCCGACCTGCGTGTTCGGGTCTTTGCTGCGCTGCGCGGCCAGAAGCGCCACGCCCATGAAGTAGTCGTCCCACGAGAGGTATCCTTCGCGTTTGCTGCCGTTTGCCATGCTTTCAGCCACCTCCAAATAAACTGCGCAGCCAGTTGGCCGCGGCGTCCGAGAATGTCACCACGAGGATAATCACCGCGAGGAAGATTAAGGAGCTGACCGCGCGCCACACGCGCCGGCGCTTTTCGTTCATATACTCAAATTCTTCCCCGTTTACGGTGTACGTCTGCGGCTTCTCGTCCTCTTTGTCGTCCTCGGCCGGCTCCTCCGCCGCGGGGGGCGGCTCGATGGTCTCCCAAAGCGCCTGCGCCTGCTCGTAATCGCGGTAGGCCACGTAGTAGTGGTAGGCAGGCTTATTTTCCGCCGTCAAAGCCGAACGCTTTTGAAACGGGATGTCATGCTGCGTCAAAAGCTCCTCGAGCATGTCGCCTAAGTAGCTCGACGTCGCGGCCAGGCGCACCGAGTCGTCTAGCTGGGGCACGCTTAATTTCCGGTTTCCGCAGGAAGGGCACTCCCCCTCACAGAGCAGATGACAATTTTTACAGTACTGCATCCGGCAAATTTCCCCCTTTGTCGCACAATTCTTTTTTCATCATATCACAAACGGCGCGCCCCGGCAAGGCGGGGCCGGCCTTTGGGAAAGAGATTTCAAAAAGAAATTTGGAAAAGAGATTTAAAATTATAATGAAAAAAGAAAATGAAAAAACGAAAAACCGCCGCGGCTTTGAAGGGAACCCCAAAGCCTCGCGGCGGTTCTGGTCGTTTTGAAAATCAGGCCTGGGCCTTGATCTTATCGATGAGCAGTGCCTCGGCCTTCTGGGCGTCCGCTCGGCCGCGCGTCGATTTCATCACGAAGCCCACAAGCGATTTGACGGCCTTTTCCTTGCCGGCAAGATAGTCCGCGACGGCCTTCGGATTCTGTTCGACGGCCTGCGTGCAGAGGCGGTCGAGCTCTTCGGGCGAAACCCCCTCTAAATCCTGCGCACTTAAAAAGTCGGACGCCGGCTTCCCCGAGTCGAGCATCTTTTCGAGCGTGGATTTCACGAGGTTCATGCGCACCTTGCCCTCGTCGAGGAGCTGTAGCAGCGCGTGCAGGTTTTCGGCCGAAACGCGCGTTTCGAATTTTTCCTTGTCCGCTTCCGTCTCCATGCGGCGGAACATCTGCCCCAAAATGCACGAGGCGGCCGCCTTCGCGTTCTTTAACCCCTTCGCGGCCTCGTCGAAGTAATCCGCCACGCGCCGGTAGCGCAAAAGCTGGGCGCTGTCCGCTTCCGAAATCCCGAACGATTCCTGCCACCGCTTCGCGCGCGCGTCCGGGTCCTCCGGCAGGGAGGCGCGGATCTTCTCGACGTCTTCTTTGGAAATGCGGATCGTCACAAGGTCCGGCTCCGGGAAATAGCGGTAATCCTGCGCGTCCTCTTTGCCGCGCATGCCCTCCGTCGTGCCGTCCGATTCAATGTAGCGGCGCGTCTCCTGGACGACTTCCTCGCCGCTGTCAAGCAAGTCGCACTGGCGGTCGTATTCATACGCAATCGCCTTCGTGATAAACGAGAGGCTGTTCATATTCTTAATTTCCGCGCGCGTGCCGAGCGCCTCGCTGCCCGCGGGCCGCACGGAGATATTGACGTCGCAGCGCATCGAACCTTCCTCCATGCGGCAGTCGGACACGCCGATGTAGCGCATCAAAAACTGCAGCCGTTCGAGGTATTCGCGCGCCTCTTCCGGCGAGCGGAAGTCGGGCTCTGTGACGATCTCAATCAGCGGCACGCCGCCGCGGTTATAGTCGACGTACGTGTTGCCGCGGGAATGGACGAGCTTGCCCGCGTCTTCCTCGATGTGGATGCGCAGGATGCGGATGCGCCGGCCGTTGGAGAGGTCGATGTACCCGTTCTTGCAAAGCGGCATATCGTACTGGGAAATCTGATACGCCTTGGGCAGGTCGGGATAGACGTAGTTTTTGCGGTCCATCTTGCTGACCCCGGCGATTTCGCAGTGCGTCACGAGCCCCGCGCGCACGGCGTATTCGACGACTTTCCGGTTGAGCACGGGCAGCGTCCCCGGCAGGCCGATGCAGACCGGGCAGCAGTGCGTGTTCGGCTCGCCGCCGAATTCCGTCGAGCAGCCGCAGAAAATCTTCGTCTTTGTGGCGAGTTCCACGTGGGTCTCGAGGCCCGCGACCAATTCATAGCGGCTCATAGCTCTACCCCTTTCCCGGCGCTTCGAAAACTCTGGCTGCGCGCGGCCAGCTCATACTGGTGCGCGGCGTTGAGGAGGACCGCCTCCTGGAAGCTGCCGCCGATCAGCTGCATGCCCACCGGCATCCCGTCCGCGTCAAATCCGCACGGCACGCTGACGGCCGGCAGCCCCGCGATGTTGACCGGCACCGTGCAGATGTCCGTCTGGTACGTCTGCACCGCGTCCTGCGCCGTGAACCCTTCCGGGAACGCGGTCATCGGGACCGTCGGGGCCAACAGGAAATCGCACTGTGTAAACGCCTTGGCAAAGGCGCGCTGGATCTTGCGGCGCAACAGCTGCGCCTTTTTATAATAAGCGTCGTAATAGCCCGCGCTGAGTACGTACGTGCCGAGCAAAATGCGCCGCTGGACCTCCTTGCCGAAGCCCTCGCTGCGCGTCTTCGAGATCATCTCGTTTATCCCCGTGTAGTGCGCCGTCTTATAGCCGTAGCGGATGCCGTCGTAGCGGCCGAGGTTCGAGGAAGCCTCCGCGCACGCGAGGATATAGTACACCGGCAGCGCATAGCGGATTTCCGGGATGGAAACCGTCTTGCACGTGCAGCCCAAGGATTCGAATACGCGCTTTGCCTCTTCGAGCGCCTTTTCGACATCCGGCTGCAGGCCCGCAAAGTATTCCGGCACAAGGCCGACAATGCGCCCTGAAAGCGGTTTCTTTAAAGCTTCGAGCGCCGATTCCTTTTTGCCGGTGCTCGTGCTGTCGCGCGGGTCCTTTTGTGCGAGCACGTCGAAGATACGCGCGGCGTCCTCGGCGCACAGGGCCAGGGGCCCAATCTGGTCAAACGAGCTCGCGTAGGCGATTAAGCCGTAGCGCGACACCGCGCCGTACGTCGGCTTTAACCCGACGATGCCGCAGAACGACGCCGGCTGGCGGATGGAACCGCCCGTGTCGCTGCCGAGCGCATACGGTGCTACGCCCCCCGCGACGGCGCTCGCCGCCCCGCCGGAGGAGCCGCCCGCGACCTTCGTTTCGTCGTGCGGGTTGTGCGCGGGGCCGTGGCAGCCGGTCTCGCAGCTCGAACCCATCGCGAACTCGTCCATGTTGCATTTGCCGAGCAGGACGGCGTTCTGGCTTTCCAAAATGGACCACACCGTCGCGTCGTACACCGGTGTATAGCCCGAAAGGATCTTCGAGCAGCAGTCCGTTACGATGCCTTTCGTGCTGATGTTCGCCTTGAGCGTGAGCGGGATCCCCTCGAGCGGGCGGAGCGTTTCGCCCCGCGCGAGCTTTTCGTCGACTTTCCGGGCGCTCTCGAGCGCTTTTTCCGGCGTCGGCAGCGTATAGGCGTTGAGCGCGCCGTTTTCTTTGGCGATCGCGTCGAGATACGACTGCGTCAATTCTTTACAGGAATAGGCCTTCTGGGAAAGGCCCTCGTGAATCTTTGAAATGATGCTGAACGATTGCATGGTGCTTCCCTTCTCCGGCCGGGCGCCGGCGTTTTTTAGGCGTGCTTTTTCACGACGAAACTGTTCTCGTCGCGGTCGCGCGCGTTCTGCAGGACTTCTTCGGCGGAAAGGCCCGGCTGCACCACGTCTTCCCGCAATACGTTGGAAAGCCCGTTAACGTCTTCATACGCCTCGTCTTCCACCTGCACGGAGGCGATGGTATCGGCAAACGCGATGATCTCATTCATATCTTCCGTCAGGCCGTCGAGTTCCTCGTCGGGCACTTGCAGCTTCGCGAGGTTTGCAATCGCGCGGATTTCTTCGTGCGTGACCATTTTTTAAGGGCGCCTCCTTTTATCTGAGCTTGATGTGGACTTCCCGCAGCTGCTGTTCGCTGACCTCATTGGGCGCGCCCATCATCACGTCCTGGGCGTTCGAATTCATCGGGAAGGCGATGACTTCGCGGATGTTCTCTTCGCCGGTTAAAAGCATCAGCATCCGGTCGATGCCCGGCGCCATGCCCGCGTGCGGCGGCGCGCCGTACTGGAACGCCGTGTACAGCGCCGAGAATTTCGATTCGAGCTCTTCTTCCGTATAGCCCGCGATTTCGAACGCCTTTTTCATGATCGCGAGGTCGTGGTTGCGCACGGCGCCGCTCGAAAGCTCCACGCCGTTGCACACGATGTCGTACTGGTACGCGAGCACATCCTCGGGCGCCTTCGTCTCGAGCGCCTCTAAGCCCCCCTGCGGCATCGAGAACGGGTTGTGCGTAAACGCATAGTTGCCGGTTTCCTCGTCGATTTCATACATCGGGAAGTCGACGATAAAGCACAGCGCAAAGCGGCTCTCGTCAATCAGCTTTAACCGCACGGCGAGTTCCTCGCGGATCTGCCCCGCGAGCTGCGGCGCAAACGCCGGGTCGTCCGCAATGAAGAACACGACGCTGTTTTTCTCGAGCTTTGCGCGGGCGATGAGCTCGGCGCGCTGCTCGTCGGAGAGGTATTTGTCGATCGGGCCCTTATACGTGCCGTCCTCGAGCGCCTCGATATACCCTAAGCCCTTCATGCCGATGCTTTCGGCAAATTTCAGCATGTTCTCGAAGAACGACCGCGGCTGGCGCACGCAGTCGGGCACCGTGATCGCGCGCACGCATTTGTTGCAGAACGGCTTAAAGCTGGAACCCACAAACAGGTCCGACAGGTCGACGATTTCGAGCGGGTTTCGCAGGTCGGGCTTGTCGGTGCCGTACTTTAACATGCTTTCCTTATACGTGATGCGCGGGAACGGGGCTTTCGTGACCGTTTTGCCGCCGCCGAATTTTTCGAACACGGCGCCTAGGACCGTCTCGGCGATTGCGAACACATCCTCCTGCGTCGCGAACGCCATCTCAAAGTCGAGCTGGTAGAATTCGCCCGGCGAACGGTCCGCGCGCGCGTCCTCGTCGCGGAAGCACGGGGCAATCTGGAAATAGCGGTCGAAGCCCGACACCATCAAAAGCTGCTTAAACAGCTGCGGCGCCTGCGGCAGTGCGTAGAATTTGCCCTTGTGCCGGCGGCTCGGGATCAGATAGTCGCGCGCGCCTTCCGGGGAGGAGGCGCTTAAAATCGGCGTCTGGATTTCCTGAAAGCCGAGCGACTCCATTTCCTTGCGCAGAAACGAGATCACTTCGCTGCGCAGGACGATATTCTTGTGGACCTTCGGGTTGCGCAGGTCCAGGTAGCGGTATTTTAAACGGACGTCCTCCTTCGTTTCGCGGCTTGTCACCACATCAAAGGGGAGCACCGCGCGGCATTTGCCGAGCACTTCCAGCTCGTTCGACACAATCTCGACGGTGCCGGTCGCAATCTTCGGGTTAATGGTATCCGCATCGCGCAGCACCACCGGGCCGCATGCCGTGATGGCGCATTCGCGGTTGACGTCCTTTAGCAGCGCTTCATTGTGGACGACCACCTGGACTACCCCGTACTGGTCCCGTACATCCAAAAACTGCACGCCGCCGTGGTCGCGGATATTCTCCACCCAGCCGGCCACGCGGACCTCTTTGCCGATGTCCGCCTCTGTGACCTCGCCGCAGGCTTTCGTGCGGTACTGATTCTCGCAGATCATTCCTCTTCATTCCCCTTTACTGTGTAATCAACCTCAAAACTTGCCGGAGAAGTCTCGAAGTTCCCTCAAAAGCTTTATAGAATTAAAGTATACCATCAAACGCGGCCCGTTTCAATATGGAGTTTCTGCATTTTACGCCCACGCGGCCTGCAAAGCGGCTACGCCGGGCGCGATGTCCGCGATTGGGATTCCCGCAAAGCCGAGCGTCACGCAGCCGTCCGGGCCCGGCCGGACCCGCACGCCGCACGCCCTTGCGCGCGCGACGAGGGTTTCGGGGGAATTATCGCCGGAAAGGCGGGCGCTGACGCACAGAAGGGTTTCCTGCAGATGCAGCTCGATGCGCGTCCCGAACGCCTGCCGCAGTGCGTGCAAAAGCGTCTGGCTTTTTTGGGCATACACCTTGCGCAGGCGGCGCAGGTGGCGCGCAAGCTCCCCTTTTTGGATATAGGACGCGAGCGCGAGCTGCTCGATTTTGGAGGCCGTCTGGTTATAGCGCTCGGCGCGCGCGCGGTACAGCGGCAGAAGCGGCGAGGGCAGCACCATGTACCCGATGCGCACGCTCGGCAGCAAAAGCTTCGAGAAGGACCCGAGGTATACGACCTGGCCGTCGGCCGCCATGCCCTGCATCGCGGGGATCGGCCGCGCGCGGTAGCGCAGTTCGCCGTTATAATCGTCCTCAATAAAGAGCCCGCCGGTGTCCTTGGCCCAGGAGAGCAGCGCCTGCCGGCGCGCGAGCGGGATGCTGCCGCCGCGGCTTTTGAGGTTCGAGGGGCTGACAAACGCCGCGCGCACGCCGCTTTCGCGCAGCGCCTGCGGGGTCAGGCCGCTTTCGTCGCACGGCAGATGCACGACCCCGATGCCGCAGTCGAGAAACACCTGCTCCGCCTGTAAAAAGCCGGGCTCCTCAAATGCAACGGCGCCGGCCTTCCCCTGCAAAAGGCCGCACAATAGCGAGAGCAGCGGCTGCGTCCCCGCGCCGATCACAATCTGCGCCGGGCTGCACACGACGCCGCGCGCCGCGCCGCTGTATGCGCACAGCGCCTCCCGCAAAGCCGGTTCCCCCTGCGGGTCGCCGTAGCGCACGAGCGCTTCCGGCTCGTTTAACACGTCGCGGATGTGCCGGCGCCACGTCTTTAAGTCGGCGCAGCCGGCGTCAACGGCGTCCGTGCCGAAATTGTACCGTGCCTTCGGGCGCGGCGCCTGCGGCGGCAGCGGGGCGGGGTGCGCGCGCGGTGCCCCGCCGGCCGCCAAAACGAAGTAGCCGCGCTGCGGCCGCGCTTCCAGGTACCCTTCCACACACAGCTGCTGGTACGCGCTTTCGACCGTCGTGCGGCTTACGTGCAGGTCCTCGCACAGCTGGCGGATGCTCGGCAGGCGCTGACCGGGGAGCAGCGCGCCGTTTTCCCGCGCGATCGCGTCGCGCAGCGCGCAGTAGAGCTGGTGGTAAAGCGGCTCCTGCCCATTTTTATCGAGCTGGATGTATTCGTATGGCATCGAAAACCTCCTTTTCAAACTGTGCCGCTTAAATTTTTCAAAACTGTGACTTTCAAAGGGCACAGATCTTGCTATAATGATACCATAGCCGGCGGGCAAAGGAAAGCCCCGCCGGGCAAAAGGGAAACCGGGAGGAACCTGCGCGCGAGAGTCCCGATTTTCCGCTTTGTCTCTTTCATTTAAAAATAAACAATCAGGTTGGCAGAGGAGGCGCTTTTGTGATGGCACAAGCAAAAACAAATCAAAAGGAAACGGCACGGGCAGGACGGACGGGCCTGCGCACAGGCGTGTTCTGTGTGCTGGCGGCCGCGTGTGTTGTGCTGGCGATCGTTTTATATTCGAGCGGCGCCGAAGTCCTGCAGGCGTGGTCGAGTTTGGCATTTGCGGGGGCCGTGGGCGCCTGCGTGCTCGTGAGCCTGTCGGTCGTGTTAAACCGCGTGCAGTATAACGTGACGGGCTTAAAGCACACGGTAAACCTCGCCTTTACGGGCATGCTCGCGGCGCTCGTGTTCGTCGGCTTTTATCTGACGATCCGCCTGCCCGGCAGCGTCAAGGCGCAGGTCGGCTTCGGCAATGTGTTCTGCATCTTTTCGGGGCTGATGCTCGGGCCCGTATACGGCGGCCTTTCGGCCGGCATCGGCGGGTTCTTGTATGACCTGTTAAACGGCTGGGCGGACAGCTCCGTGACGACGCTCGTCACGAAATTCGTGATGGCGTTCGTCTGCGGGCTTTTGGCCTGGGGAATCCAGGGAAGGCTTCTGCGCGAGGATGCGCACCGCCACGTCGGGCGCGTCGTGCTTTCGGCCGTGTGCGGTTCGGTCGCGTACAGCGTGCTGTACTTGTTAAACGGTTTCGTCGAAGGGGCGCTGTTGGGCAATGCGGCCGGCGCTTTGCAGGTGATCCTCGCCGAAAAGCTCGCCGTGACGCTGATTAACGCCGTCATCGCGGATGTCGTCGCGGTGCCGCTGTTCTTTGCGATCCGCTCCGCCCTCAAGCGCAACCACCTGGCGTTCGTCTAAGGCGGCAGGCGTATCAAAACTTTATTTTTCCGCTTCTAAAAAAGCACGGGCTTTTGCAAAAGGGCCTGTGCTTTTTTCTGCCTTTTTCTTTTGCACATGTTTGTAGATGTTTGTACAGTTTCCGCGGGGGCCCGCGGTGGGCGCGGAAAGGGAGGCCCGCGCGCCCGGCCGCCTTGTCCTCCCTGCAAAAGAATGGTATAATAGCATATCATCCGGGCGCAAACCGGCTTGTGCACACGCCGCCCGGCAATCTGCGGCTTTTCCGCAAGAAAGCAGGAGATGCACGTTGAAGAAAGGCAATTCCAAACCACAGCGGTCCTCGATGGTCCGCGATACGCTGAGCACATTCGGCACGAATGCGTTCGGTTCCGTGATGGGCTTAGTCGCGTCGCTCGTGATTCTGACCCGCATGCCCCCGTTCGAAAAGGGGCTTTATAACCAGGTGCAGACCTGGGGCGAGGGCTTTTTTACCTGTTTGGGCTTTAGTTTAAACAGCGCCATCATCTATTATGTGGCGCGGTATACGATTAAAAATACGGCCCGCGCGATTAAGCGGCTGACCGTGGGGGTGGGCATCTTTCTGCTCGCCGTGTCGTCGCTCGTGCTCTTTGTGCTGCGGGGCACGGGCATCTTTGCCGACACCCCGGCGCCGTATCTGTTCTGTATCGTGATCTACACGGGCTGTTCGTTCCTATTTAATATGCTCACGGGTGTCCTGCGCGGCGAGAACAAGTTTAAGTCCTATAATATGATTAACCTCGTCCAGCGCATCTTCGTCACGGTCTTTTCCGCCTTGACGCTTTTATGGCCCTCGGCGGCGCTGCTGGTCGGCTCCTCGATCGGCATTTCCATGGCGATGATCGTGCTCGCCTACATCTGCACGAAGCGCTGGAGCGGCCCGCAGCCGCAGCCCGCGCCCGAGGACGACCACCCCGTCCCGACAAAGTCGGTGTTCCGCTACGGCTTAAAAGCGTACGCGAGCAACCTCATGACGTATATCAACACCTACATCGGCAACTACATCGTCCAGGGCGTGTACGATTTGGCGTCGTTCGGCATCTACAACACGGCCTCGACCATCATGCGCCAGGTCTGGATTCTGCCGGAGGCCGTCAGCCTCGTCATCACGAGCCGCGTCGCGAGCATGCACGACGACGGCGATAAGCGCCGCATCACGCAGCTTTCCTGCAAGATCGTGATGTACATTACAATCCTCTGCGCGTTTCTGATCGTTCTCCTCGCCGACCGGTTCGTGCCGCTTTTGTTCCCGAATTACGTCGGCGCGCTCGACCCGCTGCGGTATCTGATCGTCGGCAGCGTGTTCGTCTCTTACGTCAAGGTGCTCGCAAATTCGATTTCCGCTTACGGGCGCCCGGAGCTCAACATCCTGCCGACGGCGCTCGGGATTGTCACGAACCTTGCCGCGACATTTGCGCTGATCCCTTCGATGCAGGTCAACGGCATCGCCGCCGCGACAAGCCTCTCGATGGTCGTGCAGGCGGTTTCCGTGCTCATCATCTACTGCCGCTTTACGCACACGAACGTTTTGTGGCTGGTTATTCCCACAAAGAATGAAATCACACTCGTAAAAAATGCCCTGCGCCGCGGGAAATAATCCTGCCCCGCTTCTTTCTATAAAGATAAGGAGGCTCTCATGAACGAAAAACAAGACGAGAGAAACCGTTTTGAGGACCCGGCCCAAACAGAGGAAGGCCCCGCGAGTGAAACGGACAAAATAAACGGAAAAAAGAAGGAAAAGAAAGAGGGCATCTGGGCGACCTTGCGCCCGTGCATCATCACGGTCCTCATCGTATTATTCGTCGTCACCTTCATCGCGCGCCCGAGCCGCATCATCGGCCAAAGCATGGAGAATACCTGCCACGACGGCGACTTCGTCATTTTATGGGAATGGAACTATGAACCCCAGCGCGGCGATATCGTCGTCGCCAATTCCGACAACGTCTTAAATGAAAACCTGATCAAGCGCGTCATCGGCGTCGGCGGCGACCACATCGAAATTTCCGGCGGCGTGCTCAAGGTAAACGGCGAAGTCCAGTCGGAGCCGTACATCAAAGAGCAGTCGTGGGGCGAGGAAGGCTGGGACGTCGACATCGTCGTGCCCGAAGGGGAGGTCTTCCTGATGGGCGACAACCGCAACCATTCGACCGACAGCCGCGTCATCGGGACGATCCCAACGAAGGACATTATAGGGAAAGTTGTGGTGCGCCTGTTCCCGTTTACAGCCATCACAACGTTTTAAGGTGCACCAAATTGTGATTTTCACTAAGCTTCCATTGTGAATTTTGACTTGCCAAACGTAGGGTTTTCCGGTATAGTAAGAGTGAGAACCAAAAAGACGGGGGCGTCCTTCGGAAAAGAGCCCTGGGCACTTTTTGCGGACGCCCCTTTTTTACCCCTTTTTTGCAAGAAAGGGAAGGAGGGAGCGCTGATGAACGAAACCATGTCCCGCCTGTTGGACGAGGCACGCCACAATCCCGCCTTGCGGGATGCCCTGTTAAAGACCCGTGAAGCGGAGGACCCGATGGACGCTTTCTGCAAATGCGCGACGGAGAACGGGTATCCGCTGACCGTCGGCGAGGTCTTCGAGGCAGGGGAGCAATTTATCGACGACGTTTTCTGCAGCTGCAACGGCCGCGCGGAGGAACCGATCGCGGAGTGGGCAGACGCTTACGAAACTTTTTTTGCCGCATTGGTGGGCTGAGGCCAAGCGCCCATATCAGCCGCCGCTTTTGCTTATTCAGATCCCAAGCAGAATGTTTGCAAGCAATTGCAGTCTAAAATATCCGAAACGCCGGTTGCCCGGCGCAAAACGACAAAAGGAGTAAAAAGATGGCATCAAGAGGCATTTTTTCACCGATTACCGACATTCGACGCAAGGTGTTTACGGAAGTGGCCCGTCTGGCTTATGACGGCGATTACGACCGTGTGGAGGAGCTGCCCTACAAGATTATCCCCGGCACGCGTTCGAGCTACCGCAACAGCATCTTCCTCGAGCGCGCAATCGTCGGCGAACGCATCCGCCTGGCCATCGGCCTGCCGCTTCGCCCGCTCGAGCAGCACGCGCCGATTGCCCAGGGCATCAAGGAAAGCGCAATCGCGGAAAAGTATTACGATCCGCCGCTGGTCAACGTCATTAAGTTCGCGTGCAACGCGTGCCCGGAAAAGAGCGTGCGCGTAACGGACATGTGCCAGGGGTGCTTGGAGCATCCGTGCCGCGAGGTCTGCCCGAAAAAGGCGATCCACGCGGAATCGTCGACGAGCACAAAAAGCGAGATCGACCAGGATTTGTGCATCAAGTGCGGCCGCTGCGCGACGGTGTGCCCGTACCACGCGATCATCAAATTTGAGCGCCCGTGCGCGTCCGCGTGCGGCATGAACGCGATTTCCTCGGACGAAAACGGCTGCGCGACCATCGATTACGACCGCTGCGTCTCCTGCGGCCAGTGCCTGGTCAGCTGCCCGTTCGGCGCGATTGCGGACAAGGGCCAGATTTTCCAGGTCGTCCACGCGCTCAAGCAGGGCGGCGAGGTGTACGCGGCCGTGGCGCCGGCGTTTGTCGGCCAGTTCGGCCCGAAGGTCACGCCCGAAAAGCTGCGCGCGGCGTTTAAGGACCTCGGCTTTACGGACATGATGGAGGTCGCCGTGGGCGCGGACTTGTGCACGATTGAAGAGGCGCACGACTTTTTGGACAATGTCCCGGAGAAGCTGCCGTTCCTCGCGACGTCGTGCTGCCCGGCGTGGTCCGTCATGGCGAAGAAGGAATTCCCCGAGTACGCGAACTGCATCTCGATGGCCTTGACGCCGATGGTTTTGACGGCCCGCTACATTAAAAAGCAGCATCCCAATTGCAAGGTCGTGTTCGTCGGCCCGTGCGCGGCGAAGAAGCTCGAGGCCAGCCGCCGGACGATCCGCAGCGATGTCGATTTCGTTTTGACGTTTGAGGAAGTCATGGGCATCTTTGAGGCGAAGAACATCGACCTGACCGCAGAGACGGAGGATGCTTCGGACGAGGTGTTCTCCCAGGCGACCGCGGCCGGCCGCGGCTTCCCGGTCAGCGGCGGTGTTGCGGCTGCCGTTGTGGAGGCCATCGGGCGCATCGCACCGGACCGCGAGGTGCCGACCCGTGCGGCGCAGGGCCTGCGCGACTGCCGCCAGATGATGAACCTCGCCAAGGCCGGCAAGTACAATGGCTTTTTGCTCGAAGGCATGGCCTGCCCGGGCGGCTGCGTCGCCGGCGCCGGTACGCTGCAGGCGATCAACAAGTCGAACGTCCAGGTCAACATGTTCAAAAACAAGGCCGAACGCAAGAACGCCGTGGACAGCCCGCTCAGCGAGATGGCCGACAAGCTCGATTAACAGCTGTCAGAATAGTACCAGAATCTTGCCGCCCCGGGGCCGTTTTGCGCCTTTCGGGGCGGTTCTTCTAAAGAGTTTGCGGGGAAGGAGGCCGGTCCATGGCGCTGCAGGCAATTGTACAGCCGCTGCTTTCGTGGTATGCGCAGCATGCGCGCGATCTGCCCTGGCGCCGCCACGTGACGCCGTATCGGGTGTGGGTTTCGGAAATCATGCTGCAGCAGACCCGTGTGGAGGCGGTGAAGGGATATTTCACGCGCTTTCTGCGGCAGTTCCCGGATCCTTTGGCGTTAAGCGAGGCGCCGGAGCAGCAGCTTTTAAAATGCTGGGAAGGCTTGGGGTATTACAGCCGCGCGCGCAATTTGCAGAAGGCCGCGAAGGTTGTCGTCGAGGAATACGGCGGGGAACTGCCCGCTTCCTATGAAGCCCTCAAGCGCCTGCCCGGCATTGGGCCGTACACGGCCGGGGCGATCGCTTCCATCGCCTTTGGGCTGCCCGTGCCCGCCGTGGACGGCAACGTGCTGCGCGTGTGGGCGCGCGTGACGGCGGACCGCGCCGACATTGCCGAGCCGCACACGCGCAAACAGGCGGCCGAGGCCCTGCGCGCGGTGATGCCCGCGGGGGCGTGCGGGACGTTTAACCAGGCGCTCATGGAACTCGGCGCGCTCGTCTGTGTGCCGAATGCGCCGCCGCGCTGCGAAGCCTGCCCGCTTTCCGGCCTGTGCGAGGGGAAGCGGCAGGGCATCGCCGAAAGCCTGCCCGTCAAAAAGCCGAAGCCCGCGCGCAAAGTGGAGGCGCGCACGGTGTTTCTGCTCGAGCAGGCGGGCCGCCTGGCGCTGCGCCGCCGCCCGAAAACGGGGCTTTTGGCGGGGCTTTGGGAGCTGCCCGCCGAAGCGGGCACGCTTTCCCGGGAGGAAGCCGTCCGAGCTGTGCGCGCGTGGGGGTTGGAGCCCGTGCAGCTGTGGCCCCTGCCGCCGGCAAAGCATGTGTTTACGCACGTGGAGTGGCACATGACCGGGTGGCGCTGTAAGCTCGCGCCCGAAAATACCGCGCCGTTTGTGTGGGTGACGGCGGACGAGCTGCGGGAAACGTACCCGCTGCCGAGCGCGTTCCGCCCGTTTTTGGAGGCGTGGCGCGCGGGGGACAACGCATTTTCAGCGGAGGATTTCTGATTCTTCAAAAGGAGGGCCCGCCATGTGCGCCGGTTTCTTTTCCATCCGCCCGTTTCAAAGCGGGGACCTCGAGCGCGTTGCCGCGCTGTTCGCGGACACGGTGCGTTCGGTCAATCTGCGCGATTATACGCCGGCGCAGGTGGAGGCCTGGGCCCGGGGCGCGGACGCGCTGCGGCAGAACCCGGCTTTCTTTACCTCGCTTTACACGCTCACGGCGTGGCGGGGGGAAGAACTGCTCGGCTACGGCAATGTGCGTGCGGACGGGTACCTCGACCACCTGTTCGTGCATCGGGCGTTCCAGGGCCGCGGCGTCGCGTCGAAATTGTGCGACGGGCTCGAATCGTTTGCAAAGGCCCGGGGCGCAGAACGGATGACCGTGTACGCCTCGTTGACCGCGAAGCCGTTTTTTGAAAAGCGCGGCTATTTGGCAAGGGAGCGCCAGTGTGTCGCGCTGCGGGGCGAAGTGCTGGCCCGCTATGCGATGGAAAAGCCGCTGTGAGAAGGCGGGCGCCGGCTTTTTGGTGGGTTTTATTTTGATAGGGAAAGGGGATATGGTTGTGAAATGCCCATATTGTGGACATGAAGAGAGCAAAGTCATCGATTCGCGTCCGACCGACGAGGGGGAACGCATCCGAAGACGCCGGGAATGTTTGAAATGCGGGCGGCGCTTTACGACGTATGAGGTGATCGAGACGGTGCCGCTGCTCGTCATCAAAAAAGACCGCTCACGCGAGGCGTTCGACCGCAATAAGCTGATGCGCGGCCTTTTGCGCGCGTGCGAGAAGCGTCCGGTTTCGATGGCAAAACTCGAACAGGTGGTGGACGGAATCGAGGCCAAGCTTCAAAACACGCTCGACCGGGAGATCAGCTCTTCGTTAATCGGCGAGTACGCGATGGAGGCGCTCAAGGACCTCGACGAGGTCGCCTATGTGCGCTTTGCGTCCGTTTACCGGCAGTTCCAGGATGTACAGACGTTCCAGCAGGAATTGAACGCGATGATCCAAAATAAACGCAAAGAGGAAGAAAAGAAACAGAAAAAAGAAAGCTGAAAAAAGCCCGGCACGGTTTTGACGGTGCCGGGTTTCATTTTGGGAAATTTTATAAGATATTCTGCAGATGCGGCGCTTCCTCCTGCTGCAGCGCCTGCAGCTGGGAAATGCCGCGGGCGCATTCGCCCGAAAACTGGCCGAGCCCTCCGGATTGAGCGAGCGCCGGCAGGGCGGCGAGCGTCTGCGAGACCGACTCGAGCCGCGCGTGCGGCAGAAAGGTGCACAGCACGTCGTGTGCCCGCTGCCAGGCCGCAAGGGCCTGCTCGCTTTGCGCCCGCGCGCCGGCGGCGTCTTCCCTTGCGGCACAGGCCTGCGCCTGCGAGAGCACGGCACAGACGCGGTTTGTGTGCCGTACCGTCTGGCCCCAGCCGGCCGCACACAGCGCGATGGCTGCGGCGAACAGCACAAGGGCCGCCCAAACCCGTTTCATGGCGTTCCCTCCTTCGGCAAAAGCAGCGTCTGTCCATCCGTGCTGACCGCCAGCAGGAAGACGTCCTGCTGGCGGGCCTTTTTCTGCTGCAAAAAGTTTGTAAGCCACTTGCGGTCCTTGCCGCACAGCTTCAGCGCCGCATCGCTTACTTCCCCGTCGCTGATGACGACCACCTCCAGGCCGCTTTCCGGCGCCCGGAGCCCCAAAAGCTTTGGCGTTGCGGGCTCCTGTTCCGGCTTTTTGAGGATGCTCATGCGCCCGTCCGTCTCGAGGATCGCGTAAGAGACGTCCGCAAACGAAAACACGCCCTGTTCGCGCAGCTGCTCGAACAGGTCTTCCACCGAAAGGCGCAGCCGCTTTAATTCTTTTTGCTGCAGGACACCGTCGCGGATGAGGATGGCCGGCTTCCCGCACACCACGCGCCGGAAGCGGCTGTGGCGGACCATCAAGGCGCTCGTCACAAGCTCACACACGACGAGCACGAGGATCGGCAGCACGCCGCTGATTAACGGCTGGCCGCTGTCCTGCATCGGGATCGCCGCAATATCGGAAATCAAAAGCGTGACCACGAGTTCACTTGTCTGCATTTCGCTGATCTGCCGTTTCCCCATGAAACGGACCGCTGCCAGAATTCCTATGTATAGGAGCAGCGTGCGGATAAAGGAAATTGTCATGTCCATCACCGCCCCTAGCATGCGGAAAAAGCGCGCTTTTATGCATCGCGGCGCACAAAAAACCGGCCTTTCTTTTTAAAAAGGATAAAAGAAAGGCCGGGGATTCGCTATTCGGTTTGGAAACGGCTGTCACAGCGGCTGGATCGCCTGCGCGAAGGCCGTGAAGTTTTTGTCGGCGCAGAACGTTTCCTCCCACAGCGTGCGGCAGTTCTTGCGCAGCAGCTGGGCTTCGACGGCCGGGCACGCGATGGCCGCTTTCAGATGCGTCGCGAGCATTTCCGGCGAGCAGTCGGCGGGCAGAAGCCAGCCGGTCTCCCCCTCGCGCACGAGCTCCTTCGTGCCGCCGACATCCGTGGCCATGGCCGGGATGCCAAACGACGCCGCCTCCATGATCGAGACGGGCAGGCCCTCGCTGCTGCTCGTGTTGACAAAGAGGTTTATGGGTGTTTCCCGATAAAACGCCATGAGCTTCTGGTTCGGCAGCGGCCCTGTGAATTCGACCTGCATGAACGAAAGGTGTTCGGCGGTATAGGCCTTCAGGTCCGCGAGCTCGTCCCCGCCGCCGATGTGGGTCCATTTACAGGGGATGCCGCTGTCCTTGAGAAGCGACAGCGCCTGCGCGAGGAGCTTGACGCGCTTGACGGGCGAGAGGTGGCAGCAGCTGACGATCTGGTAGGTGCCCCCGGTCGGAACGGGGCCCAGGCCGAAATCGTGCGTGCCTAAGTACGCGGTGTGGATTTTCTGGGAAAAGCCGGGCCAGGTGCTGTCGATGCACGCGGCGCCGTCCTGGCTGCACGGGTATACCGCGTCGAGATTTTTCAATAGGTACGGCCGCAGCGGCAGATATCCCACCGAGCTGCACTGCGGGTATAAATCGTACCGGTGCGCGCGGCAGACGGCGCGGCAGGATTTCGACGTGCAGTATTTTTTCAGCTGCGTGGCCGCCACGGCGACGTCGTAAAACCAATAGGCGTAAAACGTGACGCCGTCGAACGCTTCCAAATGGTACGGCAATAGGATTTGCCGGCACAACTCGAACACGCGCTCGCTTTTGGCGACGAAGTACGACAGGAAGGCGCGCGACTTCGGCGAGCCCTTGATGGCCTCCTTTTCCTGCGGCGAGACGAACCCGTGGAACGTGCGCGACGGGAACAGCTTAAACGCGCTTGCCGCGAGGCCGTGGC
Source organism: uncultured Clostridia bacterium (assembly GCA_944385055.1). Lineage (GTDB taxonomy): Bacteria > Bacillota > Clostridia > Oscillospirales > Acutalibacteraceae > Caproicibacterium. The sequence continues at coordinate 36,948 of CALWVT010000004.1, read as the reverse complement.
GCACCTCGGCGGCACGGATACAGTGGACGTGGACGTTTTCGGGCACGGCGCGGGTCTTCCCGGCCCCTTGCGCGACGCTCGTGGCGATCACGATCACGCAGTCAAAGGCCTTTGCGAGAATCGGGACCTCGTCCTCGATAAATTCTTCCCCCTGGCCGAAGGGGTATGTTTTGGTCAGCATGACCAGACAATTTTTCATGCCTTGCCTCCTGAAAAACATGGGGTCCCGTCTGCTTTGCGGCGGGGAAACCCAAGAGTTTCCGGTCCGTTTGGACAAAATAAGCATAGCACAGCCGCCGCCTAAATGCAAGGCGTGTGGGGAAAAGGGCAGAATTTTTGTGCGATTTTGCGGCCCGCCTTGTATTGCCGGCCCTAAAATGCTATAATAAAGCCGGTTTCGCGGCGGGGTTCGCCGCAAAAAAGCCGGCGGCGGGGGCCGCCCCTTTAAAGGAGATGAGCGCTTGCAGCTTTCCATTGTCGTGCCCGTATACGGGGCACAGGCGTATCTGCGCCAGTGCGTAGAGAGTATTTTAAACCAGCCTTTTTCGGATTTTGAGCTTTTGCTCGTAAACGACGCTTCCCCGGACAAGTCTCTGGAGATCGCCCACGACTACGAGCGCCGCGACCCGCGGGTCACGGTGTACGATAAGCCGCACAGCGGTTTGGGGCTGACGCGCAACTTCGGCGCCCAGCGCGCGCGGGGCGACTACCTTTTGTTCGTCGACGCCGACGACTGGATGGAGCCGGACGCTTTAGGCGAAGTGGTCGAGGCGGCGCAGCAGGACGGGGCGGATTTGACGGTCTTTAATTTTATCCGCGAAAACGAGGCGGAAGGCGTGCACCGCCGCTGCGAACTTCCCATCGAATGCCCTACCTCGGACCCGAAGGTAAACGAGAAGGTATTAGAAGAATTGGTCGGCCCGGACCCGGTCGATTCCCCCTGGCGGCATGTGGACATGCTCGGCAGCGCGTGGCGGCGGCTGTACCGGCGCGAATGGTTTTTCGAGGCGGGCCTTTCCTATCCCGACGAGGAGAAGGTCATGCTCGAGGACCTGCCCGTGAGCATCCGCGCGCATGTGTGCGCAAACCGCACGCTCTTTTTAAAGACGGCCTTAATCCATTACCGCTATAACCCGAATTCCCTGAGCACGCGCTACCGCGCCGGGCGCATGGAGAAGCTCGACAGCTGCTACCATCTGATCGAGTCGTTTTTGCGCGAAGAGCACATCTACGCGCCGCTCGAGCAGCGGCATCTCGCGTGGTATCTGCGCCAGGCGGCGCACAGCTCGCTTGTCAACGTGTTCCATCCCGGCAACCCGAAGGACCTGCAGGGGAAACGCGAGGAGGTGCGCGCCATTTTGCGCAGCCCGCAGCTCGGCCGCGCCGCGGCGAGCAATTACTTTAAAAACGGCACGCGCGCCGACCGGATGATCCGCGCCGTGCTGCACACGCGGTCCGTGCCGCTTGTGATGCTGTTTTACAGCCAGTACGCGAAACGCCTGCAGAAAAATCTCGACAAACAGTAAGGGGAGCGCCATGGCCAAAAAGAAAATCCTGTTTTGCAATTACAGCCTGCACAGCGGCGGCATCGAGAAAAGCCTCGTGACGCTGTTGTCGCTGTTTGACTACACGCGTTACGACGTGGATCTGCAGCTTTTCGCAAACGACGGCCTGTTTCTGCCGCGCGTGCCGGAAAAGGTCCATCTGCTGCCGCCGCTCTTCCCGCAGGTCTATAAGCGCAACATCCGCGAAGCCCTGCCGGCTTTGTTAAAGCAGGGGCAGTGGAAGACGGCCTTCTGCCGCGCGCGGGTCACGCTTGCGGGCCTGCACGGCACGATGGGCGAGCGGCTCGGCAAGATGTGGAAGGCCGAGCGCCGCGCCGTGCGCAGGAACCCGAACGTCTACGATGCGGCGGTCGCCTACATGGAGGGCCAGCCGATCTATTACTGCGTCGACTTCGTGAAGGCCAAGCGGAAAATCGGGTTTATCCACGGCGATTACACGGCGATGGGCCTTTATCGGGCGTTCGACGCGCCGTATTTTCAGAAACTCGACGCGGTCTGCACGGTGTCCGAATCGTGCAGGGAGGCGTTAATCGCGAATTTCCCGCAAATGCGCGAGAAATTCCACGTACAATATAATCTGCTCTCGCCGCCGCTTCTGCGCGGGATGGCGGAGGAAACCCCGGACTTCGGCGACGACTTTTCCGGCCTGCGCGTGCTCTCAATCGCACGGCTTTCCGAGCAGAAGGGCTTAGACCTCGCGATGCCGGCCGTCGCGGCGCTGCGCCGGGCGGGGCTTTCGTTTCGCTGGTACATTATCGGCGTCGGCCCCGAGGAGGCCGCGCTGCGGGCGCAGGCGGAAAGCCTCGGGATTTCAAAAGACGTCGTGTTTTTAGGCGAGCGCGCGAACCCGTACCCGTACCTGCGCGCGTGCGACGTCTACTTGCAGCCGTCGCGCTTTGAGGGGAAGAGCATTGCCGTCGACGAGGCGATGGCGCTTTGCAAGCCCATCCTTTTGACGGATTTTTCGACGGCCAAGGACCAGATCGAAAACGAAAAGACGGGGCTGATTGTCCCGATGACCCCCGAAGGCATCGAACACGGCCTTTCGCGCCTTTTGCAGGACAAAGCCCTGCGCGAACGGCTGCAGGAAACGCTTTCGCGGTGTGATTTATCGAATACAGAAGAAATCGAAAAGCTCTACGCGCTTTTGGAGGGCCCCGCCGCGGGGGTTCCGGCGCGAGGGCAGAAAGGGTGAAAAATTTGCTGCTTTCCGAACTGTTAAAAGGCATTCCCTGTGAGGTTATAGGGGAGACGGACCGCGAAGTGACGGGGCTTGTGTACGATTCCCGCAAGGTGCAGCCCGGCAGCGTTTTTCTGTGCTTAAAGGGCACCAATTTAGACAGCCACCAATTTGCCGGCGCCGCCGCGGCCGCGGGGGCCGCCGCCGTCGTCGTGCAGCAGGATATAGAGCCGGTGCCCTGCGCGGTCGTGCGGGTCAAGGATACGCGCGAGGCGCTCGCATCGCTTTCGGCCGCATGGTTCGGCCATCCGGCCGAAGCACTTACGGTCGTCGGCGTGACCGGCACGAAGGGGAAGACGACCACGACGTATATGATCCGCTCCATCTTGGAGGCCGCGGGGATCAAAACCGGCATCATCGGCACGATCGGCACGGTTATCGGCGATACGATGACGCCGAACGCGAACACGACGCCCGAATCCTTTGAGATCCAGAAGGCCATGCGCGAGATGGCCGACGCCGGCTGCAAGGCGTGCGTGCTCGAGGCGAGCTCGATTGGCCTGCGCGACCACCGCGTCGACGGCTTTACGTTCGACATCGGCCTGTTTACGAATTTCAGCGAGGACCATATCGGCGGCGTCGAGCACAAGGACATGGCCGAATACATGGCGTGCAAGGCGATGCTGTTCCAAAAGTCGCGGCTTGGGATTATCAACCTCGACGACCCGAACTGGGAAGGCATCGTGAAGGGCCACACGTGCCCGCTTGTCTTCTACGGCTTTTCGAAGGATGCGGCGTTCCGCGCGGAAAACGACGCGCTGTTAAGCCGGCCGGGGTATTTGGGCGTCGCGTTTGACGTCCATTCGGCGCCGTATCACGGCCGCGTCGAGGTCGATATTCCGGGCCATTTTAACGTATATAACGCGCTGGGCGCGATTGCCGTGTGCGCGCAGTTCGGCGTCCCGATGGAAGCGGTCTTAGAGGGCCTTGACACGGTCAAGGTCAAGGGCCGCGTCGAGCGCGTGCCGGTGCCGGGGCCGTATACGCTGTTAATCGACTACGCCCACAACGCCGTGAGCATGGAGAACATCCTCTCGACTTTGCGTGCCTACCACCCGAAGCGTTTAATCTGCCTGTTCGGCGCGGGCGGCAACCGCCCGAAGGTCCGCCGCTACGAGATGGGCGAGATTTCCGGCCGCATGGCCGACCTCTCCGTCGTCACGGAGGACAATTCCCGCTTTGAGAGCGTCCACGACATCATCGCGGACATCGAAGTCGGGCTCAATAAGACCGAAGGCAGCTACCTTGTCATCCCGAACCGCCGCAAGGCCATCCGCTGGTGCATCGAAAACGCGAAGCCCGGCGATGTGATCGTCCTGGCCGGCAAGGGCCACGAGGACTACCAGGAAATCAAGGGTGTCAAGTATCACATGGACGAGCGCGAAATCGTGCGCGACGTGCTTTCGGACCTCGCAAAAAGCGAGCCCGCGCCCTTTACAAACCCAGAAAAATGATGTATCCTGTAAGAAATTTATGTAAATCGATTATGTAAACCCGCAGAATACGTCCGAATGAAACCGGCGCCGCAGGTTCTGCCGCGCCGGTTTTTGTGCGCAGGATGCGATGAAAATAGGAGGAATCCGAGATGCTGATGACCGTTTCTGAAATTGTGAAGGCCTGCGGGGGCAAGCTCCTCTGCGGCGACCCGAAAACGCAGGTCACGCAGGTGACGACGGACAGCCGCCAGGTGGAGCCGGGCGCCTTGTTTGTGCCGATCCGCGGGGAGCGCGTGGACGCGCACCTGTTTATCCCCGCCACGCTCGAAGCGGGCGCCGCGGCGGTTTTGACGCAGGAACACACCGCGATGCAGGACACCCACGCGTGGATTGCCGTCGAGGACACCGAAAAGGCGCTGCAGGCGCTCGCCAAGGCGTACCGCGCGCGGTTTTCGATCCCGATTGTCGGCATCACGGGCAGCGTCGGGAAGACGACGACGAAGGAAATGGTCGCCCTGGCCCTTTCGGCGGGCAAGCGCGTCATGAAGACGCAGGGCAACCAGAACAGCCAGATCGGCGTGCCGCTGACGATGTTCCAGCTCGACGAAACCGTCGAGGCGGCCGTCGTGGAGATGGGCATGAGCCAGTTCGGCGAGATGGCGAGGCTTGCGGACATCGTGGCGCCGCAGTACGCCGTGATGACGAATATCGGCATTTCCCACATTGAAAACCTCCATACGCAGGAGAATATCCTGCGCGAGAAGGCGCATATCCTCGACAAATTCGGCCCGGATTCCGCCGTCGTCTTAAACGGCGAAGACCAGATGCTGCGCGAACTCCCGGCGCAGCTGCCCTACCGCGCGGTGCTCGTCGGCCTGCACAGCACGTGCGACTACTACGCGCGCGACCTTGTGATGAACGAGGACGGCATGGACTTTGTCGCGTGCTGCCCCGGCGTCCGTGTGCCGGTCCATCTGCCGGTTTTTGGGGAGTACCAGGTCATTAACGCGCTGTCGGCCCTCGCGATGGCGGACCTCTTGCATGTAGACCTAAGGGCGGCCGCCGCGCGGCTTTCGTCGTACCAGCCGCTGGCCATGCGCCAGCAGGTCTACCGCTTCGGCGGCATCACGCTGATCGACGACTCCTACAACGCGAGCCCCGACGCGATGCGCGGCAGCGTCGATGTGCTGTGCGCCTACCCGGGCCGCCACATTGCCGTGCTCGCGGATATGCTTGAGCTCGGGGAATTTTCCCACGCGGCGCACGTCTCCTGCGGCGAACACGCGGCGAAGGCCGGCGTCGATGTGCTCGTGACCGTCGGCCCGCAGGCGGCCGCCATCGAGGAGGGCGCCAAACACGTCGCCCCGGACCTTTCGTGCCGCCATTTTACGGAAAATGAACCCGCCGCCGCTTACCTTGAGAGCCTTCTGACGCCCGGCGACGTCGTGCTCGTCAAGGGCTCCCGCGGGATGCATATGGACGAAATTGTGAGCAAATTGCTGGCACTTTGAGCCGCCCCGTCTGAAAATCTAGGTGAAACCGCCGCTTTTTTCGGTTTTTCCTTGCTTTTTCACGCCGCCTGTGTTAAGATGTAACCGGATTGTAACGATTGTAATGATTTCGTAATGCTTTCGGTTGCATCCGGCGTGAAGGAGGAGTCGAAGATGAAGAAGGCAAAACGGTTTGGGCGTGTGCGCGTGCTTTTGGCGGCGGCCGCGGGGGTCCTGGCATTCCCGCTGCCGGCGGCAGCGGCGGACGGTGCGGCGGCCAACACGCCGGAAAACTTTTTGGGCTTTTTGCTCGTGATGTTAGTCGGGATTGCCGCGGGGGCCGTCACGCTGTTTTACCGGCCGCGCCACCGCCGCCCGAGCCTGCCGGTCGATTTCGGCAGCTCCCACCGCGACGAGGCGTTTGACCCGTTCCACTGAATTTTAAAAATAAGTCTTTTTTTCATAAAAACGCGCAAAATACACTCGATCAATGGATAGATCCGCTGAACACTGAAACCGTACATACAAAAGAGGATCTGCAAAGATCTGGAGAAGCCGCTCCTTTTCAAGTGGGAAAAGGGCGGCTTTTCCTTTTGCTTTCTTTTTCTAATCCTGCCGGTTGGAAATCGGGGCGCGGGCCCGCCGGCAGCGCAAAAACGGTCTTTCCGCGGCGCATTTCGCTCCAAAATGCAGAAAGCGCGCTTCTATTTTCCAAATATAAAAGCCTTCTCCCGTGGCAAAGTAACGGCGCGGGAAGGAGGTGAACCATTTGAAAAGACGCGCAGGACGTTTTTTGACGGCAGTCCTCTGCTGTGTGCTGGCGCTGCCGCTTGCCGGCGCGGTGGAGCGGCCCTTAGAAGTGCCGGCCGCCGCGCAGCAGATGCCGCAGGTGCTCGTCAGCGGGCAGCCCTTTGGGCTGAAGCTCTTTACGGACGGCGTGGTCGTCGTCGGGACCGCACAGGTCACGACGCAGGCGGGCTTAGAGGACCCCGCGGGCGAAGCGGGGATACAGGTCGGCGACGTGATCGAGGCCGTCGACGGCACAAAGGTTTCGAGCAACGGCGAGATTGCCGCCTGCATCGAGCACAGCGGCGGGGCGGCGCTGTCCCTCTCCGTGCGCCGCGGCGAACAGGCCCTTTCCCTTTCCTTGACGCCCGTCGCGAGCGGCGGCGTGTGGCGCGCCGGCCTTTGGGTGCGCGACAGTGCCGCCGGCGTGGGGACGCTGACCTTTTACGACCCGCAGACCGGCGGCTTCGCGGGCCTCGGCCACGGCGTGACGGACCCGGACACCGGCGCCCTCGTGCCGCTCGGCGAAGGGGACATCGTGCCGGTTACGGTGCACGGGTTCCAAAAAGGGGTCAGCGGCACGCCCGGGGAACTGCACGGCTATTTTTCGTCGGACACGCCGCTGGGCGATTTGCTGGCGAATACGGCCCAGGGGGTGTACGGGACCGCCGCCGCGCCGCTTTCCGGCACGCAGATGGAGGTCTGCCCCGCCGCGGACGTGCACACGGGTCCGGTGCAGATTCTGTGTACGCTCGAAGGCAGCGAACCCGCCTTTTACGACGCAAGGATCGATCTGGTCGATTTGTATTCCGCCGAAAGCCGGAACCTGGTGCTGCGCATTACCGACGAGAAGCTCTTAAAAGAGGCCGGCGGCATTTTGCAGGGGATGTCCGGCAGCCCAATCGTGCAGGACGGGCGCTTGGTCGGCGCCGTGACGCATGTGTTCGTCAGCGACCCGAAACGCGGATATGGCATTTTGGCGGCGTATATGGTCAAAAATGAAATGGCTTTGACGCATCCGGCTGCGGCCTGACGGTTTCCTTTCTTGATTTTTCCCCGAAAACTTGAAAAAATCAAAATCTTGTATTGCCATTTGACCCAATATATGGTAATATATTCGCAGAGATTCACTAAGGGGGACTAAATATGGAAAACAGCGTCAGACTTATGATTGCAAATGACAACCCGGATTATCAAAGAGAAAACGCCGCCATTTTCGAGGAAAACGGTGTGCGCGTCACCTATACGCCAAAAGACGGGAACCTCCTTTTGGAGCATATCCGCAGCCAGAAACCGGACGCCGTTTTGGCGCCGATCTTCATGCCGGGGCTCGACGCGGTCGGCGTGCTGCACACGCTGCGGGAGGAGGGGGCGGCCCTTCCGCTGTTTATCGTCGAGAGCAATTTTACAAGCCCCACGTTGGAGCGCGAGGTCCTTTCGGCGGGCGCGGGCTATTTTGCGATTCAGCCCTACCCGACGAAAGCGCTGATCGACCGCATCCGCCAGCTGCAAAGCGCGGAAAAGCCGATGCCGGCGCCAGGCGATTCCCTGGAGGTGCAGGTCACGGAGATTTTGCACCAGATCGGGGTGCCCGCGCATATCAAGGGCTACCACTACCTGCGCGACTCGATTTTAATGGCGATTGAGGACCCGGATATCATCAACGCCGTCACAAAGCGGCTCTACCCGGGCGTTGCCAAGAAGTATGAGACGACGCCTTCGCGCGTCGAGCGCGCGATCCGCCACGCCATCGAGGTCGCGTGGGACCGCGGGGATGTGGATGTGCTCAATTCCTATTTCGGCTATACGATCCACAACACGCGCGGCAAGCCGACGAATTCGGAATTTATCGCGATGATTTCCGACCGCCTGCGCCTGCACATGCGCACGGCCGGTTAAGCCCCGTACCCGGCGTTCCGAAGGCCCGCTTTCCGGCCCCGTCTCCTTACCTGGAGGGGTCCGGAAGGCGGGCTTTTTGGCGCTTTGCGCGTCTGCGAAAAGGCGGCGGAAACTTTTGACAGGGGTTTGACACGCTATGGGGATTCCAGTATAATAAAAAAATAATGCAGGAAAACGGTGCGCGGCCCGGCCGCCTTCCCGCCGGCCGGCGGCGAAAGCGGGGGCGCGCCGCAAAAAGGGAGGAATCCGCATGAATAGTGACGCAATCCGGAAGGACGTGCCCAAGCGTGCGCTGCTGCACGCGCTGGGGCTGACGAATGAGGAGATCGACCGGCCGTTAATCGGCGTGGTCAGTTCGTATAATGAAGTTGTGCCCGGCCACATGAATATCGACAAGGTCGTGCAGGCGGTGAAGACCGGCGTTTCGATGGCGGGCGGCACGCCGCTTGTGTTCCCGGCCATTGCCGTGTGCGACGGCCTCGCGATGGGCCACCGCGGCATGAAGTACAGCCTCGTCACGCGCGAGCTGATCGCGGATTCGACCGAGGCCATGGCGATTGCGCACGCGTTCGACGCGCTCGTGCTCGTGCCGAACTGCGACAAAAACGTGCCGGGCCTTTTGATGGCGGCGGCGCGGTTAAACCTGCCGGCCATCTTTGTCAGCGGCGGCCCGATGCTCGCCGGGCGCGTGCACGGGCAGAAGACGAGCTTCTCGAGCGCGAGCGAGGCCGTCGGCGCGTATGCGGCCGGGAAGATCGACAAGGAAACGCTCGACGAGTACGAGTGCAACACGTGCCCGACGTGCGGCTCCTGCTCGGGCATGTATACGGCAAATTCGATGAACTGCTTGACGGAAGTGCTCGGCATGGGCTTACAGGGCAACGGCACGATCCCGGCCGTCTATTCGGCGCGCCTGCAGCTCGCGAAGCGGGCCGGCATGCAGGTCATGGAGCTTTTAAAGAACAATATCCGCCCGCGCGATATTCTGACGAAAGAGGCGTTCGAAAACGCGTTGACCGTCGATATGGCGTTGGGCTGCAGCACGAATTCGGCGCTGCACCTGCCCGCAATCGCGCACGAGTGCGGCATCACATTAAATCTTGACATTATAAACGAAATCTCCGCGCGCACGCCGAACGTGTGCCACCTCGCGCCGGCCGGCCGCACGTACATCGAGGACTTGAATGAGGCCGGCGGCGTCTACGCCGTGATGAACGAATTGGCCGAGGCGGGCCTTTTGCACACGGATGTGCTCACGTGCACGGGCAAGACCGTCGGCGAGAACATCGCGGGCTGTGTCAACAAAAACCCCGACGTGATCCGCCCGCTTTCGAACCCCTACAGCAAGACCGGCGGCATCGCCGTGCTGCGCGGGAACTTAGCCCCCGACGGCTGCGTCGTCAAGCGCAGCGCCGTTTCGGACGCGATGCAGCACCATGTGGGCCCGGCGCGCGTGTTCGAGAGTGAGGAGGACGCGATGCAGGCGATCCTCGGCGGCAGCATCCATCCGAACGACGTTGTCGTCATCCGCTACGAGGGCCCGAAGGGCGGCCCCGGCATGCGCGAGATGCTCAACCCGACCTCGGCGATTATGGGCTGCGGCTTAGGCGAGAGCGTCGCGCTGATTACGGACGGGCGCTTCTCCGGCGCGACGCGCGGCGCGGCCATCGGCCACATTTCGCCGGAAGCGGCCGTCGGCGGCCCGATTGCGCTCGTACAAGAGGGCGACGAGATCGAGATCGACATCCCCAATAACGCGATTACGCTGCACGTCTCCGACGAGGAGCTCGCCGCCCGCAAGGCCGTTTGGCAGCCGAAAAAGCAGGCGGTCACGGGGTACCTTGCGCGCTATGCGAAGCTCGTGACGTCCGGCGCGCAGGGGGCTGTGCTGGAAATCTGAGTGCCCCGCAGGATTCTTTGGCGGAAAGGAGGGCGCCGTATCGATGGCGGATTCCAACATTACAAAAAAGGCGTTGGCCGATGCGATGAAATCCCTGATGGCGGAGAAGCCGTTTGCCAAAATCAGCATCAGCGACATCTGTACGCGCTGCTCGATGAACCGCCAGAGCTTTTATTACCATTTCCGGGATAAATATGACCTCGTCAACTGGATTTTCTACACGGAGCTGATTGAGAACCTGCAGAGCCAGGATTTGCAGAACCTCGACGGCTGGTCGCTTTTGGAGCAGGTCGCGCGCTATTTTTACGACAACCGCCCGTTTTACGCGAACGCCTTGCAGGTGACGGGGCAGAACTCGTTTACGGATTATTTCGCGGAGGTGCTGCGCGCGATTGTCGAGCCGTATTTTGAGGAATTGTTCAGCGAGGACGAGAAACATATCTCGTTTTATTCCCAGATCTTTACGGATGCCTGCCGCGTCGTGATCGTGCGCTGGCTTTTAAACGAGGAGGATATCCCGCCCGGCGAGTTCGTGGGCCTCGTGCGCCACGCGGTGGTGCGCCTCGCGGAATGTGTCATGCAGGAGGAACAGGGGGGAGCCGGCGGACCGGACGCCCCCGCCTGATCAAGGCCTTTTTTCGAAAGCCGCGGCTCCCCGGAGCCCGCGGCTTTCGCTTTGCGGCGGCGCGCTTGACAAGGCCGGAAGGTAGGCGATATAATAAAAAAGATTAGAACCTGTCCGGTAAAGAAAAAGACTGTGGATTTGGAGGAAGTTATGGCGACAAAATATATTTTTGTGACCGGCGGCGTGGTTTCCGGCTTGGGCAAGGGCATCACGGCGGCATCGTTGGGGCGCCTGCTGAAGGCGCGCGGCCTGCGCGTGACGATGCAGAAGTTTGACCCGTACCTGAATGTGGACCCCGGCACGATGAACCCGTTCCAGCACGGCGAGGTCTTCGTGACCGACGACGGCGCGGAGACGGACCTGGATTTGGGGCATTACGAGCGCTTTATCGACGAGAGCCTTTCCCAGAACAGCAACGTCACCTCCGGCCGCATTTACTGGAACGTCATCCGCAAGGAGCGCAACGGCGACTACGGCGGCGGCACCGTGCAGGTCATCCCGCACATCACAAACGAGATCAAGGAGCGCATCGCCGCGGAAAAGGACAACGTCGACGTCTCGATCATCGAGGTCGGCGGCACGGTCGGCGACATCGAGAGCCAGCCGTTTTTGGAGGCCATGCGCCAGTTCGCGACGGAGGAAGGCCGCGAAAACTGCCTGTTTATCCACGTCACGCTCGTGCCGTACTTAAACTGCTCGCATGAGCACAAGTCAAAGCCCACCCAGCACAGCGTCAAGGAGCTTTTGAGCATCGGCATCCAGCCGGATATCATCGTGCTGCGCTCGGAAAAGCCGCTGCCCGATGACATTAAGCAGAAGATCGCCCTGTTCTGCAACGTGCGCCCGGAATGCGTCATCGAAAACCTCGACCTGCCCCTGCTTTACCAGGTGCCGCTCGCGCTGCGCGAGGAGCGCTTGGACAGCATCGTCTGCCGCCGCTTCGGCCTCGACACGCCCGGCCCCGACCTCGCGGACTGGATTGCGATGGTCAATACGGCGATGTCCTTGACCGACAGCGTGACGATTGCGCTGGTCGGCAAATACGTCGAGCTGCACGACGCGTATTTGAGCGTCGCGGAGGCGCTCACGCACGGCGGCTTCGGCAACAAAGTCAAGGTCAACATCCGCTGGGTCGATTCGGAAAAGATTACGCCCGAAAACGTCGGCGAGGTGCTCGCGGGCGTCGACGGCGTCCTGGTGCCCGGCGGCTTCGGCCAGCGCGGCATCGAGGGCATGATCGACGCGATCCGCTGGGCGCGCGAGAACCGGGTGCCGTTTTTGGGCATCTGCCTCGGCATGCAGCTCGCAATCGTCGAGTATGCGCGCCATGTGGTGGGGTATGCGGACGCGAATTCCGCGGAATTTGACCCGCAGAGCACGCACCATGTGATTGACCTGATGCCCGAGCAGAAGGACGTCGAGCAGCTCGGCGGCACGATGCGCCTGGGCAAATACCCGTGCAAGCTGACGGAGGGCACGCTTGCGTGGAAGCTCTATCACGGCGAGCCGCTGATCTATGAGCGCCACCGCCACCGCTATGAGGTCAACAACGAATACCGCAGCCAGCTCGAAGCGGCCGGCCTCGTCTTTGCGGGCCGCAGCCCGGACGACCGGATCGTCGAGATGATGGAACTGCCCGGCCACCCGTACTTTATCGGCAGCCAGGGCCATCCGGAGTTTAAGTCCCGCCCGAACCGCCCGCACCCGCTGTTCCAGGGGCTTGTCGCCGCGGCAAAGGCGTATAAGGCCTTGCGGGAAGCGGAATAACGTAAAACATGCATAAACGGCAGCGCGGTTTCCCGCGGGCCGGTTTTCAAAAAAAGGCACACATCCGAGCCGTTTCGGAGGTGTGCCTTTTTGTTATGCATTTTTAAGGAGTTTCGGGGGAGCCCCGTTTTGCTCCATCGTGTCGATGTGCATGCGCACGACGTGAAAATGGTGGCGGATGGCGAGCGTGAGCAGCACCGCGTCGTGCTCGAGGAACGCCTGGGCGATCTCCTCGTGCGCGTACTGCAGCTGGGAGGCCCGGTTCGGGTCGCGCAGGATGCGCTGCCGCGTGTTCGTGATAAAGCGGTCAATCGTCGAGGAGAGGGCCTTTAGGATCTGGAGGATCAGTTCGTTGCCGGCAATCTCCGCGATGCGGTCGTGAAACTGCTTGTCGAGATGCGCGGCGGTGTGCAGCGGCTCTTTCGGAATCCGCTGCGCCGTCTGCATGAGCTGCCGGGCCTGTTCGTCCGTGATGCGCGCAAGGGCCAATTCGGCGGCCTCCTGCTCCAGGCCGGCGCGCAGGTCGGTCAGCTGCCGGTAATCCATGCGGCGCAGGATCATCAGCATCTCCAGCGAATCCTGCAGGTTCTGCTGCAGGTCGCAGCACAGAAAATTCCCGGCCCCCTGGCTGCTGCGCAGAAACCCCATGTGCTCGATCTGCCGGATCGCCTCCCGCACCGAGTTGCGGCTGATGCCGAGCGTCTCCGCCAGCTCGCGTTCCGGCGGCAGCGGGTCGCCCAGCACGAGGGCCCCGCTTAAAAGCCCCTCCTTCAAATAGGCGAGCACGCGCTGGTATGGTTTTGTCTGTTCCAAGATTCGAAAGCCCTCCTTGCCGGCCCTTAAAAGGCCGTTTTCCTTTTCAGACTATACCATAAAAACTGCTTTTGCGCAATTGACGTGTGCTGGAAAACGTGGGGGATTATCAGGAAAAAGATTTGAAAAAAGAGGAAACGCGTGGCCCTACCAAAAAGTTGCACAAAAATGTTTTTGTATCTTTAGAACCTCTCACAAATGCTAGAGTTTTGCAAACTTTTTCTTGACTTTTTAATAACATGCGCATAAGATGGAAGAAGAAAAGCTGATAAAATCATCAGGATAGGCAATCCCGAGAAAATTGGTAGAACCAATTTTCGTCGATTCGACTCTATAGATCTACTGGAACCCCCCTCACAGAAAGGAAGCGTGTATTGTGGAATTTTTGAACTTCATCTTAGGGCTGCTGCCTATCCTGTGGCTTGCTGTCGCGCTGACCGCGCTGAAGATGCCAGCCTACAAGGCCTGCCCGATCGCTTTGGTCATCGCCATCGTACTGGCGCTGGCAAAGTGGCAGGATTCGGCCGTGAGTGTCGCGACGGGCGCGCTCGACGGCGCGATTATGGCGCTGTGGCCGATCTCGCTGGTCATCGTGGCGGCCATCTTTACGTATAATCTCTGCGTAAAGACCGGCGCGATGGACTGCATCAAGGACATGCTCACGAGCATTTCGAACGACCGGCGCGTGCTGGCGCTGATTTTAGGCTGGGGCTTCGGCGGCTTCATGGAAGGCATGGCCGGCTTCGGCACGGCCGTTGCGATCCCGGCGAGCATTCTCGTCGGCCTGGGCTTTAACCCGGTGCTCGCGGCCGTGGCGTGCCTTGTGGCAAACGCGACGCCGACGGCATTCGGCTCGATCGGCATCCCGACGACGACGGCGGCGAGCCTGACGGGCATCCCGTCCGGGGAGCTGGCCGGGGTTGTGATGCTGCAGATGTGCCTATTGGTATTCATCACGCCGTTTTTCATGACGCTGATGGTCGGCGGCGGCTTTAAGGGCATGAAGGGCGCCTGGGGCGTCACGCTCGTGTCGGCGCTGTCGTTTGTGGTGCCGCAGTTCTTGACGGCCATGCTCATCGGTGCGGAACTGCCCAATGTCATCGCTTCCATCGTCTGCATGGTGGCCACGGGCTTCTATGCGAAGAAGTTCATGAAGAAGACGGACCCGAAGTTTGCGGTTGTCAAAGAAGAGGGGGCAGCGGCCGAGGCCGCCAAGAAACCGCAGATGGGAAAGCTGCGCGCCTGGTCGCCGTTTATTCTGATTTTTGTGCTCTTGCTCGTCACGTCGAGCATTGTGGCGCCGGTACATAACCTGCTCGCGCAGGCGTCCACGACCGTCCAGATCTACGCGGGCGGCCCGAACGCGGAAGCCACGACGCAGACGTTTAACTGGATCCTCGCACCTGGCGTGCTGATCTTTATCTCCGCGTTTGTCGGCGGCCTGATTCAGAAGGCAAGCTGGAAGACGATGGGCGGCGTGCTCTGGGCTTCGTTGAAGCAGATGTCGAAAACAATCCTGACGCTCGTGTGCATCCTCGCGGCGGCCAAGATTATGGGCTATGCGGGCATGACGGCGAGCATCGCCGAGTTCCTGGCCCTCTCCGGCGTGGCGTATCCGCTGTTTGCGCCGTTGATCGGCTCGATCGGCACGTTCGTCACGGGCAGCGCGACGAGCTCTTCGGTGCTCTTTGCGAACCTCCAGGCGGCCGCGGCCGAAAGCCTCTCGATCAGCCCCGTTTGGCTCGTTGCGGCCAACGGTATCGGCGCGACGGCCGGCAAAATCCTTTCGCCGCAGAGCATCACGATCGCGACGGCTTCCACCGGCACGGTCGGCGACGAGAGCAAGATCATGCGCAAGGCCGCACCGTATTACGTCATCTTCGTTGTGGCGTTCGGCGTGATCGCCCTGCTGGGCCAGCCGCTGATGGCCCTGTTCGGATAAGCCCCGGATGGGTCCTTTGAAACGATTTCTCTCGTTCGATTTTTAGAAGATACAGACCGATTTTCGATTCCAAAAAGGAGGCTCTTTCATGGCTACGTTTCATCTGCCCTTTGGCACTGGGAAACTCGAGGCCGAGATCCCGGACGCGCGCTTAGCCGGCGTCCTGCAGTCCAAAGCGCACGACTTCCACCCGGAAGCCGGCGAAAGTGCGCTCGTGCGCGCGGCGCTCGCGAACCCGATCGCTTCCCCGCCGCTGCATGAACTGGTGCGCGGGAAGAACAACATCGTCATCATCAGCAGCGACCACACCCGCCCGGTCCCGAGCAAGGTGATCCTGCCCGAGATGGTGCGCGAGATCCGCGAAGGCAACCCGGACGCCCACATCACGGTGCTGCTCGCGACGGGCTTCCACCGCCTGACCACCGAGGCCGAGATGCTGCAGAAGTACGGCGAGGAGCTCTACTACCACAGCGGCCTAAACTTCGTCGTCCACGACAGCGCGGACAGCGAAAACATGGTCCATTTGGGCACGCTCCCGTCCGGCGGCGCTCTGTACATTAACCGCATCGCGGCAGAGGCCGACCTGCTTTTGAGCGAAGGCTTTATCGAGCCCCACTTCTTCGCGGGCTTCTCCGGCGGCCGCAAGAGCGTCCTGCCCGGCGTTTCCAGCCGCACGACGGTCATGGCGAACCACTGCTCCGCTTTTATCGCAAGCCCCTTTGCCCGCACCGGCATCCTCGAAGGCAACCCGATCCACAAGGACATGGTTTGGGCAGCCCGCCGGGCCGGCCTCGCGTTCATCGTCAACGTCGTCATCGACGCGGACAAGAAGGTCATCGCCGCGTTTGCGGGCGACCTCGAGAAAGCGCATGAAAAGGGCTGCGCGTTCTGCGATTCCCTGGCCGGCGTTGACGCGGTGCCCGCACCGATCGTCGTCTCGACGAACGGCGGCTACCCGCTCGACCAGAACATTTACCAGTCCGTCAAGGGCATGACCGCGGCGGAAGCCACGTGCACGCCCGGCGGCGTCATCATCATGGTTTCGGCGTGCAGCGACGGCCACGGCGGCCAGTCTCTGTACGATACCTTCGCAAATGAGAAGGATAAACAGAAGATTATGGACCGCTTCCTCGCAACGCCGAGCGACCAGACCGTCCCCGACCAGTGGGAGGCACAGATCCTCTGCCGCATCCTTTTGCAGCATCCGGTCATCCTCGTCACGAAGGCGCCGAAGGAAATGGTCGAGGAAATGCAGATGCATTGGGCGCCCGATTTCGCCACGGCCCTGCAGATGGCGGACGGCCTCGTCGGCCAGAAGGATGCCCCCGTTACGGTGATTCCGGACGGTGTTTCCGTGATTGTGCGCCAGAAAAATTAAAAAAAGCAAGATTTTCATCCTTAATTTTTGCATATCGCGATTGAAATTTTCGATTCGATATAGTATGATATTTTACGTAAAGGAGTTTTCCCACTATGAAGCAGGTAACGTACGAAAAAGTAACACCTGAACTGATTGAGGAACTGAAGGCCATTGCACCCGGCCGCACGTACACGGGCAGCGACATCAATGATGACTATACCCGCGACGAAATGCCGATTTACGGCAGCGCGAAGCCGGATGTCGTCGTCGAAGCGCTGACGACCGAAGAGGTCGCGGCCGTCATGAAGCTGTGCAACGACCACCACATCCCCGTGGTGCCGCGCGGCGCCGGCACGGGCCTGACGGGCGCTGCCGTCGCAACGCACGGCGGCGTGATGCTCTCCACGACGCGCATGAATAAGATTCTCAGCTACGACACCGAGAACATGGTCGTGCGCGTGCAGGCGGGCGTCCTGCTCAACGACCTGGCTGAGGACGCCGCGAAGCAGGGATTCCTTTATCCGCCGGATCCGGGCGAGAAGTTTGCAACGCTCGGCGGCAACGTCTCCACGAACGCGGGCGGCATGCGTGCGGTCAAGTACGGCACGACGCGCGACTATGTGCGCGCGATGACGGTCGTCCTGCCGACCGGCGAGATCGTCCATGAGGGCGCTTCCGTCTCGAAGACGAGCTCCGGCTATTCGCTGTTGAACCTGATGATCGGCTCGGAAGGCACGCTGGGCATGATTACGGAATTGACGCTGAAGATCATCCCGATGCCGAAGGTCACGGTCAGCCTTGTGGTGCTTTATGAGAACCTCGACGAGTGCATCTCCACGGTGCCGAAGATCATGCGCGCAAACCTGCAGCCGCAGGCGGTCGAATTCATGGAGAAAGAGATCGTGCGTATGTCCGAGAAGTACATCGAGCGCAGCACGTTCCCGCAGAAGTACCAGGGCAAGGATATCAACGCGTATCTGCTTCTGACGTTTGACGGCGACGATGAGGACCAGGTCAACGAGACCCTCGAGCGCGCAAGCGAAGTCGTGCTCGAAGCCGGCGCACTCGACGTGCTCGTCGCGGACTCCCCGCAATTGAAGCGTGACGCATGGGCGGCCCGTTCGAGCTTCCTCGAGGCGATTTCCGCCCAGACGAAGCTGCTCGACGAGAGCGACGTCGTTGTTCCGGTCAATGAGATTGCGCATTACCTTGAATACATCAAGGAAATCTCCAAAAACTATGACTTTGAGGTCAAGAGCTTCGGCCACGCAGGCGACGGCAACCTGCATATCTATAACTGCTCCAACGACATGGACATTGAGGAATTCAAGCGCCAGGTCGACGACTTTATGGAGCATGCCTACAAGAAGGCAACCGAGCTCGGCGGCCAGATTTCCGGCGAGCACGGCATTGGCCACGGCAAGATGAAATACCTCGAAGAAATGGTTGGCCCGACGAATATGCGCTTGATGGAAGGGATTAAAGAGGTATTCGACCCGAACATGATCCTCAATCCTGGCAAAGTTTGTTACAAGCTGTAACGCTTGTTACATAAATACTTTACAAGACAAAGCAGGAGGAAACAAAAGATGGCATATCTGATTTCTGAAGAAGCACAAGACCTGTTGAGTGCTGTTAAGGATTTCTGCGACAGCGAAGTAAAGGAACAGTGCAAAGAGTACGACCGTTCCGGCGAGTGGCCGAAGGAAATGTATGACAAAGCAATCGAGATGCAGCTGACCATGCTCGAAGTGCCGGAGCAGTACGGCGGCATGGGCTTGAGCCGCGTTGACGTGGCTGCCCTCATCGAAGAGATGGCGAAGGCAGACGCCGGCTTTGCAACGACGATTTCCGCGAGCGGCCTGGGCATGAAGCCGGTCCTGATCGCTGGCAGCGAAGAGCAGAAGAAGCATGTCTGCGACCTGATCATGGGCGGCGGCTTTGGCGCATTCGCTCTGACCGAGCCGGGCGCAGGTTCCGATCCTTCCGCCGCGAAGACGACGGCAGTCAAGGATGGCGACAGTTATATCCTCAACGGCCGCAAGTGCTTCATCACGAACGGTGGCATTGCTTCCTTCTACTGCGTCGCTGCAATGACCGATAAGACGAAGGGTTCGAAGGGCATGTCCATGTTCCTGATCGACCGCGGCACGCCGGGCCTCTCCTCCGGCCACGAAGAGGACAAGATGGGCATCCGTCTTTCCAACACGTGCGACGTCGTCCTCGAGGACTGCCGTGTTCCCGCTTCCGCTCTGATCGGCGAAGAGGGCCAGGGCTTCAAGATCGCAATGGCAACGCTCGACCAGGCACGTGCATGGATGGGCTGCGTCGCGACCGGTATCGCCCAGCGCGGCATGGAAGAGGCTGTCGCTTACGGCAAGGAGCGCATCCAGTTCGGTAAGCCGATCCTGAAGAACCAGGCGCTGAAGTTCAAGGTTGCCGACATGAAGATCAAGATCGAGACGGCCCGCCAGATGGTCGCCTATGCACTGACGCTGATGGATCAGGGCAAGCCGCACACGACGGAAGCCGCTATCGCAAAGTGCTATGCTTCCGACATCGCGATGGAAGTTGCTTCCGAAGCAATCCAGATGTTCGGCGGCTACGGCTACACGCGCGAGTATCCGGTCGAGAAACTGCTGCGTGACGCGAAGATCTTCCAGATCTTCGAGGGCACCAACGAGATCCAGCGCATCGTTATCTCCAACGCTGTCTGCGGCAAGTTCTAATTTGGTCATTTTCTAACGGATTGAAGAAGGCACGAAGGGGTGCACCCTTTCGCGCCTTCTTTTTTCATTTAACAGAAAAAACCACCATTTTATCCTGATCTTGCGCGAAAGGAGGGGCTTCATGGAACACGAACTGTCTTATTTTTCGAAACGGACGGGCTGGGAAATCCTCGGCGAAGGGCAGCCTGTGCGGCATGTGTCAAACGGCACGATGCTCTATTTCCAGGGCGAGGAAGGCAGCCAGTTTTACTACCTGAAGAAGGGCCGCGTGCGCATTTTCCTGCATTCGGACGACGGGGCGGAAAAGACGCTCGTCGTGCGCGAAAGCGGCGCGATCTTTGGGGAGGCAGCGTTCTTTGACGGGCAGCGGCGCATGAGCTCAGCGCGCGCCGTCACGGATTGTGAAGTGGTGGCGGTGGGCCGGGAGGAACTGCTGGAGATTTTCCGGCGGGAGCCGGGCTTTGCGATGCAGCTGCTGCAGTATCTCGCGAAAACCGTGCGCATGCTGTCGTCCCAGCTCGACACGATGTCCTTTTTGCCGGCGGACCGGCGCCTGGCCGGGGTTCTGGCCTCGCTGAGTGCGGAAAACGACGTGGTCCATGTTTCGCAGGAGGAGCTCGGGAGCCTGGCGGGGACGACGCGCGTCACGGTCAACCGTGCGCTGCAGGCGTTCCAGCACGCCGGCTGGGTGACGCTCGGCTACCGCAGCGTGTGCGTGTGCAACCGCACGGCTTTGGAAAAATACGCGAAAGTGGCGGAGTAAAGCGGCGTCCGCCAAAAATCAAAAAGGGAAAAAGAGATAACGAAAGGCGGCCTTGCGGGAGGATTCCCACAGGGCCGCCTTTTGGCGTTTGGCGCGTGCTTTGGGGTTATGCCTGCAGCGCGCGGAGGATTTCCCCGACGAACAGGATGTGGTAGTCGTGGTCGGGATACCAGGTGCCGTCGATCGTGCCGTCGAGAAGGCCCTTCGGGTCCATCGGCTGGCGGTAGAGCTTGCGGCAGACGAGCGTCAGGGACGCCTCGCGGAAGACCGGCGCCTGCGTGTCGGGCAGCAGGGTTAAACCCGCCTCGGCGATTTTCTGGTTCTCGCCGCCGGAATGGCTGCCGCAGTACTGCAGCGCCGCATGGTGCGCGGGATCAAAAAAGCTCAAGGTGAAGGTTTCGTTCTGGTCGAGGAAACCGAGCGTGTGGCGCTGCGGGCGGATCACGCACGCGGCGACGTTCTTGCCCCACATTACACCCATGCCGCCCCAGCTGGCGGTCATCGCGTTGCAGCGCTCCGGCGTGCCGGCCGCGACGAGCATCCATTCCTTCCCGATTTTTTGGAACGGGTTGAGCGCGAGCGTTTCAATCTGGACTTCTTTCATAAGCGAAAACTCCTTTCCTGCGGCCTCCCGTCGTTTGGGAGGCGCGTCTTCTCTGTCATTATAGCACCTCTTTGTGTGCTTGGCGATGGTTTCTTTTTATATGCCCGCAGGCGGAAAATTTTTGCGGGCAGCGGAAGTTCTTGCATCCTTCGGCCGCCGGGCTTTTGAAAATGGGCGGGATTTTTTGCGGGGGATGCACGAAACGATGGCGAAAATAGACGAGAAATTCTTTCTTCGTGCAGTTTCCTCGTGCGATTTTTCAAAGATTCACGGGAATGCAGAAAAAATCGAAGAAATATGAATATTTATGCATTTGGGGCTTGCTTTTTTGCATTTCCAGTGTATAATAGAACGTAGAAATCAATGCGAGTGCATTTAGAAAAACGGAGGCAGACAAAGTGATGGATAAATCCAAGATCAAAAAGGTCGTTTTGGCGTATTCGGGGGGCTTAGATACCTCGATCATTATTACGTGGCTGAAAGAACATTATAACAACTGCGAGGTCGTCGCCGTCGCGGCGGACGTCGGCCAGGGCGCGGGCGAGCTCGACGGCCTTGAGGAAAAGGCGAAGAATTCCGGCGCGAGCAAGCTCTACATCGCGGACCTCAAAAAGCAGTTTGTCGAGGATTACATCTGGCCGACGCTCAAGGCCGACGCCGTGTATGAGAATAAGTATCTGCTCGGCACGAGCTTTGCGCGCCCGCTGATCGCGAAGCGCTTGGTTGAAATCGCCGAAGCCGAGGGCGCGGACGCCATCTGCCACGGCTGCACGGGCAAGGGCAACGACCAGGTCCGCTTTGAATTGTCCATCAAGGCGTTTGCCCCGAACATGCCGATCATCGCGCCGTGGCGCGAGTGGGAGTTAAAGTCCCGCGACGAGGAGATCGATTACGCGCAGGCGCACAACATCCCGCTGAAGATTACGCGCGAGACGAACTACAGCAAGGACAAGAACCTGTGGCATCTGTCCCATGAGGGCCTCGACCTGGAGGACCCGAAAAACGAGCCGCAGTACAATAAGCCCGGTTTCCTGGAGCTCGGCGTTTCGCCCGAGCAGGCGCCCGACAAGGCGACGTACGTCACGATTCATTTCGAGAAGGGCATCCCGACGGCGCTCGACGGCCAGAAGCTGTGCGCGGTCGATCTTTTAAGCCAGCTCAATAAGCTCGGCGGCGAGAACGGCATCGGCATCGCGGACATCGTCGAAAACCGCTTGGTCGGCATGAAGAGCCGCGGCGTCTATGAGACCCCCGGCGGCACGATCCTCTACCATGCGCACAATAAGCTCGAGGAAATCTGCCTCGACAAGGACACGTACCACTATAAGCAGGGCGTGGCCGATAAGTTCGCCGAGCTCGTCTATGACGGCAAATGGTTTACGCCGCTGCGCGAGGCGCTCTCCGCGTTCGTCGACAGCACGCAGGAGCACGTCACGGGCGATGTGAAGCTCAAGCTCTACAAGGGCAACATCATCGACGCGGGCGTCGAGAGCCCGTACAGCCTCTACGACGAGGACATCGCGACGTTCAGCGAGGACGAGGTCTATAACCAGGCGGATTCGGCCGGGTTCATTAACCTGTTCGGCCTGCCGATCAAGGTGCAGGCGCAGAAGCGCTTGGCAAAGCAGAAGAAATAAGGAAGAAAACGGGATCCATCCCTAAGGTCCGTTGGAAAGTTGCAGAGGGCGGGTGCAGACCCGCCTTTTTGCGGTTGTAGGCGGGGAGGCGTTTGCGCCGCGGGCCGGGGGGATTTCCCGAACCTGATACAAAAGAGAGTGGTTTCATGAAAATCAAAGCGGGAGTCATCGGCGCGACCGGCTACGCGGGCGCGGAGCTGTGCCGCCTGCTTTCCCAGCATCCGGAGGCGGAGCTTTCCGCGATCAGCTCCGTGAGTTTTGAAGGGAAGAAGCTGTCGGATATTTATCCGTCGTATTACGGCCTGTGCGACCTCGTGCTGGGCAAGGCGGAGGACGTCATCGCGAAAAGCGACGTTGTGTTTGCGGCGCTGCCGCACGGCCTTTCGCAGGAGACGGCGAAGCAGTGCCTCGACGCGGGGAAGGTCTTTATCGACCTCGGCGCGGATT
Source organism: uncultured Clostridia bacterium (assembly GCA_944385055.1). Lineage (GTDB taxonomy): Bacteria > Bacillota > Clostridia > Oscillospirales > Acutalibacteraceae > Caproicibacterium. Next base: position 13,945 of record CALWVT010000004.1, on the reverse strand, counting down.
TCCGGTTAGAGCGCGCCGAAGACTATGAACAGTGGTACCAGAACACGTTTTTATACCCCGAGCTGCACGAGCAGGCCGTGTACGGCCTGCCGGAGCTGTTCCGCGACGAGATCCGCGGCAAGCGCCTCATCGCGAACCCCGGCTGCTACACGACGGCCGTGCCGCTCGCGCTCGTGCCGGCGCTGCGCGCGGGGCTCATCGAGAAGGACGGCATCCTCGCCGACTGCAAGTCGGGTGTCACGGGCGCCGGCCGCAAGATGACGCAGGACACGCATTACCCGGAATTAAACGAGGCCATGCACGCCTATAAGGTCGCGGGCCACCGCCACACCCCGGAAATCGAGCAGACGCTGCGGCGCGTGTGCGGCGAGGAGGTCAAGGTCGTGTTTACGCCGCACCTTCTGCCCGTCAACCGCGGCATCCTGGCGACGTGCTACGCGAAGGCAAAGCCCGGCGTCACGCTCGATAAGCTGCGCCGCGTCTATGAGGAAGCGTACGAAAACGAGACGTTTGTCCATCTTTTGCCGCCGGGACGCGAGGCCGACATCCACAACGTGCGCATGAGCAATTTCTGCGAGGTATCGCTCCATCTCGACACCCGCACGGGCACGTTCATCGCGGTCTCCGCGCTCGACAATATGGTCAAGGGCGCCGCGGGCCAGGCAATCCAGAATATGAACCTCGCCTGCGGGCTCTCGGAGACGGAGGGCCTTCTGATGTGGCCGCCGGCATTTTAAACCGCGCGGGAAAGGCAAAAGGCGTGCGAGCGCCGCAAGCGTGCAGGCAATCGCAAGATAGGAATCAAAACATAAAAATCGAAAAAGATAAAACGAAACACAGAGAAGCGGCAGGGCTTCGGCCGGTCCGCCTCCCAATGGAAAAGGAGAGTTCCCCAATGGAATGGATTGAAGGCGGCGTCTGTGCGCCGCAGGGGTTTCGCGCAGCGGGCATTTATGCGGGAGTCAAGGCCACGGCCCACATGACTGCCGCCGAGGCGGCAAACTATTCGCAGGAAATCCGGCAGGGCAAAGCGGGGCTCGATTCGAAGTTTGACCTCGCGCTGATCGCGGCGGATACGCCGTGCAAGGCGGCGGGCGTCTTTACGAGCAACCTCGTCAAGGGCGCGCCGATCGCCGTGTGCCAGACCCATTTGACCGACGGCACCGCGCAGGCAATCCTCGCCAACAGCGGCAACGCGAACACGTGCAACGCCGACGGCATGGAAAAGGCCGACGCGATGACGAAGGCCGCCGCAAAGGCGCTTTCGATCCCGGCCGACCGCGTGCTCGTCGCGAGCACGGGCGTCATCGGCGTGCCGCTGCCGGTAGAACCCATCGAGGCGGCGGTGCCGGCATTGGCCGAAAAACTCTCGCCCGAAGGCAGTCTCGACGCGGCGACGGCCATCATGACGACCGACCGCGTGCCGAAAAACCTTGCGGTCTCGTTTATGCTCGACGGCAAGGAGGTCCGCATCGGCGGCATCTCGAAGGGCTCGGGCATGATCCATCCGAATATGTGCACGATGCTGTGCTTTTTGACGACGGACGCGGCGATCTCCGCGAAGATGCTCGGCCACGCGCTGCGTCTGGCCGTGCGCGACAGCTTCAATATGCTCAGCGTCGACGAGGACATGTCCACAAACGACACGTGCCTGCTCCTCGCAAACGGCAAGGCGGGCAACGAAGAAATCACGGCGGCGGGCCCGGCGTTCCACACGTTCGTGCAGGCGCTGTCGCGTTTGTGCCGGGAACTCGCGCGCGAGATGGCCAAGGACGGCGAGGGCGCGACGAAGCTCGTCGTCTGCAAGGTCGAGGGCGCCAAAGACGACGAGACCGCCCGCACCGCGGCAAAGGCCGTCATCTGCTCGTCGCTTGTGAAGGCCGCGATGTTCGGCGCGGACGCGAACTGGGGCCGCGTGCTGTGCGCGCTCGGCTATTGCGGCGCGGACCTCGACGTCCACCGCGTCGACGTCGCGTTTTCCTCGAAGGCAGGCCGGCTTTCCGTCTGTGAAAACGGCGCCGGGGTCCCGTTTGACGAGGACCTGGCGAAAAAGGTTTTGTCGGCCGACGAGGTGGAGATCCTCGTCGCGCTCCACGCGGGCGCCGCGGGCGCACAGGCGTACGGCTGCGATTTGACGTACGACTACGTGAAAATCAACGGCGACTACCGCACGTAAACGAGGGAGGGGAACGTATGGAAATTTCAACCGAAAACCGCGCGAAGGTCCTCGTACAAGCGCTGCCGTATATCCAAAAGTACACGGGCAAGACCGTCGTCGTGAAATACGGCGGCAACGCGATGATCGACGGCGCTTTAAAAGATGCCGTGATGAGCGACATCGTCCTGATGCAGTTAGTCGGCATCCACGTCGTGCTCGTCCACGGCGGCGGCCCGGAAATCTCCGCGATGTTAAAGCGCGTCGGCAAGGAGAGCCGGTTTGTCAAGGGCATGCGCGTCACCGACGAGGAGACGATCGACATCGTGCAGATGGTCCTGGCCGGCAAGGTCAATAAGGATCTCGTCCAGTTACTCGAGCGCCACAGCGGCCGCGCGGTCGGCCTGTGCGGCTTAGACGGCAATTTGCTGCGCGCGGAACGCATCGTTTCGGCCGATGATTTGGGATTCGTCGGCGAGATTTCGGAGGTCAACACGGGCATCATCCGCGACGCGGAGGAGAGCGGCTATGTGCCGGTCATCTCGACGATTGCCGCGGGGTATAACGGCGAGGTCTTAAACGTCAACGCGGACATCGCCGCGGCGCGCATCGCCGCGAGCCTCGACGCCGAGCGCCTGATTTTGATGACGGATGTGCGCGGGTTATTGCGCGATAAGGACGACGAAAACACGCTGATCCCGGTCGTGCAGGTCAGCACGGTCCCGAAGCTCAAAAAGGACGGCGTCATCTCCGGCGGCATGATCCCGAAGGTCGACTGCTGCGTCGACGCGGTGCGCCGCGGCGTGCGCCGTGCGACGATCATCGACGGCCGCATCCCGCACTCGATTCTGATCGAGCTGTTCTCCGACGAGGGCATCGGCACGATGTTCTATTGAGATTTCTATTTGCATTTGATTTTATAAAGTATTTTATAAAGTATATCGAGAAGTATATCGAAAAAGTAGGAGGAGGCAAACGACCTTGTCGCTAGAAACTACCAAGCAGCAGGACGCGCAGTACCTGATGCATACGTATGCGCGTTTCCCGGCGGCGCTCGTGCGCGGGGAAAACGCGACCGCCTGGGATGAGGACGGCAAAGCGTATATCGATTTTACGTCCGGCATCGGCGTCAACGCGCTCGGCTATGCGGACCCCGCGTGGGCCGCAGCCGTCGCCAAACAGGCGGGCACGCTGCAGCACATTTCGAATTTGTATTTAAGCCCCGTCACGATTGAGACGGCCGCGCTGTTGTGCAAGGTTTCCGGCATGCAGCGCGTGTTCTTCGCAAACAGCGGCGCCGAGGCCAACGAGGGCGCGATTAAGCTCGCGCGCAAGTACGGCACGGACCACTACGGCGAGCGTCACTGCAAAATCGTGACGCTGAAAAATTCGTTCCACGGCCGCACGGTCACGACGCTTGCCGCGACGGGCCAGGACGCGTTCCATCACCACTTTACGCCGTTTACCGAGGGCTTTTCCTACGCGGAGCCGGCGATGGAATCGGTGAAGGCCGCGGTGGACGAAGACACGTGCGCGGTGTTTATCGAGCTGATCCAGGGCGAGGGCGGCGTCCATCCGCTCGACCCCGCGTTTATTAAGGCGCTGCGCGATTTCTGCACGGAGCGCGACGTGCTTTTGCTCGTCGATGAGGTGCAGACCGGCATCGGCCGCACGGGCAGCTTCTTCTGCTATGAGCAGTACGGGATAAAGCCCGACGTCGTCTCGGCCGCGAAGGCGTTGGGCGGCGGCCTGCCGATTGGCGCCGTGCTCGCAAACGAAAAGTGCGCCGATGTGCTCGGCCCGGGCGACCACGGCAGCACGTTCGGCGGGAACCCCGTCGCGTGCGCCGGCGCGCAGGTCATCATCCGCCGCGTTTCGGACCCCGCGTTTTTGCAGGAGGTGCGCGAAAAGGGCGCGTTTTTGCGCGCGGCGCTCGAAAAGATGCCGCAGATCGAATCCGTGCGCGGCTTAGGGCTCATGCTCGGCGCGAAGCCCGCGGTCTCGACCCCCGGCGAACTCGCCCAGAAGTGCTGCGAAGCGGGCCTGCTTGTGCTAACGGCCAAAGACGTGCTGCGCTTTTTGCCGCCTTTGACGATTACAAAGGAAGAGCTGCAGAAAGGCCTTGCGATTTTGGCGCACGTTTTACAGGACGCGTAAGGCGCGTCTTTTTGCAAGATACAGACACACGAATCAGATTTTGGAGGGACAAAACCGTTGAAACATTTACTGAAAATGCTCGATCTCACGGGCCAGGACATCACCGCAATTTTGGATTTAGCCGACCAGCTCAAGTATGAGTTAAAGCACAACATCCGCCACCAGCCGCTCGCCGGCAAGACGCTGGGCATGATTTTCGAGAAGGCCTCGACGCGCACGCGCGTGTCGTTTGAGGTCGGCATGTACCAGTTAGGGGGCCTGCCGATCTTCCTGTCCGCTTCCGATATGCAGATCGGCCGCGGCGAACCCGTGCAGGACACGGCCCGCGTGCTGTCGCGCTACCTCGACGGCATCATGATCCGCACGTTTAAGCAGAGCGAAGTGGAAGCCCTCGCGCGCAACGGCTCCATCCCGATTATCAACGGCCTGACGGACTTTGCGCATCCGTGCCAGGTCCTGGCCGACCTGATGACGATCCGCGAGCGCCGCGGCGCCCTCGACGGCTTGAAGATGTGCTTCATTGGCGACGGCAACAACATGATGAACTCCCTGATTGTCGGCTGCCTGAAGATGAAGATGGAAGTCGCCGTCGCGTGCCCGGCCGATTACCGCCCGGCGCCCGAGGTGCTCGACTTCGCGCAGGCGTATCCGGCGTTCAGCATCACGACCGACCCGCTCGAGGCGGCCGTCGGCGCGGACGTCGTGATTACGGACGTGTGGGCCTCCATGGGTCAGGAAGACGAGCGCCAGAAGCGCATCGAGGCGTTCCAGGGCTATCAGATCAACGACAAGGTCATGGCGGCCGCGAAGCCGGATGCCCTCGTGCTGCACTGCCTGCCCGCCCACCGCGGCGAGGAGATCACGGCCGAAGTGTTCGAGGCGCACTCCGACGAAATCTTCGAAGAGGCCGAAAACCGCCTGCATGCCCAGAAGGCGGTCCTTGTAAAGCTGTTGGGCTAAAGACAGACAAAAAGCATCGTCCGCGGGGGCCCCGTTTGGACGATGCTTTTTTGTGCCGCAGACCGTTTACTGCACCAGGACGCCGGACGCGCTCTCCTCGAGGAAAAAGATCGCTTCCTCCTCGAGCGTGTCCGCATGCAGATAGAGAAGCAGCTGCTCGCCCTTTTCGCCGCGGCAGTGGAGCTCATACGCCTGCACTTCGCCCGAAAGCGTCGGGATGACGGCCCTGCGCGACGACTCCACCCGGAGCTTCGGGCTGGCCGCCGCGGCGGCTTCCTCGGCCGTGTGGGCGGGCGCTTTTAGGCTGCGGTCCCGGTGGTTTGCAACAAAGCCGTCGGCGGAAAATTCCACCACTTCGCCGGTATCCGCCGCGACGGCAACCTTTACGAGGTCGGGGTAGCAGCGCACGCCGTCTTCCGTATAGGCGAGGTTAAACACGTATTTCCCGTCCTGCAGCACCCAGTACGTCGGCTCCATCGAGGGAAAGCCGTGTTCCTCTGCAAACGAGAGCGCGCGGGCCTGGGCCTCTTTCTGCGAGAGGTTTTCGGAAAGGATTTCCCGGCCGTTTATAAGCGAAAGCGGCACCCCGCCCGCCTTTGTCAGGCTTAACTGCGCCTCCCCGCACACAAAGCGGTAGGCCGGCACCTGCCCGGCGACTTCCCCGTCGGCCTGCACGTTCGAACCGAAAAACGCCTCGGCGCGCTTTTGCGCCTCCTCGGGGGAAATTTCCGCCTTGCCCTTTAAAAGCTGCGGCTCGGTTTGATAGAGATGGTCGGAAAACGGCCCGTCGTACAGAAGCGTCGGGTAATCGGCGAAATCTTCGGCCGCCTGCGAGAAGGCTTCGGCCGTGTTCTGGCCGTCTGCGGAAAGCGTGACCGTCTGTAGGTCCTTTTGCAGCGTCTGCGCGAGGTCCGAAAGCGCGGAAAGCGTCTCCCAATCCGTCTCGGCGGCATCCTCGCCCTGCGAGGCCTTCTCCCAAAGCGCGCTCGAAAAGCCGCCGACCTGGCTGACATATTTTGAGACGCTGTTCATCGTGTCGTCCGTGACCGGGAGCACCGACAAAGCGCCCTTTGCCAAGCTGCACGCGCGCATGAGCTGGGCGCAGAACGACGCCCTGCCGGCGGGCGTGTTCGTGTAAAGCCCTTTGTGCAAAGCGAGCGCCATGCTGCCCACACTGCTGCGCAGGTCGCCGAGCGCGCGCTCGTACGTCAGTTCCAGGTCGCGCTGGGCGCGCCTTGCCTCCAGCTGCCCGTGGATGCCGAAGGCCGCAGCACCGATGAGCACCCCGACGGCCGCGAGGGCTAAGAGGACCCGCCGGCGCTTTAGCGGCTTTTTTGGCTGGGTGCCGGTTTCCGTTTTTTGTCCGTTTCGTTCCAAGGTCATCCCTCCGTTTCCCTGTTACCGTGCCCGGGAACGCGCGGAATATGCGGATGATCCATTTGAATTTTATAGACAGACAGGCTATAATAGAGCGAGTGCCTGTTTCTGAAAAAAGGAAGCGCGGACTGCGCTTCGAAAATCCAGCGGCGGCGCAAATGCCCGCCGAGGAAGGACTGTACACGATGACAATCGATTCGTTTTACCGCTCTATGCGCGGAAAGTATGTGGCGTTTTGTGGGTTAGGCGGCAGCAACCTGCCGTTAATCCCGAAATTCGTGGAGGCCGGCGCCATTGTGACCGGGCGCGACAAGCGCTCCCGTGAAGCACTCGGCGAGACCGCCGAAAAGCTCGAGGCGCTCGGCGTGCGCCTCGTTTTGGGGGAGGATTATCTGGAAAATTTGACCGAGGACGTCATCTTCCGCACGCCCGGCATGCCGTACCATCTGCCGCAGCTCGATGCGGCGCGCCGCCGCGGCAGTGCCGTCACGAGTGAGATGGAGGTGTTCCTCGCCTACTGCCCGTGCCGCGTGTTCGGCGTGACCGGTTCCGACGGCAAGACCACGACGACGACGATCCTCTCGAAAATGCTCGAAAAGGCCGGCCTGCGCGTCCATGTCGGCGGCAACATCGGCACGCCGCTTCTGCCGCGCATCGGGGAAATCGGGCCCGACGACGTCGTCGTCGCGGAACTGTCGAGCTTCCAGCTCATCTCGATGCGCAAAAGCCCCGAGGCCGCGATCGTGACGAACCTAAGCCCGAACCATCTCGATGTCCACAAGGACATGCAGGAATACATCGACGCCAAGAAGAATATCTTCCTGCACCAGGACGCCTTCGGCCGCGCCGTGTTAAACCTCGACAATCCGATCACCGCGTCGTTTGTGCCCGAGGTGCGCGGGCAGTGTTTGCTGTTTAGCCGCAAAGAGCCCGTCGAAAACGGCTGCTTCCTTTCGGAAAACGGCATGCTCACGATGCGCCTGCGCGGCGTCACGACCCCGCTGTTTTCGCAGGACGAGATCCGCATCCCCGGCGCGCACAACGTCGAAAACTACATGGCGGCCATCTGCGCCGCGTGGGGCTATGTGCCGGTGGAGGCCATGCGCGAGGTGGCCCGCACGTTCCCGGGCGTCGAGCACCGCGCGGAATTTGTGCGGGAATTGGACGGCGTGCGCTGGTATAACGACTCCATCGCGACGACGCCCTCGCGCACGGTGCGCGGGATGCTTTCGCTGTTCCCGCAGAAAATCCTCCTGATTGCCGGCGGCTACGACAAGAAAGTCCCGTTTGAACCGCTCGGCGAGCCCGTGTGCGAACACGTCAAGACGCTCGTGTTAATGGGCGCGACGGCGCCGAAAATCGAGGCGGCCGTCAAAGGTGCCAAAACCTACGCGCCCGGCGCGCCGGAGATCCTCCACGCGAAATCGCTCGAGGAGGCCGTCGCGCTGTGCCGCGAACACGCCGTTTGCGGCGATATTGTGGCACTAAGCCCCGCGTGCGCGAGCTTTGACATGTTCCCGAACTTTGAGACGCGCGGCGACCGCTTCCGCGCGCTCGTCCAGGCGCTGTAAGATTTTTGGAGTATTTTAAAAAATAGCGTTTCAACCGCTTTTTGAAAGGATGAACACGATGGAAACTGCACAGCTTCTGTGCGCCCTGTGCGCCGCGAAAGGCGGCAGCGGGGCTGAATCGACCGCGGCGCAGACGGCGCTGTCTTTGACGGGCCTGCCCGGCGGGCAGGTCGATGCGCTCGGCAACGCGTGGGTCACGTTCGGCGCGGAAAATGGCCCGCATCTGCTTTTAGAGGCGCACATTGACCAGATCGGCATGATCGTCACGCACATCGACAAGGACGGCTTTGTCCGCTTCGCCCCGTGCGGCGGCCTGGATGTCCGCACGCTGCCGGGTTCGCCGGTGGAGATTTATGCGCAGGGGGCATCAGAACCGCTGCCCGGCGTCGTCAGTTCCGTGCCGCCGCACTTAAATCAAAACGGCACGAAGGAATTGCCCGACATGGCCGATTTGGCCGTGGACGCGGGCCTTTCGAAGGAAGAGGCGGAAAAGCGGATCCACCCGGGCGACCGGATGTTTCTGCGCTACACGCCGAAAACGCTTCTGGGCACGCGCGTTGTGTCCGGCGCGCTCGACGACCGCGCGGGTGGAGCGTCGCTGATTCTGTGCGCGCAGATGCTAAAGGATGTGCCGCTTTCGTGCCGCGTGACGCTTCTGTTCGCGACGCGCGAGGAGGTCGGCGGCCAGGGCGCGAAGACGGCGGCGTTCGGCCTTTCGCCGGATGCGGCCATCTGCGTGGACGTCGGTTTCGCCGACCAGCCCGGCGCAAAGCCCGCGGCGACGAAGCCGCTCGGCTCCGGCGCGATGATCGGCACGGCGCCGATTTTAAACCGCGCGATGGTCGGGAGACTCGCGTCCCTCGCCGAGCGCGAGGGGATCCCCTACACGTGGGACGTCATGGGCGGCTCGACGGGCACGGACTGCGATGAGGTCGCCGTGACGAAAAGCGGCGTGCCCACGGCCCTTTTGAGCATCCCGCAGCGGAGCATGCACACGGCCGCGGAAATTGTCGATACGAAGGACGTAGAGGCCGTCGCCCGCCTCATGGCCGCCTACGCGAAGGAGGTGCACAACGCATGACACAGCTTTATACGGATTTAAAGGCCCTGTGCGGCCTGCGCGGCATTTCCGGACAGGAAGGGGAGGTGCGCGCGTACTTAAAAGAGGAAATCGGGAAACTTTCGGGCGTGCGCATGGAGGAAACCGCTCTGGGCGGCCTGCTCGTCTATAAGACGGGGCGTGCGCGCGCGAAGACGCGCGTTCTCATCGACGCGCACATGGACGAAGTCGGCTTTGTCGTGACGCATCTCTCAAACGAGGGGCTCCTCGCGTTTTCGACGGTCGGCGGCATCGACCCGCGCGTCGTCGCGGGCGACAGCGTTTGGGTCGGCTCCGACGGCCGGAAGGTGCCCGGCGCCGTCATTCTGCCGCCGGTCCATTTGACCGACCGCGCCGACCGGCAGAAGACGATCCCCTATGAGAAGCTCTGGATTGACATCGGCGCCGAAAATAAAGAGGAGGCGCAAAAGGCCGTCCGCCCCGGCGATATGGTCACGTTTGCGACGACCCTGACGGAAAACAGCGAGAGCCTTTTCGGCCGTGCGCTCGACGACCGCGCGGGCTGCGCCTTGCTTTTAAACCTTCTGCGCGACGAGGATTGGGCGTTTGACACGGTCTTCTCGTTCTCGACGCAGGAGGAAACCGGCGGCGCGGGGGCGAAGACGAACGGCTTTGCCGCCGACCCGCAGGCCGCCATCGTCGTGGAGAGCACGACGGCCGGCGACATGGCCGGCGTTGACGAGGACCGCCTCGTCTGCCGGCAGGGCAAGGGCCCGGTCCTCTCGTTTATGGACCACGGCATGATCTATGACCGCACGTACTGCCGCTGGGCCTTTGAGGAGGCCGAGCGGCTGGGCGTGCCCTGCCAGTGGAAAGAGGCCGTCGCCGGCGGCAACAACGCGGGCAGCCTGCACGTGACGCGCGCGGGCGTGCGCAGCGTCGCCGTCTCGCTGCCGTGCCGCTACATCCACGCGCCGATGGGGCTTTTGCGCAAGGCGGATTTCGAGGCGGCGCTGCCGCTTTTGAAGGCTTTGTGCGCGCGCATCGCCCAAGCGGCGCCGGACGAAACGTAAGCCGATGCTCCGCGCGGTGTTCCGGGCGGCGGACGCGGCCCCCTTTGACGGCACGGCGATGGGCTGCCGCATTCTGGCGGCAGTGGGTGCTTACGGCTTTGCGGGCGAGGTGCCGGTCTGGCGGGGCGACGATTTCCTGTTGGCCGGCGCCGGCGACGCGGCGCTGTTCTGCGGCGAGGCGAAGGACCCCGGGGAAGTCGAGAGCTTTTTGTGCTTTCTGGGGAGCCGCGTGCTCGTCTCCACGGGGCAGACGTTTGGGTTTTCCGTTTTGGAAACCGGCGCTTTGATGTGCCTGCGGGCGCCGCTTTCGTTTCCGGTGCCGGAAGGGGAGACCCCCTGCTTTTTAGAGCAGGCGCCAAAGCCGGAGGACCCGCCGCTTTCCGCGCTTTATGCGCTGCTTTCCGAAAGCGAAGACGAGACGCTCCATTTTTCGGCGCCGCCGTATGACGCGTTTTTGCTCGACACGAGCCGGCGCCTGCGCCGCGGCACGCGCGTGGGGGCTGCGCTGCGCGGGCCGGACGGCGCGTTTTCCGCATGCGTCTTTGCGGATATAAGCCCGAAAAGCCTATTCCTGTTTTCGGGCGCCGTCGCCCCCAAAAAGCGCGGGCGGGGGCGCTTTGCGGGCCTTTTGGCGGCGCTTTCTGCGCGCGTGGCCCGCGAGAGCTGCTTTTTATTTTGTGTGGAGCCGTTGTGCCGCTACTACACGGCGCTCGGGTTTCAGAGGGCCGGTTCCTTTTTCTTTTTGGACCCGAAAAAGAAGGCGGACGGTTTCGCGTGAGCTTCGGATGCGCCGCCGGCGCCCGATTGGTTTATGACAGCAAAGGAGAACGAGTTTTTGAATATCCATCCATATTTTCACATTGACCCCGCCATCGAGCGCGCCGCCGACCGGGCGCTTTCCGAGGCGCAGGAGGCCTTTTCGCGCATCGACGCGAATACGGATTATAATCAGCAGAAAATGCTCGCGGCGTTTCTCAAAAACCGCGTCAGCGAAAGCCATTTCGCGGCCAGCACCGGCTACGGCTACGACGACCGCGGCCGGGAAACGCTCGACCGCGTGTTTGCCGACGCCCTCGGCGCCGAGGACGCCTTGGTGCGCCACAATTTCGTTTCCGGCACGCACGCCTTAACAGTCGCGCTGTTCGGCGTGCTGCGCCCGGGCGATACGATGCTTTCCGTGACGGGCACGCCGTACGATACCTTGCAGGGCGTGATCGGCCGCGGCAAGGACGGGACGTTAATAGACGATGCATTCGAGCCCGGCGTTTGCAGCGGTTCGTTAAAGGAATTCGGCATCCATTACCGCGAGGTGCCGCTTTCGGAAGACGGCACGCCGGATTTGCCGGCGATCGAGGCGGCGCTGCGCGGGAATCCGCAGGTGCGCATGGTCTATCTCCAGCGCAGCCGCGGCTACAGCCTGCGCCCGTCCTTATTCGTCGAACAGATTTCGGAGATTGCCGCCCTGGCGCATAAGCTCGCGCCTTCGTGCATCGTGATGGTCGATAACTGCTACGGCGAGTTCGTCGAGCGGGAGGAGCCCGTCTCCCGCGGGGCGGACCTGATGGCCGGGTCGCTGATTAAGAACCCGGGCGGCGGGGTCGCGCCGACGGGCGGCTACATCGCCGGGCGCAGGGACCTCGTCGAGCAGTGCGCCTACCGCCTGACGACGCCGGGCCTCGGCCGGGAAGTCGGCTGCACGCTCGGCAACAACCGCGAGCTGTTCATGGGCGCGTTCCATGCCCCGCACGTGACGGGCGAGGCGCTCAAGACGGCCGTGTTTGCGGCGGCGCTGTTCTCTCAGTTCGGCTACGACGTGACGCCGCGCTGGGACGAGCCGCGCGCGGACATCATCCAGACCGTGCTGCTGCGAAACGAGCAGGCGCTCGTCGCGTTCTGCCAGGGGATGCAGAAGGGCGCGCCGGTCGATTCGTTCGTCACCCCCGAACCGTGGGATATGCCCGGCTACGACAGCCAGGTCATCATGGCGGCCGGCGCGTTCACGCTCGGCGCGTCGATCGAGCTTTCCGCGGATGCCCCGCTGCGCGCGCCGTGGGCCGCGTGGATGCAGGGCGGGTTAAACTTCCACAGCGGCCGTTTGGGCGTGATGCTCGGCGCGCAGTCGATGCTCGAGCGCGGCCTTCTGGGAAAGTGAGCGCAAAAAAGGCTTGCGCTTTTTGCGGACTTCTGGTAGACTAAAAAAGTTAAGAGAGAGGCGGCCCGAAAAAGGCCGCTTTCGAGCGGATGTGGTGGAATTGGCAGACACGCCAGATTTAGGTTCTGGTGCGCAAGCGTGTGGGTTCAAGTCCCACCATCCGTACCATGGCGAGTGTTCTTATAGCATTTGAAACGCTGTAAGAACACTCGTCTTTTTTTATTGATTTCATCCGGCGATGGTGGATGGGGCGTAGTTGACGACTACGCCCCTTCTTGTGTTTACGGACACCTCCGGGGCGGGCAGCGGGATCAGCTCTGGGATCTCAATGACCCCTACGCAGTTGTAGTGGATGCGGAGCCGTTGCTCCCATACCCCGTCGATCCTCTCGGCGTTGAACACTTCGATCTTCTCAATGAGCTCGTTCAGCATCCGGGGCGTCAGCTTGCGGGCGCGGGTGTATTTGCGAACCAGAGAGATGAACATATCCGTAGTCATGGACTGGCTGCTCTGCTTGTCGATCTCGGCACGGAGCGCCTTGATTTTCTCCGCCAGCTCCTTCTGCTCATCCTCGTACCGCCTCGACATACGGGCAAAGCGGTCATCAGAGAGCTTGCCGGAAACATTATCCTCATAGATCCGCTCAAATAAGCCGTCCAGCTCCTCGTCGCGGGCCTGGAGGGCTTTCAGCTCCTTCTCCTTCAGCTTTCGGTCGGTGGCCTCTGCCTGCTGGGAATGGCCGATCACGGCCTTCACAAACTCATCCTCAAACTGACTGGCAAACTTGGTCAGCCGCCGGATCTCGCCCAGCACCACCTGCTCCAGGAAGTCCACGCGAACATAATGGGTGGAAGTGCAGCTCCCACGGTTGCCCTTGTAGTTGGAGCAGTTGAAATACTTGATGTCGGGGTTGCCCTGATTGAAATGAAAGTGCAGGTTGTGTCCGCAATCAGCGCAGACCAGCAGGCCGGAAAACATATTGCGTTCCCCTTCGTGGGTACGGCGCTTGCGGATCTTGCCGCGCTTCTGCTGGACCTGCTCAAAGACCGCCCGCTCAATGATAGGTTCGTGGACGTCCTTAAAGATAACCCAGTTCTCCCGGTCATTTTCAATCCGCTTTTTGTTCTTGTACGACTTGGAGTAGGTTTTGAAATTAAGGATGTCGCCGCAATACTCTTGCAAAGACAGTATTTTGGTAACACTGGAGCTGTTCCACTTTGTCGGAGCCTGCTCCTTTCCTTTGCCGGGCCGTTTAATGCCTTTTTTGAGCCAGTAGGCGCGGGGCGTCAGGATACCGTCTTGTTCAAGACTTGCTGCAATCTGCTCTGTTCCATAACCATCCAAGGTCATACGATAAATCCGACGAACCACCTGGGCGGCCTCCTCATCCACGATCCACCGTTTGGGATTGTCAGGGTCCTTGATATAGCCGTAGGGAGG